>NZ_JAWOIS010000043.1:0-83073 GCF_046484525.1 Marinobacter sp.
CTGACCTGTCTCTATCTTTGCAATATCATGACAGCACGAACAGCTTGATAACGACATCCATGATTCCCTGAGACAGATCGAACCAAAGATCCCTCAGATCATCGGTCATGTTGTCACTGGCTTTGGTTAGCCACTGGTACTTCCAAAGCTTTTTCGTGAACGCGCCCCATTCGGTTCTGTCTATGTTTTCGTCAGCTGCAGGTTTGCACAGTGGTTCCCACAATATTGACCCGAACCCCGCCCCGCGTCGAGCAGATCGCAGGTCTGTCTCAAAGACCGGTCGCGCCTTTGGTGTTCCGACCATTACTACCGGTACGGAGATCTCATTAACCAAAGTTACGAAGAAGTTCAGCATCCTCTCGGCTCCACCGGCTTGTCCGAGGTTCAGGTGCTGTATTTCGTCGATGACCAGTACGCCAATCGCATAGGTATTTGCCAACTGGGACATTAACGCGATCATTGCTTCTACACCGTGGCGCTTCTCGCCGTAACGCCGGACATAGTCTGTCCCAAGGATAGAATCGATTTCCCGAAAAAAATTGTGACACAGACTCTTGAGAGTACCGTCATGAGGGCAATCGATTTTTAGGAACACGATCTGGATGAAATTGTGCTCCGGGTGGTGAATCATCTGTGGATAGGTTGCCAGAATGCGATTGAGCGAACTGGTTTTTCCGGAACCGGAGCACCCGATGAATGCCAGGCTTTTCGCAGTCGATTCGACGTGATCAAAGCGAAATGCCTTCAGGTCTCCGCTCTTGATTCGCTCATATCCGTTCTGTAGGTGAGCGGAGAGATCACCAGTGGCAATGTTGCGCCCCACATATCCCTGACGCAGCATGATTGATATTTTTGATTCAAGCTCAATATGGCGTGCCAGCGGCTGAAAGAAACCATCCAGTAGTTGGGCGATTATATGAATCCTTGTCTGACCATCCAGGTATATTTCTGTAGGCCGAAGATCCAGGGTCTCACTGAGACCAACTATGAGCTGTTTATGTCCGGGAATAGGCGGTAGCGCCTCGATCAGTGGATTGCCTTGATATTTCGTTATTCCCGTGTCCTGGTACACGGCAGTTACCATGCCTGAGGGTAAGGTCATTCATCGTCTCCAAACAGCTCGTCCAGGAAATCTGGGAAAGCACCATCGTCCGGTTTGCCATGTAGGTAGGTCACTTCAGATTTAGGTTTACTGCTGTCAGGCTGCCGGACTTTGGTTTGTTGTGTTCTTTGAGCATCCCGTTCTCTTTTTCGGTTCTCCCGTATGCCCCTGACAGTTTCGGCTTTGGATTGCTTCTTGTTGACGGCAGGGCGGGAACGTTCAGCGTTTTTGATAGTGTCGCTGACCAGATTCTCCAGGTCTCGTTTACTGGTTGTCTCTGCCACTTTGGCGGCACTGGTGGCTTTTCGCTGCTCTTCCTGACTGGCCCATAACTCCCACATAGACTTGCCGCGAAACTGACGCGAGCGATCTGTCAGGGAACAGACCCAGTATTCCGAACTGTCTTTTTTCGGAAACAGATAAATATGATCAGCCACTGCGGGATCGTAGGCTGCCTGAAGGCCGGTGACTCTGCGGTCTCCGTTGCGATGGAGCCACCCAGATGCCAACAACTCCTTGGACGTGTAATAAGCACCAAAACAGCTGACCCCAAAGTCAGAAAGATGAACTTTTTGACGCGGCAACAAAGCAATCTTCAAGGCCAGTTCCGATACATTCTTCAATTGACCGGTTCGATGCTGTATGCCCCAATTCCAGATGTTGAGAGGGGTTAATGCCATGTCGTTTGGCATATCCGAGTCGCGATCGTATTTTGACAACACCGCATATTGGTTCCGATGAAGGATCGAGGCCAGCATGATCTGTGTAAAGTCCTGAAGAGAGAGTGTCGCATCCAGTCGATAGTCTTTTCCGCCTTGCTTTCTCGTTTTTGTAGCTGTGACCACGCCAGGTGCAAAGGGTTTAAACTCGGCTTGAAGGGTGCGGAAATAACGCTCAACAATTCCTTTCGCATCTCCTCGGTATGGGGGAGTAATCTCGATCCGGACTGCAAAGGCTTTCTCAAGCGATTCTATCTGGTGCCCAAGTAGTTCCCCTCTGTCCGCGAGGATCGCTTCTGGAACCCCAACGGTGGGCCACTGCTCTGGAGTAATCTCCAATCCATAATTGGCACAAAGTTCGGTTTTATCTGACATGGAGGTAACCAGCGCACTCATGGCCGTGACGTAGGATGGATTCTCCAGGCCAACATAGAAACCCGTCACCATGCGACTGAAAACATCAACCACCACGTACAAAGTGGGGCGGCCTATAATTCTTTGTCGATCAGCAGACAAAAGATAAATATCGGCAATTGTCGCATCGATTTCATATCTAGAACCTGGACCAAGCACCCCTGCAGTGGAGGTTCCTATCAATGGCCGGACATCTTTCTGGTAGGAAATCTTATTTGACCTGAGGCGAATGCGATCCGCTTTTTCATACTCCCGGTGGTAGAAGTACCTCAATTGGGTCAATGTTGGATAATCCTCAGGCCGAACATCGGGGTAGATGGCCTCGAACATATCGATAAATCGCCGATGGGCGTACGCCAACGAGTTCCCTTTGTCATTGACGTAATAATGGTCAATTACCAAGCGAAACATTTTTTCGATTGAGGCATCAACGGTTATCCCGATTCCCGGTGAGATTTTGCGGGGCCGCCCCAACTTCTTTTTGGATGTCTTTTTCTGACCTTTACCCCCGGATTTTCGATAGTCAGGTAAAAGTGCGTTCGGCATCGCTCCGCGCTGCCAGTACTGCTTAAGGTTTTTATAAAGCGTTTTCCTCGGCGTACCGGTTTCGTCACTACGAGATTGGACTAACTGGCCCCTACCATCTCGGTAATAAATTTCGTCAGTTGCAACTAGTGGAGCAATTAACTCATACCGTTGATCCCGAATTATCTGCGCATTACTCCCGTGCTCCACGGACAATGAGGCTAGTTCCTGATGAGGATCTGCTGTTCGACACAGTTCCTCATTAAAAATCAGCCTTTCAATCTCATCCGTTCTAACCAATTCTGGCCAGGCTTTATCTGAGTCAATATTTATCCAGAAAACATGCTTGCCCGTCAGTGCCAGTACACGATAACGATCCTGAGCCAACCTGAAGACGTCATTGATTCGCAGCATAATTCGCCCTCAGCAACGCAACATCCTCAACCAACTTTAGGTCTTGTGCTACAAGCTTGGTCCAGGGAGTGGATATATCAAATTTTAGTACCCTCAAGGCCGCTAGCGCTCTTAGCCGGGCCAGCGACGTGCCCGGCTCAAGCGAATAGGACTGGTCAATCAGCATACCTAACTCCGGAAGCCCGGTATTCGGGTTTTCTGTCAGCACATCGACATAGGTCGGTAAGCTTTGAAACAAAACTTCCATGCTCTCGCTCTGAGCTCGTGCTGAATACAGAAACTCAAGGTTTTTCATAACAGTCCGAGGCATCTGCTTATCGGTCATGAGATACCAAGGAATGCCTTTTAGTCTCCAATAGCGGCGTTCAATTTCAAGCTTCTCGACCGTTCGAGGATCCATTAGGTCGGAGGAGGTTTTTACCTGGATAGCGAATCTCTCTGGGCCGGTTGGCGCAGATAAATCGACCACAAGATCGGTAGACATTATCTGGTGGTATCCGCCTGCGTCGGGATGCCGGATGCTGGCTTGCTCAGCCAATGAGATGGTGTCTTCGATGCGGAGAGGAAATTGCTCACGAATGTCGGTAACAGCGGGATTCCATTCGAGCAACAAAAAGGCGGCCAGTTCTAGATCTGAAAAAAAGTGATGGGTTCGCCCCGTAAGGAGTCCCATCACTCGATGCGAACGTCCCTTGGAGGGTAAATCTCTTACCGTGAGCCACGGAAGGTAATGTTCACCCCTACCTTTACCGCGCCCTTCATTGATCCATTTTTCGGTTTTCTTGTCGAGCTTGTAGCTGGCCATTCCCTATTAATCCCGAGGAAATAGCCTGACTCTGACACATCAGCCTTCAGTTACCAACTTTATTCTAAAGTTACCAACTCTATTATTTTGTTACCAACTTTATTATCAACCTACACCGTTCCTGGAAGAATGCCTACCCTCTACTCCACCGTCACGCTCTTCGCCAGATTCCGCGGTTGGTCCACATCGGTACCCTTCAGTACAGCCACATGGTAAGACAGCAGCTGCAGTGGCACGGTGTAGACGATAGGCGCGGTGATTTCGTGTACGGAGGGAATCTGCATCACGTGGACGCCTTCCTCCGGCTTCACGTCCGCCGCCTTGTCGGCAAATACGAACAGTTCACCGCCCCGGGCGCGGACTTCTTCCAGGTTGGACTTGAGCTTTTCCACCAGATCATTGTTGGGCGCAACGGTGACCACCGGCATCTCGCTGTCCACCAGGGCCAGCGGGCCGTGCTTGAGCTCGCCGGCCGGGTAGGCTTCGGCGTGGATGTAGGAGATTTCCTTGAGCTTCAGGGCGCCTTCGAGGGCTACCGGGAACTGGGAGCCCCGCCCCAGGAACAGGCTGTGGTGCTTGTCCATGAAGGCCTTCGATAGCTCGGCAATTTCGCCATCCAGGGCCAGGACATCACTGACCTGACCGGGCAATAGATGGATCGCCTTGACGATGTCCGCTTCCCGCTCCTCGGAGAGGCCGTTGTGGCGGGCCAGGGCCAGGGTGAAGATCAGTAACGCAGTCAGCTGGGTGGTGAACGCCTTTGTCGAGGCCACACCGATCTCGGGGCCGGCCTGGGTCATGATCACCAGGTCCGATTCCCGCACCAGGGAGCTGCCCGGTACGTTGCAGATCGCCAGCGCGGCCCGGAAACCGGCGTGCTTGGCCTGGCGCAGGGCGGCCAGGGTGTCGGCGGTCTCACCGGACTGGGAGATGCACAGGAACAGGGTATCGGGCTGGATCACGTGCTTGCGGTAGCGGAACTCGGAAGCCACTTCCACGGAGCAGGGCACCCCGGCCAGATCCTCAATCCAGTAACGGGCCACCATGCCGGCGTGGTAGGAGGTACCGCAGGCAATGATCTGGACGTGGCGAACGTTGTCCAGCAGGTGGGCTGCTTCGGTACCCAGTGCCTGTTCCAGCACCCGTGAACCGGTCACCCGGCCTTCCATGGTGGCCTTGATCACCTTCGGCTGCTCGTAGATTTCCTTGAGCATGAAGTGGCGGTATTCGCCCTTGTCGGCAGAATCGGCGCCGTGCTCGAAACGGGTGATCTGACGCTCGACCGGGGTGCCCTCACGGTCGTGGATCTCGATCCGGTCCTTGCGGATATCGGCCATGTCGCCTTCTTCCAGGAACATGAACCGGTCGGTCACCGGCAGCAATGCCAGCTGGTCCGAGGCGATGAAGTTCTCGCCGATGCCGACGCCCACCACCAGCGGGCTCCCTTCCCGGCACACCACCAGGTGACCCGGCTCGTCGGCATGGACGACCGCCAGGGCATAGGCGCCGCGCAGGCGGGCAATCGCGGCTTTCACCGCAGCGTACAGTTCACCCAGTTCCCGGTAGTTCTTCTCGATCAGGTGGGCGACCACTTCGGTGTCGGTCTGGGAGGTGAACTCGAAGCCATCGGCTTTCAGTTCCTCACGCAGCTCCTGGTAATTCTCGATGATACCGTTGTGGACAATGGCCAGGCGGTCGCCGGACATGTGCGGGTGGGCGTTGAGCTGTGACGGCTCGCCGTGGGTGGCCCAGCGGGTGTGGGCGATGCCCAGGTGACCACTGAGGGGATTGGCCCCGATGGCCTCGGCCAGGGCTGCGACCTTGCCGACTTCCCGGGCACGCTGGACCTGATGCTTGCCGTCAATGATGGCCATGCCCGCGGAGTCATAACCCCGGTACTCAAGGCGGCGCAGTCCTTCCAGCAAAATCCCCTGGACGTCCCGTTCGGAAACCGCTCCTACAATCCCACACATGCTGTTGTCACCTGTTTCGCTGATCGTTCGTTTACGCTTTTTTCGGCTTTTCCCAACCAGAGATGTTGCGCTGACGGCCACGGGCCACGGCCAATTCGCTGTCTGCCACATCCCGGGTGATGGTGGAGCCGGCACCGATGGTCGCTTCTGCCGCAATGGTGACCGGTGCGACCAGGGAGGTATTGGATCCGACGAAGACGCCGTCACCGATCACGGTCCGGTGTTTGTTCACCCCATCATAATTGCAGGTGATGGTACCTGCACCCACATTAACATTACGACCCAATGAGGCATCACCCACGTAGCTCAGGTGATTGATCTTACTGCCCTCACCCACCACGGCTTTCTTGGTCTCAACGAAGTTGCCCACCTTGGTGTTGGCGGCCAGCTCGGTACCCGGCCGCAGGCGGGCGAACGGGCCGATCTGGGCATTGGCGCCGACTACCGCGCCTTCGATCACGCTGTTGGCCTTTATCTCGGCACCGTCGGCGATGGTGGCATCCTTGATCACGCAATTGGGACCGATAACCACGTTGTTACCCAGGCTGACCTTGCCCTCGAACACCGCGTTTACATCGATCCACAGGTCATTGCCGATTGTGAGTTCGCCGCGGACATCCACCCGGGCCGGATCGGCCAGGCTGGCGCCTTCGGTCATCAGGCGCTCGGCCTGTTGGCGTTGGTACCAGCGCTCCAGTTCCGCCAGTTGCACCCGGTTGTTCACACCCTGGACCTCGAAAGGATTGAGCGGCTGGGATACGGTGACACCCAACCCGTGCTCCACCGCCATGGCGATGATGTCGGTCAGGTAGTATTCCCCCTGGGCATTACTGTTGGAGAGGGTCGGCAGCCAGCTTTTCAGGTGCTTTGCCGAGACAGCCAGAATCCCGGTATTCACCTCCCGGATAGCCTGCTGCTCGGCCGTGGCATCCTTCTGTTCGACAATGGCCTGAACCTCGCCCTGATCGTTTCGCACGATGCGGCCGTAACCATGGGGGTTGTCCATGTCTACCGTCAGCAGCGCCAGGTCGCGCTCGTCCAGCTCGCTGACCATGGCCTCCAGGGTTTCCCGACGGGTCAGCGGGACATCCCCATACAGGACCAGGACCCGGGCATCATCCGGCAGGTCCGGCAACGCCTGGGCGACGGCGTGGCCGGTGCCCAGTTGATCGGTCTGGAGTACCCAGTTCACCGCCTCATCGTCGAGGGAAGCGCGCACCTGATCCGCGCCATGGCCAATCACCGTGTGAATTTTTTCCGCCCCCAGCTGCTTCGCGGTATCAACGACATGATGCAGCATGGCTTTGCCCGCCACCGGATGCAGAACCTTGGGCAGTGCGGACTTCATTCTGGAACCCTGGCCGGCGGCCAGGATCACGACGTGTAACGGGCTCATGGAAAACTCAGGCTCCCGGGATGTTTGTTTGAATCAATAAAAAAGCCGCAACCATCAGGGCCGGAGCGCCAACGCGGTGCGCTGGTATTCCGGCCGCTCAGGATGCGGCTTTGGTGTTCGGCAAACCCGAAACGAAAATGCTCAGCGCATTTTGTTACGCAGCTGCTGGATGGTACGAAGCTGTGCGACAGCCTCGGCCAGTTCCGCAGCGGCACGGGAATACTCGAATTCACCGGTCTTGTCGGCAAGTGCTTTCTCAGCCTCTTTCTGGGCTTCAAGCGCAGCAGCTTCGTCCACATCCTTTGCACGAACGGCTGTGTCTGCCAGCAAAGTCACCAGATTGGGCTGGACCTCCAGATATCCGCCGGACACGTAAAGAATTTCTTCTTCACCGCCCTGCTTGATGATCCGAATGGGACCAGGCTTCAGCTGGGTCAGCAGCGGAGTGTGACCCGGGGCAATACCCAGGTCACCTTCAGAGCCCGCTGCGATCAGCATCTCTACCAATCCGGAATAGATCTTTGTTTCGGCACTTACCACGTCACAATGCACGGTCATACCCATGTCAGTTGCCTCTTTGATCGATCCGGAAATTCGGGCTTGGGCTTCAGTTTACTCGCCCTTGCTCTTCATTTCCTTCGCTTTCTCGACCGCTTCCTCGATGGTACCGACCATGTAGAACGCCTGCTCAGGCATGTCGTCATAGTCACCGTTGAGGATGCCCTTAAAGCTGCTGATGGTCTCCTTCAGAGACACGTACTTACCGGGGGAACCGGTGAATACCTCAGCAACGTGGAACGGCTGGGACAGAAAACGCTCGATCTTACGGGCACGGGCTACGGTCAGCTTGTCTTCTTCTGACAGTTCGTCCATACCCAGGATGGCGATGATGTCTTTCAGTTCCTTGTAGCGCTGCAGGTTGGTCTGCACGCCACGAGCCACTTCATAGTGCTCCTGACCGATGATCAGCGGATCCAACTGACGAGAGGTGGAATCCAGCGGATCGATCGCCGGGTAGATACCCTTGGAGGCGATGTCACGGCTCAGTACCACGGTCGCATCCAGGTGCGAGAAGGTGGTCGCCGGGGACGGGTCGGTCAAGTCATCCGCCGGTACGTAGACCGCCTGGATGGACGTGATGGAACCGGTCTTGGTGGAGGTGATCCGCTCCTGGAGCTGACCCATCTCCTCGGCCAGAGTCGGCTGGTAACCTACCGCTGAAGGCATACGGCCCAGCAGTGCGGATACCTCGGTACCGGCCAGGGTGTAACGATAGATGTTATCGATGAACAACAGAACGTCACGGCCTTCGTCACGGAATTTCTCGGCCATGGTGAGACCGGTCAGGGCCACACGGAGACGGTTTCCGGGAGGCTCGTTCATCTGGCCGTAAACCATCGCTACCTTATCGAGAACGTTGGACTCCTTCATTTCATAGTAGAAGTCGTTACCTTCCCGGGTCCGCTCACCAACACCGGCGAATACGGAGAGACCGGAGTGCTCTTTCGCGATGTTGTTGATCAGCTCCATCATGTTTACGGTCTTGCCTACACCGGCACCACCGAACAGGCCAACCTTACCACCCTTGGCGAACGGGCAGATCAGGTCGATAACCTTGATGCCGGTTTCCAGCAGGTCGGCAGACGCTGCCTGGTCGGCATAGCCCGGTGCCTTGCGGTGGATAGCCCAGCGCTCTTCTTCACCGATTTCGCCCTGCTCGTCGATGGGACGACCCAGAACGTCCATGATCCGGCCCAGAGTCTGTGTACCAACCGGTACAGAGATCGGCTTGCCGGTGTTTTCTGCTTTCAGGCCACGCTTCAGGCCCTCGGTGCTGCCCATGGCGATGGTACGAACAATGCCGTCACCCAGCTGCTGCTGGACTTCCAGAGTTGTTTCGCCACCTTCAAGCAGCAGTGCGTCGTAAACGCCTGGAACGGAGTCACGTGGAAATTCCACGTCGATAACCGCGCCAATGATCTGAACGATGTGTCCGCTACTCATGCTCGGTTCCTCGTTATCTTGATAGTCAATAAAACCAGTTGGATCGTGGGGTGATCAGACCGAAGCCGCACCACTCACAATCTCTGAAATCTCTTGGGTGATGGCCGCCTGACGCGCCTTGTTATAAGCCAGCTGAAGTTCGTCGATAATGCTACCGGCGTTATCAGTTGCGCTCTTCATGGCGATCATCCGGGCTGCCTGTTCACATGCCAGATTCTCTACCACACCCTGGTATACCTGGGATTCAATAAAACGTGGCAGAAGGCCATCGAGGATCTGCCTGGCATCGGGCTCGTAGAGATAATCCCACTGGTTCTTGATCTCTTCTTCGTCTTCGCTCGGAGGCAGGGGCAGAAGCTGCTCCACCTTCGGGCTCTGGGTCATGGTGTTGACGAACTCGTTGCTTACCACGTACAGGCGGTCGATCTTGCCTTCCGAGAACGCGTCCAGCATAACCTTGACGTTGCCGATGAGTTTTTCAGAGCTCGGGCTGTCACCCAGGTGGGTCAATGCCGCAACGACATTGCCGCCGTAGCTCCGGAAAAAGGAAGCCCCTTTCTGCCCGATGGCGCACAGATCGGTTTCGACCCCTTTTTCTTTCCACGCTTTCATTTCACGGACAAGCGCTTTGAACAGGTTGATGTTCAGACCACCGCAGAGGCCACGATCAGTCGACACCACGATATAGCCCACGCGCTTGACGTCGCGCTCGACCATGAACGGGTGCTTGTACTGAGCATTCGCCTTGGCAATGTGCCCGATCACCTGACGCATCTTGTCGGCATACGGGCGAGTCGCCTGCATGCGCTCCTGAGCCTTCCGCATCTTACTCGCAGCCACCATTTCCATGGCGCTGGTGATTTTCTGCGTGCTCTTGATGCTTGAAATCTGGTTACGTATTTCTTTGCCGACGGCCATAACTCACTGCCTTCTCAAGTTAGACACTCGTTGCTACGAAAGCGGCCCGCGACTGATGCCGCAGGCCCGATTTCTTACCAGCTCTGAGTGGTCTTGAATTTCTCAAGTGCAGCTTTCAGGCCGGCAGCGATTTCGTCGTTGTAATCGCCTTTCTCGTTGATCTTGTCGAGGAGGTCTTTCTGCTCGGAGCGCATCCAGTCGAGCATCTGCGCTTCGAACTTAACCACCTTGTCGACATCAACGTCGTCCAGGAAGCCTTCGTTGGCTGCAAACAGAACCGTGCCCATCTCAGCCACGGACATCGGGCTGTACTGGTTCTGCTTCATGAGTTCCGTAACACGCTGACCGTGCTCAAGCTGCTTACGGGTTGCTTCGTCGAGATCGGAAGCAAACTGGGCGAAAGCGGCCAGTTCACGATACTGGGCCAGGGCCAGACGGATGTTACCGCCAAGCTTCTTCATGATCTTGGTCTGGGCGGAACCACCTACCCGGGATACGGAGATACCGGCGTTCATGGCCGGACGGATACCGGAGTTGAACAGGTTGGTTTCCAGGAAGATCTGGCCGTCGGTGATGGAGATCACGTTGGTCGGTACGAATGCGGAAACGTCACCGGCCTGAGTCTCGATGATCGGCAGTGCGGTCAGGGAACCGGTCTTGCCTTTCACTTCACCGTTGGTGAACTCCTCCACGTAGTCAGCATTAACGCGGGATGCGCGCTCCAGCAGACGAGAGTGCAGGTAGAACACGTCACCCGGGTAGGCTTCACGGCCCGGCGGACGACGCAGCAGCAGGGAGATCTGGCGGTAAGCCACAGCCTGCTTGGACAGGTCGTCGTAAATGATCAGGGCGTCCTGACCGCGGTCACGGAAGTATTCACCCATGGAGGTACCGGCGTACGGAGCCAGGAACTGCATGGAAGCAGGATCAGCGGCACCGGCGGCAACCACGATGGTGTGGTCCATGGCGCCGTGCTCTTCCAGCTTGCGCACAACGGCGGCGATGGAAGACTGCTTCTGGCCAACGGCAACGTAGATACACTTGATGCCGGTTTCTTTCTGGTTGATGATCGCGTCGATCGCAACCGCAGTCTTACCGATCTGACGGTCACCGATGATCAGCTCACGCTGGCCGCGACCGATCGGCACCATGGTGTCGATGGCTTTCAGACCGGTCTGGACCGGCTCGTCAACGGACTGACGAGCGATAACGCCGGGTGCCACCTTCTCGACCGGGGAGGTCAGCTCGGTGCCCAGATCGCCTTTGCCGTCGATCGGGTTACCCAGGGCGTCAACCACACGACCCATCAGCTCCGGACCTACCGGAACCTCCAGGATGCGGCCGGTACAACGAACCTTCTGGCCTTCTGCCAGATCTTCGTAGTCACCCAGCACAACCGCACCAACGGAATCACGCTCCAGGTTCAGAGCCATGCCGAAAGTGCCGTTGGCGAATTCAATCATCTCACCGTACATAACGTCGGCAAGACCGTGGATCAGTACGATACCGTCAGAAACGGACAGGATCGTACCCTCGTTCTTTGCTTCGGAAGAGATATCGAGCTTCTCGATTCTCTTCTTGATGATGTCACTGATCTCGGATGGATTCAGTTGCTGCATGCCAATATCCTCAAACCTTGTGCTGAAATCAGGAGCCCAGAGCGTCGGCCAGCTTGTTCAGCTTTCCGCGTACGGATGCGTCGATGACCATATCGCCGGTGCGGATGATCACACCGCCAATCAGAGACTTGTCAATTGACGCTGCGAGTGACACTTTCCGCTCGAGTTTTTCGGAGAGTGCCTGGGCGAGCTTCTGTTGCTGTTCGTCCGTCAGCTCGAATGCGGCCGTGACGTCGATATCAACAGTGCGCTCCAGATCAGCCCGGTACGTGTTGAAGAGCGCTGCAATCTCAGGAAGAAGAGTCAGCCGGCGGTTTTCTGCCAGTACAGCGAAGAAATTACGAACCTGCTCGGTGACGCCGTCTTCGACGACCTCCAGAATCAGCTCGGCTTTCTTCTGCTCCTCCAGACCCGGATTCGCGAGAAGCTGTCGAATGTCTTCATTCGCGGTGACCTGTCCGGCAATCGTCAGCACCTGGGACCACTCAGCCAGCTCTTTATGCTCCTGGGCGGCTGCAAATGCTGCTTTCGCGTATGGACGGGCCAGCGTTCTCAGTTCTGCCATGATGAACCTCGCCGTTTAAAGTTCTGCCGCCAGTTTTTCCAACATCTCGTTGTGCTTGGAGGCATCGACAGAGGTTTCCAGGATCTTCTCAGCACCGGCGACAGCGATTGCGGCAATTTCTGCACGCAGGGCGTCACGAGCCTGATTACGCTCCTGTTCAATTTCGGCCTTGGCCTGCTCAATCAGCTTCTGGCCTTCCTTGCGGGCGTCATCCTTGGATGCTTCCACAATCTGGGCCGCACGCTTGTTGGCCTGCTCAATCAGGGCCGCAGCTTGCTGCTTGGCTTCACGCAGTTCCTGAGCTGACTTTTCCTGAGCCAGTTCCAGATCGCGCGCAGCACGGTCTGAAGCAGCCAGGCCGTCAGCGATCTTCTTTTGACGCTCCTGCAGTGCGGCCATGATTGGCGGCCACACATACTTCATGCAGAAGACGACAAAGATAAAGAACGCGATGGCTTGACCAATCATCGTCAAATTAATGTTCACGTCTTCACCTCTCGCCTGTTTTGTTAAGAATCATCTGACCGGGGTAAAGCCCCGGGCTGGCGACTCGATTAACCGGCGATCTGGCCGACAAACGGGTTAGCGAAAGTGAAGAACAGCGCGATACCAACACCGATCATGGTTACGGCGTCCAGCAGACCAGCAACGATGAACATTTTAACCTGCAGCATCGGGGTCATTTCCGGCTGACGCGCAGCGCCTTCCAGGAACTTGCCACCGAGGATACCAAAGCCGATTGCAGTACCCAGGGCACCCAGGCCGATCAGCAGTGCAACAGCAATAGCGGTCATTCCAACTACAGTTTCCATGATAACTCCCAGTTTCAGTTAGGTTTTCAGTTTAAGGGTTTAGGGTTTAAGACTACGGTTCAATGGTATCCGATCAGTGACTGTCTTCGTGAGCCATGCTCAGGTACACGATCGTCAACATCATGAAGATAAATGCCTGCAGGGTAATGATCAGAATGTGGAAGATCGCCCAGGGTACAGACAATGTCCACTGTGCCCACAGCGGCAACAGTGCAATCAGGATGAAGATCAGCTCGCCGGCGTACAGGTTACCGAACAGACGCAGTGCCAATGAAACCGGCTTCGCCAACAGACTCACACCTTCCAGCAACAGGTTCACCGGAACCAGAAGAATCTTCAGGAACAGGTTGTCGGATGAGAAGGGGTGCAGGGTCAGTTCACCCAGGAAGCCACCCACACCCTTTACTTTCACGCTGTAGTAGATGATCAGCGCAAACACGGACAGGGACATGCCCAGAGTCACGTTGACGTCCGTGGTCGGTACGATCTTCATGTACTCGACGCCCATCAGGTGGAACAGGTAGGGCACCCAGTCCACCGGCACCAGATCCATCAGGTTCATCAGGAAAACCCAGCAGAAGATGGTCAGGGATAGAGGTGCAATGACCTTGTTCTTGCCGTGGAAAGTTTCCTTCACGCTGTTGTCGACGAATTCGACCATCACTTCGACGAAGTTCTGGAGGCCCCCGGGCTGACCGGAAGTAGCTCGCTTGGCGGCCACGCGAAACAGAATCAGGAAGATCAGACCAAGGCCCACGGCCCAGCCAAGTGAGTCAACGTGCAACGCCCAGAAGCCCATATCGGAGGCTTCCTGGCCGTTACGGGCCATTGTCCAGGTGGCTTCTTCAACCACGGAACCGTCGGCGCGCTCGTATCCGGCCGGCAGTTTACCGTAGGTCAGGTTCTGGAGGTGATGCTGGATATATTCGGATGCACTTCCTGCCATAACGGTTTCCCAGGTCCAGTTAGCTTTGCTGCGTATTGCTGCCCGCCAGAAGCGGTGTCAACCAGTTGGTGACCAGCATGATCGCAAATGTTAAAAAAAGTGCCGCTATATCAAGCGGCTGAATCCATTTGAACACCATCGTGAAGAGGATGGCGCACAGGATGAGCTTGCCGGCCTCACCCTGGTAAAAAGAACTCATGATCTTTTTGGCAGACCGCGCGCCGGAGTAGCGGAATGCCTTGAGCGCGAAGTAACCATGGGGCAGCAGAAAAATAAGACCGCCCAGTAGCGCTGAGTAACCTGCGGCCTGGCTGCGTAGCAAAAAAGCCAGGCTGACGACGACAAGGATCGCACTCTCGATCAAGAACCATCGTGCGATGGGCGGGCGGCGGATACCGCTCGGGGTTGCCTTCGTCATGTTTTTCCCGGGAATTCGGTGTTTTCGACTCGATTCGGTCTAAAAAATGAACAAATACACCGATACAAGCGCCGCAGATTATATGTGTTCAATGTGCACGAATCAACAAATCCGGCGGCAGTATGGAAGTCCCGGTGGCGCTAAATCAGAGGTGTTGGCGCCCCCTGGACATAAATAGGTGCCGGAGTAAAAATTGAACACTACATGTTGTGTAATTGCCCCTCAGGGACTTTCGTAGGAGGTCGAAAAGAGTAGGAAAAAATTCCGGTTATTTGATGTGGCCCAGAATGCCATCCAGCTCGTCGAGGGAGCTGTATTCGATCACGAGCTTTCCCTTGCCCCGTTGCCCATGACTGATGGACACACGGGCGCCAAGGCGTTCGGCCAGATCGTCCTGCAAGGCGCGGATATTGGGATCGAGCGCACCCTTGTCCCTGGACTTGCCCTCGGGCGACTGCTGCTGGACCCGACGCACCAGCGCTTCGGTCTGGCGCACCGAGAGGGACTTTGCAACCACCTGACGGGCCACCTGCATCTGCAGTTCCGGCGGCAGGGTCAGCATGGCCCGACCGTGGCCCATTTCCAGATCACCATGCTCCAGCATCAGCCGCACATCTTCGGTCAGGCCAATGAGTCGCAGGAGGTTGGTAATGGTGGTCCGGGACTTACCCACAGCCTCGGCCACCTGCGCCTGGGTCAGACCGAACTCATCCTGCAGGCGCTGCAGGGCAAAGGCTTCCTCGATGGGATTGAGGTTTTCGCGCTGGATGTTCTCGATCAGCGCCATGGCGATGGCGGCTTCATCGGGCACATCACGGATGATGGCGGGAAGACTGTCGAGCTCGGCAATCTGGGCGGCCCGCCACCGGCGTTCACCGGCAATCAGCTCGAAGCGGCCCTCGGCGATGGGGCGGACCACAACCGGCTGCATCACCCCCTGTTGGCGGATGGAATCAGCCAGTTCCTGCAGGGCGGCGGGATCCATGTCCCGGCGGGGCTGGTAGCGGCCACGCTGAACCAGATCGATAGGGATCTCGCGCAGCTCGCCGTCGTGGTCCTTCACCTCCTGGTTCAGGTTGACCTTCGAACCCTGCAGCAGGGCTCCCAGTCCACGCTCACCCAATCCTCGTTTCTTCGCCGCCATGGTGTCTGTCATTCTTCCCGTTGAAAAGCGTTGTGTATCGTGTGCCAACGACCCGGTATGTTACACCGCAACCGGCTGGGATGTCTTTTTCGAGCCGTGGCGGCGGACCATTTCACCCGCCAGGGCCAGGTAAGCGACGGCGCCCTTCGAGGCGCGATCGTACTTCAGGGCCGGCAAACCGTAGCTCGGGGCTTCCGCCAGCCGGACGTTCCGGGGGATTACCGCACGATAGACCTTGTCACCGAAAAACTCCGCCAGTTGGGCAGACACATCCAGGGTCAGGCTGTTGCGCGGATCGTACATGGTGCGCAGCAGACCCTCGATCTCCAGGTTGGGATTCACGGTTTCCTGAATCTGCTCCACGGTGTTCATCAGTGCCGCCAGCCCCTCCAGGGCATAATACTCGCACTGCATGGGGATCAACACAGAATCGGCGGCCGACAGGGCGTTCACCGTTAACAGGTTCAGGGAAGGTGGACAGTCGATGAGAATGTAATCGTAACGGTCCCGGATCGTGTTCAGGGACAGCCGCAGACGGTGCTCCCGACCGATCTCGTTCATCAGCTCCACTTCCGCCGCAGTCAGGTCGCCATTGGCCGGCAGCAGGTCGAAACCGCTGTTTTCCACGGTGACGATCACGTCCGCCGGAGTCGCGCGCTTGGTGAGTACATCGTATCCGGACAGCTCCAGGGCATTTTTATCCACACCACTGCCCATGGTGGCATTGCCCTGCGGATCCATATCCACCAACAGCACCCGTCGCTTGGTTGCAGCCAGGGAGGCAGCCAGGTTGACGCAGGTAGTGGTCTTACCCACACCGCCCTTCTGATTGGTCACTGCAATCACGCGCGCCATATTTTGCCTCCTGTTGCGGGTTACCGGGAATGCTCTGCCCGGGCAACGACCAGCAAATGCCGCTCGCCATCTGCACCGGGAACCTTCAGGGAATGACTGGATTTTACCTGCCAGCCGGCCGGAAGGGCAGCTACCTCATCATCCGGAAACTGACCTTTCATGGCAAGGAACTCGCCCTCATTGTCCAGCAGCGACCCGCACCAGATCACCAGGTTCTCCAGAGCCGTGAAGGCGCGGCTGCTGATCTGGGTATAGGGCTGCTCGGGCTGGCAGTCCTCGGCCCGGCCGTGGATTACATCCACATTGGTCAATCCCAGCTCCAGCACACACTGGTTCAGGAACCGGGTCTTCTTGCCATTGCTGTCGAGCAGGGTGAAGCGCTTGTCCGGCAGGGCAATGGCCAGGGGAATACCCGGCAGACCGCCACCGGCACCGACATCGAGCAGGTGCTCCGTGGTGACCCACGGCAGGATGCTCAGGCTGTCCAGCAACTGGCGCGAGACCATTACCCGCTCGTCGCGCACGGCGGTGAGGTTATACGCCTTGTTCCACTTGTTGAGCAAAGCCAGAAAGGCCAACAGCCGTTGCTGCTGGCCATCGGTCAGGGACAGGTTCATCTCGGCCAGCCCGTCCCGGAGCTGGCGTTGCCAGAGTGTTTGCGTCATGGGCTTGGCTCAGGCGCTCTGCTTGCGCAACAGGTCCCGCTTTTTCAGGTATACCAGGATCTGGCTCACCGCCGCCGGGGTGACGCCCTGAATACGGGAAGCCTGGGCCACGGTCTCGGGCCGCACGTCCTTGAGCTTCTGCTTGATCTCGTTGGACAGGCCGCCGATTACATCGTAGTCCAGATCGATGGGCAGCGGGGTATTCTCGTTCTTGCGCAGGCGTTCGATCTCGTCCGCCTGGCGGGAGATATAACCCTCGTACTTGATCTCGATTTCCACCTGGTCCGCCACGTTCGGATCATCGGCGCGCTCGCCGCCGATCTGGGCAATCTGGTGGTAGGCAATCTCCGGCCGACGCAATAGTTCCGCCAGGGACTGATCCCGGGCCATGGGCTGTTTCAGGAAGCTGTTGGCCCGCTCACCGGCCTCGGTGTTCGGTTGGATCCGGGTGGATTCCAGCCGGCTGCGTTCCTTGGTGATGCCTTCACGCTTGTCATTGAACCTTTGCCAACGGTCATCATCCACCAGGCCGAGCTTGCGGCCGGTCTCGGTCAGGCGCAGGTCAGCGTTGTCTTCCCGCAGGATCAGGCGGTATTCGGCGCGGCTGGTGAACATGCGATAGGGCTCGCTGGTACCCATGGTGATCAGGTCGTCCACCAGCACGCCGAGATAGGCTTCATCCCGGCGTGGGTACCATTCGTCTTTCTCCTGGGCACGCAGGGAGGCATTGATACCCGCCAGCAGGCCCTGGGCCCCAGCTTCTTCGTAACCGGTCGTGCCATTGATCTGGCCGGCAAAGTACAGGCCCTGGATGAACTTGGTTTCCAGGGTGTGGCGCAGGTCCTGCGGGTTCAGGTAATCGTATTCGATGGCATAGCCCGGCCGGGTGATGTGGGCGTTCTCGAAACCGGGAATCGAGCGCACCGCCGCCAGTTGGATATCAAACGGCAGGCTGGTGGAAATGCCGTTCGGATACAGTTCGTTGGTGGTCAGGCCTTCAGGCTCCACGAAGATCTGGTGCGAATCCTTTTCCGCGAACCGATTCACCTTGTCCTCGATGGACGGGCAGTAGCGCGGGCCGACGCCCTCGATGCTGCCGGCAAACATCGGCGAGCGGTCAAAACCGCTGCGGATGATGTCGTGGGTCTGCTCCGTGGTGCGGGTCACGTAACAACAGACCTGCTCGGGGTGCTCGTCCCGGCTGCCGATGAAGGACATCACCGGGGTCGGGTTGTCGCCCCATTGCTTGTCCATCACCGAGAAATCCACAGAGCGGGCGTCGATCCGGGGCGGGGTGCCGGTTTTCAGCCGGCCGACGTTGAACGGCAGTTCGCGCAGGCGTTTGGCCAGGGCATTGGCAGGCGCATCCCCGGCACGGCCACCGGAGTGGTGCTGCATGCCGATGTGGATAACTCCCCCGAGGAAGGTACCGGTGGTCAGCACCACGGTTTTAGCGTTGAAGCGGATACCGGTCTGGGTCACCACACCCACCACCTGGTCGTTTTCCACAACCAGGTCGTCCGCCGCCTGCTGGAACAGGGTCAGGTTGGGCTGGTTTTCCAGCACGTGGCGGATTGCCGCCTTGTACAGCACGCGGTCGGCCTGGGCGCGAGTGGCGCGCACGGCCGGGCCCTTACGGCTGTTGAGGACCCGGAACTGGATACCGGCCTGATCGGTGGCACGGGCCATGGCGCCACCCAGGGCATCGATTTCCTTGACCAGATGGCTCTTGCCGATCCCGCCGATGGCCGGGTTACAGGACATCTGGCCCAGGGTCTCAATGTTGTGGGTCAGCAGCAGGGTTTGCGAACCCATGCGCGCTGCGGCCAGCGCGGCTTCGGTACCGGCGTGGCCACCACCAATGACAATGACATCGAAACGGGTCGGAAACTCCACTCTTCACCTCGGAAATCGGGGGATAAAAACAGGGCGGCGAGTATAACGCCTCGCCGCGGAAAATGCAGTCAGGATGTGCAAATTTTAACCAGAGTCGGCGACACTTGAAAGTCACCGTGCAGGAGCCCTTGTTGATAACCCCCGGAATAACCCCGGATCTGTATAAGTAATAACCGAAATTTTTGCTTTTTCAGTGGCTTGGAAGACTCTTCTCAGAAAAGTTTTCAAAAAGTTATCCACAGATTCAGGGACTTACTTTTAACCCGAAAAACTACCTTAACTTGTTGTTTTAATTT
Source organism: Marinobacter sp. (assembly GCF_046484525.1). Lineage (GTDB taxonomy): Bacteria > Pseudomonadota > Gammaproteobacteria > Pseudomonadales > Oleiphilaceae > Marinobacter. The sequence continues at coordinate 19,487 of NZ_JAWOIS010000043.1, forward strand.
AATTATAAAAAATGAATCCAGAGGTTATCCGCGGTTTGTCCATTTATTTTTCCACAGAATTCTCTGGATTTACCCGTGACAGCTGGAAAAACACTGACGGACACCCGCTTTCCCTCTCCGGCTTGTAACCCGAACGCCGAATGGAAAAGCAGGCCTGTGTTGCCTAGTGTCCCGTCTGGTTAATTCGCTGACCTACTGCGTGGCGCTGGGGATCCTGGCCAAGGCGCCAGTGCGCAGGTGTGGTGGTTCCACATCAAGTGCTGGCAACACCGGTCAGGGGCCCCAGCGCCGCGCCCTTCGGGAGCCACTGAGAGCCTTGATAGCTGCGTTGCTCTCAAGGCTCTCAGTGGCTCAGTAGGTCAGCGAATTAACCAGACGGGACACTAGCGGCGGAATACCGGTACCCCGGACACAATTGTTGCCTTGATGGCGAGCGGAAGGCCGCTCAGATCTTTCATCAACACCAGGTCCGCATCATAGCCTGGGGCCACCTGCCCCTTGCAATCACCGAGCCCCGCCGCCTTTGCGGGATGCTCGCTGACCATTTTCCAGGCCTCCTCGAAGGGCAACAATCCCAGTTCCGCAATCATAAAAGGGGCGTAGAAAAGGCTCGGATAGTGATAGTCACTGCACAGGATGCTGACCAGGTTCTCAGCGATGGCATCCCGAACACTGATTGCCCCGACATGGGACCCTCCACGAACCAGGTTTGGTGCCCCCATCAATACCTGAATACCCGCTTCCTGACTCAATCGGGCAGTAAAGGCATCCATCGGGAACTCGGCGATCGCGGTGCCCAGCGAACAATTGAGTGTCACATCATCCGGGCCATGGTCATCATGGGAAGCCAGGCTGACCCCGGAACGATGTGCGGCGTGGGCCAGCTCCCGGATCTGTTGTTCCCCAAGGGCTCTGAGATCCTGCAATCGCTCCAGGAAACCTTCGGTTTCACTCTCTTCCATCGACACCCGCCGCCGGAGGCCTGACAGATAGCGCTCCTTGGCAACCGGATCATCAAGCCTGGGCAGATGGTCGTTGAGAGACAAAAGGTGCACCCTCCCCTGCTCGATCCAGTCCAGCAACTCCTCGTGATCGTCGGTATTGACCTTCTCATGCCGGATATGAACCCTGGCCTGACACCCGAAGTCCGGCCCCAGGAACTCGAGGGTTCTCAGAATGTCCCGGACTGTTACCCGACTTCTTGGGCCGGGTTCAAAACCGTCGGTAATGCTGTAGAAGAAGGTGGTGATGCCGTTGGCTACCAGGCTGACATCATTGGCTGCCAGCGCGAGCTCCAGCGGGAAAAGAGTCCCTGCCCGGGGTGTGATGTGGCGCTCGAAGGCATCGCCGTGCAGATCGATGATGCCCGGAACCAGAAAACCACCCTCACCATCCATCTGTTGCTGACAACGGCTATCCGCGTCCGCGCCAACGGCGACAATTTTACCCCGGGACAATTGCACGCGACTGTCGTGTAGCCAGCCGCTGGTCGTAAGTACAGAAACTCGATCAATCAGAAGATCGCCGCCTGGCTCCAACACGACCGATACGCTTGGTTCCATAGGTTTCTCCAAATCCGGATAAACAGGGTTAGTGGGGTTGATGCATCAGGCGCGCCCGAAACCGCGACGACAGTTGCTCCACGGTAAAAACCAGGACAAAGATCATCAGGATGATGGTGGCAGCCTGGTCGTAGCGGAACATTTCCATGGATACCGCCAGCTCAGCACCTATACCGCCGGCGCCTACCAGCCCGAGCACGACCGAGGACCGGACCGCCTTTTCGAGGGAAAACAAACTGGTGTTGATCATGCTCGGCATTGCGCCCGGAAACAGGACAACGGCAATCCGATCCAGCGGGCTTGCTCCGATTGACGCCAACGCCTCGGAAGGCCCCGGATCCACCTCTTCCATGGCCTCCGCGAAGAAACGGGCACAGAATCCGATGGTATCGACAACGATGGTAAGGGTGCCGGCAAAGGTACCCAGACCCACGGACACTACGAAAAACAAGGCCCAGGCCAGATCCGGCACCGTGCGGAAGAAGCTGATGATGGAACGAACCACATGCCTCACCGCCGGATGGGGAGATGTGTTTCGAGCGGCGAGTAAGGCCATCGGCACACTGAGCAGAACACCGATCACCGTTCCGACCAGAGCCATCTGGAAGGTCACCAGAATGGCATGAGCCACGGGCCCGATCCGATCGCTGGCTGGAGGAATCATTTCTCCGGCAATGTTGGCCATGTTGGGCAGCCCCCTGAGAAGCTCGGGGACCGACAGCCCGACCCCGGCGAGGGACCACAGGAAAAAACCGAGAAACAGGGCGAACAGTCCCGTACCCAGCCATGAGGGACTATCAAAGCGAGGGGGCATGTGACGATCCACCGGTACACCATCGGGATAATCAGACATAGAAACCTCGCAAACTCGCCAGACTCTCGGTGGCGGCGGCACTGTCGAGCATCAGCTGATGGTCCCGCAGCCCCAGGATCCGGTCGGCGTAATCGAGAGCATGCTCAATCTGGTGTGACACGAACAACAGGGTCAGGCCCTGGGACCGGGACAACCTGGCGAAAAGCTCCATGATGGCGGCACCGGACCGAGGATCCAGACTGGCAGTGGGTTCATCGGCCAGCAGTATCCTGGGCTCCTGCATCAGCGCCCGGGCAATGGCCACCCGCTGGGACTGGCCTCCGGATAGCTGGTCACAACGTTTGTGGGCCAGATCACTCAGCCCAACCATATCCAGGCACTCCATGGCCTGCTCCCGGTCTTCCCGACAGGATAACCCTTGCATCCAGTTACGCGGCCCGGTCTTCCGGGCAAGATTGCCATGGAGCACATTGCTCAGTACCGATAGCCGGGGAACCAGGCAATGCTTCTGAAACACAAAACCCACCCGGTTACGAGCCTTTCTCAGTTCCCTTCCGTGCTTTGCCGATAAACGTTCGCCGGCCAGGACAATGTCACCTTCATCGGGCTCAATCAGGCGAACACAACACCGTAATAACGTACTTTTGCCGGCGCCGTTGGCTCCGATAAGTGCAACGGATTGTCCCTGGCGGACATTGAAGCTGACGCCCTGGAAAACCGGGGTGGCACCTCCCTGGTAGCGCTTGGCCAGACTACGGACCTGCAATGAATGAGTAACTATTGATTCCGCCGCGCTGGTCGGATCCACGGCTGACTGTACGAGACTTGTCATCGTTCTCTCTCCGGATGAGACAGGGGCGGCCCGTGCCCGCCCCTATCCGATCATCAGTCGCCAATGAAGTCTGAATACTCCGGGAATCCTGCTGTTGCATACATGGAGCGGACATAGTTGTAGTCACTGTCCTGTATGCTGCGGATGAAGCGCATGCCCGTGTATTTCCGGTTGTCCTCACCTGTGAGGATGGCACCAACCAGGGCGTCGGAGTTCTCGACGATGGCGTCCCGAACCCGTTCAACGGTTTTCTGATCGACGTGTTGTCCGGCCATCAGCAAATCGTTGGGCAGGTCCGGTCCGCGAGCGATAACCCGGAAAGCGCCGGGCTGCATGCCGCCGGAGCGCATTTCATTTTCGCGCAGTGTGAGGAAGTTAAGATGGTTCATACCAATGGCCGCAACATCCCCCCGCTTCAGGGATTCCCACATGACCGGCACTTTGGTATGGATTACTCTCATGTCCTCAAGAGGGTCGACACCAGCATCGGCCAGCGCCTGGATCGGACCCAGGTGTTTGGAGGTAGAACCCACGCTGCCCATTGCAACCTTCTGACCCTCAAGGTCAGCAACGCTGCGGTAAGGGCTGTCCGCCATGGCGACAATCACCGCGAAGTAATCCGGACGGGAGAAACCCACTACCACCTTTGCATTGGCGCGCTTCTGCATCACCACATACTCCGCAGGACCGGTGAGCACAAAATCCACTTTTTCGAAACGCAGCGCTTCGACCGCTGCCGTACGGTTGGTCACCGGCAGGAACTCCACGTCAAAACCGGTGACCTCGGACAACACACTCCGGAATTCACCAAACTCCCTTTGCAACTCCTCCAGGCCTACAAGATCCGTAACCGCCAGCCGGATGGTTTCGGCATGAACGCTGGGTAAAGCTGAGAAAAAAACCACCAGAGCCAGGCTGGCGTTGTGTAACCAGGTCTTCAACATAATCCGTTCCCCGCAATGATCTAGACAAGTGATTGAGGGTTCAGTATCGAAGCGGGGTGTGACAAAGGCTTGAACAAAACATGTACAGTTGGTGACGTTTCCGAGACAGGGTCAGAAACGTGTCACCATCCCATCGAACGCCACCTCAACCCCGGCCGGTAGCTCAGGTGCAGAGTAAAGGTACTCATCCAGCTGGTGGCCCAGATGAGTCAGCAAGGTTCTCTTCGGTACGATCTGTTCAGCCAGCGCCAGCGCCAGATTCAGATCATTATGGTTTCTCGGAGGATTCGGTTTCGGCGGGACGCTGCAATCGAGCACCATCAGGGCCAACGGGTGTCGCTTGAGCCAGTCCAGTGTCGGTTCCGGCAAGCCAACCGTGTCCGTCAGGTAGGCGAAATGAATGCCCTGATACTCGATACCGTAACCCAGCGTTGGCTTCGAGTGATTCAGCGGCAGAGGAGTCAGGGTGAAAGGACCAATCGAAAATTCCTCGAACGGAACCAGTGACGATTGGAACTTCAGGATGCCCGGATGCTTGTACAGATCGTCACAGCCAGCAGGATCGTCCGGGCCATAAACTGGCACAGTGTGGCCCGTTCCCCAGCGGAGGTGGAACAGGCCCATGACGTGGTCCATGTGATAGTGGGTCAGCACGATCGCCTGAAAGCTGCCGGGAGCAAAGGATTCACACAGGTCGGTCCGGCCAGCGTCCAGCATGATCTGGTAACCATCCCCACGAATCAGGGCACTGCAGGCGCGACGGCATAATCGCGGGTCAAGCCTTGCCCGTTCGCAAGCCCGGCATTGGCAGCCATAGACCGGTACCCTCCGCGCATCGCCGGTGCCCAGAAATTCCAGCTCAAGCGCCACGGATCATGCCCTCGAAGGTCCTTGGAGCCTCTACGTTCAGAATGCCTTCCAACTGCCTGAAGGCCCGTTCAAGTTCACCATTATTATCCACAACCCGGGTATCGGGCGGCACCTGACCGGCGAACCGGGAAGCCCGAAGGATGCGACGTTCGATATCCGCCAGGCTTTCCCGGCCACGGTTCAACAGGCGCTGCATGAGCACATCCTGATTGACCCGGACCATGACCGGTACCAGGCTCGAGCCATAGTGCTCCCGGGCCTGATCGATATAAGCCCGGGACCCGTTGACGAGGACATTACAACCCTGGGCCAACCACAAATCCACCTCCATACCTATGCCATAGCACAGCCCATTGGCCTGCCATTCCATGGCGAACAGGCCTCGCTCACTGCGGTTGTTGTATTCCTGTTGGGTAAGCGCAACATGGTTCTCCCCGTCCGGGTCCGGCTCCCGGGTAATGTAGCGGTGTGCAATCATCAACGGACTGTCGGCCAGCCTGTGCCGACACATTCGCAGCAGAGAGTCCTTACCGGAGCCGGATGGTCCCATCAGGTAAAATAATTTTCCGGTCACTTCAAACTCCTGTCAGTAGACCCGGTTACCGGCACGCCAAACCGATTCGATTACAGGCTGCCGCTTGCATTCACTAACCAATACCAGATCTGCCCGTTTCCCGGCCGCTATGGAACCCCGGTCATCCAGGCCAGCGCACCGGGCGGGAAACGCAGTGACCGTGGCAATGGCCCTGGTCAGATCATAGTCATTGGTTTCCAACCGGGCGAGACGAAACACAGCGTCCAGCATGCTCGCGGGATAGTAGTCGGACGACAGGATATCCAGTACCCCTTCCTGCGCCAGGGTCGCAGCGGCGATATTGCCGGAATGGGAACCGCCCCGTACCACGTTGGGGGCTCCCATCATTACCATCATGCCCCGCTGGTGCGACGCTTTGGCGGCTTCCAGAGTAGTCGGGAACTCCGCAATGCTCATGCCGAAACCGGCGGATTCGTCCACATGTTCCGGGGTGGCGTCGTCATGGCTCGCCATGGGTATACCCCTCTCCCGGCAGATCCCGGCAATGGCTTTCCGGTAGCGGTCACTGTAACGACGGGAGTCTTCCTGCCGGGTGCGGATAAACTCCTCCATCTCGCCGGCACTGATGCCATGTTTGCCCATGTAGTACTCACGGTACTTGTCCAGGTTCACAAACTGCCTCTGTCCGGGGGAATGATCCATGATCGAAACCAGTTGCAACATGGGTTGATCCACCAGCGAACGGAACATCTCCAGGGCACCCTGATGGCTGACTTCGCAGCGCAGGTGCAGAAAATGATCGGCCCTCAGCATTCCGTCCCGCTTGCTGACTTGCAACGCATTCACCATGGTTTCCAGTGTCTTCAGGCGGGTGCTCCCCGCGACGACATCCCCCACCGAGATGGCATCAAACACCGTAGTGATTCCGGAGGCGACAATCTGGGCATCGTGGGTGATGACCGCCGGTATGGAGGGCCAGAGGACGCCAGGCCTGGGGGCAATGTGTTTTTCCAGGTTGTCTGTGTGCAACTCCACCATACCCGGCATCAGTATCGAGGCACCGCAATCCATTGCTCCGGGAACCTGCGAGCGCCCCCGGTCAACATCGGCAATCATGCCGTTGCGAATGTGCACCGTCCCGTTGAACAGTTCGCTCTCTGTCACCACTCTGGCGTTGGTCAACACCATGGAACCGCTCGGCCCGACGCGGCTGTGGGCGTCCATTACGCCATCATTCAGGTCGGTTACGCTCACGACTGTGTCTCCTCTGCTATGGCTTGTGTTTTGCGGGCGCTCAGTGCAATGGCCCGGTCGGCGACGCGGTTCCTTACGTCGGCGTCATGGAAAATGCCAACAATTGCTGCGCCGCTGTCCCGGGCACTTCGAATCAGGTCCACCACGACCTCCCGGTTGCCGGCATCCAGGGATGCGGTAGGTTCATCCAGCAGTAGCACCGGGTAATCCACCACGAAGCCCCGGGCAATATTGACGCGTTGCTGCTCGCCACCACTGAAGGTTGACGGAGCCAGACTCCACAGTCGCTCGGGAATGTTCAGCCGTCGCAGCAGGCCCTGCGCCCGGGCCAGACTTTCTTCACGACTGACCCCGAGCCGACGTGCAGGCTCCATGACCACGTCCAGGGTCGAGACCCGGGGAATTACCCGAAGGAACTGGCTGACATAACCAATGGTGTGTTTGCGCACGTCGATCACATCTCTGGGCAAGGCACTGACCAGATCGACCTCGGAACCCTTATGTCGGACCCAGACACGGCCGGACTCCGGCTTGTAGTTGGCATACAGAGAACGAAGCAGGGTGCTCTTGCCTGACCCGGACGGCCCGTCCAGCACCACACACTCGCCACGGGCTACCGTGAAGCTGACCTGGTCCAGCACCTGGTACGACACGCCCCCCTGGTTGTGCAGGGTGAAGCCCTTGCACAGATTGTCTACACGGATCATTGCATTCATGTTCAGGTTTCTCTTTCTGTGTTCGCCGATCAGTTACCCAGCACCGAGGACACCAGCAACTGGGTATAGGGGTGACGGGGGTCATCCAGAACCTGGTCGGTCAGGCCTTGTTCCACCACTTTCCCGTGCTTCATCACCATCAGCCGGTGGGAAAGCAGCCGGGCCACCGCCAGGTCGTGGGTGACCAGAACCACGGCCAGCCCCAGGTCCATGACCAGATTGCGCAACAGATCCAGCAAACGGGCCTGGACCGACACATCAAGGCCACCGGTCGGCTCGTCCATGAAAATCAACCGGGGTCCGGTGACCAGGTTTCGGGCAATCTGCAATCGCTGCTGCATGCCGCCTGAGAAGGTGCGCGGGGTGTCATTGATCCGGGCCGGATCAATCTCCACCTCCCGCAGCCAGTTCTCCCCGGCCTCCCTTAACTGACCATAGTGGCGCCCACCTACGGCCATCAGGCGCTCACCGATATTGGCACCGGCACTGACACCCATACGCAATCCGTCCCGCGCATGCTGGTGCACCACGCCCCACTCGGTGCGCAGCAGCACCCGGCGATCACTTTCGGAAATGTTGTAGAGGTCCAGTTCCCGGTCGTCGCGATTGCGGTATAACACCCGCCCCTGATCCGGAATGAGTGAGCCAGAAAGACAACCCAGCAATGTGGTCTTGCCGGAACCGGATTCCCCGACAATCCCCAGTACCTCACCCGGGTAAAGATCAAAGTCCACCCCGTCCACGCCCTTGCCCGGGGCATAAAGCTTGCGGATTCCCTGTACCTGCAGCAGTGGCGTGGCCGCTTCCATCAGGGTCTGTTCAGCGTGCATCACGGGCATGTCTCCTCGTTGGCGGCGGTTTGCTGTTGCCGTTGCCGGCAGTAGTCGGTGTCAGAACAGACGAAGATCCGCCCCCCCTCGTCATCGGTGATCACCTCGTCCAGAAACGAGTCAGTGGCTCCGCAGAATTCGCAGCTTTCGTCCCATCGCTGGATTTCAAACGGGTAGTCCTCAAAATCCAGGCTGCGCACCCGGGTATAGGGCGGGATGGCATAGATGCGTTTTTCCCGGCCAGCCCCGAACAACTGCAAGGCGGGACACTGGTCCATCTTCGGGTTGTCGAACTTGGGAATCGGGGAGGGATCCATCACATAGTGGCCGTTCACCTTCACCGGATAGGCATAGGTGGTGGCGATATGGCCATGACGGGCAATGTCCTCGTAGAGTTTTACATGCATCACCCCATACTCTTGCAGGGCATGCATGGTCCGAGTCTCAACCTCACGGGGCTCGATAAAACGCAGGGGCTCCGGAATCGGTACCTGGTAGACCAGAATCTGTCCCGAACGCAGGGGCGTTTCCGGAATCCGGTGCCGGGTCTGGATTACCGTTGCCTCGGTGGTGACTTCCGTGGTTTTTACCCCGGCGGTCCGGGCGAAGAAACGGCGGATACTGATGGCGTTGGTGGTGTCGTCGGCGCCCTGGTCAATCACCTTCAGGGTGTCATCCGGGCCGATAACGGTTGCGGTAACCTGCATACCACCCGTACCCCAGCCATAGGGCAAGGGCATTTCCCGGCCCCCGAATGGCACCTGGTAACCGGGAATCGCTACGGCCTTCAGCAGGCCCCGCCTGATCATCCTTTTGGTCTGCTCGTCCAGGTAGGCAAAGTTGTAACCGCCTGTGTCGTTGCTCTGTGCCTGCTGGAGATTCATGCTTCTGACTCCTGTCTCGATACGCTGCCGGCGGTGTCTGGCTTTTCACCTGCCTTGTCGGCTTTCTGGTAATACTCCTGTCGCAACTGTCGCAACAGCACCAGTTCCGACTGGAAATCCACGTAATGGGGCAGTTTCAGATGCGAGACAAAACCCGAGGCGTCCAGATTGTCGCAATGGGACAGAACAAACTCCTCGTCCTGAGCCGGCGTGTCCTGCTCTTCTCCCAACTCCCGCGACCGCAGTGCCCTGTCTACCAGGGCCATAGCCATGACTTTGCGCTCGGACTGGCCAAACCCCAGCCCATATCCCCGGGTGAACCGGGGAGCTTCGGTTTCATTACCGCCGAACTGGTTGATCATGTCGCACTCGGTAATTTCGATATCACCGATAACGACCGGAAAGCCAAGCTCCTCCGGCAGTATTTCCACGGCCGTTTCGCCGTACCGAATCTCGCCAGCAAACGGATGATTGCGGCCATATCCCCGTTGGGTGGAATAACCCATCGCGAGCAGGAAGCCTTCATCACCCCGGGCAAGCGCCTGAAGCCTTACGTCCCTGCTGGCCGGATAACTCAGTGGATCGCGGGTGATATCACCAGGCTCCCGCTCGGCAGCTGCCGCTCCGGTTTCACCATCCGGACCCTCGATCATGCCCTCCCGGTTGAGCATTTCCAGTACCCGCGGACAGGGTTCCAGAGGCTGTTCCGCCGGTTCCGGCCCCCGGGGCGCCTCGCCATTGGCCAACAGGGTGAAATCCAGCAGCCGGTGGGTGTAATCGTATGTGGGCCCCAACACCTGGCCCCCGGGCACATCCTTGTAAGTAGCGGATATGCGCCGCCGGATTGCCATGGTGCCGGTATCGAGGGGGCAGGAATAAAGGAATCTGGGCAGGGTGTTGCGATAGGCACGCACCAGGAAGACCGCCTCCACCACATCGCCGCTGGCCTGCTTGAGAGCCAGTGCCGCCAGTTCCGGATCGTAAAGTGAGCCTTCTGTCAGGACCCGATCCACGGCCAGACGAAGCTGACTCCGGATCTGCGCCACCGACAACTCACCGGTTTCCGGTATGCCACGACGACTCTCCGCCAGCCACTGATGGGCAGCATCTATGGCTTTCTCGCCACCTTTTACTGCAACGTACATGATTATTTCTCCTGTCCTTCGAGGCTGACCCTGGTAGTCCGCGGCAACGCCATAACCTGGCGGCCACAAGTCAGAATGAGATCCACACCACAGGGGAAGCCTGCCCGGTTGTCAGCCAATTGTTGCAGCCAGCCGATTTCAAACCCGGCAATGTGGACATGCCTCTGTTGAGGGATCCCCGGCCCTTCCAGGACCAGTTCTCCGGCCTCCTCCAATGCATTCACTTCGACAATCACCGTGGCGGACCTATCGGGATATTCGAAGCTGCCCTGATTGAATGCCGACAGGGAACAGCCACCTTGAGCGGTGACCAGGGCAAACAGCGCCTGATCCGAACGGGAGGCAATACCACAACCACAGTGGAATCTCAGGGAGTTGATGACTGCAGCGCTGGTCAGATCCGGTTCCAGCCACACGGGCGTTTCCTGATCCAGCAATGCCAGGCAGACCTGGTAAGCGGCCGGGGACAGCGGGCCGGGGGCGGCGAGTTGCGCCAGATCGTGTCGGGTGCCCGGCTCAGCCATGGCCGCCAGAACCTGACGAAACACTTCCTGGGATTGGTAAGTGATATCCGAGAAGCCATCACAGAGTCCTTCAAGAGCGACGACGGCCGGAGATTGAACAGTGGTAGACATGGTTATTCCCCCCGGACCATGGTCATAAAATTCACTCGGGTAGCCGCCGCCTTGCGGGATTGCTCCCGCCGGGCCGCCAGCCATTGGGCATGGAGCGGCTCGATCAGGGTTCTCTGAAGCCCGTCATCCAGCTGCAACAGGGCATCAAAAACCGCAGCCAATTCTGCGTGACGCCGGCTACGCCCTTGCACATAGCCGAATCCCAGGGTGCCACCGGCCAGCTCAACCACACAGCGGCTCATGGTCATCTCGCCCAGATTGAAGGGATTGCCGGTACCGCCGGTGCGGCCCCGTACCATGGCGAGACCAATCTCCGGTGCTCGCACGTGCCGATAGTCCGGGCAGCCAACCCCCTCCAGCCGTTGCTCAAGGCTTTCCTCTGATGCTCGTGCCAGCACACCCATCCAGTGTTGACGTGCCTCGATTCCGGCCTGCGATGAAGCTGTGTTATTGATGGTCATGACGACGGATCTCCCTCCGTTCTCGGGTTCTGTCTGGGTTCAATCTTGTATTCAAAGCAATCCGCCCGGCTGCGCGACACGCTGTACTCCACCAATGCGCCGGTACGGGTACAAAGGTTGTTGGAACGAATTTTCAGCAGCGGCATGTTCCGTGGGTACTGCAGCAGCAGGGATTCCTGCCGGGTTGGCATACCGGCGGAGATCAGCCCCTGTTTTCGCGTCAGCTGCAAGCCATAACGGGACTCGAGCAGAGCGTGCAGGGAGCCGCCCTGATACTGCAGTTCCAGGTCCGGGAAATGGTGCTTCGGAAGGTAATGACTGATCAGTGTGACCGGCTTGCCGTCGATACGGCGCAGGGTATCGATCTGGAACACTTCGGTGCCCGGCTCCACCCACATTTTCTGCGCCAGCTGCTCATCCACCCGGTGAAAGTAGCGGCCGATAATCCGGGCTTCCGAGTGATGGCCCATGGCTTCCACGGATTCACTGAAACGCCCCCTCGCGCCAATCTGGTATTGCAGGGAATGTTCCAGTACCAGGGTGCCCTTACCTTGCTGACGCAAGACCATACCGGCCTGGACCAACTCATCGATGGCCCGGCGCACGGTATGACGATTGATGGAAAAACGCTGCGCCAGCTGGATCTCGGAGGGGAGGTACTCTCCGCTCCGGAATTTTTCCCGGATTTCCGTTTCCAGGGCACGTGCCACATCCTCGTAGATGGCCATGTATGTCCTTCCTTACTTGTCTAGACAACTTGCTTGAGCGAAAGGCCCCGGTTCCGGGGCCAAATCACGTTCAATGCGGCTCAGATAAACCGTTTCCGGATCCACTGGGAGGCGATATCCAATGCGGTGACCACTACAATGATCACGACCATCACAGCGCAGGTCTGGGCGAACATGAATCCGCGCATGCTTTCCCACAGGATCACTCCGATCCCCCCGGCACCGACCATGCCCACCACGGTCGCAGACCGTACGTTGGACTCGAAGCGATACAGGGAATAGGAAATCCACAGGGGCAGTACCTGGGGAATCACACCGAAGATGATTTCCTGGATGCCGGTGGCACCGGTTGCCCGGACACCCTCCACCGGCCCGGGATCGATGGCTTCTACCGCCTCCGAAAACAGCTTTGCCAAGACGCCGGTGGTATGCACAAACAGCGCCATAACCCCGGCGAAAGGCCCCAAACCGACAGCCACGACAAACAGCATGGCGAATACCATCTCGTTGATCGCACGGCTGGCATCCATCAGTCGACGCACCGGCTGATACACCCACCACGGAACCAGGTTCTCCGATGAAAGAATGGCGAAGGGTATGGCAAACACGATGGCGAGGAAGGTTCCCCAGATAGCGATCTGAACGGTGGTAACCATTTCAGTCACGTAATAACGCCATTGACTGAAATCTGGCGGAAAAAAATCCCCCAGAAATGTGGCCATGTTGTCGACATCGTTCCAGATTGCCTGGGGGTTCATCTCCGCCCCTCCCCACGACCAGGCCAGTGCCGCCAGAAATATCCCCCAGCCGAAAAGTCTCATCCAGCTGTTTCCCGGAGGGATGGCCGTTACTTCAGGTTGCGCGGATGCTGTTTGCATATGGTTTCCGGATCAGTCAGAAGAGTCGTAGGTAATTCAGGATCCGGCAGGGGGCAGCCCCCTGCCCGCAACCTCATTCGGCAGCAGCCTGCTGCTTCTCGATCAGGGCCGCACGACGGTCCAGTTCCTGCAGTTCCTTCTTGATGGAAGACAACCGGGCCTTGTCGGAAGAGCTGAGACTTTCAGCGTTTTCCAGGGCCGCCTTCTCCTTGAACAGTGCAAGCTGGCGAATGGGAATCAGCTGGTCGTTGCTCGATTCCTTGAAGGGCGCCCATTGGAGATCGGCCAGAACGGCTTTCTCTCGGGCATCCACAGTGCCGTAAGTGAAAATAAACTTCCGAATTTTCTGCTTGGTCTGCTCAGGCAGGTTCTTGCGCCACACCAAGGGGTCTGAAGGGATCAGGGGTGATTTCCAGATAACCTTGAGCTGTTCAGCTTTTTCCGGCTGTGTTTCCTTCAGGCGCCCGAAGCTCTCGGTATTGAAGGTGGCAACGTCGACCTGTTTGTTCGCCACTGCCAGGGCGTTGGTTTCATGGCTGGAATTCAGGGTGCGCTTGAAGGCGCTCTTGGCATCCACACCATTCATGGCAAAGACATAGTAGCCAGGCACCAGGAACCCGGAAGTGGAGTTGGGGTCACCATTGCCAAAGGTCAGCTCCGAGGCGTTGGAGAGTACGTCGTCCACAGAATTCAGGCGTTCATCGTCCCGATGAGCAATAAGCAAAGACCAGTAACCTGGATTACCACTGACATCCACAGTCTGGGCAAAGATCTCACCGCCCGCGCGATCCACTGCTTCCATGGCAGACTTGTTGCCGTACCAGGCGACATCGACCTTGTCAAAACGCATTCCCTGGATAATCCCGGCGTAGTCGGGAGCAAAAAAGGCTTTCACCTCCATATCCAGCTGCTCGGACATGTCCTCCAAGAACGGTTCCCAGATCGTCCGCAGATTCTGGGATGATTCGGTGGAGATGATGCCGAAGTTCAGAGTATCCATCTGCTCTGCCTGAACACCGGCAGCGGCAACGGTTACCGAAGCAGCGACAGTAATGCCGCGAATCAGTTTCTTGATCATGACTATTCCTCTGATTGGATTGATATCACTGCCCAGCATCACTACTGGGCCATCGCCAGACCGCTTATCGGGCGGACAACCCGGTTGCGCGGCGCAGGCAGGTTTTCTTCATTGAACGAAGTGGTTCCATAAATCTGGTTGAGCAGTGCCGGGGTCAAAGCCGTTGCCCCGTCGTCGAACAGGACTTCGCCCTGGCGCAGGGCGAGAATACGACTGCAGTAATTGCGGGCGTAATCCACCTGATGAAGGGTGACCACGACGGTCTTACCATCCTGTTCGTTTATATCGGCAAGAATATCCATGACACAGCGGGCTGATTCCGGGTCCAGGGAAGCAATTGGTTCATCCGCCAGAATGACATCCGGTTGCTGGGTGAGTGCGCGGGCAATTGCGACTCTTTGCTGCTGCCCGCCTGACAGGCAGGAAGCCCGTTGATGGGCGAAACGGTCCATACCCACCCGTCGCAAGGACTCCATGGCAAGGGCCTTTTCCTCTTCCCTGAAATATCCGAGCGTTCCACGCCAGGCAGGTATGCGTCCGAGCGTGCCGGTAAGCACGTTCTCCAGGACGGTGAGACGATTGACCAGATTGAACTGCTGGAAGATGTAACCGATACGGGCCCGGGTTCGCCGGACATTCCCACTCAGCTTGCCGCCTGATTGCATGGGGCGCCCGAGAACCTGGACACTCCCATCACCCTGATCGCCCCGAATCAGCCCGGTGATGTGCCGCAGCAGGGTGGATTTACCGGAACCGGACGGGCCTATCAGCCCCACCATTTCTCCACTGGCAACCGACAGGTCAATGTTGTTCAGAGCTTTTGCGTTCTTTCCGAACGTCTTGCTCAGACTACGGACGTGAATGACAGGGTCCATTCCACTTCCTTCTTTTGTCTGCAAATAGTTGTTACTCCGGCACCGAAAGACCACGCCGGACGTATCAGGTTTTGATCAACTTGTGTAGACATCTTGATTTCGGATTGTTGCAGCGGGGGGACAATCACATGACGGTTCCTTGAACCTTCCATTGCAGATTTTCGATGGGTGAGGTCGCTGTCACAGGGCTGACTTATCGCCACCCTATACTGGGTCGCTTTGCGATCAGGGCCGGCGACTGCTTCTGATCGGAGGGCTGGGTACCACCCAGATCATCGCCTGGGGAACAACCTTCTACCTGCCGGCGGTATTCGCCAATTCCATCGCCGGGGACACCGGTTGGTCGCTGTCACTGGTGGTTTCAGGCTTGTCGCTGGGGTTGTTGTTGGCGGGTTCATTTTCACCACTGGTCGGGCGACTGATCGATTACCGTGGGGGGCGCCATGTGATGGCCGCACGCTCGGTGGTGATTGCTTGCGGGTTATGGCTGATGAGCCTGTCGTCCAGTCTGACCAGCTATTTTGGCACAAGCCGTGACACTGGTTCACCTGTCGCTGTTGCTGTGCCTGCCTCTGCACCTGTGGATAATTCCGGGCACATCCTCCAGCCACGATGTATCTCAGATAACCCGTGAGAACTTCCAGGGTAATAGTCCCCAGGCGAGGATCCGTTTTTCCCGGGACATGCGTTTTCTACAGATCTGTTTGGCGTTCACAGTGCTGGCATTCGTAATGACAGCACTATCCGTGCATTTGCTGGAAGTGCTTCGCCAAAGGAGTATTGAGACCGCAACCGTGGTCATGATCGGAATGCTCATCGGGCCCGCTCAGGTTGCGGCCCGGGTTCTAGAGTTCACCTTCGGGCGTGACTTTCACCCGGTTTGGTAGGCCCGGGCCCGGAGTCCTGCTGGCCCTCACCGGGGTCGCCCTGTTCAGTGTCTCCCACCCCCTGCCGCCTTCATCGCAGCGGCTGTCTACGGCGCAGGCAACGGTATTCTGACCATTGCCCGTGGCACCCTACCACTGGCCATCTTCGGCGCCGAAGCCTATGGCGAACGCATGGGCGTAATGGCCCGCCCGGTACTGCTCGCCCAGGCCTCCGCCCCTATCCTGACTGCCACAGCACTGAGCGGGATGGATGTCCTTTATGTATTGCTCAGACTGGCGGGCCTGATGCTGCTGAGCTGTGCACTGCTGATTCTGTTACCCACTGAATCCCGATGACGAATCAGAAATCGTCCGCCTGCTTTTGCGGAGCCGTCGCCAGCCCGGTTCCTCCCGCCTGGCCGGCCGCCAGCCGCTCGAGTTCCTGCTCCACCGCATTGGTGGACTTGGCGAAGCGGGCCAGCAGGTTATAGAGCACCGGAATCAGGAACAGGGTGAGCGTGGTGGCGAAGAGCAACCCGCCCAGGATCACTATACCGATAGCGGCCCGGCTCTCGGCGCCGGCGCCGGTGGCAATCACCAGCGGCACCGCACCGAACACCGTGGAAATCGTGGTCATCAAGACCGGGCGGAAACGCAGCACCGCGCCCTCGAGGATCGCATCCCGGACCTCATAGCCCTTGTCCCGGAGCTGGTTGGCAAACTCCACGATCAGTATCCCGTTCTTGGCCATCAACCCGAGCAACATGATGATGCCGATCTGGCTGTAGATATTCAGGCTGATGCCCGACCACAACAGCGCCAGCAAGGCTCCGGTCACCGCCAGCGGAACTGTGAGCATGATGATCAGCGGGTGAATCCAGCTCTCGAACTGGGCCGCCAGTACCAGGAACACAATCACGAAGGCCAGGCCAAAGGTCACGTAGATGGCATTGGAGGATTCCTCGAATTCCCTGGACAGGCCCTTGTAGCTGACCCGTGCCTCCGGCGGCAGGTTATCCACAGCGAGGTTATTGAGATAGGTCAGCGCCGAACCGAAATCATAACCGTCGGCCAGGGAGGCGCTGATCACCACTGCCGGCAGGCGGTCAATCCGGCGCAAGTCCGGATTGGCGCCAATTTCCTCCACCGACACCAGAGCCTGCAGCGGAATCAGGTTGCCGCCTTCCCGCGGGCGCAGGAAGATCTGTCCCAGATCCGCCGGTGTGGCGCGATCGGCATCTGTCGCCTGGATAATGACATCGTATTCCCGGCCCCGGTCGAGGTAGGTGGTGACCTGTCGGGACGCCAGCATGGTCTGCAGGGTCAGGCCAACATCCTCGACGGTAATGTCCAGGTCCGCCGCCCGTTCCCGGTCAATGCTGACCCGCAGTTCCGGCCGCGTCAGCTCGAAATCCGTCTCCAGATTGAGCAGGTTCTGATTCTCCTTGGCCCGCTCGACAATCTCTTCACTCCAGGCCTGCACCGACTCGTAGTCGGGACCGGCGACCACAAACTCCACCGGCTGGCTGAAGCCGCGCTGGCCCAGGCCCGGCGGGTTGACCGCCACGGTCCGGATCCCGGAGATGTCACTGAGCTTCTGGCGGATCTCGCTGGTCACCTGTTGCTGCTTGATGTCCCGCTGTTCCCAGGGCACCAGCCCCATGATCATGAAGGCGTTATCCTCTTCGTCCCGGAAGCCGACGATGGAAAGCAGCCGGTTGGCAATGCCTTCATCCAGGTAAGGCAGCAGCTTCTCCTCGGCCTTCCGGACGTAATGGTCGGTGAATTCCACGGTGGAGCCCCGGGGTGCGCTGGTGGGCATGATGATGATACCCCGGTCCTCGCTGGGGGCCAGTTCCTGAGGCAGTTTCGGGTAAATCACAGCGGCCACTACAAGGCCTGTCACCCCCAGGCCAATCAGCAGGCCGGGCATTTTCAGAGAAAAACCCAACAACCGCTCATATCCCCGGGTCAGACCGTTGAGAACTTTTTCACTGGCGGCCCAGAGCCGGTGTCCCTCGTCAGATTCCGGGCTGTGGCGCAGCCATTTGGAACAGAGCATGGGCGCAAGGGTCAGAGCCACGAGGCTTGAGAACACCACGGCAGCGGCGAGGGTGAAGCCGAACTCAGCAAACAGCCGACCCACGTTGCCGCCCATGAACGAGATGGGCACAAACACTGCCACCAGGGTCAGGGTCGTGGCAATAACCGCGAAGGCGACCTGCTTGGCTCCCCGATAGGCGGCCAGCAAGGGCGGCTCGCCCTCATCAATCCGACGTTGAATGTTTTCCAGCATGACAATGGCGTCATCCACCACCAGGCCGATAGCGAGGATCACCGCCAGCAGGGTCAGCACGTTGATGGAGAACCCGAGGAAGCCCAGACCGATGAAGGCACCGATGACGGCAACGGGAATGGTCACGGCCGGAATCAGGGTTGCCCGCCAGGAGCGCAGGAACAGGAAGATCACCAGGATGACCAGGGAAACGGCAATGGCCAGGGTGATCACCACCTCCTTGATCGAGGCACGGATAAAGATCGATTCATCATAGCTCTCGGCGATAGTGACTTCCGGCGGCAGGGTTTTCTGGATCCGGTCCAGCTCGGCCCGGACTCCATCCGACACCGCCACGGTATTGGCCTTGGACTGGCGGATGATACCCATACCGATGGCGGTTTCGCCGTTGGCGCGCAGCCGGCTGACATCCGACTCCACGCCCATCTGGACGTTGGCCACTTCCCCCAGGCGTAACAGGTCATTGCCGTTGCGCCGGACCACCAATTCCCGGAACTGTTCGACCGTGGATAACCTGCCCTCGGCCCGCACCGTAAAGTTTCGGGTAGAGGAATCCACCGAACCGGCCGGCAATTCCACGTTGTTGGCACGCAGCGCCCGTTCCACTTCGGCTACGGTGATGTTCCGGGCCGCCAACCGTTCGCGATCAAGCCAGACCCGGATGGCGTACCTGCGCTCGCCGCCGATACGGACATCCGCCACCCCGTCGAGTACGGATAACCGGTCGGCCAGCACCCGATCGGCAAAATCGCTGAGCTCGGCACTGTCCCAGACCTGACTGCGCAAAGTTATCCACATCATCGGGCGGGCATCGGAATCGGCCTTGCGCACCACCGGCGCATCGGCCTCGTCGGGCAGCTGGTTGGCCACCCGCGATACTGCGTCTCGCAAATCGTTGGCGGCGATATCCACATCCCGGGAAATGTTGAATTCGATGCTGGTTCGGGATTCGCCCTGCTCAGTGGAGGATTCGATGGAGCGGATACCCTCGATACCACTGATGGCCCCCTCGATCACCTGGGTGATCTGGGTGTCGACCACCTCCGCCGCCGCGCCGGTGTAATCCGTGGAAATGGAAACCACCGGAGGGTCAATGTCGGGGTATTCCCGGACCGGTAGTTCGAACAGCGCCGCCAGCCCGAATACCACGATCAGCAGGCTCAGAACCGTCGCAAAGACCGGGCGCTTGATGGAGATATCCGATAGCACCACGACCTATGACTCCAGGGAGCTTACAAAACGGTTTTCGGGGATCACGTTCTCCCCGTCCAGGACTCGGATACGGTCGCCGGAGCTCAGTCGATCCTGACCCGTCACGATCACCTCATCTTCCGGCTGCACACCGCTGACCACTTCAACCATGCCCGGCATCCTGGAACCCAGCTGCACCGATACCCGTCTGGCCGCACCGTCCTCGGCGACAAAGACATACTTCTCATCACCCCGGATCATCACCGCCTGTTCGGGGATAACCAGGGCCTCACGTTGCTGCAGGGTCAGGGTCGCGGACATGAACTGGCCCGGCCTCAGTCGTCCCTCGGCGTTTTCAATAACGGCCCGGACCGGCAGGCTCCGGCTCAGCTCGTGGATGCGAGTCCCCAGCTCCACCAGTTCACCCTGGAATGGCTCTCCCGGGTAGGCCGGTGATATACCGCGGACCTCCTGACCCTTGGTTACCTGCCCCAGGAAACGCTCGGGGATGCTGAAACTGAGTTCCATACGCTCGGTGGTATCAAGGGTGGTGATGGCCGTCGCCGCAGTGACGTAAGCGCCGATACTGATATCACTGAGCCCGACCACCCCGGAGAAAGGCGCCGTGATCCGATGATTGTCCAGCCGCACCCGGGCCGCCTGGCGCTGGGCCAGGGCCACATCGACAGCGGTCCTCATTTCATCCACCTGGGACTGGGAAATGCTGTTGTTCGAACGCAGACGACTGGCCCGCTCCAGTTGCCGCCGGGCATCCGCCAGCCGGGCTTCAATCTCGGCCAGGTCGGCGCGGGCCTGACGGTCATCGAGACGCAGGAGCAGATCGCCGGTGGTGACCTTCTTGCCGGCCGCCAGATTGATCTCGATCACTCGGCCACTGACCTCGGTGGTCAGTTCCACGGCGTTCAGCGCCTGCAAATTCCCCACGGCCTTGACCACATCCCTGACCGTATCCCGCTCCGGGCGCATGGTGTTCACGGCACTGGCAGGGCGCTCACCTCCGGCCTGTTGTTCTGAACCGCCGTCGTAGATACGGTAGACCCAGGCCCCGCCGCCAGCAATGGCGACGAGAACCAGCGCGATGACCCATTGTTTCCACATGATTGTATGACTGCCTGTTGATTGATGATCCGGTATGCCAGCCTGGTTATTTTTTCTGGATAACCAGCACGATCTCCCCAACATCGATCCCCCACTTGCTCATGGTGGTCTGGTTGATCAGGGTGTCCGGGGTAATCAGGTACATCCAGTCATCCATGCGAACATCGATGGTGCCGTCGCCATAGGCAATCCGCAGCACGTAATTCATATGAATGGCGTTGCCCTGCGCGCGCATGGTACCGGGCTCAACCACGTCACCTGCATTGGCATGATAACCCTCCGGCATGGGTTCCAGGGTCCAGACCCGAGTGTGGACCTCGCCGTCATCGAAGCGGAACACTTCATCCAGGGTACCGACACCGTTGGCATCCCAGGTGGCCGAGATATCGGCGTCGAACGTACGAATCACCTCGCCCGAGAAGTTCTTGACCACACCACGGGCAGAAAGTTCGCCGCTAAAGAACTGTTCCGGGACCAGTTTAGGCGATCGGTCCGCATAATCCTCCAACGAAGGAGACGCACAGCCGGCCAGTAGCACCAGACTCAAACATAACCACAGTAGCGTCACAAGGCTACTGTTCCGATGCAGAATTCGACGCTTTTGCATAACTTTTACACTCCCCCGGTGGCTGAAAATTCACAAGACTGCCCAGAAAGATACGTGCCATGGCCGGGGTTCGATCAGAACCTTCCTTCGCAACCCGGCACCGTAACGTCATTTCAGCCAATTGTCTTTGGTGACATACCCTCCGGCGCTTTTCGTCAATGGCAGCGCCCCGGGAATGCCGTAAAACAAAAACCATCGGAGGCCGATCGCCCTCCCCCGAATCCATTACAGGTACAGAGGTTTCGTTATGCCGGTCTACAAGGCGCCCCTGCGCGACATGAAATTCCTGCTCAATGAAGTGTTCGATTACCCGAAACACTACGCGTCACTGGCCAGCGGCGAAAACGCCACGCCAGACGTCGTCGATGCCATCCTGGCCGAATGCGGTAAGTTCTGTGAAGAAGTTCTGAGCCCGCTCTACCAGTCCGGCGACGAGGAAGGCTGCAAACTGGAAAATGGCGAAGTGACCACTCCCGCCGGCTACAAGGAAGCCTACAATCAGTACATGATGGGCGGCTGGCAGGGTCTGTCCGCCCCTGAGGAATACGGGGGTCAGGGACTGCCCGCCTCCATGGGGCTGCTCAAGCAGGAAATGATGGGCACCGCCAACTGGTCGTTTTCCATGTACCCGGGCCTGTCCCTGGGGGCGATGAACACCATCTACCTGCACGGCAGCGAGGCGCAGAAGCAGACCTACCTGGTGCCGCTGACCGAGGGCCGCTGGGGAGGCACCATGTGCCTGACCGAGCCCCAATGTGGTACCGACCTGGGTCAGGTGAAGACCAAGGCGGAACCCCAGGGTGATGGCAGCTACCGGATCACCGGTACCAAGATCTTCATCTCGTCCGGTGAGCATGATCTGACCGAGAACATTGTCCACATCGTCCTCGCCCGCCTGCCGGAAGCGCCCAAGGGAACCCGCGGTATCAGTCTGTTCATCGTGCCCAAGTTCCTGCCGGACGCCGACGGCGGTGTTGGCGAGCGCAACGGCGTCAGCTGCGGCAGCCTGGAAAAGAAGATGGGCATCAAGGCCTCCGCCACCTGCGTGATGAACTTCGACGGTGCCACCGGTTACCTGATCGGCCCGGAGAACCAGGGCCTGGAGTGCATGTTCACTTTCATGAACACGGCCCGGATCGGGACCGCCATCCAGGGCGTGGGTCCGGCCGAGCTGTCCTATCAATGGGCCCTGGATTATGCCAGGGAACGCCGTTCCATGCGGGCGCTGTCCGGCAAGAAAGAGCCGGAGCAGGTGGCTGACGCCATCATCCACCACGCCGATGTCCGGCGCATGCTGCTGACCCAGAAAGCGGTCGCCGAGGGTGGCCGGGCCATGCTCTATTACGCCGCCCGGCTGGCGGACCATATGGTCGAAGCTCATACTCGGGGCAACGACAAGAAAGCCGAGGCCTACGACGACAAACTCGGCTTCCTGACCCCGATCCTGAAAGGCTTCCTGACCGAACTCGGGTACGAATGTACCAACCTGGGCATGCAGATATTCGGTGGCCACGGCTATATCCGGGAGCACGGCATGGAACAGATCGTCCGAGACACCCGAATTGCCACCCTCTACGAGGGAACCACAGGCATCCAGGCTCTGGATCTTCTGGGCCGGAAGGTGCTGCTGATGACCCAGGGTGGCGCGGTCCGGGAATTCACCCTGAAAGTTGCCAACCATGCCCGCAAGTACCTGACCGACAAGCGGCTGCGCCCGTTCGCGGTGGAGCTACTCAAGCTGACTGCCCAGTGGAACCTGCTGACCGTGCGGGTCATGCTTGCCGCCCGCAAGGATCGCGACGTTGTGAGCTCCGCCTCCAACGACTTCCTGATGTACAGCGGCTACGTGACCATGGCCCACATGTGGCTGCGCCAGGCCGCCGTGGCTGTGGATAAACTGGCTCAAGGAGGCGAGGAATCGGACGAGTTCTACCAGGCCAAACTGGCCACCACGGAATTCTACTTTGAACGCCTGCTGCCCCGGGCCCAGGCCCACGCAACCAGCATGCTCAGCCCCACCCGCAGCCTGATGCAGCTGGATTCGGATCATATGGCCTTCCCCGGTTGATCCGACCGGTGACTCTTCATCCCGGGGTGTCCCGCCCCGGGATGTTTTTGGCCTTGAAATCAGAAAAGGCGCCCCCACGTCTCAGTTGCCTTTTCACGTAAAACCCATTAACGCTTTGAGGTAAAAAGGAAAATTCAATATATCGAATAACAGTAAGGGGGTTCGGATATGGAAACTCGTACTGCCGATTTTTATCCAACCCGCCTGGAACGTCCCAGCCCGAGGTTTGAGCGGCGGGACCCGGTTATCCACAGCGCCGGACAAGACCGCACCAAGGGGCCCCTGAAAATCGGTTGGAGAAGCCGTTTTGCGGCAACAGACCGAGGCCCGGCTTTCTGGGTAATCGAAGCAATACCGAGGCCCTGCGCCCGGTTCGTTCACCGGATCTCCGCCGGACCGGTTAATGTGCTGTGCCCATAACGCAAAAGGGGAAGCCACCGGCTTCCCCTTTTGCTACTGAACGAGTATCCGGTCAGAGACCATGCTTGGTCTCGATCGCCTCGTATATGCCGTTGTTCTTGATAGTTTCCAGGCCCTTGTTCAGTTTCTGGATCACCTCGTCCGGCGTTTCGATATTCATGGCCAGGTACAGTTCGGTCTTGTTGAATGAATACAACTGAACCAGCCCTTCCACATCTTGCTGGGACGCAAAATAAGGCCCGGCCAACCGGTCTGCAATCCACAGATCCACCTGCCCCAGTTCCAGGCGCTTGGGGTTCAGATCATCGCTCTCCATTGCCGAGACCTGGTAACCATGCTCCAGCAGGTACTCGGTCATGACATCGCCGCGGTAACCGGCATACAGCATGCCGCGGGTATCCTCCAGCTTGTCGATCTGCAGGTCGGTGCCGGCCGGGGCAAAGATGGTCCACAGGTTGTTGGCCAGCGGTCCGACCCATTTGAACAGGGGAGCCCGGCTTTCGGTGTAGGTGGTGCAGAAAACCCCGTGGTTCTTCTTGTTCAGGGCCCGGTTGTAGGCGTAATCCCAGTTACGGAGCTTGATGACATGGTCCAGCCCGGAGGCCTGCAATACCGCTTTAACCATTTCGGTACACAGACCATCAATACCATCGCCATTGTGCTCAAAGGCACGGCCGGTGGAACTCATGTTGTACGGGGGAAAGTTTTCGGTGTAGATGTAGAGTTTCTCAGAGCCCAGAGCGGGCACAGAAACGCCGGCAAACGCCAGCACGACAGCAAACAGGCAGGCCAACTTACGCACGGCTTATCTCCCTTACCACGAATGACTTGCTCCGCTGTACAGGTAGCGGCTCAGGCAGCGGCACAGCGAGACGATGATGAAGTTTACCCGAGCTTCTAACGCTCTTTTACAGATAAACTGTTTCTTTTCGTAAAGGACAGCGATAGCCGGAAACGCTGGTTGAACGCTTCGGATTCGGCATGGAGGTTTCCATGTTCCGGATCAAGGGATCTACATCACTGCGAATGCGCCCCAATTCGTCTTCCCATTCCGAAAACAGCGCCTGGGAGACATCCTCAACGGCATCGATATGGTCACCCACTTCCTCGGCGGCTAGCAGCGCGGCTGTGTGACTTTTCCATGGCCTGATTCCTCTATTTGCCGATGCAGAAACTGCTGAATATCTTGCCCAGAAGTTCATCTGGTGTCAGGTGCCCGGTAATTTCCCCCAAGGCATCCTGAGCCGCTCGCAGGTCCTCGGCCAGCAGCTCGCCGGCGCCATAGCCTTCCAGCTGAGTCTGACCCTGCAGCAGGGAATCCCGCGCCCGCTCCAGAGCATCCAGATGCCGTCGACGGGCCAGGAAGCCGCCCTCGGTGGTGGTCACAAATCCCATGCACTGCTTCAAATGATCACGGAGGATCTCGAGCCCTTCTGAGGACTTGGCAGCCAACCGAATTACCGGCGCCGCCTGATGGGGTTCAGCGGTAATGCCCACTGCTTCCCCGGACAGATCCACCTTATTGCGGATCACGGTCACCGGCGCGTTGGCCGGCAGCCGGTCGATGAAGTCCGGCCAGATTTCGTGGGGCTCGGTCTTGTCAGTGGTGGTGGCATCCACCATCAGCAGGATACGGTCGGCCTGACGGATTTCCTCCCAGGCCCGTGCGATGCCGATCTGTTCGACCTCGTCGGGGCTATCCCGCAAACCGGCGGTATCGATGATATGGAGGGGCATGCTATCAATGTGGATATGTTCCCGGAGGACATCCCGGGTGGTGCCCTCGATGGCGGTCACAATCGCGGCTTCCCGACCAGCCAGGGCATTGAGCAGGGAAGATTTGCCGGCATTGGGCCGGCCGCCAATCACCACCTTCATGCCATCCCGTAGAATGGTGCCCTGCTGGGCCTCGGCCAGGATGGTACGGACCCGTTCAATGAGCGCGTTCAGGTCGGACGCCACCTTGCCGTCCGCCAGGAAGTCGATTTCCTCCTCGGGGAAGTCGATCGCCGCTTCGACGTAAATCCGTAAGTGAGTGACCGCTTCCACAAGCTCATCAATCCGGCGCGAGAACACCCCCTGCATCGACCGTACGGCACAGCGTGCTGCCTGCTCCGAACTGCTCTCGATAAGGTCGGCAATGGCCTCGGCCTGTGCCAGGTCGAGCTTGTCGTTCAGGAATGCCCGCTCGGAGAATTCACCCGGCCGGGCCAGGCGGGCACCGAGGCTGCATACTTCCCGGAGCAACAGATCCAGGATAACGGTACCGCCATGGCCCTGGAGCTCAAACACATCCTCGCCGGTAAAGGAGTGGGGGGTGGGGAAAAACAGCCCGATACCCTCATCAATGAGCTGGCCATTGTTGTCCACAAACGGGCCGTAATGGGCGTACCGGGGTTTGGGTTCGAAACCCAACATGCGGTTGGCGATTTCCCGGACTTTGGGGCCGGAGACCCGGACAATACCGACACCGGCCTGGCCGGGCGCGGTGGCAATCGCCGCAATCGTGTCTGTGTGCTGCTGCATGAAAGTCCCCGGGCTGAAATAACAGAGGCTCCGTGAAGGAGCCTCTGTCGGATCAGGTCAGCACTTCGGTCAGTGCTTCTTGCCTGCCACTTCCGCTTCGATCTTGCGGGTAATGTACCACTGCTGGGAGATGGACAGAATGTTGTTCACCAGCCAGTACAGTACCAGACCCGCCGGGAACCACAGGAAGAACACGGTGAAGATCAGCGGCATCATCTTCATGATCTTCGCCTGCATGGGGTCCGGCGGTGTCGGGTTCAGGTGCATCTGAAGGAACATGCTGGCGCCCATCAGGATCGGCAGGATGAAGTACGGATCCATCTGGGACAGGTCATTTATCCACAGCATGAACGGTGCATGGCGCAGCTGTACGCTCTCGAACAGTACCCAGTACAGGGAAATGAACACCGGCATCTGCACCAGAATCGGCAGACAGCCACCGAGCGGGTTGATCTTCTCGCGCTTGTACAGAGCCATCATTTCCTGAGACATGCGCTGGCGATCGTCCCCGTACAGCTCCTTGAGTCGGGTCAGTTGTGGAGCAACCGCACGCATCTTGGCCATGGAGCGGTAACTGGTTGCCGACAGATGGAAGAAGACCGCTTTCACCAGCACGGTCAGGAGAATGATGGACACACCCCAGTTGCCGACGAGGGCGTGGAACCACTGCAGAATGTAGAACAATGGCAGGGAGATGAAGAACAACCAGCCAAAGTCGACCGTGCGGTCAAGGTTCGGTGCAATGGCTTCAAGCCGATCTATAATTTTCGGACCAACATAGGCCTTGGCGCCGATTTCAGCGGTTTCCCCGGGAGCCACGGTTGTCGCGGGGTAGACAAAGCCCATGACATGCAGCGGTCCACGCTGTGTAGTCTGGAACTGGGCAGGCACGTCGCGTTCGGGAATCCAGGCACTCAGGAAATAGTGCTGCAGGAATGCCAGCCAGCCGCTGGTAACCTGCTGGTTAACACGATTTTCCTTGAGATCTTCAAAGTCGAACTTTTCATAGGGATCTTCCGGCGAGCTCATCACCATGCCCAGGTAGGCACGGATACCCATACTGGTCTGGCTGGTGGGATCGGGAGCTTCGTCACGGACGATCTTGCCGGTGAAGTTGGCCTGCCAGGGCTCTCCGGAATTGTTTTCAACCAGGTAGCGAACACCAATTTCATAGCTGTCACGCTCGAACTGGTAGCGCTTGATGATTTTGACGCCGTTATCAGTGGTGTAGTCGAGATCCACGGTCAGCTGGTCCTGACCTTCTTCCAGCTGGTAATGGTCAGCTGAGGTCTGGTAAACGGGGGCGGTCCCGTTCTTCTGGCTGTCGGGTCCGTCACGACCAATCAGCCCGCTTTCCAGCACGTAGGTACGGGTCTCGGTGTTGGTCAGCAGTGTGAGCGGTTCGTCGCTGTTCAGCGACTTGTCGTAATTGAGGAGCGAGCTTTGGACAAGGTTACCGCTGACCCGATCAATGGTCAGGTCGTAAACGTCAGTCCGGATAGTGACGAACTGATTATCAACAGAGACGCCTTCCGCGCTTGTAGCGACTGTGGTCTGCCCGCTCTCGGGTGTGGAAAACTCTTCGCTTCCGGCAGAAGTGGAACTGCTCTGTTCCGGGAGCACCATGCCGTCGTCATCGGTTGTACCATTGGCGTTTGACGGGGTGGCAACCTGTGCGGATTCAGTCGTCTGTGGCTGCTGATGATAATCCTCGTTCCAGGCCAGCACCATCAGATAACTGACAATCGCCAGGCCGGCAAACAAAACAATGCGTTGAATATCCATAGGATTACTGTCTGGTCTGGGTGGTTTGAGGGGAATGCTCAGTACCTGGAACAGGATCGTAGCCGCCTTCACTCCAGGGGTGACACCTGCCTATACGCCGGATGGCCAGTACCGAGCCTTTGGCGGCACCGTGCAGGGTAATGGCTTCAACAGCGTATTGCGAGCACGTGGGATAGTGGCGGCAGTGACTCGCCATCAGGGGGCTGATTGCGTATTGATAGAAGCGAATGGGCAGAAGCAACAGTTTGCGCATTAACCCGTTCCTCTACCGGCAGGCTTGGATTCAGCTGCTCGGGATGGCGATGACTGATGGTATTTTTTTTTAAGTCGGCGCCAGAGATCGTTCAGGGAATCCCGGATAGTCTGATTATCCAGGTTGGCCAGTCCTTGACGCCCAAGGATCACGATGTCTACGCCGGGTAGGTCACTCTGGAGCCTGAAAGTCTCTCTGACCTGGCGTTTTACCCGGTTTCTCTGGACGGCGAGCTTCAGGTTCTTTTTGGAAAAAACCAGACCGATCCTGGCATGGCCGAGATCGTTCGGCGTAGCCAGGATCAGGAAATTCCGGTGTGGAACCTTCAGCTGTACGTCATCGAAGACTTTGCTGTAATCCGCGGGGCGCAGTAGCCGGGCGGATTTTGGAAAACCCAAAGCCTTCATCAGGCGAACAGGTTTTACGCTGACAGGCGCGCGCGACCTTTGGCACGGCGACGGGACAGAACCTTGCGGCCGTTGGCTGTAGCCATACGGGCACGGAAACCGTGGACGCGCTTACGCTTCAGGACGCTTGGTTGAAACGTTCTCTTCATGGTGACGATCTCACATTTCGTAAGTTTGAAATTCAGTAACTGGCTGGAAAATGTACAGCCAAAACAGGAGCGGCATTCTATGCAAATACCGGTGAGAATTCAATGATTATTGTGTCAGGGAGAAGACGGGGTTGGTGGGATCGGCAGTGGGGCACGCTGATAACAGAATCAATAAGTCTTTTAGGTAATTTTTAAAGGATTATTTATTACTGTTATTAGGGTCCATGATTTCTGTGGAAAAGCCAGATTTTGGTCGTTAATTCAAGTTGTTCTGGCGTTGACAAGGTTATTGAAAAAGCGGCGTGAGGCCTGTGGAGAAAGGAGTGACGAGATGTGGGTAAGTCGCCTTTGCCCGAAAAGTTCAGGTTATCCCCTGTTCGGTCCCGTGCTTTCGCACAGGGTTGCACGCAGGGTGTGCACACAGGGCTGTGGGTAAGTTTTTTAAAAGGGGTTTACTGTACACAAGCCTGTAGGTAAGTCTCTAAGATTCTGTTTTTGAAAATTTTAAATTTCCACAGGCTGTTTATGAGTTTAGTTTTGCACTTTTACTGCGTGGTTGCTCGGGTTAGAATCCGAGATCACCTCTTTACTATCGGAAGCAGTCATTCCGGAGAGAAGAATTTCTGGGTTATCGGGAGCAGACGGTCGTGCCGAACAGTATCTGGCATCAATGTCTTGAAGTACTCCGGGACGAGTTTCCCGCACAACAGTTCAATACCTGGTTGAGACCGCTGCAGTCGGACCACAGGGAAGGTCAGTTGGTGCTGTTTGCTCCCAACCGGTTTGTTATGGACTGGGTCAACGAAAAATATATTCGCCGTATTGAGGAAGTGCTTAAGGATCTGAACGGAGGTCAGGCACCGCGGGTCAATATGAAGGTAGGGTCGGCCCCTCGGGAACAGGCACCGGTAAACCGCGCCGCCGACAAGCCGGCGGTCAATGGCCGGCTACAGGAAGAGACCGGTAACCGGGTCACCGAAGAGGAAAAGGGTGTCGCTGCCACTGTGGCGGGACCGGTGAGCGTAAAGCCCAAAACGGACAATGATCGCCGGGAAGTACAGGTAGAAGGTGATATCAAGCACCAGAGCTTCCTCAACGAAGGCTTCACGTTCGAGACCTTCGTTGAGGGCAAATCGAACCAGCTGGCCCGGGCCGCCTCCATGCAGGTCGCCGAGAATCCCGGTGGTGCCTATAATCCGCTCTTTTTGTATGGCGGTGTAGGCTTGGGTAAGACCCACCTGATGCATGCGATCGGCAATGAGATCGTCCGGCGTAATCCCCGGGCCAAGGTGGCTTACCTGAGGTCCGAACGGTTTGTGGCGGATATGGTCAAGGCGTTGCAGCTCAATGCCATCAATGAGTTCAAGCGCTATTACCGGTCGGTGGATGCCCTGCTGATCGATGATATCCAGTTCTTCGCCCGCAAGGAGCGTTCCCAGGAAGAGTTTTTCCACACCTTCAACGCCCTGTTGGAGGGTGGACAACAGGTCATCGTGACCTGCGATCGCTTCCCGAAAGAAATTTCCGATATGGAAGAACGGTTGAAGTCCCGGTTCGGCTGGGGTCTGACTGTGATGGTGGAGCCGCCGGAGCTGGAGACCCGGGTCGCGATCCTGATGAAAAAGGCCGAACAGGCCAACGTCAAGCTCAGTAGCGAGGCGGCGTTTTTTATTGCCCAGAAGATTCGTTCCAATGTGCGGGAGCTAGAAGGAGCGCTTCGTCTGGTGATAGCGAATGCTCACTTCACTGGCTCCGAGATTACCCCGCCGTTTATCCGTGAGAGTCTTAAAGATCTGCTAGCCCTGCATGAAAAGCAGGTCAGTATCGACAATATCCAGCGCACCGTGGCGGAATACTACAAGATCAAGGTGGCGGACCTGCTTTCCAAGCGCCGGACCCGGACGGTTACCCGACCCCGGCAGGTTGCCATGTCGCTGGCCAAGGAACTGACTAACCACAGTTTGCCGGAAATCGGCGACGCCTTCGGCGGGCGGGACCACACGACGGTTCTGCACGCGTGCAAGAAGATCCTGGAACTGCAGGATACAGATCCGGGTATCCGTGAGGATTATCAGAACTTTATGAGATTGCTGACCACCTGATGCCGGGTGTTAGCAACAACATTCACCCTTCCAACACCAAAGAAAGCTGAGTGCCATGAAACTGACGATCAGCCGTGAATCCCTGCTCACCCCGCTGCAAAGTATTGCCGGCGTGGTGGAGAAGAAACAGACAATGCCCGTGCTTTCCAACGTTCTGCTGGTGGCCGAGGACAATACGCTGACCCTGACCGGGACCAACATGGAGGTTGAACTGGTGGGCCGGGTGACTCCGGTGCATGTGGACCAGTCTGGCCGGATCACGGTGCCCGCCCGGAAGCTGGCAGATATCTGTCGCGCTTTGGGCGATGAGTCACCGATCGAATTGTCCCTGGAGGGAGATCGGCTGCACCTGCGCTCCGGGAACAGTCACTTCACCCTGTCCACATTGCCGGCGGAGCATTTCCCCAATGTGGAGGATGAAGACGAGAGCTTCCGTCTGGAACTTCCGCAAAAGGAACTCGGGCGGATGCTGGACGCTACTGCGTTTGCCATGGCGCAACAGGATGTCCGGTACTACCTGAATGGCCTGTTGCTGGAAGTGTCGGCGGATCACGTACGCACAGTGGCGACGGATGGTCACCGGTTGGCGATGGCCCATGTGGATATGCAAACCGGCTGTCCGGAGCTGCGCCAGGTCATCGTCCCGAGAAAGGGCGTGCTGGAACTGGCCCGTCTGCTGGATGACGTGGAAACGCCGGTGACCCTGGTGATCGGTGATAACCATTTGCGGGCGACCGTGGGTGCCTATACGTTTACCTCGAAGCTGATCGAGGGCAAGTTCCCGGATTACAACCGGGTTATCCCCAGGGGGGGTGACAAGGTTGTGCTGGCTGACCGGTCCACCCTGAAAAACACGCTTCAGCGCGCGGGTATTCTTTCCCACGAAAATATCCGGGGTGTCCGGCTGAACCTGGGACCGAACCAGCTCCAGGTGTTTGCCAACAACCCGGATCAGGAACAGGCCGAAGACGCGCTGCCGGTGGAGTATCAGGGCGAATCACTCCAGATCGGCTTTAATGTAGGCTACCTGGTGGATGTGATGAATGCGCTGGATGATGATCAGGTGAAGATTACCCTGTCCAATCCGAACAGCAGTGCATTGATCGAATCGGAAAGCGACAACCGGTGCCTGTACGTGGTCATGCCGATGCGGCTGTAACCGGGGTGCCGGGTAAGGGAGATACACCATGGGTACCGTGACGAACGGAATCAAAGGCGCATTCAGGATAGGCCAGACGCTGTCGGTGCTTGGCCGCACCGGTGTCGATTGGGTTCGGGGCGAGCGGCCCCCAACCCCGCGGCTGCTGCGGCAGACGTTTGAATCCCTGGGTGCCACCTACATCAAGCTCGGCCAGTTTATCGCCAGTTCGCCGACCTTCTTTCCCAAGGAATACGTGGAGGAATTCCAGTACTGCCTGGACAAGACACCGAGTCTTCCGTTCGGGGTGATCAAGAAAATCATCCGGGAGGAATTGGGCCGTCCGATCGAGGAGGTCTACTCCGAGATCGATCCCGTGGCGCTGGCCTCGGCGTCCATAGCCCAGGTCCATGCGGCCCGTCTGGTGACCGGGGAAGATGTGGTGATCAAGGTCCAGAAGCCGGGTGTGGAAAACATCCTGCTGACCGACCTCAACTTCCTGTACCTGTCGGCGCGTATTGTCGAGACGCTGGCACCGAAACTTTCATGGACGTCCATGTCCGGCATTGTGGAAGAAATCCAGCGCACGATGATGGAGGAATGTGACTTCATAAAGGAAGCGAACAACCTGAAGGTGTTCCGCAACTTCCTGCATGATACCCATAATGAAGATGCTACCTGTCCACAGGTTTATGAGCATTGCAGTACCCGCCGTATCCTGACCATGGAGCGATTCTATGGGGTGCCGCTGACCGATCTGGAAAGTATTCGTGGTTATGCGCGGGATCCCGAGCACACACTGATCACCGCTATGAATACCTGGTTTTCGAGCCTGACTCGGTGCGATTTTTTCCATGCGGACGTACATGCCGGCAATCTGATGGTGCTACGGGATGGTCGGGTTGGTTTCATCGATTTCGGAATCGTGGGTCGGATCAAACCGGATACCTGGCAGGCGGTGAGCGATTTCATTTCGGCGATCATGGTTGGCAATTTTGACGGTATGGCGTCGGCTATGATCCGGATCGGGGTCACCCATCAGACCGTGAAGGTCTCCGATCTGGCAGCGGATCTGCGCCGCCTGTATCAGCAGATGGACAGGATGGTGCCTGATCATGTGCCTTATGAAGCGGACCGGGCTGAAGACGATGTGAATAACATCCTGATGGATATGGTGAAGATCGGCGAGAGCCATGGTCTGCATTTCCCCCGGGAATTTGCGCTGCTACTGAAACAGTTCCTGTACTTCGATCGTTATGTGCATATCCTGGCGCCGGAAATGGACGTCTTCATGGATGAACGATTGAACATGTTGCACTGAGCCTGTCGCCATCATCGGACAGCTTTTGTACACTAAGGCAGCGCGCGGATAACCCGGCGCTGCCTTTTTTAATGGGCAAGTTTGGTCCCTCCGGAAAGCCTACCCTTCTATGGCCCTTGTCAGACTCCAGACCGAGCATTTCCGTAATCTGGCGCCGGATCCGGTGTCGTTCTCGCCCTCGTTCAATCTTATCTACGGCGCCAACGGCAGTGGAAAAACCAGTGTACTCGAGGCGATTGGCTATCTGGGTCTTGGGCGTTCGTTCCGGGTCAGTCGCCACCAGGCGGTGGTTGCCCATGGGCAGAGCCGCTTAACGGTGTTCGGTGGTCTGGACCGGGGCGCGGAAGAAACGGTTTTCAGTGGCGAGGGTGCTCTGGCCCATCGGCTCGGGATTTCCCGGGATGTAAGTGCGAAGGAAACTTCGCTTCGTGTGGACGGTGAAAGTGTCCGGAGCCTTTCCTCAATGGCAAAGCATTTGCCCGTGTCGGTGATTGATCCCGGGGTGTTTGACATCGTAGCGGGCGGGCCCGGTAAACGCCGCCAGTTTCTCGACTGGTTAGTGTTCCACGTGGAACCTTCCTTTGCGTCGGTCTGGCAGCAATGTCAGAGAGTCACATCACAGCGGAATCAGACGCTCAGAAATGGTAGAATAGACGAATCCCTGCTGCGGGTCTGGGATAGTCAGTACGCGGCTCTCAGTGAACGTCTGAGCGATTCGAGGCAATTCACATTCGACCGGTTCAAGGAAGCATTCGATCTGCTGGTTGAGCAGGTGGATGTCCCCTGGACTCAGGGCCTGAAAATGGAGTTGTTTCCCGGCTGGGACCGGACGCATTCGCTCACCGAAATCCTGAGTAACCATCGGGAACAGGAGCTGAAGGTGGGGCATACGCTGTATGGCCCCAACCGCGCGGATATCCGCCTCAAGTTTGAGGGGCGGCCGGTTGCCGAGACTTTCTCCCGGGGGCAGCAGAAAACCCTGGTTATATTGATGAAGATTGCCCAAGGAATGGTGTTGAGCGATATGGGCCGGCAGGTCACATTTTTGCTCGACGACATCAACGCGGAGCTGGACGTTGGTCACAGGGCGATGCTTGCCCGGAAACTCCGCGCCCTGGGCAGCCAGGTATTTATTACATCGATTGAACATCCGGATCCAGAGTCTCTCTGGGGTAGTGACGAAACTCCGGATTACAGAATGTTCCACGTGGAACATGGAAAATTGACGGAAGAATAAACCGGCGATGCCAACCCTGATGATGAAGCTCACGAGGCACTCAGGCTAGCACCGGTCATCACCCTTCAGGAGTCACCTAATGAGTGAATCGAACTACAATTCCTCCAGTATCAAAGTCTTGAAAGGACTCGATGCGGTGCGGAAGCGGCCTGGCATGTACATCGGTGACACCGATGACGGTACCGGCCTGCACCACATGGTCTTTGAGTTGGTGGACAACTCCATCGATGAGGCTCTGGCGGGGTACTGCTCCGAAATCGGGGTGATCATTCACCCGGACGAGTCGGTAACCGTCAAGGATAACGGTCGTGGTATCCCGACCGACCTCCATGAGGAGGAAGGGGTGTCCGCCGCCGAGGTCATCATGACCGTCCTGCACGCCGGTGGTAAGTTCGATGACAACAGCTACAAGGTGTCGGGTGGCCTCCATGGGGTTGGCGTATCCGTGGTTAACGCCCTCTCCTCTAACCTGACGCTGACCATCCGCCGCGACGGCAAGGTTTGGGAGCAGACCTATGCTCATGGTGTACCGAAAGCACCACTCTCGGTCGTCGGCGACACCGATGCCTCCGGCACCAAGGTCCATTTCATTCCCTCTCCGGAAACCTTTTCGAGTATCCAGTTCCACTACGACATCCTGGCCAAGCGACTGCGGGAACTCGCCTTCCTGAACAGCGGCGTACGGATTCGACTGACCGACGAGCGCTCTGGCAAGGAAGAGGTCTTCGAATATGAGGGTGGTCTGCGTGCCTTCGTTGAACACCTGAATTCCACCAAGACCCCCATCAACCGGGTGTTCCATTTCAACCGTGAGCGTGAGGACGGTATCGTCGTCGAAGTCGCCATGCAATGGAACGACGCCTTCCAGGAAAACATCTACTCCTTCACCAACAACATCCCCCAGCGGGATGGCGGTACTCACCTGGCAGGTTTCCGGGCAGCCCTGACCCGCTCACTGAACAACTACATCGAGCATGAAGGTCTGGGCAAGAAGGCCAAGGTGGCGACCTCTGGTGATGATGCCCGCGAAGGCCTGACAGCCATCATTTCGGTGAAGGTTCCGGACCCGAAATTCTCTTCGCAGACCAAGGACAAGCTGGTGTCCTCGGAAGTAAAGACAGCCGTGGAGCAAGAGCTGTACCAGAGTTTCAGTGATTTTCTGCAGGAGCAGCCGAACGAGGCCAAGCTGATCGTCAACAAGATGCTCGAAGCGGCCCGGGCCCGGGAAGCGGCCCGTAAGGCCAGGGACATGACCCGCCGCAAGGGCGCCCTGGATATTGCCGGCCTGCCCGGAAAATTGGCTGACTGCCAGGAAAAAGATCCCGCCCTTTCCGAACTGTTCATTGTGGAGGGTGACTCCGCGGGCGGCAGCGCCAAACAGGGTCGTGACCGAAAGACTCAGGCCATCCTGCCTCTCAAGGGCAAGATCCTGAACGTCGAGAAAGCACGGTTCGACAAGATGCTGTCCTCCGTGGAAGTGGGCACCCTGATCACCGCCCTAGGCTGTGGTATCGGCCGCGAGGAATTCAATCCAGACAAGCTCCGCTATCACTCCATCATCATCATGACCGATGCCGATGTAGACGGTTCTCACATCCGAACCCTGCTGCTGACCTTCCTGTTCCGGCAGATGCGGGAAATCATCGAGCGTGGCCACGTCTTTATCGCCATGCCGCCCCTGTACAAGGTCAAACGCGGCAAGCAAGAGCAGTATCTGAAGGACGAGAAGGCCAAGGAAGCCTACCTGACCCAAACCGCCCTGGAGGGCGCCCAGCTGTTCGTGAACGCCGATGCGCCGGCCATCAAGGACTCGGCCCTGGAGACCATGGTCAAGGAATACCAGGCCGTGATGGCGATGATTGATCGCTTGTCCCGCGCCTATCCCGCCAAGGTCCTGGAGCAGATGCTGCATAACGTCACCCTCAAGATGGATGATCTGAAGGACGAAGAGGCGGTGGCCCGCTGGGTAGGTCGCCTGGGCGAGGGTCTGAACCTGGATACCCGCACCGGTACCAAGTACACCTTCTCGGTCACCCGGGACGAAGAGAGAGGCCTGTTCCTGCCCAAGGTCACCATCTACGTGCACGGTATTCCCCATGACCACGTGTTCAGTCACGATTTCTTCGAGTCCTCGTCCTATGCCGCCATTGCGCGTATGGGCGAGACCCTGGAGGGGCTGATCGAGGAAGGCGCCTATATCCAGCGTGGCGAGCGCAAGCAGGCAGTATTGTCGTTCGAAGGTGCCCTGGCCTGGTTGATGAAAGAGGCCCAGCGGGGTCTGAATATCCAGCGTTACAAGGGTCTGGGTGAGATGAACCCGGAGCAGCTGTGGGAAACCACCATGGATCCCGAAACCCGCCGAATGATGAAGGTCACCATCGAGGATGCCATCGCCGCGGACCAGATCTTCACCACCCTGATGGGCGATGACGTCGAGCCGCGCCGTGACTTCATCCAGACCAACGCGCTGGAAGTCACCAACCTCGACGTGTAGGTGTCCTGAAAAAGGCATAAAAAAGGCGGGAAGTGACAGCTTCCCGCCTTTTTTGTTTTAAACAGTTTTTCTTTATTTCCGGAAGATTTAAGACCTATTTGCCGGAGGTCTGTTCCCTGGAGCGGGCCTTCTCTTTCTCCCGCTCTTTCTCCAGCAGGTGAGCCGACATCACCTCTTCCAGGGTGTAGCCGGTCAGCCGGCGGATGGTGCGCCACAGGTACCAGAAAATCAGCATCATCATGACCATGGAGGGAATCGCGATCATCGGATAGCTCACCAGAGTCATGCGCCCGAGTTCCTCATTGAAGGCCTGAGTGCCGGATGGGCTGGTGACGATCCATTTCGCCAACACATAGTTCATGATCGAGGAGAACAGGAAGGTTCCCGCGAAGAAGTAACTGGCTTTCAGCAGCCGTCCCTCGAATTCACCTTCCCTGCCCTCGTGTACCAGTCGTTCCTGGATCTTATCCACATCCAGCACCGACGGGTTGTACAGCAGGGTGCGGACCAGTGGATACCGGGTCCGGGTAGACACCAGCACGGCCAGCCCGATGATAGCAGGTACCGCGGCTTCCTTGATGGCCAGCCACTGGGAATTGAGCTCGAGCAGCCCGATGCCGCCGGTGAGGCCGACGCTGATCAGGCCCAGCAGGGCAATGAAGTTCTTCTTGTGGTAACGCACCAGTTCGAACAGGCCCCACCCCAGAGGAAATGCCAGGCCGATGATCAGGGCGTTCACACTGCCGAGGTGTTCATCACCGCTGAACTTCATCAGGATGACCGAGGGGATGATGATACTGACGAGCAGATCAACCCAGGGGCGGGGCTTATGATCGGGAACGGATCGGGGAGTGTCCGGAGTCATTGAATTACCTGGTTGGACAGCCTGTGTATACAGGCCCGGTGAATAAACGTGTTCAGGCAGTATACGATGATTCCGGGGGTATTCGAAGGGAGTTGGCCGGGCCACCGGGGCCCGGCCGACAAATGCCTTTGATGATCAGGCACCTGCCTCTTTAAGGCTTTCCTCGACAATCGCCAGGCCTTCCTCAAGGATGTCATCCTCGATCGTGACCGGCATGAGGAAACGCAGCGTATTGCCATACATGCCGCAGCTTAGCAGGATCAGGCCCTTTTCCTTGGCCTTCTTGGTGACCGCCGCGGCCAGTTCCGGCATGGGCTTGTGGGAATCCTTGTTTTCCACCAGCTCGATCGCCGCCATGGGGCCCAGGTTGCGCACGTTATCCACATGCTCGAACTGCTCCTGCCACTGGGCAAAACGGGCGCTGAGTTTCTCGCCCAGGCGCTGGCTCTTGCCCAGGATATCCTCTTCCCTGAATACGTCGAAGACTGCCAGGGCCGCCGCGCACGCGGTCGGGCTTCCGGTGTAGGTGCCGCCCAGGGAGTTCGGGCCGGAGGAATCCATCACTTTGTCGGTGCCAACAATCGCGGAGATCGGCATACCGTCAGCCATGGACTTGGCCATGGTCATGATGTCCGGCTCGACACCGCTGTGCTCGATCGCGAACATCTTGCCGGTCCGGCCGAAGCCGCTCTGGACCTCGTCGACGACCATCAGAATGTCGTTGTCGTCGCAGATCTTGCGAACCTTTTCCAGGAAGCTCTTCGGTGCCGGATAGAAACCGCCCTCACCCAGTACAGGTTCGAGCACAATCGCTGCGGTATTGCGGGCCGGGGAATCGGCCTTCATGGTCATGGCCAGTCCACGCAGCGCCTCGTCCTCGGAGACACCATGGTACGGCACCGGATAGGGCGCACGGTATACCATGCCCGGCATGGGGCCGAAGTCGGTCTGGTAAGGTGCGGCCTTCCCATTCATGGCCATGGTCATGAAGGTGCGGCCGTGGTAACCGCCATCGAAACAAATGACATTGGTCTTGCCAGTGGCCGCCCGAGCGATCTTGACCGCGTTCTCCAGAGCCTCGGCACCGGAGTTGGCGAGCATGACCTTGCCGTGTCCGCGCACCGGCACCACTTCGCTCAGCTTCTGGGCCAGCTTCACGTAGCCCTCGTAGGGCATCACCGTCTGGCAGGTGTGCATCAGCTTGTCCAGCTGCGCCTTGACCGCTTCAACCACCTTGGGATGACGGTGGCCGATGTTCAGGACGCCGATACCGCCGGCGAAATCGATCATGCGTTTGCCGTCGGCGTCCCAGAGTTCGGCGTTCAGGGCGTGATCGGCAAACTGTTCATTGGGACTTGCCGCGCCCGCTGCCACGTAACGTTCCTTCAGTGCCTGCAATTCTTGATTGCTCACTTTGCGATCCTCCTGTTCGGGAGTCAGTAGGTTTAACTACCAGTGTAAGGAGTACGAGCGCCAGCCACAAACCGACCACTGTCTTACTCCCGTTGGTCCCGAAACTGCAGGCGGGCGAGACGCTGGTACAAGGGGTTGGTCTCCATGAGTTTCTGGTGGCTTCCGATAGCCAGCAACCTGCCCTCCTCCAGTACGGCAATCCGGTTGGCGTCACGCACCGTGGCCAGGCGATGAGCGATCACCAGGGTGGTCCGACCGTGGGTGAGTGCCGGCATCGCCTGCTGGATCAGGTGTTCACTCTCTGCATCCAGGGCACTGGTGGCCTCGTCCAGCAACAGTATCGGGGCATCGACCAGCAGGGCCCGGGCGAGGGCCAGGCGCTGCTTCTGGCCGCCGGACAGGCCCAGGCCGTTGTCACCGAGCCGGGTGTCATAACCCTCCGGGAGCCTGTGGATAAATTCGTGGGCGTGGGCCACGCGGGCCACCTGCTCCACTTCCTCCTGGCTGGCCTCCGGCCGGGCATAGCGGATATTGTCGGCGACCGAGCCGTTGAACAGCGCGGGATTCTGCGGCACCAGCGCAAAGCACCGACGCAGAGCGGACAACTCAACTGAGGAGCTGTCGACACCATCAATCCGGATACGGCCCGCCTGTGGGGTATAGAAGTGCAGCAACAGGTCGAACAGAGTGGATTTTCCAGCACCGGAGGGGCCCACCAGGGCGAGGGTCTCACCGGGCTCTATCGTAAGGCACAGGTCATCCAGCGCGGCCGTCCCGGGCCGGTTCGGGTAACAGAACCGCAGATGCTCAATCTCGATCCTGCCGGCTACCCGCTCCGGCAGTTTGCCCTTTGTATTGCTCGGCTCACCAAATTGCGGGCGGGTTTGCAGCAGTTCGAACAACCGGGCCGCGGAACCGGCGGCCCGTTGCAGCTCGCCAATAACCTCGCTGATGGCACCGGCGGCGACGCCCACCAACAGGCTATAGAACACGAAGGCGGCCAGCTCCCCGGGGCTGATGCGGCCCTCGATGACATCGAGACCGCCAATCCAGATCACGATGCCCACGGCGCCCATCACCAGGGAAATCGCCAGGGTGGTCAGCCAGGCCCGCTGCCGGATACGGTCCCGGGCGATGTCGAATGCCCGTTCCGAAACTTCCCCGAAATACCGGCGATCCTGGGGCTGGTGATTGAACGCCTGTACGGTCTTGATCTGGGTGAGGCTCTCGCCCACGTAACTGCCCACATCGGCGACCCGGTCCTGGCTCAGCCGGGACAGCTGCCGGACCCGGCGACCGAAGAACAGGATCGGCGCAATCACCAGCGGGAAGCCGAGCAGGATGATGCTGGCCAGTTTGGGGTTGGTCACAAACAGAAGAATCAGACCGCCCAACAGCATCAGCGCGTTGCGCAGGGCGATGGATACCGTCGAGCCGATCACCGATTGCAGCACGGTGGTATCGGCGGTGAAGCGGGACTGGATTTCCAGGGCGCGATTCTGTTCAAAGAAGCCCGGGTGCAGGTCGATCAGGTGGTTGAAAACCCGTTTGCGGATATCCGCCACCACCCGCTCGCCAATCCAGGACACCAGGTAGAAGCGGGCAAAGGAACCGAACGCCAGGCCCAGCACCAGCACAAAGAACAGACCGATGGCCCGCGCCAGGTTGGCCGGTGATTCGGTGGCCAGGCCCTGGTCTACCAGGATCCTCAGTCCCTGCCCCAGGCTCAGGGTGATGCCGGCGGTGATCACCAGTGCCACCAGGGCGCCGGCGACGGCACGACGGTAGGGACTGATGAACTCGCAGACCAGTTTCAGGGCTTTGCGGTGACGGGTGTTGATAGTCTGCCTCCGGATATCCACAGGAAGTGCTGTACACTTTGATCGCTGTCCATCATACGGCTGAATCGATCATTTTGCCCTGACCGAAAAGGAAAACCCGTGCGCGCCTACGCCGACAACGACTACCCCGCCGACCACAAACCCGACTGGAAAGTGATTGCCGGCCTCTGGCCCTACCTGACTGAGTTCCGTGGCCGGGTGATCCTGGCGCTGTCGTTGCTGGTGCTGGCGAAGCTGGCCACGGTGGCCACGCCGGTTGCCCTCAAGTACATCGTCGATTACTTGGACCAGAACCGGGGTGCGGACATGGTTCTGTGGATACCGGTGGTGCTGGTTGTTGCCTACGGTAGCCTCCGGTTTGGCAGCACCCTGTTCAGTGAACTGCGCGATGCGGTCTTTGCCCGGGTGGCGGAGCGGGCCATGCGGCGGGTGTCCCTGCGGGTATTCCGTCATCTGCACCAGCGGGAACTAGCCTTTCACCTGGACCGGAAGACCGGGGGCCTGGCCCGGGATATCGAGCGGGGCACCAACGGCATCAGTTTCCTGTTGCGCTTCACGCTGTTCAACATCGTCCCTACCCTGCTCGAGATCCTGTTGGTCGCCGGCATCTTGCTGGTGGTGTTCAACGTGGGTTACGTGCTGGCGATCCTGGTGGCGGTGGTGGTTTACGTGGTGTTTTCCATCAAAGTCACCGAATGGCGCACGAAGTTCGTACGGGAGGCCAATGCCCGGGACAACCAGTCCAATTCAAGGGCCGTGGACAGCCTGCTGAACTACGAGACGGTCAAGTATTTCAATAATGAGCGCTATGAGGCGGAGCTGTATGACCGGGACCTGGAGGACTGGGAAGCGGCCCGGCTGAAAAACCGGCTGTCACTGGCCACCCTGAACGGCGGCCAGGCTTTGATCATTGGCGTAGCCCTGATCGTGATCATGGCCATGGCGGTGCGTGAAGCGGCATCCGGGGAGATCACCCTCGGGGATTTCACCATGATCAACGCCTACCTGATCCAGCTATTCATTCCCTTGAATGCTCTGGGCTTCGTTTACCGGGAAATCCGGCAAGCCCTGGTGAACGTGGAGCGCCTGTTCAAGCTGCTCGGTGACTTGCCGGCCATTGTGGATAAACCCGATGCCCCGGCCCTGGCTGTGAATAACGGCGAGGTCCGGTTTGACCACGTGCACTTCGGCTACCGCGCCGACCGGCCGATTCTCCGGGATGTGAATTTTTCGATTCCTGCCGGGCACACGGTGGCAGTGGTCGGCGCAAGTGGCGCGGGCAAGTCCACCCTGGCGAGGTTGCTGTTCCGGTTCTACGATGTGGACAGCGGCAGTATCCGGATCGATGGCCAGGATATCCGGGATGTGACCCAGGACAGCTTGCGGGCGGCCATCGGTGTGGTGCCCCAGGATACGGTCCTGTTCAATGACACTCTGTACCGCAATCTCGCCTATGGCCGGCCGGAAGCCACCGAAGAGGAAGTGTACCGCGCGGCCCGGATGGCCCACCTGGAGAGGTTTATCCAGAGCCTGCCCGAGGGTTATGACACCCGGGTGGGTGAACGTGGTCTGAAACTGTCAGGGGGCGAGAAGCAGCGTGTGGCCATCGCCCGGATCATCCTCAAGAACCCACCCCTGCTGGTCCTCGACGAGGCCACGTCTTCCCTGGATTCCCTGTCGGAGCAGGCGATCCTCGGGGCACTGCGGGAGGTCAGCCGACAGCGGACCACCCTGGTCATTGCCCATCGGCTGTCCACCATCCGGGACGCCGATACCATTCTGGTGATGGATGCCGGCCGGATCGTGGAGAGTGGCCATCATAACGAATTGCTGGCCAGTAACGGACATTACTCCCGGCTCTGGCGCCAGCAACACCAGGATCAGTCGCCGGCGTGACCCGCTATTCGGGAATGGTCTTTAGTCGGGCGGCCTTATCAAACCATCGTTGAGGGGTCATCCATATACGAACCAATCTCGCCGGCAGAAGCGGCAAGCGCTGGGGCCAGCCCGGAGGCACGTACCACCTGTTGGCGGGCACTGGCTCTGAACACGCCGGCGTCACCGGTGATCAGGCTGAACCAGTTCCGGGCGCGGGTTATGCCGGTGTAGACCAGCTCCCGTGTCAGTACCGGACTCATCCGGTCAGGCAGCACCAGGCAGGTGTGATTGAATTCCGAGCCCTGGGATTTGTGGACCGTCATGGCATAGACCGTCTCCAGCTGCTGCAGGCGGCTCGGGGAGATCCAGCGGATGCCGTCGGTGCCGTCGCTGCTGGGGAAGGCGACCCGCAACGCCGGCCGGGGCTCCCCGTTCTCGGCCCGGTCCCAGGGCACACTGAAGGTGATGCCGATATCGCCGTTCATCAGGCCAAGGTTGTAGTCATTGCCGGTGACCAGTACCGGCCGCCCCGCGTACCAGCCCTCGGCCCGGGGAATCAGTTTTTGCGCCAGCAGGTGCCGGGCAATGCGTTCGTTCAGGCCCTCCACGCCCCACGGACCCTGGCGCAGGGCGCACAGGAGCTGGAAGTCACCGAAAGCCGCCAGCACCCTGCGGGCCAGCTGGTCCCAGTCCGCTAGCGGGCTGTCCATCCCCAGATCGTGGTTGGCCATCAGTTCGAGATAATGGCGATAGCCCACCGGCGCCGGCAGTTCCTCACCGTGCAGTACCCTGCCCCTGCCACCGTTGCGGAATGCCCCGGGGCTGCCCGAAATGGCATGGTGACAGAGGTTTTCCAGGGTCGTTTCCGGATCCGGGCTGGCATCGTCGCCATTGAGCCAGATCACGTCCTCGAAGTGCCCCCGGCGGCAGTGTTCGAGCATGGCGGCATCCAGAGTATTGGTATTGACCGCTTCCGCCAGTTGGCGAATGCCGCTGTTCTCGGTGAAACGGTAGCTCTTGCGAAGCATGGCTACGGCCTGGTCCAGTGCCTGGCCCCGGGAATCCACCAGATCCTCGGGCAATGACTGCCCGGTCACTGATTGCAGCCACTGTGCCGTGTCAGGCCGGTAGTGGGCCTTCCGGGCCCGTTGGCATAGCTCGCCCAGAACCGCCCCGGCATCCACCGAGGCGAGCTGGTCCTTGTCGCCGAGCAGGATCAGCTGGGCATGGCCCGGCAGCGCCTCGAACACCGAGGCCATCAGGTCGACGTCCACCATGGAGGCTTCATCGATGACCAGGATATCCACCAGCAGGGGATTGTCCCGGTTATGGCGGAATTTCCGGGTATCCGGGCGACTGCCCAGCAACCGGTGCAGGGTGGTGACCCGGGTCGGGATATCCTCCAGCCGGACCCGCCCGGGAAGCTGGTCCAGCGGCAGGCGGCTGACCGCCCCGCCAATGGACTCGTTCAGCCGTGCCGCCGCCTTGCCAGTGGGCGCGGCCAGGCGAATGCGGAACCTCCGGCCGGCACGGGCCGGATCCTCGCCCGCCACCGCCTGCAAGGCCGCCAGCAGGTTCACCACCGTGGTGGTTTTGCCGGTACCCGGCCCGCCGGTAATTACGGCGAAACGTTTGCGCGCCGCCAGCGCACAGGCCAGTTTCTGGTAGTCCACTTCATCCCCGGGCTGGAACAGGATGTTCAACGTTTCGCTCAGGGTCCGGGTGGCGCCCGAGCCAGGATTATCGAGCGGGGAGTTCAGGGCCAGGCGGTCGCTGATACCCCGGGCAATCCGTTGTTCGTAACGCCAGAAACGCC
The DNA here is from genome assembly GCF_046484525.1 of Marinobacter sp. Taxonomy (GTDB): domain Bacteria; phylum Pseudomonadota; class Gammaproteobacteria; order Pseudomonadales; family Oleiphilaceae; genus Marinobacter. The sequence goes on from NZ_JAWOIS010000043.1 coordinate 64,320, forward strand.
GCAGGTAAAGGCGGGTATCGTTCACCACCAGTGGTGTAGTCAGTAAGCCATCACTTACCGCCCGACTATTGACCAGCGCAGTCAGGCAGTCTTCAAGCGAGGCCTTTGCCAGGACCTCAGATGGCGAAGGGCATGCCTCCTGGTCCCCGGCCAGGTATACGGCAACGGGATCTCCCGGCGGCAAGGCCAGGGTGTTGCCGGCATCCTCCAGCAAATTCACCAGATCGATGCAGACGTGACCACGTCCGACCTGATGCGAGGCCAGGGCCGCCAGCAACAACACCAGCGGGTCCGGGTTCTCGCCCTGCTCTTCGCACAGTTGCCGGATCAGGCGTGCGAAGGCCACATCCAGGGGGCGGATCCATTCGGCCTGGCGCCATTGCTCCAGCAGTGTTTCCAGTTGCTCGAGATTCATGCGGCGTCCTCCCCGTGCAAGGTGTCACCATCGAACAGGGCGTCGAGTTTTTCGATAAGCGCCCGTGGCGGTTTGTCGGTAAAAGCACCGGCACCGGGGGCATGGATACCCCGCAGGAACAGGTAGACGGCACCACCAATGTGCCGCTCGTAGTCGTAACCGGGCAACCGGGCCTTTAGCAGGCGATGCAGGGCCAGCAGGTAGAGCACGTATTGCAGGTCATAGCGCTTGTCGAGGATGGCCTGGCCCATGGCCTGGTCGGTGTAGGCGCTGTCGTCTTCGCCGAGGGTGTTGGATTTGTAGTCGAGCACGTAGTAGCGGCCCTCGTGTTCAAACACCAGATCGATGAAGCCCTTGAGCATGCCGTTGAACCGGCGGTTATCCACCTGGACCCGGTCCGCGCCCTCGAGGGTGTGCCGGCGTACCAGGCTATCCAGGGCGCCGGTGGCGACGTTGCAGCTCTCGAACCAGAATTCCAGTTCCGGGCGCACGGTGCCGAACTCCCTCAGGGCGGCGCGGGTGTCCCCGTCGCGGTCCAGGCGCAGGGGTGTCCGGATCAGGCTCAACAGCCAGTGCTCCAGGGTGTCGGTCCAGTCGCTCCAGCCGCGAATAGTACAGCGCCGCTCCAGGTATTCCCGCAGCATCGCCGGGTTATCCACAACCTGGCCAAAGCCCTGCTGGCAGCACCATTCCAGCAATTCGTGGAGGAAGGTGCCCGGGCCCGCCCCTTTCGGAAACTGATGGAGGGAATGACCGGCGGGGGCTGCCGACCCCTCATCGCCGGTGCCCTGGGCCGATTCTTCCAGCAGGTTCTGGGTTTCCGCGTCCTCCACTTCCCCGCTGAACACGATGCCGGTGCCCGCCAGGCCGGTGTATTCGATCGAGGAATAACTGGCAATCCACCAGTCTTCCCGGGCTTCCCGGGTGGCCTCCAGTGCCGGCCCCAGGGTTTGCGGTGCCTCCTCGGTATAGCAGGCCGTATCGGCTTCGGGCAGTGCCATGACCGTGATGGTGTCCTCGTCCCGGGCCAGGGGAGTCAGGCTGTCGGCCAGGGGGTACTGCTCGCGGCCTTCGCCACCGAGCAGGTAACCCAGGCCACTCTGGGCCCAGTTGTCGATGGCGGCGACACCCACCCAGATGGCATACCGGGCCCGGGTCAGGGCCACGTAGAGTTTGCGGATATCCTCGCCGAGCCGTTCCCGGTCCGCCCGGGCGACCGCCTCGGGTTCCGGATCGAATACGGTGACCAGCCGGCCCTGGTCATCGTGGTAGCGGACATAGGCCTGTTTGTCGTTCTGGGCCCGGAATGCGGTCCCGAACGGCAGGAATACCAGTGGGTATTCCAGACCCTTGGACTTGTGCACGGTAATGACCTTGACCAGGCCGGCGTCGCTTTCCAGTCGCAGGGTGCGGTATTCGTCTTCCTCGTCCGCCGCCCTCAGGATCTGGGCGTAGTGATGTACCAGCGCGTGCTCGCCATCCAGCTGCAGGCTGTCCTGCTGCAGCAGTTCGGCGATGTGCAGGATATCGGTCAGCCGCCGTTCGCCGTCGGGCCGTTGCAGCAGCCGTGCCGGTACTTCGAAGTCCATCAGGAAGCTGCGCAGCATGGGCAGTACGCCCTGGGTCCGCCACTGCTCGTGATAGCCCATGAACCGTTCGATTTCCCGCTCCAGGGCGATTTCGTCGGTAAGCAGCCGATCCAGGCTCTGCCAGGACTGGCCCAGGGTGGGCGTGGCCAGTGCCGCCCGGGTCAGGGCCAGTTGCCGGGGTTCGGCAAAGGCGCGCAGCCAGGTCAGCACCTCGCTGGCCTCGGTGGAGGTCAGTACCGAATCCCGGTCCGACAGGTACACGCTCTTGATCCGGCGCTGGCCCAGGGCATCTCGTACCGCTGCCGCCTCGTTGCGGTTGTTGACCAGGATGGCAATGTCGGCAGGGCGGACCGGCTCAAGGTCCGCCGGGTCATCCGGCAGGGCAAAGCCGGCTCTGCCCTGCTGCCCCAGGGTCAGCAGACGGGCGACTTCGCTGGCACAGGTTTCGGCCACCTCGGCAGTGGCCGTGCCCTTGGCCAGGGGCTTACGGTTGCCGTTCCGGTCCTCGTCCTCACTGTCCAGGGTCCAGAAGCTGAGACTGGGTTGATCCTCGCCGTCAATCCGCCATTGCCGTTTGGTGCCGTTGGCATCGACGCCCTGGAACGGTAGTGGCGTGCGGTCGCCCTTGCCGAACAGGAAAGCGCCGTCCCGGCTGTTCCGGTCGGCGTGCTCGAACACCCGGTTCACTGCCGCCACCATGCTGGCGGAGGAGCGGAAGTTGCGGCCCAGGGTCCAGGTCCGGTCCCGGGCACCCTGGCGGGCCTCCAGGTAGGTGTAGATGTCGGCGCCGCGGAAGCCGTAGATGGCCTGTTTGGGGTCCCCGATCATCAGCAGACAGGTGTCCGGATCGTTGTCCGCCACCCGGTAGATCCGGTTGAAGATCCGGTACTGCACCGGGTCCGTGTCCTGGAACTCGTCGATCAGTGCCACCGGGAACTGGCGGCGGATGGTGGCGGCGAGCTGATCGCCCCGGGGGCCGTGCAGGGCATCGTCCAGGCGGGTGAGCAGGTCGTCGAAGCCCATTTCCGAGCGTTGCTGTTTTTCCGATTCCAGTCGTTGCCCGACCCAGACGCTGGCGTGCCTGAGGATATCCGAGCGGCCGCTGGGCTGGTTCTGGCTGAACTCGATCAGTTCATCGATGGCGTCGAATGCCGGATGATGCGGGGCCGGGTCCTCGCCCTTGAGGATCCGCGCCAGGCCTTCCGGGGTCTGATTCCGGAACCCGGCCTTGTCCAGGCCATCCGGGACCGGTTCGTCCGACTTCGCCCAGGTCACCAGGGTGTCCCAGATTTTGACCATTGCGTTCTTGCTGACACCGTGCAGACGCTTGCTCTTGTTCAGTTCGTTGAGCAGGGCAACCACCTCGCCCTGCCACTCGGCCCAGGGATACGCTTTCAGTTCCCGGGCGCGGGCCAGGCGCTGGCCGACCACCGAATCAATGACCTCCTGCACATCGCCGGCCGGAGTGCCAAGCTGGCTTGCCTCGGGAATCAGGTTGCGGATGGCCCCGCGCAGGGCCTCCGGGGTTTTCCAGTGACCCAGGGCCTCGTCCATCAGCACCGGAGGCAAGGGATAGATGAATGTACGCCAGTAATCCCGGACCACGTCGTCGAGCAGTTCGCTCTGATCGGTTTCCAGCGTGAGCCGGAACAGGCTGCCGCTGTCGAAGGCGTGTTCGCTGAGCATCCGGTTGCACCAGCCATGGATGGTTGAGACTGCGGCCTCGTCCATCCATTCCGCCGCCAGCAGCAGCTTTTTCCGGCACTCCGGCCAGGTGGCCGGATCGGGGTAGCTGGCCTCTCTCAACTCATACAGGAGTCTGGTTTCGGCCGGGGGCTCGCTGGCGTCGGCACTGTCGGAAAACACCTCGGCTGCCTGGGTCAGGCGGGTGCGGATGCGGTCCCGCAGCTCCTTGGTGGCGGCGTCGGTAAAGGTCACCACCAGCAGGTTGGGCGGCAGCATGCCCCGGGCCAGCGGACTGTGCTCGTTCTGGCCATGGCCCAGTACCAGCCGCACGTACAGGATGGCGATGGTGAAGGTCTTGCCGGTACCGGCACTGGCCTCGATCAGGGTGCTGCCGTTCAGGGGCAGGGTCAAAGGGTCGAGGTTCGGGTTGCGATTGGTCATCTCGGTATTCATACCTCTCCCTCGATCTGTTCGGCGGCGGACTTGCCCTGCTCTGCCTCCCAGAGCGGTACATACAGCTGGTGCAGCAAGGCCTCGAATTCACCGCTGGCGAACAACGCCTCCGGGCTGTCGAAGGCACCGCGCAGGTAACCGGTGTCCCGTGCCAGGGCGGTGCTGTAGGCCTGCTCGGCATCGCTCCGGGCGCGCTCGTCATCGCCGCGGTATTTCTTGCTCTGGTAGTAGCTGGTGATCCAGGCGAAACCGGCCTCGCAGTGGATCGGCAGGGTGCGGGTGGTGGCCTCCATCCACCGGGCCTGGATGGTCTCCAGGTGCTGCCTGGCTTGTTCCGGTTCGATCCGTGGCAAGGGGAAGGTGCGTTTCTCTTCCCGGGCCAGGATCAGGGTCTCGAAAGGCTGGTCGGTGAGCTGGCCGGCCAGGTGAATCACCCAGTCCCGCATCAGGTTGGCGTAGCGCACTTTCCTGCTGCCACCGGAGCCGGACAGCAGGCTGGAGCCGGCCACCACCACCCGGCATAAACGGCCGTCGGGGTTGGTGCGCAGGTTATCAATCAGGTCGACCACTTCCACCGTACCCGTGTCATTCCGGTATTGGTATTCGAAGCTCAGCGGCTCGGAGATGGCCTCCGGCCAGTCCGCCAGTGCCGCCCGGTAGCGTTGATGCAGGTCCGGTAACCGACCTGCCAGCTCCGTGCGCAGGCGGTGTTCGGTCACCCCCATGCCCAGGTCACCTCGGCGTGCCATCCGATCAAGGGTGGTTTCGAGCCGTTCATGCAGGTCTTCCTCGCTGACCGCCTTGATCACGCCTTCCCGTATCAGTTCGCTGTCCAGCCGCCACCGGTCCAGCCCGTTGAGGTCAAAGTTCTCGTTATCGGTGTCATCGTCCTCCAACTGCTCGAAGTGCACCTGCAGCCGTCGTTGGTAGAAGGTGTCGATGGGCTTTTTCAGGAAGTTCGACAGGTCGGCCAGCCGGATCGGCTCCTCCGGATGCTGGTACGGCAGCGGTGCCTGATCCGGTTCGGTTGTTTCGGTGCCGTGGGCACTGCGCCATTCCCGCTCGAAGGTGAACAGGCTGCGGGCCTGCAACACCTCTGCCAGAGGTCTGGGCGGGCTCTCGGGACCGGCGTCCAGCCCGTTGCCGCGGGGAAAATAATCCCGGCTGAAGGGCTGCAGCGGATGCCGGGTGGTCAGGGCTTCGGTGACCGATCCGTCCGGCTCGCCCGGCAGTGCCCACCGGCTGTCCAGATGGTCCTGCAGCTGGCCCACCAGAACGGAGGGAGGACGCTCCGAATCGTCTCTGATACTGCGGCCCACCCAGCTGATGTAGAGCTGTTCCCGGGCTGACAACAGGGCCTCCAGGAACAGGTAGCGATCATCCTCGCGCCGGGACCGGTCCCCGGGGCGGTAGTCGTTGGCCATCAGGTCGAAATCCACCGGGGGCCGGGAGCGCGGGTAGTCACCATCGTTCATGCCCAGCAGGCAGACCTTGCGGAACGGGATAGCCCGCATCGGCATCAGGGTGGCGAAGTTTACCTTGCCGGCGAGGAAGCGCTGGTTCAGTCCACCCTCGTCCAGGCCCGCCAGCAGTACATCCTTGACGATGTTCAGTGGCAGGGGTTGGGTGTCCAGCCCGGCGGCCAGGGCGTCCTCGAGCCATTGTTCCAGTTGGCGGCGGAAGCGGGTGAGCAGCAACAGGTCGTTGCCTTCGACCCTGAGGAAAAAGCGCTCGAGCATCTGCGAGAACAGGGTCTCCCATTCCGCCGGGGTGCGCGGCGTCTGCAGGGCCTGCCAGAGATCCTCGAGTTGCGCCACGAATTCCGCCAGCCGACCGGCGAGACTCGCCTGCAACCCGCCGATCTCTCCATAGGGCTCGACGCCGGCCCAGGGCTCATCCTCGCCCATGCCGTAACCGAGCAACATGGCCCGCAGGCCGGATTGCCAGGTGTTGCGTTCCAGCTCCGCCGGCAGCTCCAGGCTTTGCCGGTGCCGCCCGTGCAGGCCCCAGCGGATATTGGCGCCCTCCACCCAGCGCCGGGCCAGGGGAATCTCGCCCTCGTCGATGCCGAAGCGGTCCCGGATGCCGGGCACCTCCAGCAGGCTCAGGATTTCACTCACCCCGAAACGGCTGCGTGGCAGGGACATCAGGGTTTCCAGGGCAATCAACACCGGCTCATGGTGACGCTGCCCCTGATCGGAGATGGTGAACGGGATATGGCGTTTCTGCCCCGCCTGATAGCGGCCGAATACGGCCTGGATGTGGGGCGCGTAGACATTGATGTCCGGCACCATGACCATCACGTCCCGGGGGCGCAGGCCGGGATCGGCATTGAAGGCCGCCAGCAGCTGGTCGTGGAGGATTTCCACTTCCCGCTGGGGGCTGTGGGCATCGTGGAAGACCAGCGAGTGATCCCGGGCCAGATCCAGCTGGCGGTTTTCCGCGCGGATGTCCTGAAGCGGCGTCAGGTTATAGATGTCGTTCTGCAGTTGATGCAGCAGGGGCGGTTCGCCCGGTTCGCCGTGGGCGGAGAAAATATCGATCTTCTGGTCCGGGGTCTCGAACCGGTCCCGGTATTCCTCGGGATTGTCGAACTCGTCCAGCAGACGGATGTAGTCCCGCCCCTGTTTGCCCCAGGCCGCCAGCAACGGATTGGCGTGCTGGTGCAGCTGGTCCGGATCGGCAATCTTCGACAGTTCCGGATGGGCCGCGCCGCGCTTGCGTTCGGCCTTCAGCAGTTCCCGGTCACTGACGATGTCGGCCCAGTAGTATTGGCAGGGGTTGTGGACGCACAGTACCACCTGGCTGAACCGGCTGAGGACATAAAGGGCTTCCAGGGCCTGGCGTGGTAGCGAAGAGACGCCGAACACCACGATCCGCGCCGGCAGCCGCGAGCGATTCGCCGGCTCTGACCGGCGCTGGCCCTCGGCCATGAACCGGGTGTGAATCCGGGACCGGCTGGTGTGGGCGTCGGGACCCACATCCTCCACCAGTTTGCGCCAGAGCAGGGGTTGCCAGAGCGTCTCCGGGTCCAGGGGTTTTTCCTCGTTGCGGGCAGTGATTACCACATCCCGGCCCTGCTCCCAGGCACTGAGCCAGTCAGCCCGGAATACCTGGTACTGGTCGAACAGGTCCGCCACCTTCTCGGCCAGCTGGAAGTTGCGCAGGTCAGTGTCGGTGCCATCGAGAAACCGCGCCAGGGGCAGGAAGGCCTCGTCCTGGTCCACCAGATCCGGCAGCAGCCGATACAGGCGCCAGACCAGCCGGCGCTTGTCGAAGGGCGACTGTTCCGGCACTTCGCCGTCCGGCAGCACCGCCCGGTACGCCTGCCAGATAAACCGCGCCGGAAACAGGAAGTCCATTCCGGCAGCGATCCCCAGGCCACCTTCGGCGCCATGGTCCAAGCGTTTCTCGGCCAGGGCCAGCTTCAGCCACTGGGCAATACCGTTACTCTGGACCAGGAAGGTCTCGCTCTGCAGTGGTGGCAGCGGGTTCTCCCGGCACAGGAAAATCACCGCGCGGCGCAGGTCTTCCAGGTGGTTGGCATGGATGGCGTGAAAGCCGGGCTGGATGGCGGAGTGGTCGGCCATGGGGCTCCTTGTTGGCGATCGGTTCAATCCTGATGCCACAGGTTACCGTATGTGGCTGGAAAATCAGACGTTCATTATGCCTGATCAGTCTGACCAATGGATGCGACAACTGAAGTCGCGGGAGTTCAACCGGTCGATCATTTTTTAATCATATGTTGCCGGTCTGCAGCGTATGATCTGGGGAGGGCGTGGCGCAAAAAGTGGAGGTGAGAATGATGGCCTGGAATCCTCTCCGGAAAAGAGTCCGTTTACCCTCGTTTCTGGTCCTTGTCTTGTTGGTGGTCGCGCTGCCGGGTGTGCCCAGTGCCGAGGAACAGGGCGAGGCCATTGAACAGACCATCCTGAGGCAGATTGAAGCCTTTGCCAACGACGACCAGGAGGCTGCCTGGTCGTTTTCATCCGAGGGTATCAAGCGTCGATTTGGTGATGCCGATGTGTTCTTCAGCATGGTTCGGGAGGCCTACCCTGCGGTACACCGGGCCTCGACTATTGAGTTTGTTGAGCTGGTTCCCCACGGTGCATTCGATATCCAGGTGGTACGACTGACCGGTCCGAACGGCAAACGCTGGCATGCCTACTACCGGATGGTGCACAGTGATGGCGACTGGCGGGTTGCGGGTGTGCAATTGCAGCCTGCGGACATGGGAATCTAAAGCGTGTTTGAGGTCACGGGCGAGCGGGCGTAGAGTTGCATGACCTGACTGCTTTCCGTGAATTGCCTGCTCGCCCTATGACCACGTTTGATCCTGCCACTGTGCCGCGTACCGCGGACCTGGAAAACCCGCTGTATTATCTGAAAAATATGGAGACCGTGGTGCGCTGGGTACTGGATCATCACCGGGACCTGCTGACCGGGTCAGAGATCCGTGTGCTGGAAACCTTCCTGGGTCTTGAGACAGTGGAAAAAGCTCTGTTGACCCGGTTGGTGATGCGCTCAGGTGACCTGTTCCGCGCGGACAAACTGGCCTATCCGGAGCTGGATTCGCCAGTTCCTGAAATCCTGTCTCGCCTGGTGTCGGAAGACTGGCTCGAATCTGAGCCTGTGATCGACCTCGACGAGCTCTTTCGCCTGTTTACCCTGGCAGAGCTGCGGCCCGCCTTCGCCGATGTATTGCAGAACCTTGGCCACGGCCGGAGCGTTCCGAAGGCCACCATGAAAGCGGTGCTTTCAGATCACCTGTCGGGCGACCGGCCGATGGCGGAATGGTTCGACGCCGGTGATGCCAGGGTGGTCCGGCTGCAACACATGGCGCTGTTTGATCGTGTCCGGCTGATGTTTTTCGGCAATCTGCGCCAGAGCTGGTCCGATTTTGTGCTGGTGGAACTGGGTTACCAGGCCTACGAGCAGGTGCCAATCAGTCGCGAATCCCGGGCATTCGACTGCCGCAGTGACGTGGACTGCTATCTGGCCATGCAGGAGTGCCGGGATCAGCTCGACCGGGAGGTGCCGGCGCCCGAAGTTTGGCCACAGGTGCCCGGGCCGGTGACCAACGTCTGGCTGGCCAGCCGTCGGGACCGGCTGCTGCTGGAACTGGGTCGACAGGCCGAGCGCCAGGGCGACCGGGAGCTGGCACTCATCGCCTGGGCCCAGAGCCGGCATCGGGAGGCCAGGTTGAAGCAGCTGCGGCTGCTGGAGCGGATGAAACGCCACCAGGAAGCCTGGGACATCGCCAGGCATTGGCAGAGGGAAGAATTGAGTGATGCCGAACGCCAGGGCCTGGACCGGATCCTGAAACGGCTGGCCCCGAGGGTAGGCGAGCCCAAGCCGGCTCCGGCGGAGACACGACCGATCAATGAGTGGCACGTCTCGCTACCCCGGCCGGAGGCTGTCTCCGTGGAATGGGCAGCGGCGGAACACCTGAACCGACCCGAAGCACCGGTGGCCTATGTGGAGAACACCCTGATCAACGGCCTGTTCGGCCTGTTGTGCTGGCCGGTGATCTTCAAGCCGGTGCCCGGTGCTTTTTTCCACCCCTTCCATACCGGCCCCGCCGACCTGACCCGGGAGGATTTCGTGGAGCGCCGCCGGTGCGATTTCGAGGCCTGCTTCGCTACCCTCGGCGATGGTGGATATCGATAGCGCATCCTGGACACCTGGCATGACAGGCAGGGGCTCGCCAATCCGTTTGTCATCTGGCCGGCTCTGTCCCAAGCCCTGATCGAGCTGGCGCTGGAGTGCATCCCGGCGGTGCACCTGGAGGCCCTGTTCCGGCGTCTCTTGCTGAATGTGAAGGAGCACCGCAGCGGCTTCCCGGACCTGATCCAGTTCCACCCGCAGCGTCCTGATGATGAATCGCGATATGAAATGGTGGAGGTGAAAGGCCCGGGTGACCGGTTGCAGGATCACCAGCGCCGGTGGCTGGATTTTTTTGCCCGGGAGGGCATTCCTGCCAGTGTCTGTTATGTCCGTTGGGCCGAGGATTCCGGCGTCGGGAGCAGTGAATGAAAGCGGCGGTGCGTACCCTGTGCGAGTTTGCCGCCCGGGCCGGGGACCTGGACTTCCGGTACACCCCGGCACCCTCCTCAGAGGAGGGCATTGCTGGCCATCAGACTATCCAGTCCCGCCGGGGCTACGGCTACAAAAGCGAGTATTTACTGACCGGTGAATGCTTGGGAATAAAGCTTTCCGGAAGAGCGGATGGTTATGATCCCCATCGTGGCCGGCTGGAGGAAATCAAGACCCACCGGGGCGACCTTGCCCGGGTACGGGAACACCAGCGGGCCCTGCACCGGGCCCAGTTGCGGGCCTACGGTGCCCTGCTGTGCAAACAGGAAAAGCGGAAAAAAATCGAGCTGGTGCTGGTGTATTACGACACCGGTCGGGACAAGGAAAGTCAGCTTGCCGAAACCGCCGATGCCGATGAACTCTGGCAGGAACTCGAAGAGCTGTGCCGACGATTTCGAGCCTGGGCCGAACAGGAAGAACACCACCGGAACCAGCGTAATACTGCCCTCGCCCGACTGAGTTTCCCCTTTGCCGACTTCCGGCCGCGCCAGCGGCAACTGGCCGAAACGGTTTACAAGAATGCCATGACCGGCGGCACCTTGTTGCTGGAGGCGCCCACCGGTCTGGGTAAAACCCTGGGTACGCTGTTTCCGGGCCTGATGGCCATGGCCCGGGCCGACCAGGACCGTCTGTTCTATCTGACCTGCCGCAATACCGCCCGGCAGTTGGCCCTGGATGCTGTGGATAAACTCAGGGACGCCCAGGACGAATCTGTTAACTGGTCGCTCAGGGCGCTGGAGCTGGTGGCGAAGGACGATGCCTGCGAGCACCCCGACAAGGCCTGCCACGGCGAATCCTGTCCGCTGGCCAAAGGGTTCTTCGATCGACTGCCGGACGCCCGTGCCGAGGCGGCTCAATGCGCGGCGCTCACCCGGGCCGAACTGGCGCGTATTGCCGCGGGCCATGATATCTGTCCCTATTTCCTGGCCCAGGAGATGGCCCGGTGGAGTGACGTGGTGATCGGCGACGTCAACCGGATGTTTGACCAGTCTGCCCTGCTCCACGGTCTGGTTCGCCAGAATCAGTGGAAGGTCCCGATCCTGGTGGATGAGGCCCATAACCTGGTGGACCGGGCCCGGGGCATGTACTCGGTAACGCTTGAACAGCAGCGACTGTTGCGGGTAAAGAAAACCGCCCCGAAGGTGCTGAAGAAGGCCCTGGAACGCACGGCGCGCGCCTGGCAAACCCTGATCCGGGATCAGGACATGGATCCGGCTGTGCTGGTGTTTCTCGAGGTTTTGCCGGCAAGCCTGATCGGTAGTCTGCAAGGGCTGGTTTCGAGTCTGACCGATCACCTGGCGGACAACCCGCCGGATCTGGCACTGCAGGAACTGCTGTTCGAGAGCGTCGGCTTCATGAAGCTGGCGGACAGCTTCGGTGACCACTCCCTGTGTGAATTCCGGCGCTCCGGTCGCGGCCGGGCCTCACTCACCATCCAGAACCTGATTCCGGCGGACTTCCTGCGCGAACGCTTCGCCGCTGCCGACTCGGTATTATTGTTTTCGGCCACCCTGAGCCCGGGCATTTACTACCGGGATCTGCTGGGCCTGCCGGAAACCACCGCCTTTACTTCCCTGCCCAGCCCTTTCAGCGCCGATCAGCTGCAGGTCCACTTCACGCCGAGGATCAGTACCCGCCAGGCACATAGGGAGGCATCGCGGGCGCCGATTGGCAGCATTATTGCCCGTCAGTTCCGGGAACGTCCCGGCCATTATCTGGCCTTCTTCAGCAGTTTCCAGTATCTCCGGGCCGTCAGCGAGACCCTCGCCGAACAGGCACCGGAAATCCCCCAGCGTTGCCAGGCGCCGGGTATGAGCCAGGGCGAGCGAGAGGCCTTCCTGGCAGAGTTCCGTCAGCCGGAGCCCGCTGTTGCGTTTGCCGTACTCGGCGGAGTGTTCAGCGAGGGTATTGATTTGCCGGGCGAACAACTCATTGGTGCTTTCGTGGCGACTCTCGGGCTGCCGCCGTTCGACCCCTGGCACGAGATACTTAAGGAGCGTTTACAGGAGCGCTTCGGCGCGGGCTATGACTACACCTACCTTATCCCGGGACTCCGGAAAGTGGCCCAGGCCGCCGGCCGGGTGATCCGGACCCCGGAGGATCGGGGCGTGATCTGGCTGATTGATGACCGGTTCACGCGCCCGCAGGTGCGGAACCTGCTGCCGCGCTGGTGGTTTTAATGATCTATATGCAAAAATAAACTATCCAGGGTGAATGTAGTTACATTTTGCTATGGAAAAGTTTATTTGCGGAACTAGAAAGTGTGGCCTTATCAGACTGGTTTCAACTTCGACAAGGACACTGAGCGCGAATGAACAAGACGGATCTTGTTTTTCAGAGTTATGGACGTTGCTGCCGCAAGGATGATTTTTTCGTCGATTTCTACGACTTTTTCATGTCCGGTTCGGACACCATCCGCAACCGCTTCCTGAAAACCGACATGGACGCCCAGCGGCACCTGCTCCGGAACGGCATCGTGCAGCTGATCCTGCACGCCCGCACGATCCCGACTACACGCCAGAGCTGGGCAAGGCCTGGCGTGACGTCCTGAACCCCGGGATCGACCTGATCCGCGGGGCTTACTGAGCGTTAGCCCTCACCCCCGCGGTGCGGGCTTTGCGAGCCATTCATGACCCTTCAGCATGCCGTGCCAGTAAAGGCCCGGCAGCTGCTTGGCCTTCAACCACCAGGCCGCCCGAGTTGCTTTGGTGCCATCATTGAGCCATTTCGGGAAGCTGGGCTGCAGCTTGCCACCATAGCCGAACTCCGCCAGCACAATCCGGCCATTCTCTACCGTCAGCGGGCAGGAACCGTAGCCCAGGTAGGCTGCCTTCAATGGTTGGTTGCGCACAGTTGCCAGCAGGTTTTCGGCCACCACCGGAGCCTGTTTGCGGACTGCAGCGGCGGTCTTGGCATTGCCAGTACCACTGACATCCCCGAGGCCGAAGATATTGGTGAAGTGCTTGTGGCGCAGGGTGTCATCTTCCAGGTCCAGCCAGCCACCCTCATTGGCCAGAGTCGACTCCCGGATAAATTCTGGCGCTCGCTGCGGCGGTACTGCATGCAGCATATCGAATTTCACGTCCTCGTGCCGGCTGTTGCCCTCGGTGTCGGTGATGCGGAAAGTGGCCGTCTGGGCCGGGCCATTCAGGGCGATCAGGTTGCTCTGGAAGTTGACGTCGATGTCGTATCTGCGTATGTACGTCTCCAGTGCGGGCACGTGGTCGGGAACGCCAAACAGCACCGCACCTGCGTTGTGGAACTGGACATCAATGTCCTTCAGCACGCCGTGCTTGAGCCAGTAGTCTGATGACAGATACATGGCTTTCTGGGGCGCCCCCGCGCATTTGATCGGCATGGGTGGCTGGCTGAAAAGTGCCCGTCCCTGTTTCAGGCGTTGCACGGTTTCCCAGGTATAACTGGCCATGCCCTCCAGATAGTTTGAGGTCACACCGTTTTTCCCGAGTGCTTCCTCAAGGCCTTCGATGGCTCCCCAGTTCAACTCCAGACCCGGGGCAAGGACCAGTGTTTCGTAAATCATCCAGGATCCGTCTGCCAGCTGGATGCGGTTCTGATCCGGATCCAGGGCGATGACCTTCTGCTGGTACCAGCAGACGAACGAGGGCATGACTTCTTTCATGGGTTTGGACGTCACCTCAGGACGAAAGACGCCGCCGCCAACCATGGTCCAGCCGGGCTGGTAATGATGGGTGGATGAGGGTTCCACCACCGCAATATCGAGTGAGCGGTTCCGCTTGTTGAGGCTGGACGCTACTGATACACCGGCAGCTCCGCCACCCACAATCACAACGGTGTGTTTCTTATCGGATTCCCGTGGGACTGCATTCAAACTCATGCCTTGAACCTCTCTGTTTGTCGTTGTTAGAGCAACTGCCAGGCCGCAGTTGATATTGATCAAATAGTAACAAACATAGAGTAATAACGTTATACCGAATAAATATATCAGTGCTTCAGAACATGACACGTAATCTAGTAAAACTCTATCAAGAGAGTTATTCCGATAGTTTAGTTGGGAGCCAAAGTGGGAAAGTACGGTTCGTGAGAAGAAGCAGGCAAACAAGTACCTGGGGGCATCAGCGAAGAGGCCTATATGGCAATGAGAAATCAGCTGACCCTGATGCTGATGGCCCAGGCCCGGCGTTTCCTTCGACTGGAATTCTTCCTGTCATGGTGGGCGCCATCTTTTCCGATGGTGGGGATTACTCGCTAAGATCCTCGTAGCCGGTCACCATGGGCTTGATGTGGCTGGTCAGCGTGTGGCCCATGGTGGTCATGTACACGTGGGCGATGATGAACACCAGCATGGCGAAGGCGGCACCGGTGTGTATAAGTGCCACCGATTCCAGTTCCAGGGCACCGGCCAGGGTTGCCGGCCAGTCGTTATAGAACAGGTAGAGCAGCCCGGTCACCCAGATCACCGGCGAGATCACCACCTTGAAGAACAGATAGGCCAGCCGTTGCAGAGGGTTATGCTTGGCCCTGGTGGTTTTGCGGTACGGGTGCTCGGCACCGGTGAAAGTGCCAATCAGGTAATAGTGGATGACGGCGAACAGGCCGTCTTTCGTGGGTATGTACTGGCGCCACTCACCGGTGGTGAAGTGCCAGAAGATGGCAAACAGCCAGAGCACGATCAGGGCCCAGGCGGCCAGCGTGTGGATCCGGGTCGCCTCGCCGAATCCCAGCCAGGAATAGCTGCCGTGAATCTCGAACCCGGTGATCAACAGGGTGAAGATCAGCAGTGCCTGGCACCAGTGCCAGAAGCGCTCGAAGCGTTTATACATCATTACCCGGCTCATGAGTGCTTCCTCCCCCTGAAGATCATCCGTGCGATGGCGTGGAGAATGACGCCCAGAAGGGTCAGTGCCACTGCCAGCCAGCCAATCCGGTCTAACCAGACGTTGCTGTCGTGCCCGGGCATGTAGATACCCCCGATACCGGCCAGCCGGCTCTCGGTGGCATGGCAGGATCCGCAACGCAGCGCTTCCTCCGCCGGTGGCACCATGTGGGCAATGGGCCAGTACATCCGGGTTTCGACAAAGTCGAACTGGCCACTGAAGGGCATTCCGGACATCGCGCTGCCCGCCTCGAGGGCTTTCTGCCAGCTGAAATTGCTCCACAACGATGTGTCGTCCGCCCCAAAGACATGGGTCACCAACAGGGTGCCCAGCTCGGTATCGTAGGGCTGTTTGCCTCGCATCAGCTTGAAGGGCCAGATCCGGGAATCCGGGTCGTCCGGACCGCCGTCAAAGTGGTTGATGTCTATGGGCGGATTGGACAGGTCCAGTTTCTGATCGATCAGGGTGTATTCCACGGTACCGTCGAACCAGGCATAGTGCGGAACCACGTCCTCGCTGTGGCGGAAATTGCCCTTGGTGCTCAGGTAACTGACGTGGCCGTTTTCGTCATATTCGGTGATGGGGTTACCGTCCTCATCTAGTTTGCCGGCGGTCGACCAGTCCCACCACATCTTGGTGGGTACCCCGCCCCGGGCAAACTCCGGCACGTGGCAGGTCTGGCAGGCCAGGGTATCCACGTGGTCGTTGAGTTTCTGCTGCTCGTGGGGGCTGGCACCATGACAGGACTCGCAGGTGGTACGGGTCATGTCGGTGTGGCCAGGTACGTCGATGCCGACGGTGTCCGTGGCCTGGACCTGGTAACGACTGCCGGACACATTGTGCCCCCAGGTGGAATGACAGTCGGCACAGGCGAAGTCGAGACCCTCCGGGGACATGTGCACGTCCAGTGCCTTGGGCGGGTTTACCAGGGACGAATCCAGGTCACCGTGTTTGACGCCGTCACCGCCACCGCCATAGAAGTGGCAGCTGCCGCAGTTGGCCCGGCTGGAGGCGCCGACGTTCCGGGCAACATTGACCAGATCGGGTGGCTGCACCATCTTGCTGCTGCCTATTGGCCACTCCCGGGGAACGTAGGTGGGGTGCCCGGCCAGTGTCGGGAATTTCCAGTAATTGCCGGTGGTGTCGTGGCAGACCAGGCAATCCACTGCCGAGTCCGCCTGGGGTGGCGGCTGGTTCATGTCTTCCCAGCCATAGCCGACGTGGCAGGAGGTGCAGCGGGCCTCGTTGGTAACCGGCATGCCACAGAAGCTGTTGATCACCTTGCTCTTGCCCAGTTGCTGGCCGGTTTCCGGGTGATCGTAGAGCCAGGTCCAGTGGGTCGTGCCCTTGACCTGCTCGGCCGCTTCGGTGTGGCAGCCCAGGCAGGCCTCGGTGACTTCCGTGGCGTCCTCGAAAGGACCCTTGAGCGCTTCGAACTTGCTGTGGTCTGCGGTGGGAGGTGAGCGTTCTGCGCTCTGAACAAGCCCGATCATCGACCACAGGGTTATGGCCAGCAGCAGCTGAATCCCGCGCATAGTGATCCCCAAAACGCTGTCTGACGTCATGGTTCCCTCCACTCTTGAAGGTATCGGCTCGTGGTATCGTCAATCCTTGCCGATCCGGTGTTTTATAGCCTAGTCCAGTTCCTGGAAGTTCCTCCAGTTTCGGGCCTGGTGGCAGCATCAAGTGTTGATCGTGGTCAAAATATGAGCGTCGGACTACCGGCTCGATACGGGCATAGTTACGGTTGTGAAGTTATATTGTCAGAAGGGGTCCTTTTTACTGCTGTATGGAGAGGCGATTGGCGGCGATATTCCTTGCAGTGCGACGAGTTCCGTTGTGGCCGGTATTGGCGACCCTTCTGGTGTTATCGGGGTGTGCCCTGCCACCGCTGGCCGATCGGCCTGACAGTCGATCGTTCCCCCAGTCACAGACCCGGGAAACGGTCCTGGGCCAGGCCATTACCCCGAAAACCGATGCCCATCCCGGCCTGAGTGGCATCATCCTGCTACCGGATCCCTACGATGCCTTTGCCGCCCGGGCCCTGCTGGCCGAGGCGGCGGAGGCCAGCCTGGACGTCCAATACTACATCTGGCGTCCCGACACCACGGGCACCCTGATGCTGTACACCCTGTATCGGGCCGCGGAACGGGGAGTCAGGATCCGGCTGTTACTGGATGACAACGGCATCGTGGGTATGGACGACATCCTGGCGGCCCTGAGTCAGCACCCCAACATCGAGATTCGCCTGTTCAATCCTTTTGTGGTCCGCAACCCCAAGTGGCTGGGCTACCTCACGGATTTCCGGCGTCTCAATTACCGAATGCACAACAAGTCCCTCACGGCGGACAACCAGGTCACGATCATTGGCGGCCGGAACATTGCGGATGAGTACTTTGGCGCCGCCGGGGGTGGCTTGTTTGCCGATCTGGATGTGCTGGCCATCGGTCCGGCCGTGGATGATATTTCCCGGGATTTCGACCGATACTGGGCCAGTAACGCCTCGTGGCCGGCCCGACAGATTCTGGGGGAGCCCGAACCTGGACCGGATCCGCTGGCGGAACTGGCCGAACTGTTAAAAGTCTCGGAAAACAGTATTGCCTCCTCGGTCTATGCCCGCACGCTGGAGGATTCAGCGTTCCTGCGCAAGTTGCTGATCGGTGAACTGACCTTCAGCTGGGCGCCGGTGGTTATGGTCAGTGATGATCCCGCCAAGGTTCTGGGCCGGAATGGGAACGAGGATTTGCTAAGCCAACAGCTGGCCAGGGCGCTGGAGGATCCCGAACGAAGCATTACCCTGGTTTCCCCCTACTTCATCCCGGGGGATGCCGGGGTCGAACTGTTCCGGACGCTGGAGGAACGGGGCATTGAGGTACGGGTTCTGACCAACTCCCTCGAGGCCAACGATGTGGCAATGGTGCATGCTAGCTACAGCAAGTACCGGAAACCGCTGTTGCGGGCGGGTGTGGAGCTGTGGGAGATGCGTCGGCTTGATGACGAGGCCCCGAAGGAACAGGACCTGCAAACCGGCATGATGGGCATTTCGGTGTCCAGTCTGCACGCCAAGACCTTCGCAGTTGATGGCGAGATCCTGTTTGTGGGCTCGTTCAATTTCGATCCCCGTTCCATCCACCTCAATACCGAACTGGGCTTCGTGATCAAGAGCCCGGAACTGGCCCGGACCCTGGAACGGGAGTTTGACGAGCAGGTGCGTTCCAGCGCTTATCAGGTGGTACTGGGCGAGGACGGCGAACTCCGCTGGTTGGAGCGGCAGGAACACCGGACGGTGACATACAGCCATGAACCGGGAACCGGGCCACTGAAGCGGATAATGGTGTTTTTCTGGTCGCTGATGCCGATCGAATCCCTGTTATAGGGTGATCAAATCCAGGGATAAGACAAAGCAAGCAATGCGGGAAAGTGGTCGGCGTGGCAGGATTCGAACCTGCGACCCCTTCGTCCCGAACGAAGTGCGCTACCAAGCTGCGCCACACGCCGAACAACGGCCGGTATTATACGGATTAAACGAGGTTTGGCTACCCCTCGGGCGGGGAATTTTCGTCCGTATAACTGCTGAGACCGGCCGTATCGCCTTCCCTGTTACCCGGCGGTGGGCAACAGGGAGATGTCCGCCACCCGCAGGAACAGGTTGCGCAGAC
>NZ_JAWOIS010000079.1:0-9774 GCF_046484525.1 Marinobacter sp.
CGAGGGGAAGCACCTGGAGAAGGCGAAGGAGATCGCCGGGCGAATGGCACGATGGAGTCCGGTGGCCCTCCGACTCGCCAAGCAGTCCATCCGCAGCGCCTTCGAAACCCCGCTCTCCGCGGGGCTGGAACTCGAGCGCGAACTCTTTCTCGCGGCGTTCGCCTCCGAGGACGGCCGGGAGGGCGTGCGCGCCTTCGTGGAGAAGCGGGACCCGGACTTCACGGGTCGCTGAGCCGCCCCCGCGGAAGTATCCCGGCTGGCGATCTTCGATCGAGCGCCTCCGACCCGGCACCCCTCATCCGGCGGAGCCCGCTGGCGGCCAGCCGCGCGACGCGTAGATTGCGATGCATGTTCGACACCCGAACAGCCCCGCCGCAGTCCCGACCCGCCCGAAGGAGGGACCTCTCCGCGTGAAGATCTCCCACGTCCGGATCGCCGTCTTCGGCTTCTTCATCCTGTACGCGCTCGCCGTCACGTGGCCGGGCGCCGTCCCCTTCAACCGCGCCAGGCCCTTCATTCTCGGCCTCCCCTTCACGATGGCGTGGGCCGTCCTCTGGATCGTCCTGGGGTGCGTCGCGCTCTGGATCCTGGACTGGAGCGAGACGCGCGCGCGCCCCGACGGCGGGCCGGAAGGCGCCGCGCGCGTGGCGCACCGGGCGGCCGCGGAGGGCGGGCATCCGGTGCGTGAAGCGGCGCCGGGTCAGCGCCGCCGCGGCCACGACGCCGACTCCGACCGCGCCGCCGGGGCGACCTTGCCGCCCCGGAGGTGCACGCCCTCGACCCTCGGCGAGTAAACGAAAATCTCGAACATCGGCAGCGGCAGCGGCATGTCCGGAATGCATGAAGGATCAAACTTCACACTGATGTATGACTTCGGCTTGCCGTCGTCATCCAACTGGTAATAGTTGGTGCGCAGGGTAGCCTGCATCAGCTCCAGGTAGAGACGCAGGACACGGTCTTCACTGAGGTTTTCAACCTTGTCCAGGCCCGCGCTGAATTCGATCTCCAGTTTCTGCTGGGCCGCCTCGCTCTTGCCCTTGCTCTGATAACGCTCCGGGTTGAAGCGGATGTCAAAGAGGTCCAGCAGGGTCCGGGTCAGCTGGACATGGTTGACCAGGGTATTGGAGATGAAGGTCTGACTGTTGGAGAAACGGATCTGGCGCATGTAACGGGCGTAGGTACGCAACAGGGCAATCTCGCGCCAGCTCATGTACGACGACAGCAGCAGGCGGTTGAAGGCGTCGTTTTCCGCTTCGCCGTGCCAGACCCGGCGGAACAGCTCCTCGAAAATCGGCCGGATGCGGTGGATGTCCACCACTTCCCCGGTGTGGGCCTGCAGGGTGAAATCGTGGATCCATACCGACTTGCCGTGGCGGTCGAGGACCTCGAACGGATGCTCTCCGATCACCCGGAAGCCCAGGTTATCAAAGATCGGCATCACGTCCGACAGCGGCAGGGGCTCATCCGGGTAGAACAGCTTGAAATGGAGGGTGCTCTCATCCTCCTCCAACGCCCGGTAAAAACTCATGGCCAGATCATCTCTATCCGCCGAAGCAGCGATGTGATCAAGGTCGATTGCAGCCCGGCGCGGCGAGAACATATCGGTGTAACTTGGCGGAAATCCTCCAGCCCAGAGCCGGTAGAATTCGTTGCCGCGCTCCTCGCCGTAGGCTTCGCTGAGCGCCTCGTAGAGACCGTCGCGCCAGGACTGGGCCAGGTCGATCACCTTTTCCCGGATCTCGGCGATCGGCAATTGGCGATTCTCTACCTGCGGCACCCGGATGGTGAACTGCACCCGGGCAAGGACCGACTCGGAGAAGTGGGTGACAAACTCGATGTCCTCCGCTTCCAGGGTCTCGAACAGCACCTGCTCCACTTTCAGACGCAGCTCGGTGTTGTAGATGTCCCGCGGGAAGAAGGCCAGGCAGGTGACAAACTGGCCATAGACATCCTCTCGCATAAACAGCTCGATGCGGCGGCGCTCCTGGATGTAGAGAATATTCTTGGCCACCCGGAGCAGCTCATCGGTCTCGATCTGGAGCAGCTCATCCCGTGGGTAAAGCGTGAGGATCTGTTCCAGTTCCTTGCCGGCGTAGTCATCCCGCAGAAAGCCGGAACGCTTCATCACACTCTGGAACTTCCGGCGTAACAGTGGAATCTCATCGGGCCGCTCGTTATAGACCCGGGCGGTATACAGGCCCAGGAACCGACGCTCACCGACCACGTCGCCCTTGTCGTCGAACTTCTTGACCGCGATGTAGTCCGGGTAGGCCGGGCGATGCACCCGCGAGCGCTGGGCGGATTTGGCGAAGATGAAGATGTCGTCGGTGCGGGTCATTTCGTGCCGGGTGCGCTGGGGCAGCTCGTTCAGGCGGACCCGGTCCGGCCGTTCGTTGTTGACCCGCAAAATACCCAGCTCCGAGTTCTCGACCCGGCGCACAACCACACCGCTCTTATCCTTCACATAGTCGTATTCGTCGTAACCCAGGAAGGTAAAGTGGTCCTGAGCCAGCCAGTTGAGGAACGCCCTGGCCTCCTCCTTTTCCTCGTCGCTGATGCCGGCGGTGGTATCGTCCAGCTCGCCGATGATCCGGTTGACCTTGTCAGTCACCACATTGAAGTCCGAGACCGCGATCCGCACTTCGTGCAGTACCGTCTGCAGCGCCTCCTCCAGATCTTTCAGATCCGACGGATTACTGTGGCGGTCGATCTCGAGAACGATAAAGGCTTCGTACTCCGCTCCCGAGCCGCTCTTCTTGGTGGAGTGCAGCTTCTTGAGCTTGCCGTCCTTGTCACGGTCGACCTGCAGGATCGAATGCTGAATGGAATGGGTGCCGATTTCCCGCTGGTTGATGGCGATCCGCAGGGAATCGATCAGGAACGGAATGTTCGGATGCAGAATAAAGATGACAGTGTGAGTGGACTGCCAGCCGTCACTTTCCAGATCCGGATTGAATACCGAGACCGGGGTTTCCTCCGCACTTCGCTTCTGCAGGAATTGCCAGGCAGCGAGAATGGCGCCGTAGGTATCCGAGAATCGCCGACTCACTAACTCTTCAAGAGGGATGTGCGCGTAATGCTGCTTTGCAAATTCACTGATTTTTTTCGCCTCTGTCTTCGCAATTTTCTGGGAAAACGCATCAGCGAGTTGCTCAAAAAACTGTTCCTTGCGGGCCACAGTCAACGCGTTCATGATCTACCTCTTGTCAGTGTGAAATAAACGTAATCGACGTAATGCCACATAAGCATAGTCAAGCCCTTGATTTTTGCTGCCCAGATGCGAAAACTGCGGCAACTACTTACGAACAATACGGTTCCTTGACGGGACATGGATAGGGGAGCAGTTACATCCAATGTCACTACAGCATACGTTCAGGGAGTTAAGGTCACAGTTAGCCAAAAGGATCATTGGCCAGGAAAAACTGGTAGACCGGCTGCTCATTGCCCTGTTGGCGGACGGCCACCTGCTGGTGGAAGGGGCGCCCGGGCTGGCCAAGACCACCGCCATCAAGGCCCTGGCGGATCACCTCGAAGGGGACTTCCACCGTATCCAGTTCACCCCGGACCTGCTGCCGTCGGATGTTACCGGCAGCGAGATCTACCGGGCCGAAACCGGACAATTCGAATTCCAGAAGGGTCCCATCTTCCACAACCTCGTACTTGCTGACGAAATCAACCGTGCGCCCGCGAAGGTACAGTCTGCCCTACTGGAAGCCATGGGTGAACGGCAGGTCAGTGTCGGCCTCAAGACCTTTCCCCTGGACAAGCTGTTTCTGGTCATGGCCACCCAGAACCCGATCGAACAGGAGGGCACCTACCCGCTGCCCGAAGCTCAGTTGGACCGCTTCCTGATGCACGTGGTAATTGACTACCCTTCAGCCGAGGCCGAAAAAGCCATCCTGCACCTGGCGAGGAACGATTACCGCCAGGGACTGCCCAAGGCGGAAACCCGGATCAGTGCGGAACAGGTCTTTGCCGCGAGGGCCGAGGCGGCGGACATCTACATGGCCGAACCGGTTGAGCAATATCTACTGGCCCTGGTACTGGCAACCCGGGATGCAGCCAGCCTGGACCCCGAACTGGCCCGCTGGACCGCGTTCGGCGCCAGCCCACGGGGTACCATTGCCCTGGACCGCTGTGCCCGTGCCAGTGCCTGGCTGGACGGCCGGGACTATGTCACCCCCGATGACGTCCGGGCCATGGCCTTTGATGTGCTCCGGCACCGGATCCTGCTGACCTTCGAGGCCGAAGCCGAGGGCATGACGCCGGACGCGATCATCGCGCGCCTGATCGACCGGGTTCCGGTCGCCGCCTGAGCCCCTCACATTCCTGTGCAAGACCAAACACCATGGTAAGCAGCCAAGCCACCACACACATCAGCCTGCCCGACCTGATCCGGTTGCAGGCCGATGCCCGGGCCCTGAAGCTGCCCTCGGCGCGACCGCTCCGGTCCCGGCAGGCAGGCCTGCAGCGCTCGCCGCAACGGGGGCGCGGCATGGCCTTTGCCGAGGTTCGCCAGTACCAGCCGGGCGATGACATCCGCAGCATCGACTGGCGGGTTACTGCCCGGCGCCAGTCCCCCCACACCAAACTGTACGAAGAGGAACGGGAACGTCCGGTACTGCTGTTGTGTGATCTGGGTCCGACCCTGTTCTTTGCCAGCACCGGCGCCTACAAACAGGTCCGCTGCGCCCAGCTGGCGGCGATCCTCTCCTGGCTGGCGCTCTGGGCCGGCGACCAGGTCGGCGGTATCGTCTTCAACGGCCAGCACCTGGAGGTACTGCGCCCGGCCCGTCGCAAGAAGTCGGTGTTACGGTTGCTGGACTCCCTGGCGGAACAGCAACACAAACCCGACCGGCATGGCGGGCTGCCCACCACCGGCATGAAAAATGGCCCCTGGCTCGATCAGGCCCTGGCCGAAGCACGGCGCGTTGCCCACACCGGCAGCCGTATTTTCGTGCTGAGTGATTTCCTGCAAATCTCGGACGAGACCTCCTCCCTGCTGGGTGCCCTGGCACGCCACAATGTCGTCAACGCCGTACGGATTGTCGATCCCCTGGAGCAGCATCTGCCCGACAGCGGCCGGTTCGCCGTCGCAGGGCCCGACGGCCCGATCTGGTTCGATGCCGGCAATCCCCGTTTCCAGAAAGCCTGGCGGGAACGCATTACTGCCCACGAAACACGGCTGGCTTCCTGTTTCCGCACTGCCGGCGTGGTTTCCGCGACGGTTTCAACCGGCGAGGATCCTGCCTCGGTGCTGAAGTCCCTGCTCGGGCCAAGAGGGCGCATCGGATGAATCCGCAGGATCCCCTGAGCCAGCTGCGCGACATCCATCTTCCCGCCACTGGTGGTTTCTGGCCACCGGCGCCGGGCTGGTGGGTGCTTGCCGTGCTTATCCTGGTTGTCCTGGCGCTGGCGGTGGCAGCCTTGCTTCGCCGCAGGCGTCGCAATCGCTGGCGCAGGCAGGCAACCCTCGCTCTGACCGACCTCGAGCAAAAGGCGGAACCGACGCCTGCCTGGTTCGCCAGCCTCAACACCCTGCTCAAGCAGGCAGCCAGGGAATGCCACCCGGGAAGCCGGCCCCAGGCCCTCAGCGGTGGCGCCTGGGTGGATTTCCTGATCGCCACGGCGCCAGAGGGGCAAAGTCCTGAACGACACCGGCTCGAGGCGATGGTCCATGCCGCCTGGCAGCCAACGGTAAAGGCCGATCCCGTCGAAGCGATCCAGTTTGCCCGTCACTGGCTGGGAGGGCAGAAATGCTGAGCCTGGCCTATCCCTGGGTCCTTGTCATCGCCCTGCTCCCGCTGTTGATCCAGTGGCGCCGACCGACCCGCAGGCAGGTGGACGCACCGATCCTGCCCACCGGGCACTGGTTATCCGACTTGCCCGGCGTCAGTCGTCAAGGGAGCGCCACCCCGTGGTGGCGCAGACTGCTGCTCGTTCTTCTTTGGCTCCTCCTGGTGCTGGCGTTGGCGCGACCCCAGTATGTGGGTGAGCAGGTGCAGCTGCCTGTTACCGGGCGCGACCTCATGCTGGTGGTGGATATCTCCCCCTCCATGGACGAACGGGACATGGTGATCCAGGGCCGCAGCATCAACCGTCTGCAGGCGGTCAAACACGTGCTGAACGATTTCATCTCGCGGCGCAAAGGCGACCGGCTCGGCCTCATCCTGTTTGGCACCGAGCCCTATGTCCAGGCGCCACTGACCTTTGACCTGGAAACCGTGCGCACCCTGATGCAGGAATCGGGGCTGGGCATGGCAGGCCGGGCCACGGCGATCGGTGACGCCATCGGATTGTCCGTCAATCGGTTACGGGAACGCCCCCAGGAACAGCGGGTTGCCGTGCTGCTCACCGACGGCGCCAACACCGCGGGGGAGATCAGTCCCGACAAGGCCACGGAAATCGCCGCAGCAGCCGGCGTCCGGCTGTATACCATCGGGATCGGGGCCGACACCATGGTGCAGCGGGGCCTGCTCGGTTCCCGACGGGTGAACCCCTCCCGGGACCTGGACGAAAGCCTGCTCACCCGCATGGCACAGGCCACCGGCGGCCAGTACTTCCGAGCCCGTAGCCTGCCCGAACTGGAAATGATCTATGAAAGCATCAACCAGCTCGAAGCCATCGAACTGGAGGGCAAATTCTACCGTCCGGTGACCGAGCTGTTCGTCTGGCCGGCGGGTATGGCGACCGGTCTGTGGCTGATTGCCGCCCTGACAAGCCTCGCCGCCCGACGCAGCCAATCCCGCACAGAAGCGCGGGGAGGAGCGCAACATGGCTGACTTCCATTTCCTTCGCCCGCTCTGGTTGCTGCTACTTCTCGCGGTACCGATACTCGTGGTGATAATCCGCAACGCAGGCCACGGCGATAGTGGCTGGTCACGACTGATTCCTGCACCCCTGCTGTCGCCTCTGATCCGGACCGGGGGTCAGCAGAATGGTAGAGGTGGTTCTCCGCTTGTTCCGGTCTCCCTGGCGCTGGTGATACTGGCTGTTGCCCTGGCCGGCCCGGCCTGGCGGGAAGCACCCACGCCCCTGAAACAGCCGGGAGACAGCCTGGTCATGGTGCTGGACCTGTCGCTGTCCATGGTCGCCACCGATGTGGAACCCGATCGCCTGACCCGAGCCAAACGCAAGATCCGGGATATCCTCAAGACCCGGGAGGGCAGCCTCAATGGTCTGGTGGTCTACGCAGCCGATGCTCACGTGGTCACGCCCCTGACCGATGATGCCCGCACTATCGAAGCCATGCTCAACGTGCTGGACCCGACGATCATGCCGGCCCAGGGCAACCGCGCCGATCTGGCGGTCACCCGGGCAACGGAACTGCTCGAACAGGGCGCCCCGGGCAGAGGCAAGATCCTGCTGATCACCGATGATGTCCGGGAGGGATACCTGCCCGGCATCACCCACGCTCTGGCAGGCACGCCTTACTCCCTGAGCACCCTGATGGTCGGCACCGAGGGCGGCGGCCCCATACCCCTGGCCAAGCGGGGCTTCATGCGGGAAAACGGGGAGATCGTGATTACCCGTGCCAACCCCGGTGCGCTTTCCCGTGTGGCCACGGAAACCGGCGGTTCATTTCACGCCCTGACCCTCGACGACACCGATATCGAGGCACTGAAACTGGCGCCCTCGGACAGCGATGACTGGCAATCCGCCGATGCAGACCGGACCGTGAACCGATGGCAGGATGACGGCTACTGGCTGCTCTGGCTCGCGCTCCCGCTTCTCCTGCTGGGCTGGCGCCGGGGCGGGTTCGCGGTGCTTGCCCTGCTGATCCTGCCCCTGATGCCCGAACCGGCGCAGGCCGCCAGCTGGGACAGCCTCTGGCAGCGCGAGGACCAACGCGCGCCGGAATTGATCCGGGAGGATCCTGAACAGGCCGCCCGTGAACTCGAAGGCCCCTCCTGGCGGGCCCCTGCACTCTACCGGTCCGGTAAGTATGAACAGGCCGCCAAACTGTATGGATCACTGGACGGTCCGGAGGCAGATTACAACCGGGGCAATGCCCTGGCCCGGGCCGGCAAGCTCGAGCAGGCACTGGAAGCCTACGACAAGGCCCTGGCACAGGCACCGGAGATGGAAGACGCCCGCCACAACCGGGATCTGGTAAAGCAACTGCTGGAACAGCAGCAACAGCAACAGAATCAGCAAGGCCAGGGTGACAGCCAGCAACAACAGAACCAGAATTCCGAGGGCGGCAGCCAGGACAATCCGTCGCAGCAGGGCGATGACCAACAAGCCGGACAGCAGCCTTCTCCTTCCGGGGAGGATCCATCTGGCCAATCGGACAGCCGTCAGCAGAACGGTCAGGGCGAACAGGAATCGGACCCCGCGCAATCGCAGCAGGATTCGGATACAGGCCAACAGGGAGAGTCCCGGGAACAACAGGACGCGCAACAGGCACAAGCCCCGGCCGCAATCTCGGAAACACCCCTGACCCAGGGGCAGGAACAATGGCTCAGACGCATTCCGGACAATCCCGGCGGCCTGCTGCGCCGGAAATTCCTGCAACAGTACCAGGAACGTCAGACACCACCCGCTGAGGGCGATACACCATGGTAAAACGGATATTGGCAAAAATGACGGGATTGTGGCTGCTCATGGCGCTGGCCTTCCCGGCCTGCGCCGGTGAGCTGTCCGTGGAGCCTGACCGCAAGCAGTTGTATGAGGGCGAGGTGCTGACCGTCACGGTCAGGGGCACCATGGAACTGGACATCAACCTGAGCAACCTGTTTGAGTTCGATCTGTCCCAGCTGCCCGCGCCGGACATCGAAAAGGTCGAACCGGATTTCGAGATCCTCGCCCGCAACCAGCAATACAGTATCCGCACCGTCAACAGCCAGATGATCGGCGAGATCACCTGGACCTACCAACTGGCCCCCACACACACCGGCAAACTTACCATTCCCGAACTCACCTTCAAGGATGCCACCTCGGAGCCAGTGACCGTTGAGGTGATCTCGGGCTCCGGGCCGGACCAGGGCCCCGAAGTCCGGGACAGCTTTGTCGAGCTGTCCGCGGACAAGGCCGAGGTCTATGTGCAGGAACAACTGACCCTGACGGTTCGCCTGTTCTTTACCGGCAATCTCATCCGGGGCGAACTGTCCGAGCCGGAACACCCTCATGCCATCATCGAGAGCCTGGGAAAACAGCAAGAATATACCCGGTTCCGCGACGGCGTCCGTTATCGGGTCGTTGAGAGGCGTTATGCAGTGTTTCCACAGAAGACGGGTGAGCTTGACCTGCCCCCCATCCGGTTCGAGGGCCAGGCCCGGACCCAGGAAGGCAAGCTGCAGTTCCTGAGGGACAGCGAGGAGTTCTTTACCGTTCCGGTAAAACCGGTACCGGCCGAATTTACCGGCAATACCTGGCTTCCCGCCAGCGACCTGTCCCTGGAAGAAAGCGGCCTGCCACCGACCCTGGACGTGGACATGGGCGAGAACCTGACCCGCCGGATCACCCTGAAAGCCAGCGATCTTCCTTCGGAGGCGCTGCCGCCGCTACCCGAGAGCACACCACCGGGAATCCGCGCCTACCCCGACCAGCCGGGGAGAAGCACCGAGGTGACGCCCGAGGGATTGATCTCCACCCTGGAACAGACCATCGCGCTGGTCCCCGTGCAAGCCGGTGAGATGACGTTACCGGAGATCAGGATTGCCTGGTGGGACACCAACACCGACAGCCAGCAGGTCGCGATGATTCCTGCCCGGACCCTGTCAGTAACCGATACCGGCGCCGCCGTGCCACCCTCCCCGCAACCGCCTGCGG
>NZ_JAWOIS010000040.1:0-3532 GCF_046484525.1 Marinobacter sp.
GTTAAATAAAATTTATCCTTCCGATCTTAATTATTGTACTATTGCAAATTACCTTTCTACCAGTAATATACCTGATCCGGAGTTGCTTATCAGAACCTACTGGTGACCAACTGCTCCAACAATTATGGCCCCTATCACTTCCCCGAGAAGCTGATTCCGCTGATGATTCTCAATGCCCTTGATGGCAAGCCGCTGCCGGTTTACGGCAAGGGCGATCAGGTGCGGGACTGGCTCTATGTGGAAGACCACGCTCGCGCGCTTTATAAAGTAGTCACTGAAGGTGTAATCGGGGAGACTTACAACATCGGTGGGCATAACGAGAAGCAGAATATCGAGGTGGTGCATACCATCTGTGATCTGCTGCAGGACCTGGCGCCGGCGGATCGGAAGTATCGGGATCTGATCACTCACGTGGCCGACCGCCCGGGGCACGATCTTCGTTACGCCATTGATGCCGGCAAGATCCAGCGCGAACTGGGCTGGACGCCGGAGGAGACCTTCGAATCCGGCATCCGCAAGACCGTTCAGTGGTACCTGGACAACCTGGAGTGGTGCCAGCGGGTTCAGGATGGCAGTTATCAGCGAGAGAGGCTGGGAGTCGCATAAATGAAGGGCATTATTCTGGCCGGTGGCTCCGGCACACGTTTGTACCCGATCACCCGGGGTATCTCCAAGCAGCTGCTGCCGGTGTATGACAAACCGATGATCTACTACCCGCTGTCGGTGCTGATGCTGGCGGGTATCCGGGACATCCTGGTGATTACCACCCCGGAAGATCAGGACGGCTTCAAACGGCTGCTCGAGGACGGCAGCCAGTGGGGCGTCAATCTCACTTATGCGGTTCAGCCCAGTCCGGATGGCCTGGCTCAGGCATTCATTATTGGTGAAGAGTTTATCGGTGATGACAGCGTTTGCCTGGTGCTGGGGGACAACATTTACTACGGCCAGGGCTTCAGCAAGTTGTTGCAGTCGGCCGCATCCCGGGATAAGGGCGCGACGGTATTCGGTTACCGGGTGACGGATCCCGAACGGTTTGGCGTGGTGGAGTTTGATGACAATCAGCGGGCGGTTTCCATCGAGGAGAAACCGGCGCAGCCGAAGTCCAACTACGCAGTGACCGGGCTCTACTTCTACGACAACGACGTTATCGAGATCGCCAAAGCCGTGGAGCCGTCGGCGCGGGGCGAACTTGAAATCACGGCCGTCAACCAGGCGTATCTGGAGCGTGGCGCTCTGAATGTCGAGCTGCTGGGTCGTGGCTATGCCTGGCTGGACACTGGCACCTACGACTCGCTCCACGAAGCCGCAGGTTTTATCGAGACGCTGGAGAAACGCCAGGGCCTGAAGGTGGCGTGCCTGGAAGAGGTTGCTTACCGAATGGGCTATATCGGCAAGGAGCGGTTGCTGGAGCAGGCCGAAGTGCTCAAGAAGAACAGCTATGGCCAGTACCTGCGTAACCTCGCCGAGCGCGGTTTCTGAACATTCAGCTGATTGGGGTGTGAGTGTCTGACCTGCGAATTCTGGTGACGGGAAGCTCCGGTTTTATTGGCCGGGCTTTGGTGCGTCAGCTATCCGAAGAGAGCGGCTGGATTGTCCGAAGCGCTTTGCGCTCAGGGCGAAGAGAGTCGGGCGCTGATGAAACGGTGAAGTCCCCGGGGCTGAGTAAGGGCTCAGACTGGCGGGCTGCCTTGTCTGGCGTGGATGTGGTGGTTCATGCGGCTGGCCGTGCCCATCGGATGAATGACTCTGCCGAGGACCAGTTGGCCGCCTTCAGGCAGGTCAATACCGAGGGCACTCTTGCCTTGGCACGACAGGCCGCTAAAGCCGGGGTTCGCCGTTTTATCTTCCTTAGTTCGATCAAGGTCAATGGTGAGTATACCCGCCCGGGGCAACCCTTTCGGTCAGCTGACGAGCCGGCACCGCTGGATCCCTACGGCATTTCCAAGCTGGAAGCGGAGGAAGGCTTGCGCGACCTTGCCCGTGAGACCGGGATGGAGGTTACGGTTATTCGTCCGGTTCTGGTGTATGGCCCGGGCGTTCCCGCAAACTTCCGCAAGATGATGGCGTGGGTGGCCAGGGGCGTTCCGTTGCCCCTTGGCCGCGTGAATAATCAGCGCAGCCTGGTGTCGTTGGGTAATCTGGTCGATCTGATCCGGGTGTGCCTGAGCCATCCTGCGGCTGCAAACCAGACCTTTCTGGTGAGCGATGGCGAAGATCTGTCGACGCCGGAACTGCTCACCCGGCTCGGGAGCGTGCTTGGCAAACCGGCACGCCTGTTGCCGGTTCCGGAAAAGCTTTTGGTCGGGCTGATGAAGCTGGTGGGT
The DNA here is from genome assembly GCF_046484525.1 of Marinobacter sp. Classification (GTDB taxonomy): domain Bacteria; phylum Pseudomonadota; class Gammaproteobacteria; order Pseudomonadales; family Oleiphilaceae; genus Marinobacter. The sequence goes on from NZ_JAWOIS010000040.1 coordinate 2,325, forward strand.
AGAGGAGATATGGCAAACAGGCTCTGTGGCTCGCTGCAGGTGGATATGAGCGACACCTGTCAGCGGTTGGGCTGGAAACCTCCGGAAAAGCTGGACGATGCCCTTCGGAAAACCGCCAACGATTTTCTGACTCGCCCATGAAACTGCTGATTTCACAGGTGGTTTACCAATGGAACGCGACGACCCTGGAGCCGGCCTTGCGCTCCCTTTCCGAGAGTCTGGATGTCGCCGTCAGGGCTGGTGAGTTGGAGAGTGCCACCTTGTGGCTTTCCTACAACGGCCCGCAGCCTCTGGATGAGCCCGCAGCCGATCGTCTGCTGCAATCCGCTTTCAAGTGGCCCGCACACCTGCTACCCCGGCAACGGAACCTCGGCTACGGCGGTACCAACAACCTGGCGCTTCGCCAGCAAATGTTCGAAGTCGCTCCCAATCAGTTGGAGCCGCACGTGTTACTGGTGATCAACCCGGATGTGAAGCCCGAGCCGGAAGCAATCACCAATGCCCTTCGACGCCTGAAGGAGGATCCGGAGTGCGGTCTCGTATGTCCCCGCATCCTTGACTGGACCGGTACCACCGAGGCACCCGGCCACAAACGCTATCCGTCCCTCGCGGTGCTCGCCGCACGCCTGTTTTCCCCGTTATTGAAGCTTCCTGTATTCCTCGCCCTCAATGAACGCTATGAATACCGGGATTTGCCGGTGCAAGAGACTTTTGACGATGTCGTCCTGGTCAGTGGGTGTTTCATGATGGCCCGTGATCGATACTGGCAAGACCTGAACGGCTTCGACGACGGCTTTTTCATGTATTTCGAGGATTTTGACCTGGCCGCAAGAGGTCGCGAGAAAGGTTGGCGGCACCGGTACGATCCGGCCGTGCGAATCCGCCATGCCGGCGGCGGGGCCGGGCAGAAGGGCTGGCGCCACCGGCTTTGGTTTATCCGCTCCGCGCTCCGGTTCTTCACTCGTCACGGTTGGCGGTGGTGGCGGGTCTAGTGTCCCGTCTGGTTAATTCGCTGACCTACTGAGCCACTGAGAGCCTTGAGAGCAAGGCGCGATGGCGAAGGTGTGGTGGTTCCAAATCGAGTCAGAGCAACGCAGCTATCAAGGCTCTCCGTAGCTCCCGAAGGGCGCGGCGCTGGGGCCCCTGACCGGTGTTGCCAGCACTTGATGTGGAACCACCACACCTGCGCACTGGCGCCTTGGCCAGGG
>NZ_JAWOIS010000074.1:0-3800 GCF_046484525.1 Marinobacter sp.
CGGTGATCCAGTAGACCACCTCGCCGGGGTGAATATCGTGGTTGAAGGCGCCGTCCTGGGCGACCTTGACCGGGAATCCGCAATGGGTGTGCATGGTGCCTTTGGGGCGGCCGGTAGTGCCGGAGGTGTAGATCAGCATGACCAGGTCTTCAGCCGAGGTGTTCTCGGTTTCGGCCTCATCCGATTGAGGATCGATCAGATCGTGCCACCAGTGGTCGCGTCCCGGCTGCATGGCGACCGGGTGGTCCACATACCGTGTGACGATGACATGGGCCAGATGGTCGAGTCCCTCAACCGCCTGGTCAGCGGTTTCTTTGAGGAGATTCAGTCGCCCGTTGTGATAGGTCCCATCAGTAGTGAACAGGGCGCGGGCTTTGGCATCATCCAGACGGTCCCGGACAGCGGCAGCGCCGTAGCCGGAGAACAGAGGTAAGATCACTGCTCCGATCTTGGCGATGGCAAGCAGGGCGATGACCACCTCCGGGACCATGGGCAGGAACAGCCCGATGGCGTCTCCTTTCCCCAGACCGAGCTGCCGCATGGCGTTGGCGGTTTTATTGACCTGCCGGTTGAGTTCGCGGTAGGAGAAGGTGAGCGTGTCCCCATTCTCGCCTTCCCAGATCAGGGCCGGCAGATCGGCGGCTTCGGTGCCCATTCGCTTGTCCAGGCAGTTGTGGATGATGTTCATCTCCCCGCCGAGACACCAGTGCGGCCATTCGATCCCGTCTCGCAGGTCAAGGACGGTCTCATAGGGTTTTTGAAAGCGGATATCCAGGAATTTGAGGAGGTGATCGGTGTACCAGGCGGGGGCGGCAGCAGAACGGGCGATCAGCTGGTGATAATCGGGGATGCCGGTTTGCTGCATAAAGGCTGTGATGTTGGCGTGTGCGATCTCCTGCTGAGAAGGACGCCAAACGATCCTGTCATCTGCATTTTCCATAGCTTACCTTCCTGATTTAGTTCCCTGCGGTGCAAGATGAATAAGATTTCCCCTGAAGGTGGCGATGAGCAGGTTAATGATGTGCCCTTGACGAAGAGAACATCAAGGTTTTTTATAAGTTCTTGGCGGCGGAACCACTCCGCTGTAGCGGGTGGAGGAAGCCGCCCTCCTTTGCTAAAATGGGTCTATGCCAAACGAAGCCAACCACAGTCCACACAGCGCGCATATAATCAACTATCACCTGGTCTGGATACCGCGTGATCGAAAAAGGGTTTTGGTTGGCCCTGTCGAGGCAAGGTTGAAAGAATTGTTGGCGGGAATCGCTACACAATACGGTGTTGAGATATTGGCGGTCGAGGTGATGTCCGACCATGTACACTTGTTTGTGAGCGCACCCCCGAAATTTTCTCCTGCTGAAATCGTCCGTCTGTTTAAGGGAATACCATCCCGCAAGTTGACGAAAGAGTTTGAAAGCCTTCGCTGCCAGTATTGGGGCGAACATGCAACACTGTGGGCAGAAGGCATTACATAGGTGCTGCTGGACACGCCAGTGCGGAAACCATCAAACGGTATATCGAAGAAAGTCAAAAGAAATAGCTTCAAGACTTGAAAAGATGGAACATATGTACTACAATCATTGGCATGAAGCTGATTGCTCAGGTTAAACTGCTCCCCACGCCCGAACAAGCCGATGCGCTTCGACACACGCTGGAACAAGCCAATGCTGCCTGTCGGTTTGTGAGCGATACAGCCTGGGAAACCAAGACCTATCGGCAGTACGACTTGCATCACAAATGCTATCAGGCGGTACGGGAGCAGTTCGGCCTTTCGGCGCAGGTCGCAGTACGAGCGATCGCCAAAGTTGCGGATGCCTACAAACTTGACCGCAAGACCAAACGAACCTTCAAGACTACAGGCAGTATCGCCTATGATGACCGTATCCTGTCCTGGCGGCTGCAAGACCAAACCGTGTCGATTTGGACGGTAAACGGGCGGCTTCGCATACCGTTTGTGTGCGGGGAACGGCAGTTGGAACTGCTTCAGACGCGGCAAGGGGAAAGCGACTTGGGGTTGATCAAAGGGATGTTTTTCCTTTCCGCTACTTGCGAAGTAGACGAACCAAAGCCCGTTGACGTTGAAGGTGCGTTGGGGGTTGACCTGGGCGTTACCAATCTGGCAGTGGATAGTGATGGGGAAGTTCACAAAGCCAGCCAGATCAACAACGTGCGCCACCGTCACCGCCGATTGCGGGCCAAACTGCAAGCCAAAGGCACGCGGTCTGCCAGGCGCAAGCTGAAACGGCTGTCTGGCAAAGAACATCGTTTTGCCAAAGACACGAACCACTGCATTAGCAAGAAACTGGTTGCCAAAGCGAAAGACACAAATCGAGCGATTGCCCTGGAAGACCTGGGCGGTATCCGCGAGAGGGTTACGGTTCGTCGTGAACAGCGGGCAACCTTGCATAGTTGGGCGTTCTACCAGCTTCGCACTTTCGTGACTTATAAAGCCAAACGGGTTGGCGTGCCTGTATTCCTGGTTGACCCTCGGAACACGAGCCGCACCTGTCCTGCTTGCGGTCACGTCGATAAAGCCAATCGTCCTTCTCAATCCAAGTTCTCCTGTGTGGTTTGCGGTTTCGCTGGACTTGCTGACCACATCGCGGCGGTCAATATTGGCCGTCGGGCGGCAGTCAATCCGCCAATCGTAGCGCGTGATGAAGCCAAAGCTAACTCGTTAGAATTGCGGCAGAGCGCAGTTACAAGCCAGCCGCTTTAGCAGCTGGTCGTTGACTTTATGGTGTACCTTCCAACAGTTTGTGGATCTCCCCGTTGAGGAAGACCGCGTAGAGTTCACCATTCTGGTCCTCAGCGAAGGAAACCAGATTGAGGTTGGTGGAGAACAGTTCGGTGGTCTGCCAGGTGCCGTCCGGGCTGGCCAGGGCACCCCAGATAACCCCGGTGCAGTAGTCTCCGTAGAGGTATATGCCCTGCCACTCGGGCAGGCTGCCGCGGTAGACGTACCCGCCGGTGACCGAGCAGCTGCCGCCGCCGTGCTGGTATTCGATCACCGGGGAGATGAACTCGATGCCAGCCGGGGGCGTGCCTTCAAATTCATGGGTGCCCTCGAAGTAATCCCAGCCCAGGTTGACCCCGCCGAGGATCCCGGCCGGCAGGATGTGGATCTCTTCCCACTGGTTCTGGCCGACATCACCGATGAATAGGTCTCCGGTGGCGCGGTCGAAGCTGAAGCGCCAGGGATTGCGCACTCCGAGGGCCCATATCTCAGGCTGGCCGGCAGGAGAGTTGCCTTCCGGAATGGCATAGGGGGAGCTGCGGTCCACGTCAATGCGCAGGATCTTGCCCAGCAGGGAATCCGGGTTTTGGGCGTTACCCTGCGGGTCGCCGCCGGAGCCGCCGTCTCCCATCCCGATGTAGAGGTAGCTGTCCGGGCCAAAGGCGATCATCCCGCCGTTGTGATTGGCATACGGCTGAGAGATGGTCAGCAGGGTCTGCTGGCTGTCCGGATCGGCGATGTTGGGATCGGCCGAGACCTGCAGACTGGCGACCACAGTGTCGCCGTTGAGATCGGTATAGTTGATGAAGAAACGGCCGTTTTGCGGGTAATCGGGGTGGAAGGCCAGCCCAAGCAGGCCGCGTTCACTCTTGTCGCTATCGACCTGGTTGACAATGTTCAGAAATGGGGCAGGAAGCAGCTCGCCGTCCTGGAGGATGCGGATGGTGCCGGGCTTCTCGATGATGAACAGCCGGCCGGAACCGTCCCCGGCATGGGTGAGGTAGACCGGCTGGGCCAGCCCGCTGGCGATCTGCCTGCTGGGATATTGGGCTGCGTATGGGAATTG
>NZ_JAWOIS010000081.1:0-4369 GCF_046484525.1 Marinobacter sp.
CTAGAATATAAAGCGGGTGCCGCTTTATATTACTGGTAGGTTTTGTTTCTTTGAAATCCAGGGCAGATCTATTTTGTGAATCCGCGACCCTATGATTTCAGCAAAGCCAGTAAAGTACCTCGGTAACAACCTTGGCCAGGGTTTCCTGACCTCCCCCTTTCAAGCCCCGTTGAAGGCCTGGGCACTGATACCAGTCTTCGCAGTCGGGGCATACTTATACGGAGAAACATCTTGGCGGCAGAAATCTTGTGCTGGAGTTGTAACCTTTTGCCCGGCCCGTAGGGACTGCCAGCTGCTGTTGCCGGACAATTTTTTCACCGTTTCGAGGCTCCAAACTTGCCCGCACGTCCTCATAGAATTTTTATCAGTGCACCCTCAATGTCGCCGCTGTTTTCTGGGCGGACTAACCGCGCCATTTCTTCACCATCCTTCAGAAAAATCAGAGACGGCCAGAGCTTTACGCCAAACGTCCGCCCCAACCTCCGGCCTTTGCCATCCTCAACTTTCACATGCGGAACGTCTGGGTGATTGTCCATGGCCGCCTTGATATCTGTCTGCGCACCTTGGCAGAACCCGCACCAGTTGGTACCGAATTCGATCACCATCGGGCCCGTGGTCTGGTCCAGCTCGTCACGGCTGAGCGTTTCAGGTGTATATCGGCTCGTATAGGACATGGTGGTTCCTCGGTGGGTTATAGACAATCTTTAAGCGCCCTCGCTCGAATGATACCGTTTAGTGGTTTCAGTCATCCAGATTCCGGAGGAGCCCATGGCAGGTGGGTGGTCACGTGATGGTGCGGTTCAGGAACAGATCGCCGCAAGGCCATTCCCGGTGTTCGGTTGTGCATTGACTGCCAGTCGGCCCAGGAAAAACAGCACACCCACTCTGGCAGTATCAATCGCAGAGGCAGTAAGGACAGCCAGCTTCGATAGCCTCTTGGTTTCGCCAATCAGTACCCGAAGGGTTCAAGACGAGGGTCCAGCAAATTCCTTTTATCAATCTCCTGATCCGTGACCTTGAAGCGGGCTTGAAAAGTAATCGCCAGTTGCTGGCCATTGAATCTCGATAATGCGCCTGTCAGGTCAGGTAGTCAGAGGTTGAAATGACGAGTGAAATACCAAGGCAGGGCTTTAGTGACTGGACCGTTTGGATATCGATCCATCAACTAACATCGGTGCTCAAATTCAGCTTTTTGAGGAGAAATAACAAACCCCGGCGTTCGAATTCCGGAGTTTGTCATAGGCAACAGAGCCGAGCAGATGAGCTTGCTATGAACAGGAACCGCAGCAAACATCCTCTCCGTGCTTACCTTTCTTCTCGGGTTCATCCTGATTCGCCTCTACATCTTTTTCGGATGTAGTGTCTTGCAGAACCTGTGATTCCGCATCCGAATCTTCTTTCTTGAAAATCTTTTTCAATGACAGTGCCATAGAAAATCCTCATTCATCAGCCAATAAGATTCATTTCATCTCCATCTTATTGGCTAAGCCGGATTCCGTCAAGCCTTAGAGACATATTGAAGGCCGGGTCCATTCTCTGCACGATCTCAAAAGACAGCCAATTTCTACCTGCCAAAGAGAATAAGTGGAGAGATTTTCCTGGCGATTATGATCAAACCCGAGAGTTTGGAACGTTTTCCCATTCCAACCAGAATTCGGTCATCTGAGACAAACGCGGGCACCTCTGTGCGGAGCGGAAAAGTGAAACAAGCCTGACTCGGCAGTGACCGGTCAGTAGACTGGCACTTTAACCGGTTGAATACCGGCACCCCATCAACAGGAGCCTCATCCAGTGCCTGAACTGAAAACCCTCGGTCTGTTTGTTGTAACCGCCCTGGCGGAGATCGTCGGCTGTTACCTGCCCTACCTCTGGCTCCGCGAGAGCAAGAGCGTCTGGCTGCTCGTGCCAGGCGCCCTCAGCCTCGCGCTCTTCGCCTGGCTGTTGTCCCTGCACCCGACGGCGGCTGGCCGGGTGTATGCGGCTTATGGCGGGGTCTACGTTTTTATGGCGATACTGTGGCTCTGGGCGGTTGACGGTATCCGGCCTACCGGCTGGGACATCCTGGGCTCGGCCGTCGCCCTGCTGGGTATGGCGATCATCATGTTTGCGCCGAGGAGTAGCTAGACTCGTTTAAATCCAACATAAAACCTGCTGTCGATTTCGCGGTGCCCCACACGACTACTGGTTGCAAGAAAGCAAACCAGGAGGATGAACTCATGCGAAAAGTGATTGTTGGCGCCATGGTGTCACTGGATGGTGTGATGCAGGCGCCCGGCGGGCCCGAAGAAGATCCCACCGGTGGATTCAGCTACGGCGGCTGGGTGGCCCCAATGGTGGATGAGGTGTTTGGCGAAGAGATCGACCGTATGTTCGGCCAGCCTTTCGACCTTCTGCTCGGGCGCAAGACCTATGAGATTTTTGCAGCCCACTGGCCCTACGCCGGGGACGGTCCGGACGATTCCATCGCCCGGACCTTCAATTCAATCAACAAGTACGTCACCACCCGGCAGGGCCTGGATCTGACCTGGCAGGGTTCAGTAGCCCTCAGGGACGCTGCGGCCGATATCGCTCGATTGAAGCAGGAGGACGGCCCCGCGCTGGTAACGCAAGGCAGCTCGGATCTGCTACAGACGTTGTTTGCGAACGATCTGGTCGATCAGATCAACGTGTTTACGTTCCCGGTTGTGCTCAGCCACGGCAAGAAGCTGTTTGGCGATGGCACCAGGCCAGCCGCATTCAAGCTGGCCGCCAGCCGGGTTTCACCGAGCGGTATAGTGATTGCGCGCTATGTGCGGGATGGCAAAGTAGCAACCGGCGACTTTGCCATGGATCCACCTACTCCGGCGGAAATCGCACGCCGGGAAAAGATGCGGCAGGAGGGCTAACGCGATGGAACACGCAAAGAACACCATTTGCCTCTGGTTCAACGGCGGCGCCGAAGAAAACGCCTGCGACTGGTGCAGGGACAGATGGGGCATTTCGTGGCAGATTACGCCGGTGGCTTTGACCGAAATCATCGCCGACCCAGATCCCGCTGCTGCCCGGCGGTCCTTCGGGGTGATGATGAAGATGGGGAAGATCGATATTGCGGCCATTGAAGCGGCGCGCAGGGGGCAATGGCGATCACCGGCACAACAGGTGTCAATTGCGATGAATTCAAGAAATGAGTGAGTTACTGGAGTTTGGAAGAAAGATACTGAAGAACCAGCCATTCAGTGCACTGTTATCGCCAGTGGAGAGGCCGGCGAGCGCACCGTTGCGGTGGTCCAGGGCTGTTCCGGGTCTCCCCGGACTGTGCCGGCGGCCCGTTGAATGGGGTAGAATCCGTGGAATACAGGGTACGGCAGCTGCCGGAGGAGATAATAATGAAGAAAATAATTGCGAACGGCGTAGTTGCCGTGCTGCTGGCTTCGTCCGCGGGGGCCGCTATGGCCGTTTCCGACGAAGAGATGGAGCGCCAGAGGCAGATACACCAGCAGAGAATCGCGGATGAGAAAAAATCATACGTACAAAACTCAATCCGGGAAGTTGAAGATGCGGCGCGGGAGGGCGTCGAGCAGATCGAGACCATCATTCGCCTTCACGAGAGCTTGACCGATGGCCTTCAGTTCACGGACGAAGACAAGTTCCGCATATACCGTATCGGTGCCGAAGAGGGGCACGGGGCCTACCAGGTTAAGCTGGCCGAGCACTACCTGGCAGGAAAAGGGGTTGAAAAAAACGTGGAAAAGGCAAAGGAGTGGCTCGAAAAAGCGGAACAGACGTGGCTTTCTTCCCGGCTGTCTGTCGAGCCTCTCTATACGCTTGCCAAAACTTACCTGGACGATGCCCGCTTGGAGCGAGAGGATCGCGGGGCGTACTACATATACCAGGCGTGCCTGCAGGCACACCCGGAAGCCTGCTATCGCACTGGTCTTATCCTTGAGGGCGAAGATACTCGGCAGCCTTTTGCGCCTGAGGGAGTCCCGAACGGCGGACCAAGAAATTGATGCCGCTCGCCATCCCGGCCTCATACAACTCGCCGACCTGCCCTGCCACCCGTTCAACTTCTCGCCATCGTTCGGGAAAGTGAATCGTGACGTGTACTTTGTCCGGTCGGGTTCTTACGAAGGCGTCGAAGTTGCGATCGTCGAGGAGCAAGCCGTTCGTCGTCACGGACCGAAACACCGTGCCGTCAAGCCGTTCGAGCAGTTCGAAGAGCCCGTCGTACTCGAGCATGAAATTCTGGCTGCTGCCGGAAAAATGGATGACAATGCAAAAGAGGTTGTTGAAAGGGCAGAGGCCATTCAAAAATATGGTGCCTGCAGGGTTCTCCACAAGGGACAAATTACACGCCAGGCCAGGTTCGGCCTGGCAGTGGAAAACTGGA
>NZ_JAWOIS010000092.1:0-4783 GCF_046484525.1 Marinobacter sp.
ATTGAGTCGTTTGCGAACCACGACCTTGCCGTGTTGATTGGTGCCATGAATACTGAACACAGTTTTCGCCAGATCGATGCCGATGGTTGTAACATTCATGATGACTCCTCCTGCTTCAGATTGAAGATGTCGACACCTTCAATGTGGCACATTGATGCCGTGGGAGCAGGGGGAGTCCATATCATTCGTTATGTGGGCGTGCCCATAGAGAATCCATATGGCATTTAGTGAGTTTGAAGCAAAGAAAATTGAGCGCGCCGCTTCTGAATTTCTGGAAGACCGGAGGCCGCCAGTCGAGATCCGGCCCAAGTTAGATTTAGACGTTCGAGTTTCCGGCCAAAGCGTGCAGATAGTCGAGATTCGCCCCCATTTCCGGGAGCCGTCCACGATCATTGAATCGCCGGTGGCAAAAGCTACCTTCGCCAAGAAATCTCAACGCTGGAAGATCTACTGGATGCGCAGTGACCTGAAGTGGCATTTGTACACGCCAGAACCTGAGTCACGCTCCATCGAGGAATTTTTTGCTATCGTGAATGCCGACGAGAATGACTGTTTCTTTGGGTAGCACATAACCAGTCATTCAAGTTCGTTCCCGGCCTGGTGTCAGCAACGGTGCTAAAAGTCCGTAAATTGTCAGGATAGATTGTCCTCCCGACCCGCATGGCCTTTTCTTGAAGGTGACGAAACCTAAAAGGAAAAGGCTCATGCAAAGCCGAGAGGACTTTCTCATGATAAAGCAACTACGGGTTCAAGGGACACACATCGTGGACATTGCCCACCGGATTGGCTGTTCAGAGCGCACGGTGCGACGTTATCTGGCCCGGCCAGCAGCACCGACGGGCAAACCCAAGCATCGCAGGCACAGCAAGCTGGATCCCTTCAAGCCTTTTATCGATCAGCAGTTGGCTAATGAGGTCTGGAACGCCGAGGTCATTTTCCAGCAGTTGCGGGAACAAGGTTACAGCGTAAGCGTTCATTCCGCGACGTTCTGCCACCCCAGTAAATTTCGCCCTACAGTAACCTCACAATTTCCAACAGGAGGTTACCCCCATGAGAAAGCACCGCACACCCGAACAGTGGCAGGCCCTGGTTGATCAGCAGCGCGCCAGCGGCTTGTCAGCGCCGCTGTTTTGTAAACAGGAGAATATCGGTTACGCCAGTTTCTGCAACTGGCGCAAGCGCCTGTCCGATCCGTCGACTGATGAGTCGTCAGGTTCCGGTGAAGCCGGTTTTCTGGATCTCTCGTCGTTGATGGGTAACTCTCCATCCTCTGGCCCAGGCTGGAACATTGTGCTTAGCCTCGGCAACGGCGTCGAACTGCGGCTGAGCCAGAACGGATGATCGGGCTCGATAGCCAGGCGCGCATCTGGCTATGTACCGAACCCACGGACATGCGCGAATCGTTCCGGGGCCTGAGCGCCCTGGTCCGGAATCAGCTGACGCACGACCCGCTCAGCGGTCAATATTTCGTCTTCGTCAATCGCCGTAAGACCCAGATGAAAATGCTGTACTTTACCGCCACCGGTTATTGCCTGTGGGCCAAGCGTCTGGAGCAGGGCCATTTCGGGGTGCCGTTATCCGCCTCCGGTCAGCGGGCCCTGACCCTGACGGATCTGCAACTGCTGATCGATGGCATCAAGGTGCAGAAATACCGCCAGTTCAAGCGTTTCCGGGGGGTATAGACGGCTGACTTCCGGTATAATATCGGCCATGAATTCAACGGCTTCCGCTCCTTTTTCCAATGCACCTTCCGACTCGGCTCTGGCCGAGGAGAATGCCGTGTTGCGGGAGAAGTTGGGAGCCCAGGCAGAAGCGATTCGTCAGCTGACGCATCAACTGGACTGGTTCAAAAAGCAGCTGTTCGGTCCCAAATCCGAGAAGCAGGTTTATGATGTTTCACAACAGGACAACCTGTTCCAGCCCGATGAAGCACCGCTGCCGGAGCTGACCTGGCCGGAGGCCGACCAGTACGAAGTGATCGGCAGCAAGACCACCTACCGGCTGGCCCAGCGGGCCTCCAGCTATGTGGTGCTCAAATGCGAGCGCCCGGTGTTCCGGCGCAAAGGAACCGAGAAGCCGGTGACGACTCCGGCTCCATTCAATGTGTTGGACAACAGCCTGGCCGACGTCAGCCTGCTAGCCGGGTTGCTGGTGGACAAGTTCCAGTTCCACCTGCCGCTGTATCGCCAGCACCAGCGCATCCAGCAAGCCGGTGTGACTGTCAGCCGCAGCACCCTGACCAATCTGGTCAAGCGCACCATCGACCTGCTTCGGCCCATTGTGGATGCCCAGACCGATAACGTGCTGCGCAGCCGGGTGTTGGCCATGGATGAAACGCCCATCAAGGCCGGCCACCAGGGCCGGGCAGGCCCGCAAAAGGGCAAAATGAAATCCGGCTGGTTCTGGCCGCTGTACGGAGATGCCGACGAAGTGGTGTTCACCTACTCGAACAGCCGTGGGCGTGCCCACATCGAACAGGTGCTCAGCGAGTCGTTCACCGGCACTCTGATCAGCGACGGCTACGCGGCCTTTGCCCGCTATGCTGCCGCCCAGGAGAACGTCACCCACGCCCAGTGCTGGGTGCACAGTCGCCGTTACTTTATCGAGGCGCAGAAGGATCACCCGGAGACAGTCACCAAGGCCCTGCAACGGATCGCGAAGCTGTACCAGAATGAAGAGAGCATCAAAACCCAGGGGCTTACTGGCGAGAAGAAACGCCAGTACCGGTTGGATCACTCGAAACCGGTCGTCAGCGACCTCTTCCAGTGGTGCCGGGGCCAGTTGGAGCAAGGCGGTCTGTTACCCAGCGATCCACTGACCAAAGCCCTGAACTACGTGCTCAGCCGCGAAGCGAGTCTGACCGTGTTCCTGGAAGACCCCGACGTGCAGCCAGACACCAACCACCTGGAGCGGGCCCTACGCCCCATTCCAATGGGCAAGAAAAACTGGATGTTCTGCTGGACCGAACTGGGCGCGGAACACGTGGGCATCATCCAGAGCCTGATCAGCACCTGCAAGCTGCACGATATTAACCCCTACACTTACCTGGTGGACGTGCTGCAACGCATCAGCCTGCATCCGGCAAGCGACGTCAGCGACCTGACGCCTCGTCTCTGGAAAACCCGGTTCGCCGAGAATCGGCTACGGGCGCTGATCGATCCACGCCATCCTGACCGACAGAACAAACAGCCGGAGGCCACCGTTCATGCGCATTGAAGACATGAGCATCGACCAGCTGCTGGAACTGAATCAGAACATCTGTCGGCGCATCGACGAACTGAGGGATCAGGAAAATCTGCAGGCGCTGAGTCAGTTGCGGGTTGGCCTGAAAGTGACCTTCGAGGGCCGGGAAGGCCCCGTGCTGGGAACCGTCACCAAGATCAACCGCAAGAGTGTGATCGTGTTAGCCGAGGACGGCAGGAAGCAGTACAAGGTCTCGCCGGAGTTATTGAGGCCTCTCCGTGACGTCAAGTAGGTCAACTACGTCGTGGAATGAACGCTTACTCTTACCCTGCGTCATCTGGCGCTCGTGGAGAGGGTTCTGTCGCCAGTATGACCGCTATCTGACTGTGTTGGACGACAAGAAATGGGGAATTGATTCGGCTCAAGCTGATGGTATGATATTTTCATACCTCTACTTTGTAAGGAGCACCAGTTGTGAGCATGCACCGGAAAACCATCACGCTGACTGAACAGCAAGACGAATGGGTGAAAGGTCAGATTGAAAGCGGTCACTTTGGCAATGATAGTGAGTATATCCGCGATCTTATCCGGAGAGACCAGCTGGCCAAGGAGCGTCTTGTTACGCTGAGGCAGGCCCTCGCTGAGGGGGAGTCAAGTGGGGAGCCCAAGCCGCTCGATATATCGGCCATCAAAGCCGCTGGTCGTAAGCGGATGAAGGCGGCTGATTAGTGCTTAGGCTAACCGTCACGCCGAAGGCGGAATCTGACCTCATCGGAATCTGGATATATACCTGCGAAGAATGGGGGGGTGACCAGGCGGATAGTTACCTGGATCAGCTTGAGGCAGGAATGAATCAGCTTATTAATCATCCATCACTCGGCGCGAACTACGGCCATGGATAGAACGCCAGGTTTCGCACGGCTGTATAAGCAGGTGGCCTGAGCTGACAGGCATCACAACACGGATTAGGACGGTGCATCGGTTCCCCGCAAGAAGCACACCGGTGGCCTGTGATAAATTTGATCTCAGACTGGCATTCTCCACACAAACGATCGCCGGGCTGACCACAACTGGCGCACACAGGCGGGTAGATCCAATCCAGTGATCGCCAGAAACCTTTTTGGATCAATGCTGCCAATCGGATCATCAACGCCAGATCTTGCCCTTTAAATCGATCGTAAGAATGACACCTATTGTAATGATTGAAGAAAATCCTGCCATAAATTTGATAGGGCAGGCCGCAATAATAAAAAAATGGTCACAAGAATGAGGATCGCCAGAATTGCGATCAGGATCCATTCAACCCACCCCTCCCCCCGTTCAAAAGGCAATTTTGCCATAAAGCCTCCTTCGGTTGTGCTTTCATCTATTATATACCATGTCAATGGCGGAGATAAAGGAAATTCTTAGTGAATGGGACACAAGTGATTATTGATTGGGATATGAACAGTGGCATTCGATGTCTTAACTTTTTTTGATCAGCAATTTTCAATAAACAATCTACCTTATTCAACGCAACAGAATTTTCTTCACCATCAACCATTCACCACTCACAACTCACTATTCACCATCGTGGTATACTTCTCCATCAGATTCGACC
>NZ_JAWOIS010000030.1:0-146518 GCF_046484525.1 Marinobacter sp.
CCGTTGACGGTCGCGTCAAGCACCCGACAACCAAAATGATATGGGGAGCATCCTCTATGAAGATCCAAGCCATTCTGGCAGCAGCCGTTGCCTCCGCCGCCATCGCCAGCCCGGCCATGGCCCAGGACAAATCTGACTGGCCCGAGAGCTTTACAATTGGTACAGCGAGCCAGGGCGGTACCTACTTTGCCTACGGTTCAGGCTGGGCCAACTTCATGGCCGAGAACCTGGGCATCTCCGGTGGCGCGGAGATTACCGGTGGCCCAATGCAGAACATGGCACTGGTGCACACCGGTGACCTGAGCTTCGGCCTGACCACCATGGGCCCCGCCCGTGAATCACTGGAAGGCAAGAGCCCGCTGGCTCCGGGCATGGCGATGGACAATGTCTGTGCCATGTTCCCGATGTACCAAACACCGTTCTCCATCACCACCCTGAGCAGCTCCGGCATCGACTCTATTGATGAGATTCCGGATGGTGCCACTATCGGTTTTGGTCCGTCCGGCTCCACCTCCGATACCTACTTCCCGCGTATGATGGAAACACTGGGTGTGGACTTCGAACGCCGTAACGGCAGCTGGTCCGACCTGGGTGGTCAGCTGCAGGATGGCCTGATCGATGTGGTGGCCTTCGCGGCCGGTATTCCCATTCCTGCGGTGAGCCAGTTGGAAGTCCAGACTGATGTCAACATCATCGGCATGACCGACGAGCAGGCCAAGACCATCACCGAGGCGTTCCCGGTCTCCGAGTTCGTGATTCCGGCCAGCACTTACCAGTCCCTGGACGAGCCGTCCCGCGTGGTGTCCATGTGGAACTTCGCCATCGCGAACTGCGATGCACCGGAAAGCCTGGTGTATGAAATGGTCAAGCTGACCATGGAGAATAACGACAAGATGGTCTCCATCCACAAGGCGGCACGGACCACCATCCCCGAGAACTACACCAAGAACAACGTACTGCCCTGGCATCCGGGCGCAGCACGCTGGTTCAACGAAAACGGCTACGAGATTCCGCAAAGCACGATCGGCAAGTAACCATTGTGTCTGAGGGGCCGCGTGGCGGCCCCCAATTTCCGGTTCTGAACCGGTACGGCTTTTCCGATAGCAGGTTGCACCATGTCCACTGAACACGAAATCCAGCATTTGCCCCGGGTCACCGAGGACGAAGATCACATTCTCGCCCATAACGTCGACGAGGAACCCGTTGAGGCCAACCGCCGAATGTTTGAAGGCGGGCTGCTCAAGCTCGTCACACTGCTGACCATCGCCTATTCGTCATTCCATCTGTACACGCTGAATATTGCGCCGTTGGAGACCTGGTCCTTCCGGATCATCCACGTCACGGGTGCCCTTTTCCTGGGCTTCATGCTTTATGCAGGGGCCCGTTTTGTTTCGGCAGAGGAAGGCGAGGCGCGCCACCGCTGGACCACCTGGATCGCCGGCGTGGCCATGCTGCCTGCCCTGTACGCTTTGTACCAGAGTTTTGCCTTCTACCAGATGCTTAACGATGGTGCGCTGCGCATCGCGCCGGAGCTGGAGACCTGGCACTACGGCTGGCCGCTGATTGCGGCAACGGCGGTGGGCATTGTGATGAGCTGGTTCCACCAGCACGGCCGGGGGCGTTTCAGCCTGCCGGATCTGGTGCTGATGGTCTGTTCGGTCGCGGTGGCGGCCTATCTGCTGGTGGTGTTCAACACCCCGATCCGCATGTCCACGGGTACTCCGTTCTCGCCGGTGGGTATTTCTTTTGCGGCTGTTGCCGGTTCCGCCCTGATTCTTGAACTGACCCGCCGCGTGGCGGGCATGGCGCTGGTGATTATCGGCCTGGTGTTCCTGGCCTATGTGTTTGCCGGTCCCTATCTGCCCGGGTTCCTGGGCTATCCGGGGCTGAGCGTGAAGCGCTTCTTCAGTCAGGTATATACCGACGCCGGTATCCTCGGGCCGACGACGGCGGTTTCCTCCACCTACATTATTCTGTTCATCATATTTGCTGCCTTCCTGCAGGCGTCCAAGGTTGGTGACTACTTCGTCAACTTCGCCTTTGCCGCAGCCGGCCGTTCCCGTGGTGGCCCCGCCAAGGTGTCGATCTTCGCTTCCGGTCTGATGGGCATGATCAACGGCACCAGTGCCGGTAACGTCGTGTCCACCGGTTCCCTGACTATTCCGCTGATGAAGAAGGTGGGCTACAAGAAGACTTCCGCCGGCGCGGTGGAAGCCGCTGCCTCCACCGGTGGCCAGATCATGCCGCCGATCATGGGGGCAGGTGCCTTCATCATGGCGGAGATTACCGGCATTCCGTACACCGAGATTGCCATTGCCGCGATCATCCCGGCCATCCTGTACTTCGCTTCCGTTTATTTCATGGTGGATTTCGAGGCCGCCAAGACCGGTATGCGTGGTATGCGTGAGGACGAGCTGCCCAAGCTTGGCCGCCTGATGAAGCAGTGTTACCTGTTCGTTCCGATCATCATCCTCATCGTTGCCCTGTTCATGGGCTACTCGGTGATCCGTGCCGGCACCCTGGCTACCGTCTCTGCAGCCGTGGTGAGCTGGATTTCCCCGAACAAGATGGGGCTGCGATCCATCCTGAATGCGCTGGATATCGCGTCGATCATGGCGATCCAGATCATCGTGGTCTGTGCCGCCGCCGGTATCATCGTCGGGGTGATTTCCCTGACCGGTGTCGGTGCGCGTTTCTCTGTGCTGCTGCTGGACGTGGCCGAGCACAGTAACCTGCTGGCGCTGATCTTTGCGATGTTCATCTCCATTCTGCTGGGGATGGGCATGCCGACGACCGCTGCCTACGCAGTGGCCGCGTCGGTAGTGGCACCGGGTCTGGTACAGCTGGGCATTGAGCCGCTCACTGCACACTTCTTTGTGTTCTATTTCGCGGTGGTTTCCGCCATCACGCCGCCGGTGGCGCTGGCTTCCTATGCCGCGGCCGGTATCTCCGGGGCCAACGCCATGGAAACCTCGGTAGCGTCCTTCCGGATCGGTATAGCCGCGTTCATCGTGCCGTTCATGTTCTTCTACAACGATGCACTGTTGATGGAAGCTGGCTGGTTCGAGATCGCCCGTGCCCTGGTCACGGCCACTTTCGGTGTTTATCTGCTCTCCGGTGGTGTCATGGGCTGGTTCGCCAAGGTGGCCGCGCCCTGGGTGACCCGGTTGCTGCTGATCGGTGCTGCCTTGATGATGATCGAGGGCGGGCTCTGGACCGATCTTGGCGGTGTGGCCGCTGCGGTGCTGGCGTTCCTGATGCAGCGTCAGCGCCGGGCACGGCTCGCACCGGCGGTATCCTGATGGCCTGAGCCGCATTCTGACTGGCCGGTACAGCTCCGGTTGTGCCGGTCCGGTCGGAGCGCTAGGCTAGCGCTTTTTCCCGGAACTCTCTGCCATGACTCTGCGAATCGGTGCTGTCCTGCTCTTGCTGATCACTCTGGGCCTGTCCTGGGTGCTGGGCGGCTGGGCCGGGTATCGACAGGTGGAGCAGGAGAGTCTGGAAGAATCCTTCCGCTACCGGCAGTTGGTGGCCAACGAGCTCAACCGCTACCTCCCCATTCCGGAACTGATGGCCGAGCATCCGCTGATGGCGCGGGCGCTGCGGAACCCCGATGATCCCCGGACCATCCTCGATGCCAATGAAGAGATGCAGAGGATGGCGACCATTGTTGGTAGTTCCGATGTTTACCTGATGGACACCTCCGGCCTGACCATCGCTGCCAACAACTATCTTCAGGAAGACAGTTTTGTCGGCAGCAACTATGCCTTCCGTCCCTATTTTTCCGAGGCCGTGGCGACCGGGGATTCGGTTATCTATTTTGCCCTGGGCCTGATGTCCGGTGTTCGGGGTCTGTACTTTTCACATCCGATACGCAGTGACCGGGGCAGAATCCTTGGGGTGATCGCCGTGAAAGTGCTGGTACATGAGCTGGAATCCCAGTGGCACCGTCCGGCGTCGCTGAGTGAGGCGGAAATGGTGGTTCTGGATGGTTCCGGGATCAGCTTCCTGGCCAGTCGGCCAGCGTGGCTTTACCGGGACTTTTCCGGAGGTCGTCAGGGAGAGCTGCCTCTGGAAACCCGCCAACGCTATCCGGACCGCGAACTTCGACCCATGGAGATCGAGCAGCTGGGGCTTCCCTGGGGACTATCTGAAAAGTCCGCCAAGATCCGTGTCCAGTCTCTGGAAGGCGATCGCCAGGACTACCTGGCAGTCCAGACCCCGCTGCCGCGCCTGGACTGGACACTCCAGGTGATGGTCTCCACAGCGCCGGTGCTGTGGACCCGTCTGGCTTTTGTAATTGGTGGCCTTGCAATTTACCTGGCTGTCCTGCTGGCGTGGTTGTATCTGAGGGAGCGCTATCGCCGCGAGGCCGAGCTGGCCCTGCGAGGCGAGCAGCTGGAACGCCGCGTGGTCGAGCGCACCCGTGACCTGGAACATTCCAATCAACAGTTGCTGGAGGAGATCCGTGAGCGGGAGCGGGCCCAGAGTGAGCTTCGGGAAACCCAGCAGGAGCTGATCCAGGCCGCCAAGCTGGCGGTGCTGGGGCAGATGTCGGCGGGATTGAACCACGAAATGAACCAGCCGCTGACGGCCATCCAGACCTATGCCCGTAACAGCCGCCGCTTTCTCGAGAAGGGCGCGACGGACATGGTGGACGCCAACCTTTCGGAAATCCTCATCCTGTGCGACAAGATGGCGGAGTTGACCCGGCAGTTCAAGGTGTTCGCCCGCAAATCGGAAGGGCCGCCGTCGGTGGTGGATCTGCGCCAGTCGGTGGATGCGGCCCTGAAGATCATTAAGGCCCAGAAGAACAGTGCCGGTATCAATATCCAGTGGAATCGTCCGGAACAGCCGGTGATGTGCCATGGCGACCTGATCCGGATCGAGCAGGTGATGGTGAACCTGCTGGCCAACGCGGCACAGGCTGTGGAAGAGCGCGAGGCGCCGGTGATCACCATCGATGTGGAAGCGGACGACGGTCACTGGCGCTGCATCGTCCGGGATAACGGTTACGGGCTGCCGGGTAACACCGAGCAGATTTTTGAACCCTTCTTTACCACCAAGTCTGTCAAACAGGGACTGGGGCTTGGCCTGTCCATTTCACGGCAGATCGTCGATGCCCTGGGTGGCACGCTCACCGGACGTAACCGCCCGGACGGCCCCGGCGCGGAATTTGTACTGACCTTGCAACAGCGGGAGGCAACGGAATGACACAACCTTCGGTAATCTTTGTGGATGATGACCCGCACATTCTGCAGGCCATGGCCCAGACCCTGACCCTCGAGGACTTGCCGGTGGCCTGTTTCGAAGGCGCGGCCCCGGCTCTGAAAACCATCACGGCGGACTTCGAGGGGATTGTCCTGTGTGACTACAACATGCCCGGCATGGATGGCCTGCAAATGCTGGAACAGGTCCGGGCGGTGGATGACAGCATTCCGGTCATCATCCTCACCGGTCAGGGCGACATCAGTACCGCGGTTACGGCCGTGCAGCAGGGGGCCTATGACTTCATCGAGAAGCCCTTCGATCATGAGGAACTGATCGAGCTGTTGCGCCACGCCCTGGAAAAACGGCACCTGGCGCTGGAAAACCGGCGGCTGAAAGCCCAATTACGGCAGATGGCCAAACCAGGGCCGCGGATTCTCGGGGATTCGCCGTCCATGCAGAAGGTGATGGCGACCATTGACCCGATCCTGGATATCTCCGCCAACATCCTGCTGCACGGCGAGACGGGCTCCGGCAAGGATGCCCTGGCCCGCTACATCCACGAAAACAGCCCGCGCAGTGCCCACAATTTCGTGGCCATCAATTGCGGCGCGGTGCCGGAGAACCTGATCGAGAGCGAGCTGTTCGGTCATGAAGCCGGTGCCTTCACCGGGGCGGAAAAACGGCGGATCGGCAAGATCGAGCACGCGCACATGGGCACCCTGTTCCTGGACGAAGTGGAAAGCATGCCCATGCCCCTGCAGATCAAGCTGCTGCGGGTGCTGGAGGAACAGAAGGTCGAGCGCCTGGGTAGCAACCAGGTGCAGGATGTGGATGTTCGCATTATTGCCGCCACCAAGGCGGACCTGAAAAAACTCAGCGATGACGGGGAGTTCCGGGCAGACCTGTATTACCGGCTGAACGTGGTCAAGGTGGACATCCCGCCACTGCGGGAGCGCAAGGAAGACATCCCCCTGTTGTTTCACCACTTTGTGCTGATTGCCGCCGCCCGCTACGACCGCGAGAGCGTGCCCCTGGATGCCGGCCAGGCAGCCCACCTGATGCAGAGGTTCTGGCCGGGGAATGTCAGGGAATTGCGGAACCTCGCCGAACGTTATGTGCTGCTCGGCCCGGCCGCGCTGGATGAGAACGAACCGGGCGGTGAGGGTAATATTTCAGGCCGACAGACTCTGGCCGAAATGATGGACGGCTTCGAGCGCACGGCGATTGTCAGTGCCCTCAACGCCTGTCACGGCAGCATCAAGGACACCATGGTCCAGCTCGGCATTGCCCGCAAGACCCTCTACGACAAGATGAAAAAGCACGGCCTGGACAAGGCCCAGTTCAAGGACTGAGTCCTGTCCGGGGGTAGTGGCTCAGTCGTTGTCAGCCTCCGCCAAGGGCGACTGACCATCCGCACTGAGGAGCGGGAGGGCCACCTCGCCGGAAACCTGCACCGCCGGCACCACCGGATCCCGGGAGAACGCGCCGGCAAAGGTCGGATGTTGGCCATACAGCATCAGTACCAACTGATCCCCGGGATTGAACCGCTCGGCAATGCCGGTCAGCTCCACGGTATGTTGGCCCAGTCCGCGCAGGGGATGCACCTGTTCATCGATCAGCTCCGGCGCGACCTGGTTCTGGCGAATCACGCCGGCGCCGACAAAGACAATGCTGTCGCAGGTGCCCGCATGCAGGATCGGGTCGGAACTTTCCAGGCACTGGGCATCCAGCTCCGGCAGCCCGGTGCTGACGCTCAGATCGGCGGTGGGTATACCGGCGACGACCGCTTCCGATGCCAGGGTTTCCAGCGGCACTACTGTCGGAGCAAGGCCTGCGGCACCAAGCATTACCGTCACAGGTAGGGGATTCCCCAGGCTATCGAACCCGACCGGGAAGGCGGTGCCACCGGTGGTGATCTCGGGTGCCGAGACCGCATCGCCGGGGGCCAGGGTGTAGCAGATCTGGTCACCGGTGGTGATGACATTGTCGGCCTCACCGCGACCGAGCAGTTTCTCATTGAACCAGGCCACCGCGGCGTGGTTGGCGCTGATGTCACCGTATCTGGCGAGGGCGTTCAGGTCGCTACTGGCCAGGGTCGGCAACTCACCACCGTAGAAGGTGAGGTTGGCCAGGGTTTCCTGGATCAGGCCGACGTTGGGGGCAAGGTAGTGGTGGCTGAGTGGATAGGTCAGCAACCGGACATCGCCGCCGGCGGCCTTCAGGATCCGGTAGTTCTCCGCCGCCTCGTTGAACGGGAACAGGCTGTCACGCATGCCCTGGAACATCAGCACGTCCACCGGGTAGGGCGCACGGGGAGGTGTTTTGACGATATAGCGGCCATCACTGGTCAACGGGAGCTGCCCAGTGACCGGCTCCAGCAGGTAGTCGTCGGTGTTGCCGTTATCCAGCAAGGCAAGATCGCGCTCGTTCTGCCAGAAATAACTCGGGCTGTGATAGTGCAAGAAATCCAGGGCGCTGTCCGGGAAGACGCCTGTGGTAATGCCGTCGATCAGGGAGCCGCGCAGGTACGGATCCATGGATAGCCCGGTCTGGGCATCACCCATCACTGACAGGAAGGCCAGCCAGTAGTTCTTGGTGACGTTTCCGGGATTCAGGCTGTAGGTCAGGTCATGCCAGGTGATGTGGGGCACCATGGCATCCATGCGCTGGTCCGGATCGACGTTGTACAGCAGGTATTGGAAGCCGCCGCCGTAACTGCCACCGATGCCACCCAGCAGCAGGTTGTCCCGCTCGTATTTCAGGTAATCCAGATTGGCCTCGGCCCAGTCCACGATCTGTACCAGGTCCTGTCCCTCCAGGTCCGGATCCATCACCCGGATAGCACCGCCGCTTTCCCCGTGGCCGCGCTGGTCGATACTGATCACGGCATAGCCCGCATCAATCAGGGGTTCGATGGGGGCCAGCGGATCGCTGCCCGCCTCGGTCGAGCGGGAACCGCTGAAGCCGTGTCCCTGAAGGATCAGGGGGTGCCGGGTCTGGCAGTCAAACTGGGTGGGCTCGGTGTCACGTTTGAGATAAGGTTCACATTAATTCGATAACAAACAGCCGGCGATGGCAACATCGACCCTGGCACATGTCGCCAGGGTCAACAGAGGAGGGGTCAGAGATTGGCTTCTGCATACTCCGCGAGAACCGAACGGGGAACGCCCTGCAGGTGCACGTGGGCGCCATGGCGGAAGCCCTTGAAGCGCTCGGTCATGTAGGTGAGGCCGGAACTGAGGGCGCTCAGGTACGGTGTATCGATCTGCGCCAGGTTACCCAGGCAGATCACCTTGGAGCCATTGCCTGCCCGGGTGATGATGGTCTTGATCTGGTGCGGGGTCAGGTTCTGGCACTCGTCGATGATGATCAGGCTGTGCTGAAAGCTGCGGCCCCGGATGTAATTCATGGATTTGAAGTGCAGCGGGACCTTGCTGAGGATGTAGTCCACCGAGGCGGTCATGTTCTCGTCATCCTCGTGCAGCGCCTCCAGGTTGTCCACGATGGCTCCCAGCCAGGGCTCCATCTTCTCCGCTTCGGTGCCGGGCAGGAAGCCGATGTCCTCGTCCAGGCCCTGGGTGGATCGGGTGGCAATGATGCGCTTGTAAAGTTTGCTGGCGACGGTCATCTCGATGCATGCGGCCAGCGCCAGGATGGTTTTGCCCGAGCCAGCGGAGCCGGTCAGGTTGACCATATGGACGTCCGGGTCCAGCAGCAGGTTCAGGGCAATCGCCTGGTGGATGTCCCGGGGTACCAGCCCCCAGACTTCCTCGTTCATCAGGTCGTGCTGGTGCAGATCCCGGATGATGATGCGTTCCTCGTCCAGATCCACCGCCTTGCCGACAAACCCCTGCTCGTCGAGTACGAACTCGTTGATGTTGATCTTGGCCAGAACCCCTTCCCGGCGCAGGATATGCTCCGTGACGCCTTCCCGTTGCACGGTTTCCACCTTCTCGATGTTGTCCCAGAAGGAGTTGCTGAACTCGTGGTAGCCCTTGGGCAACAGGTCGATGTCATCAAGCAGCTGGTCGTTGTGGTAATCCTGGGCTTCGACCCCGAATCCGCGCGCCTTCAGGCGCATGTTGATGTCCTTGCTCACCAGGATGATGTCCCGGGACTTATGGCGGTTCTGGAGCGCGGCCAGGGTGTTGATGATCTTGTTGTCGTTCAGGTGCTCGGGCAGTGAGTGGGAGTCCAGGTGCTCGGTGCTCATCAGGATCAGTAGCTTGCCCAGGGGCGCGGCTTTCTTGCCCCGTACGATCGGCACACCCTTCTCGATTTCTTTCGGGCTGGCATCGCCCAGGACCTTGTCGATGTTCCGGATGGCCTGGCGGCAATCGGCGGCGACCGTCTGCTTGCCGGACTTGAGGCTGTCCAGCTCTTCCAGGACGGTCATCGGGATAATCACATCGTGTTCTTCGAAGTTGAGGAGGGCGTTGGGGTCGTGGATCAGGACATTGGTGTCGAGGACGTACATCTTCTTCCGAGCTTGCGGTGCTCTTGGCATAGGGGAGGCTACCTCTCTGGTGGCTCAGTCGTTCTCGGCGCAGCGCTGCGTCAGTTCCTTGTCCGATATCAGTTTGAGCATGTCGTAGGTCGTGATGATACCGGTAATTCTTGAATCGCTGGTGACAAAGATCCGGTGCAGATGCTCACCGATCATGATATTGGCAATGTCTCGCACCGGCGTCTGCTCGTCAACGGATAAAACGATCGGAGTCATGATATCGCGGACTTCCACGGGGATCTTGCCCATCTCCTCGAAGATGGCCATGCGCAGGCGCCGTGCCTCGATCTCCTCCTCCGGGGTCAGGCGGGGACCAGTGTCCGAGCGGCTCGCATTCCAGCGGAATTCGGTAATGTCCTTGAGGGTGGCAATGCCGACGATTTCCCCGTTGTCGTCGGTCACCGGGCTGCCGGTGATTTCGTTATCGGTGAGGAAGCGGGCCAGCCGGTCCATCGTCCAGTTCTGGGGTACGGCTTTGATGCTGGGAGTCATGATCTCGTGGGCGAGAACGGTCATCGGGTGAGGCCTGCCTCTTGCTGTCCTTTTCAGTAAAGCTTAGCGCGTGTTGCGGGGTGCGTCACCCCTTACGAATCCGGGCGCACCACATCCACCAGCTTGCCCTCATCGTCCCAGACCAGTTCGAATCCCTGGTAGCGGGGCGCACGGGCGACGTCCTCAAGGGCCTGCATGGAGCGCACCGGAATGTCCACCACCAGGGAATTGACCAGCCACCCGGGCAAGCCACCGTTGGGATCGGTGTGCTGGACCCAGATCATCCGGGTGCTGTCGCCCTCGGGGATGAACCGGTATAGGGTATCCGAGCGGTCAACCCGGATTCGGTTGCTGCTTTCGGTCCGCAGATCGGGGGTAGCGTTCAGGTCCATGATGACCTCGCCATTGGCACGGGCGCCCCGGGTGCGGATTCGCAGTACGTAATCACGGTCCGCCACCGGCCAGGGCATGTCATTCACCGAGTAGGCGAAGCGGTCGTGGAAGTCGCCCTCTCCGAAGGCATAGGATTCGCTGCAGTTGTGGACCCACTCGGTGCAGGAGGCCGGATTGATCATTACCGCCATCAGGTTCTCGATCGGGACATCTAGCATCGCAACTGCCTTGAAGGCCTTGAATTTGGAACCGGGCTGTCCGGTGGTGTAGATGCGGATGTTGTCGGTTTCCGTGCGCAGCTCCCAGTCGGCGCTGTGCTCATCGGGCAGTTCCGCAGCCATCGCAGTGCCGGTCACGGCGGCGAGCATCCAGGTGCAGGCCATCCCTGCCAGGACAATGCCCCGGCCTGCAAACCCATGGGCTCTTGGACTTCTCATAGAGTACACTTCCTTGAAGACGATGCCGCCGAGTCTAGCATGGGGTAAGGGCCGGCAAAGGCATGAACACAGGGGATTGTGAACCAGGTAACCTCACTGGCTGATGGTTCCGCAAATTGGCCCGATCTGACGACTGCCATGACCATGAAAAAGCTGATTGACGACAGGGGGCGAGTCCCTGCCGGGGTGCTCCGCGAACCGGTAGATTGCATCAACTACCTGGACTATGACCTGCGATCGGTCATGGACCGGCCCCGCTCGCGCCTGGCGCGCCGGTGGCGGTTTAACCAGTTCCAGTTCGTCAGTGCCATGGGCCCCGGCTGGGTGTTCGGTATGGCCCTGGTGGATCTGAAGCTGCTCGGAAACGGTTTTTTCTACCTGTACGACTTCGAGTCCGGAACCATGCTGGAGCGGTCATTCCTGCAACCGCTGGCGATGGGGACACATCTCAAGCCATACCCCGAGCATGGTCTGGCCCGGTTCCAGAAAGGAGAGGTTGACCTTCACATTGCGCCGGCGACCGGCGGGCGCAATGTTTCGGTGTCTGCACCGGGCGGGATCCGGATCGATCTGGAGCTACGGGAAGATCACGATCCGCTGCGCCTGGTATGCCCGGCGGGCTACAATGGCTGGGTATTCACCCGCAAATCCGCCGGCCTGAAAGTGGACGGTGAAGTTCGCTGGGATCACCAGATCTGGCGTTGCGATGACAAGGTCCGGGGCTCCATCGACTGGAGCTGCGGCTTCATGCGCCGGGAAACCGCCTGGAACTGGGCAGCCATCGCGGGTGTGCTGGAGGATGGCCGGTCATTCGGGCTGAACCTGGCGGCCGGCGTCAACGAAACCGGAATGACGGAAAACGCTCTCTGGCTGGATGGTGTCTGCTCGCAGCTGGATGCCGCCATATTCTCTTTCGACCGTTACCGGCCCGGCAGTGACTGGCACGTGACGACCGCGGATGGTCGGGTGAATCTGCATTTCGTGCCGGCGGCAGTGCGCAAGGAGAAACTCAATGCGGGCATTCTGGCATCCAACTTCCGGCAATACGTGGGCACCTTCAACGGTACGATTACTGACGAGTCAGGAACAAAACTTCCCGTAGCGGGGCTACGGGGATTAATGGAAGATCACTTTGCCCGCTGGTAGCGGGGCAAGGCTACTTCTCTGGTAGCGTGACGTTCAGTTCCAGCACCGAACACCGTTCATTGCGCTCAACTTCGACCTGAACCATGTCATCGGAAATCTGCACGTATTTGCGGATGACCGCCAGCAGCTCCTGCTGGAGCTGCGGCAGGTAGTCTGGCTGTTCCCGCTGGCCACGCTCATGGGCCACGATAATCTGCAGACGCTCCTTGGCGACACTGGCGCTGGCGTTCTTCTTGCTCTTGAAATAATCGAGGAAACTCATCCCTTAGCCTCCCTTGAACATCCGAGTGAAGAGCCCTTTTTTCTGGGCGGTCATGAACCGGTGCTCCCGCTCCTCCCCCAACAGGCGGGCCACCGCATCCTCATAGGCCTGGCCGGCATCACTGCGTTCTTCGAGAATGACTGGCAAACCCTGGTTGGATGCATTGAGCACCACCTGGCTTTCGGGAATCACGCCCAGCAACGGGATGGCCAGGATTTCTTCCACATCACTCACTGACAGCATTTCGCCCTTGGAAACCCGGTCCGGGTTGTAACGGGTCAGCAGCAGGTGCTCCTTCACTGGGTCCATGCCCATTTCCGCCCGCCGGGACTTGCTCTGGAGAATGCCCAGGATTCGGTCGGAATCACGCACAGAGGAAACTTCCGGGTTGGTCACTACGATCGCTTCGTCGGCATGGTACAGGGCCATGAGGGCGCCGTGTTCGATGCCGGCCGGGGAGTCGCAGACAATGTAGTCAAACGTTTCCGACAGGTCGTTGATCACCCTTGCCACGCCTTCGCGGGTCAGCGCCTCTTTTTCCCGGGTCTGGGAGGCGGGGAGGATGTAGAGCGTATCTACCCGCTTGTCCCGGATCAGGGCCTGATTCAGTGAAGCTTCGCCCTGGATGACGTTGACGAAGTCATAGACGACCCGGCGCTCGCAATTCATGATCAGATCCAGATTACGCAGTCCCACGTCGAAATCGATAACGACGGTCTTGTGACCGCGCTTGGCAAGGCCGGTGCTGATTGAGGCGCTGGTGGTGGTCTTGCCAACGCCGCCTTTTCCTGAGGTTACGACAATGATTCTAGCCAAGGTTCAGTTCCTGTTTCGCGGTGGATTCGTCGTGTCTTCTTGGTCGTTATTGTTGTTTGTAAACATCAGGCCTTGTCCAGTGGCGTTACCACCAGCAGGTCGTCCCTGAGCTGGATCTGCACAGCGTTTTTCCAGCCGTTGTCCTGAAGATCTTCGGAGATTTTATAGTGTCCGGCGATGGACACAAGCTCTGCTTCCAGAGACTGACAGAAAATCCGGGCGGATTCGCCGCCGTGGATTCCGGCCAGTGCCCGACCCCGAAGCGGGCCGTAGACATGGATGTTGCCAGCGGCCAGGATTTCCGCACCAGCCTGCACCGGCCCCAGCACGATCACGTCGCCTTCCGGCGCATGAATCTGTTGGCCCGAACGGACTGGATGGCTGACGACCCGGGCCGGTGCCGGGCCGGCGGGCTGCGTTTCGCTTTCGGGTTCGGGTTCCGTGGCCGCCTCGGGCTCCTGGGGCTTCTCCCGCTGGCCGGAGCCCGGCAGCAGTGCCAGTGACGCACCCCGGGCCAGCCGGCGCTGGTCCTCATTACCGCCACGCACCCCGATCACCTGGATGTTGTGCCGGCGGCAGGTACCGATGATCTTGAAGAAGTCCAGTTCGCTGTCCAGACCTTCGTACTTCTCCAGGCTGATGATAAGCGGGATATCCTTGAAGAAGCCCGGGGCCTGGTTGATCTTCTCCCGGAGGTTGGCTTCGAACTCGTCGTTATCGAAGTAATAGAGCTCAAGGGCTGTCAGCGAGACGTTTGCGCTCTTGAACTGGAAACTCTGTTGTACCCCGGTCCCGGTGCTGGCGGTATCGGTCATGAAGGTGTCTCTTCCTTGGTATCGGGCGCAGTGTGAGGTCGCAGTGGTTCGCCTTCAAAGCGGATGCCGGACCAGCCGGTGCTGATGAACTGGCGGATATTGTCGTGGCTGTCACCGGCGGGCTCATCCAGAACCTGCTGGTAATGCTGGGCAAACAGGCGCAGGGTTTCGGTTTCACTGAGATTGCAGTGGCGGCCGAGTCCGAACACCCGACAGGAACCGGCATTCTCTCCGGCGACGTTGAACAGCGGGCCGTTGTGAAAACCGGTCGGCTGGTACTCGAAGTAGCGCTCGACCAACGCCAGGGTGTCATCGAAATCGCTGCGGCCGGCGTCCAGGGCCGCCAGATGGATACGCACCGCCTCGTTCACGTTCATTACTTGTGTTCCTGCTTCGGGCCGACCTGGTAGCGCTCTTTCCATTCCTCGTATGGCATGCCGTAAATTTCTTCCCGGGCGCCAGGATCGGAAATCTCGAAACCGCGCTCCTGCGCCTCTGCCCGGTACCATTTCGACAGGCAGTTCCGGCAGAACCCGGCCAGGTTCATCAGATCGATATTTTGCACCTCGGTGTTGTCCCGCAGGTGCTTGACCAGGCGGCGGAAGGCCGCCGCTTCAATTTCAGTGCGTTCGGATTCGGGGATCGGGTTGCTCATGGGGCCCTCGCGGTAGTCCTGGCTAGTGTTGTTGGAGTTCCCTGACATTCTCGGCATGTTAGCGTAATATACAAGGCTGTATATATGTACAGAGTGTGGACGCGAGCCCCCTGACCATGCCCCAGCGCAAGATCATCCATGTGGATTGTGATTGCTTCTACGCCGCCGTGGAAATGCGAGACGACCCCAGCCTGAGGGATGTTCCCCTGGCGGTGGGTGGTGAGGGTGGCCGGGGCGTGGTAACCACCTGTAATTACCGGGCCCGTACCTTTGGCGTACGTTCCGCCATGCCCGGTAGCGAAGCCCGACGCCTGTGTCCCGGCCTGGTGACCGTGCCGCCGGACATGGGCAAGTACCGCGTGGTCTCGCGCCAGGTGATGGAAATCCTGCGGGAACTGACCGATCTGGTGGAGCCCCTGTCTCTGGATGAGGCCTTCCTGGATGTGTCTGATGTCTCCGACCACAAGGGCAGCGGTACCCTCATGGCCCGCTATCTGAGGGAACGCATCCACCGTGAGGTGGGTATCACCGTTTCTGCCGGGGTGGCGCCCAACAAGTTCCTCGCCAAAATTGCCAGCGACTGGCAGAAACCCGACGGCCTTTTTGTCATTACCCCGGACCGGGTACAGGAGTTTGTCCGTGACCTGCCGGTGGAAAAGCTGTTCGGGGTGGGGCAGGTGACCGCCTCCAAACTCCATGCCCTGGGAGTAAAGACCTGCGGCGACATGCAGGCGCTGGGAGCGGATGTCCTGCTGGACCGGTTTGGCAAACAGGGTTATCGCCTGCACGAGATGGCCCATGGTCGGGACGACCGGCCGGTGGTGGTGTCCCGTATCGCCAAGTCGGTGAGTGTCGAGCGCACCTTCTCCCAGGACTTGCCGGACAAGGCCGCTTGCGAGTCGGTCATGCCCGCACTGGTGGCCGACCTCAACCTCCGGCTCAGCCGCAAGGACCGTAGCAAGCCGATTCACAAGCTGTTTATCAAGATCCGTTACAGTGATTTTTCCACCCACACACTGGAGCGGGTCCGTGAGCATGTGTCCGAGCCCGAGGTAGCCGATTATCAGCCCCTGCTGGATGAGCTGGTCACGAACAAGGAGCGGCCGGTCCGGCTGCTCGGGGTGGGAGTGCGGTTCCGCAATGATGACGCGCCGGTGACCCAGCTCAGGTTGTTCGACTGATCAGCCGGAGATGATTGCCATGGCCGCCCCCAATAGCTGGTGGACTGATAGGTAGCCGATAGTGCCCCCGATCAGCGCGCCGGCAATTACGTCGGTGGGATAATGCAGGCCCAGAACCACCCGCGAAGCGGCAACGCTCAGGGTGAAAGGCAGGATGTACAGCGCCAGCCCCGGCAGCGCGGCCATCAGCATGACCTGGAAACAGACAGCATGGAGAGTATGGCCGGAGGGAAAACTGTATCGGTCCAGAGGCTGTGTGCCGCAGTTGATGGACGGGAAGGATATGAACGGCCGTTCCCGGATCAGCCAGCGTTTCAGCCACTTGTAGGTCACCGTGCAGGTCAGGCCCGTTATGGCCATCAGCAGGGCCAGTCCGGGTCCGGCAGTCGGTTCGAACATTGGCAGTAACAGGATCAGGGCATACCAGAACCAGCCATCGCCCAGCCGGCTGACGGTGCGGAAGTAGCCCAGCACCGGCCGGAACCGGACCGATCGGTTAATGGTCTCACACAGCAGGTATTCCCGCTGGTCGGCCCGCTCAAAGAATCGAGATGCTTTGCTTGTTGAGGGCATGGTACCCCGCCTTGTTATCCGGATTCAGGACCAGCTGTTCGAACTGTTCGATCTGGGCAGGCCAGTTGAGTTCCAGCGCATCGAGTCGGGCCTGGTTGCGCAGGCGGCCAAGCAGCGCCGTCTGGTCGGCTAGCCTCAGGGCGCCGTCGATAAACCCTTCATCATCCTTGAGGTCGACTTTCAGTCCGTTCTCCTCGTTCCGGATGTGTTCGCTGGCTGCGCCATCATCAAACGCCACGACCCCGAGGCCGCTGGCCATGGCTTCCAATACCACGTTGCCGAAAGTGTCGGTTTTGCTCGGGAACAGGAACAGGTCCCCGGATGCGTAGAATTTCGCCAGCTCCTCACCGCGACGGATACCGCAGAACAGGTACTCGGGATGGCGTTCGCTCAGTTCGCGACGCAGGGGGCCGTCGCCCACGAGGATGAACCTGGAATTGGGGTGAAGGCCCCGGATTCGTTCATAGCAGGCCACTGCCAGCCGGAGGTTTTTCTCCGGGGCCAGGCGACCGACATAGATCACCGCCCGGTCATTCGGCGCCAGTCCCCATTGCCTGCGAAGCTCGTTATCCCGCTTGTGGGGGGAGAACCGGTGGCAGTCGATGCCCCGGCTCCACAGGCCGGTGGCCGGAATCCCCATGGCACGGGTCACCTGCTGCATCTTGCGGGTGGGTACGAGGGTTATGTCCGTGCGGTTGTGGAACCAGCGGCCGTAGGCGCAAAGCACCCGTTCCAGGGCTCCGATGCCATAGTAGCGGCTGTACTGGTGGAAGTTGGTGTGGAAACCCGAACTGACGGGGATGCCGATCCGTCTTGCCGCACTGACGGCCGCCGCACCCAAGGGCCCCTGGGTAGCAACATAGACCGCATCCGGGCGTTCCTCTTTCCACAGGCGCGCCAGGCGACGGGAACTGGTGAAGCCGAAACGGAGGTCGGTATAGCCTGGCAGTGGCAATCCCGGAACCACGACCTCTTCATTGAACAGGGCACCTCCGGTGCTGGCCACGGAGCCGGTCTGCTCGTGACGCTGCCGGGGCCTGACCACGCTCACCCGGTGGCCCCGCTGCATCAGCCCCTGGCACAGATGCCTCAGCGTATTGGCCACGCCATTGATTTCCGGCGGAAAAGTCTCGGAAACAATAGTAATGTGTTGCTGACGCCGATTGGGCTGGGTGGTCTGGGTCACGGTGTTTCCTGTGGTTCCTCCTACATGCGTTCACTATGGGAAGCGCACATTACAGTTATGCGACACTCACGTGACATTCCCTTTACCCGTGCAATGAACTGAAGCGGAGACGATATGCAGACGCGAAAGCTAGGTAATACCGACCTTGATGTGAGCCTGATCTGCCTCGGCACCATGACCTGGGGCGAGCAGAACACCGAGCAGGAAGCCTTCGAACAGCTGGATTATGCTGCGGGTAAGGGCATCAACTTCATCGACGCGGCGGAAATGTACCCGGTGCCGCCGAAACCGGACACCCAGGGGCTGACAGAAACCTTCCTGGGTAACTGGCTGGCCCGGCGCGGCTGCCGGGATGATCTGGTGATCGCCTCCAAAGTGGCGGGACCGGGCAATGGCCTGAGTTATCTTCGAAACGGTCCGCGTCTGACTCGGGACCATATCCGCAAGGCCTGCGAGGACAGCCTCAAGCGCTTGCAAACCGATTATATCGATCTCTACCAGGTGCACTGGCCGGACCGGAACGCCAACTTTTTCGGCAAGCTCGGCTATATCCACAAGCAGGATGAAGACGCCACGCCGATCGAGGAAACCCTGTCAGCGCTGGATGAACTGGTCCGGGAAGGAAAGGTGCGTCATATCGGTCTTTCCAACGAGACGCCCTGGGGGACCTCCGAGTACCTGCGCCTGTCCCGGGAAAAAGGTTGGCCCCGGGTGGTCAGTATTCAGAATCCCTATAACCTGCTGAACCGTTCATTCGAGTTGGGGTTGGCGGAGTTCGTCCATCGTGAGCAGACCGGCCTGCTGGCCTATTCGCCCCTGGCTTTTGGCATGCTATCGGGCAAGTATCTCGGCGGCAAGTGGCCGGAAAAGGGGCGGCTCACGCTCTATGAACGCTTCAGTCGGTACACTTCGGATCATGGCATGGATGCAACCCGCGCCTATGTCGAGCTGGCCCGCCAGAACGATCTGACGCCGACCGAGCTGGCCCTTGCCTATGTGAATAGCCGGAGCTTTGTCACCAGCAACATCATTGGTGCAACGACGATGGACCAGCTTAGGGAGAACATCGGCTCTGCCAACATTACGCTGGGTGAGCCGGTTCTGGAGGCGATCGAGGAGATCCACCGGGAGTTTACCTACCCCTGTCCTTGACGCTCGATTCAGGTATCGGCAGCTTCGGGCCGGGACAGAGCTCGAAGCTGCGTTTACATTCTGAAAAATCAGGCATTATTTTTTGACAAAAAAGTGGCCAGAAATTGACAAAAGTCGGCGTGACTGTGTGCAAAGTCACATCTTTTTTGGAGTCTTTCCTTAGACTTTAGCCTAGGTTGTTCGGCAATATTTATCCCGGCTTACAGGTCTTTGTCAGTGTCATGATTATTCGTATTTTTGTTGCCCTGCTTATTCTTAACCTCGTCGCCTTCGTTGTCCGCGCCGATGCAGCCGAGCGACCGTTTGGTGAGGATCCGGAGCCGTTGAATGCCGTGCAGGAGATCTACCAGATCCAGGAGCGAATGGTGGGAAACTTCGAGGATGACACCTCCGAGGCTTTCACCGAAATCGGCTCACGCCTGCTCAGCCTCACATTTACCCGTTCCCGCTCGGATGGCAGGCAATATGCTTCCGATCCCGCGCAGGCAGACCATGGCATCGCCTTGCTGAATGAGGGTGCCTGCCTCAATCTGAGGTGGAACTTCTGAATCTGAAGCACTCCTGAATTCCCGCGTGTCCCGTTTTTATCTTCCCTGCCTGTCGCACCTTCCCCTTTCCAACTAGTCTGGTTACTGATCTGGCGCATTGCCTGGGCGGCGCTACCGTGTGATTATCTGCCCATAACCCTGTCGTGGTCCGGAAAACAAGAAGGAGCTTGGTGATGTTGGAAAGCAGTCAACGCCTGCACGACGTAGATGCCTGTGTAGATGAGGTGATTCGCCGGGTCGGCAAGGAGATAACCCTCGGACTTCCCCTGGGGTTGGGCAAGCCGATTCGCTTCGTGAACGCCTTGTATGAGCGGGCAAAACAGGATCCGGAAATCCAGTTGCACATTTTTACGGCGCTGTCCCTGCTGGCGCCGCGGGGGAGTTCTTCTCTGGAACAGCGGTTCATGGGCCCGTTCGCCGAGCGTCTTTACGGTGGTATTCCGGACCTTGTCTTTGCCCGGGATGTCTCACGCAACCGCCTGCCTGCCAATGTCACAGTCTCCGAGTTCTATTTCAAGGCCGGCGCCCAACTGAATAATCAGGGCCAGCAACGGAATTACGTTTGTACCAACTACACCCATGCCATTCGGGATCTTATGGCTCTCGGGGTGAACGTATTGGGGCAGATGGTGTCGCCGGGCAACAGCCATGGTGCGCCGGGCAAGGTGAGCCTGAGCTGCAACCCGGATCTGACCCTGGATCTCATCCCCCTACTGCGGGAGTTGGAATCCAGCGGTACGCCAGTTGCGCTGGTGGCTGAACTGAACGCCAACCTGCCATTCATGGGGCACCACGCCGCCATTGATGAAAGTAATTTCGACGTGGTCCTGGACCAGCCCTCGACCGACTATCCCCTGTTCTCGGCACCACAGATGGCGATCAGTCCGGAAGATCACATGATCGGGTTCTATGCCAGTTGCCTGTTGAAGGATGGCGGAACCCTTCAGGTGGGTATCGGCTCACTGGGCGCCGCCTTTGTCTACAGTGCCATTCTGCGTCACAAGCATAACGACGAGTGGCGAGCAGTGTTCGACCATCTCCGGGTCGGCGACAAGTTTCCGGTGGTGAACGTGTATGGCGGCACCGGCCGCTTCGACGAGGGAGTCTACGGCTGCAGTGAGATGATGGTGGATGGCTTCCTGTACCTTTTGGAAGCCGGCATCCTGTCCCGCCAGGTGTTTGATCATGCCGGTCTGCAGGAGCTGATCAACCAGGGCGACATCGGTACCACTCCGAGCCTCGCCATGCTGGATACACTCCGGGAGGCGGAGCTGATTGACTCCCCGCTCCGGGCCAGGGATGTCAACTGGCTCGTCCGCTGGGGAATTTTCGCGCCGGAAGTCGAGTTCAAAGGCGGGCGCCTACTGGCCTCCGGGCAATCCGTGGACGGTGACCTGGACAATCCCGATTCCCGTCGGCTGATCGAGTCGCTGATGCTGGGTGATGGCCTGAAAGGCGGCATCAGCATGCATGGCGGTTTCTACGTGGGGCCGGAAAGTTTCTATCAGTCCTTGCGGGAGATGCCGGAGCACCAGCGCGACCGGATCTGCATGACCAGTGTCAATTACATCAACCATCTCTATGATCACCCGTTTGGCAGACAGCGGCTGAAAGCGGCACAGCGCCGGCATGGCCGGTTTGTGAACTCGGCCATGATGTACACGCTCAGCGGCGCGGCGGTGTCTGACGGCCTGGATGATGGTCGTGTGGTCAGTGGAGTTGGTGGCCAGTACAACTTTGTCGCCATGGCCCATGAGCTGCCCGGAGCCCGTTCCATCCTGACCATGCGAGCGACCCGTACTTCCAAGGGGAAGAGTGTCTCCAATATTGTCTTCAACTATGCCCACTGCACCATACCCCGCCACCTGCGGGACATCGTGGTGACCGAGTATGGCATAGCCGATCTCCGGGGCCAGTCCGACGAGCAGGTGTACCTGCGTCTGATCCGCATCGCCGACTCCAGGTTCCAGCAGGAGCTGCTCAAACAGGCCCAGAAGGCGCACAAGGTGGATCCGTCATTCAGTTTGCCGACCTCCTGGTGTAATAACACACCGCAGGCCATACGGGCGGCTCTGGCTGCAGCGGGCAACGGCGACCGGTTCTCCGCCTTCCCGTTCGGCCGGGATTTCACGGATCAGGAATTGACGTTAGGCAAAGCCCTTAAAGGGCTCAAGGCCGCAACGGCCACCCGTCGTGGTAAACTGGCGACCCTTTGGCATGCTGCCCGGGCCAGTGATGAGGAGGGGCGCTACCAGCCGCTGCTTGAGCGAATGGGATTGCGAAATCCCCGTGGTCTGCGGGAAAAGCTGGACCAGCGACTGGTCATTCATGGCCTGCGGCAGCTTGAAACACCACCGGATACAGGAAGCTCGGAAACCTGATGCAAGAACCCGATACCAAACCCGATGTCTTTACCGTTCACTACGTTCTGAAAAACAAGGCCGGCGAGCTGGTCGATACCTCTGAGGGCAGCGAGCCCTTGCATTTTGTCTATGGCAGCCCCGAGATCATCAAGGGCATCCAGGAAGCCGTGAAGGACAGAAATGTGGGAGATTGCCTGGAGGTCACCATTCCGCCCTCCATGGCCTATGGCGAACATCGGGAAGATCTGATGCGCAAGGTTCCACGCTCTTTGTTCGAGGGTGTGGAGAATCTCCAGGTTGGCATGAAATTCCAGACCAATACCGGTGATGAAGCCCAGGTAGTCCAGGTGGTCGGTATAGACGGCAATCTGGTGAAGGTGGATGCCAACCATCCCCTGGCCGGTTTTACCCTGTATTTCGATCTGGAAATTGTCGGCCGCCGTGAGGCCACCGAAGACGAGATAGCCCAGGGGCGGCCCCTGTTCTGACAGGCTCCATTCCGCCACTTCGGACTTGGACAGGAACCGAACCGGCGCCAGCCCGCCCAGGCCGATTTGTCACGGGCTGTAACGGCGAGGCGCTTCCATGTATATTTCTGAATTGCATGTATAATTGCTGTTACAGCAGGTTGCCTGTATTGTCAGGGGTTGCAAGCAACTGAAACCGGAATAACAAAACCAGAGATGGATGGCGTGGAACAGACGAACGAAAGTTGGCGAATTCTCATTGTTGAGGACGACGAACGGCTCGCAGAGCTGACCCGTGAATATCTGGAAAGCAACGGATTGATTGTAAGCCTTGAGGCAAACGGTTCGGCTGCTGTTGAACGGATCCGCGGCGAGCAGCCCGATCTGGTAGTTCTGGACCTGATGTTGCCCGGTGAAGATGGTCTCTCGGTCTGTCGAAAGGTACGTCCGTTCTATAATGGTCCGATTATCATGCTCACCGCCCGTACCGATGACCTGGACCAGGTTCTCGGACTGGAGATGGGCGCCGACGACTACATCAGCAAGCCGGTCAAACCCCGGGTCCTGCTGGCCCGTATCCGGGCCATGCTGAGACGGGTGACCGAGTCCGGCCAGGGTGGCGCTGACGAAGCGGCTGGCGAGGAGCCCGTTCGACTCCAGTTCAATGACCTGATTGTAGATCGCTCCATGCGGGAAGCCTGGCTCAACGACCAGAGCATTGACCTGACCAGTGCTGAATTCGACCTGCTCTGGCTGCTGGCCAGTAACGCCGGTCGCGTGCTTAGCCGTGAAGAAATCTTTACCGCCCTCCGCGGCATTGAATACGATGGTCAGGATCGCTCCATTGACGTCCGAGTGTCCCGTATCCGTCCGAAAATCGGCGACGATCCCATCCATCCGCGCCGGATCAAGACCGTTCGCAGCAAAGGCTACCTGTTTGTGAAGGAGGCCTGACGTTCCTGTTGCCGCCTCCGACACCCCGGCAGTAAGGGGTGAGGGGCGGGGTCTGCCAGGATTCCTGACATGTCCCTGAAGCTTTTCCTCAAACTCTACGCCCGCCTTGCCGGTGTTGCCGCACTGGTGGTGATCCTGTGTATTGTCCTCTTCAACGGTCTCAATTCGGTTCGGCATCAGTTCTGGCTGGAGCGCTTTCCCGAGCCGCTGATGCGGTGGCTGGCCGCGACACCGTCCCCGGAGCAGCAGTATCACTGGCTGGCTGCCTGGTATGACCTGAAAAACCTCCGCCCCGAAGACATGGACCTGTCGCCGGTGGTCCGTGAGCGTCTCGGCTATGGACAGGTCGTGGCGGAAGAAGCTCCGATCGGATTCCGGCTGATGATCGAGACCCCGGCCGGAACCGTCCTTCAGATGCGCTTTGAGGAACCCTACCTCGGCGTATCCAGGGCTCTGACCCAGGTTGTGCGCTGGCACCTTGAGTCGGTGGATCGGGCGGGAAGAGAAGAGGTCGCGGTGCGCCTTTCCGGACACCTGGGGGTGTCCATTACCTGGCTGGATGAGGCGGGGATGCTGCCCCCCGATCCGGTATTACAGCAGATCGCCGAGCAGGGCGTGGTGCTGTTTGGCCGGGAGCACGGGGGCCGGCGTGATGCATTATTAAGGCTCAGCGACGGCTCCCTGGTGACCGTCGGGTTGCCCGGTCCCTTCTCGCCCTTCGGGTGGCCGGTGATCACGCTTCTGGTCATGCTCGTTGGCGGTGTATTGGCGCTGGCTTTGTGGCTGGCGATCAAGGCTGTGGACAACAATCTGCGTCAGGTGGAATCGGTGGCCATCCGGATTGCCCGGGGAGAGATGGGAGCACGCGTGGATGCGGGCGCCGGTACCATGGTGAGCCGTCTCGCGGCCGCTTTCAACGGAATGGCGGAGCATATCCAGCGTCTGGTCCAGGTTCAGCGGGAGATGATCCATGCCGTCTCCCATGAGCTGCGGACACCGGTTGCCCGGATCCGTTTTGGGGTCCAGATGATCGAGGATTGCCAGGATCAGGACATGTTGCAGAAGCAGTTGGAGGGCATTGATGGCGACATTCAGGAGCTGGATGAGCTGATCGACGAGATTCTCACCTACGCCCGACTGGAGCAGGGCGGGCCGGTGTTCTCCTTGCGGGAGCACTCGGTGACTGAGATTGTACGTCAGGTGGTGGCCGAGCAGCAGTTGATTCGCCCGAACCTGACCATCGAAAGTGATATAGACGAGGATACCGAGCGTTGGTCGCTGTCCGACATCGAGCCCAGGTACCTCCACCGGGCAGTCCAGAACCTGGTTGGTAATGCCGGGCGTTATGCCAGTGGCCGTGTGCTGGTTCGTTGCCGGATTGATGAGGACAACTGTCGGGTGGATGTGGAGGATGACGGCCCGGGTGTTCCCGAGGAGGACTGGGAAAAGGTCTTTACCGCTTTCGCTCGCCTGGACGACAGCCGGACACGTACCTCTGGCGGCTATGGTCTGGGCCTGTCCATTGTTCGTCGCATCCTCTATTGGCACGGTGGCCAGGCCTTTGTCAGCCGGAGTGGGGAGCTCGGCGGCGCTCGGTTCAGCCTGGTATGGCCTAGGCGGAAGCCAGCGGATTCTGTTTTGTGAACCAGGGCTCACTGCCTCACCTGATGTAACAAAGCAGCTACATAACCTCAACTGACGTTTGTCATCCGGTTGCCGATAATTAACAGCGTAAGGGATGACTTTTGAGGTTGTAGTTCTTACGAACTTTCCTTGTTTCATTCGTCATTTAAGGGCCGGTTTTTCCGGCCCTTTTTTTATGTCCTTCCTCCCGTTTCCGGTTCCCGCGCCTCTCCTTCAATGGTTTCTGCTGTTAGACTTGCGGAAAACAAAGGAGACTTGCCATGACCCGATACCTGCTTGCGATTGACCAGGGAACCACCAGTTCGCGCGCTATTGTCTTTGACTCATCCGGCACCATCGTGGGCGTGGCCCAGCAGGAGTTCCACCAGTACTTTCCCCGTGACGGCTGGGTCGAGCACGACGCGCTTGAAATCTGGGAAAGCACTCTCGCGGTCTGCCGCGCCGCCGTGGAAAAGGCAGGGATCAACGCGACAGAGGTTGTAGGCATCGGGATCACCAACCAGCGCGAGACTACGATTATCTGGGAACGGGCGACCGGAAAGCCCATCCACCACGCCATTGTCTGGCAGGATCGCCGGACTGCCTCCTGGTGCACCAGGCTCAAGGAGGATGGCTTTGAGAATGTGGTAGTGGAGCGGACAGGCCTGGTGATTGACCCCTACTTTTCCGCCACCAAGATCTCCTGGATCCTCGATCATGTCGAGGGGGCCCGGCAGCGGGCGGAAGCTGGCGAACTTGCCTTCGGGACGGTGGACAGCTGGCTGCTCTGGAACCTGACCGGGGGCCGCTCCCATTACACCGATGCCACCAATGCCTGCCGCACCGCCCTGTTCAATATTCACACCCAGAGCTGGGACGACACCCTGCTGGACCTGTTCCGCGTGCCCCGTCAACTGCTGCCAGAGGTGCTGGACTGCGCTGCGGACTTCGGCACAACTGATAGGGAATGGCTGGGCGCCGAGCTTCAGGTAGCGGGCATTGCCGGCGACCAGCATGCCGCCTTGATTGGCCAGGCCTGTTTCGAGCCCGGGATGGCCAAGAGCACCTACGGTACGGGTTGCTTCCTGATGCTGAATACCGGGGACAGGGCGCTGCGGTCCGAGAACCGGCTATTGACCACCATGTCGTACCGGCTCGACGGTAAGCCGACATATGCGGTGGAGGGCAGTATTTTTGTGGCCGGGGCCGCAATGCAGTGGTTGCGGGACGGTCTCGGCCTGATTCGTCATGCCGGAGAATCCCTGGCCCATGCCGAGAGTGTGGGCGTGGAGAACGCAGTTTATCTGATTCCGGCGTTCACGGGCCTGGGCGCCCCCCACTGGGACCCCCATGCCCGCGGGGCAATTATGGGACTGACCCGTGATACCGGCATCGGGGAGATCGTGACAGCGGGATTGCAGTCTGTGTGCTACCAGACCAAGGATTTGGTGCGGGCCATTCAGAATGACGGCGCACACCTGGAATCCCTGCGGGTGGATGGGGGCATGGCGGTGAACGACTGGGTCATGCAGTTCCTGGCCGACATTCTCAATGTCACGGTAGACCGGCCCCGGATTACCGAAACAACGGCACTTGGAGCCGCTTATCTGGCCGGTCTGCAGACTGGCGTCTAC
Organism: Marinobacter sp.; assembly: GCF_046484525.1. Lineage (GTDB taxonomy): Bacteria > Pseudomonadota > Gammaproteobacteria > Pseudomonadales > Oleiphilaceae > Marinobacter. Next base: position 26,416 of record NZ_JAWOIS010000030.1, read on the forward strand.
AGCAGTCTGCAGGAGATTTCCCGTCTCTGGGAGTGCGAGCGACAGTTCCGTCCCGACATGAGGTCGTCACTGCGGGAGTCCCTTTACGCTGGCTGGCTGGATGCGGTTGACCGGGTGTGTAACCGCTGAGAACCCTCAGCCTGTGCGCTCGAAGGCAATCAGGTGGTCGGCCTCGACCCGGACCGGTACCTGCTCACCCAGGTGAAAGTCCAGATGGCTCCGGAACAGGGCTTCGAACTCGGTCTCTTCGGAGCAGCGAAAGCGGTACAGGGTCGAGGTGCCGGCAAAGGTCTTCTCCACCACTTTCGGGCGCAGGTCCGAGGCTTCGTCGTAGACGATGTCGTCAGGCCGGATCAGCACGTCCACCAGGGTGCCCGGTTCCCACTTATAGGCCCGGTTGCCGTGAATGGTACCCAGCTCCGACTCGATGGTGTCGGGCCCGAGGGCCTTGCCCGGTATGAACCCGCCCTGGCCGACGAAACTGGCCACAAACCGGTTCGCCGGCTCGTGGTAGAGGTTGTAGGGCACATCCCACTGGAGCAGTTCGCCACCTTTCAGTACCGCGACCTGATCACACATGGCAAAGGCTTCCTGTTGGTCATGGGTCACCAGGATGGCACTGATGCCGAGGGTCTTGAGGATCTCGCGTACATCCAGGCTCAGGCGCCGGCGTAGGTCCGCATCCAGGTTGGAAAAGGGCTCATCCAGCAAGATCAGGGTCGGCTCTGGTGCCAGTGCCCTGGCCAGGGCTACCCGTTGCTGCTGACCGCCCGAGAGCTCGTGGGGGTAGCTGTTTGCCAGATCCTGCAGATGCACCACTTCCAGAAGTTCCATGACTTTCTGGCGTCGTTCCGCCTTGCCCATGTCCTTCAGGCCAAAACCCACGTTGTCCGCGATGCTCAGGTGGGGAAACAGGGCGTAGTCCTGGAACACCATGCCAATCCGGCGCTTCTCCGGTGCCAGTGTGCGACCGGGAAGGCTGATGGTCTGCGATTCCAGACGAATCTCGCCGCTGTTCAGGGGCAGGAAGCCGGCCAGTGCCCGCAGGATGGTACTCTTGCCACAGCCGCTGGGGCCAAGCAGGCAGCCGATATCGCCATGGCTGAGCGCGAAATTGACGCCCTTGACCACGGAGTCAGCGCCGTAGCCGCAGGAAAGGTTGTTGACTTCAAGTAACCAGTCCCCGATGGGGGAAGCGGGCACGCCCATAGATCAGTCCAAACGGTTGAGAATAAGGAACTCGAGCAGAGCCTTCTGGGCATGCAGGCGGTTTTCAGCCTCGTCCCAGACCACTGACCCGGGATGTTCCATCATGTCGGCGGAAATCTCCTCGCCGCGATGGGCCGGCAGGCAATGCATGAACAGGGCATCCTTGTCCGCCACGGCCATCAGTCCGGGGTTGATCTGGTAGTCCCGGAATGCCTTCTCCCGTGCTTTCTGCTCATCTTCCTGGCCCATGGAGGCCCAGACGTCGGTAACCAGCAGGTTGGCACCTCTGGCGGCTTCGGCCGGATCCCGGACGACGGTGACACGGTCCCCGTGCTTTTTCATCAGGGTTTCGTTGGGCTCGTAGCCCTCCGGGCAGGCCACATTCAGGTGGAAGTCGAAGCGGGTGGCGGCGTTGATGTAGGAATGGCACATGTTGTTGCCATCGCCGATCCAGGCCACGGTTGCGCCGCGAATACTGCCGCGGTACTCGCGGTAGGTCTGCATGTCAGCCAGCAACTGGCAGGGATGGAAATCATCGGTCAGGGCATTGATCACCGGGGCCCGGGATGCTGCCGCAAAGTGCTCGACGGTTTTATGGGCAAAGGTGCGGATCATCACTGCGTCGACCATGCTGGAGATGACGATTGCAGAGTCCTCGATCGGTTCGCCACGCCCGAGCTGGGTGTCCCGGGGAGACAAGAACAGGGCTGAACCGCCAAGCTGGGTCATGCCGGCTTCAAACGACACTCGAGTGCGGGTGGAGGACTTCTCGAAGATCATGGCCAACACGCGATTTTTCAGAGAATCGCGCACCTTGCCCTGCCGCCACTCGTTACGAAGCTTGCTTGCATGGTCCAGCAGCTGCTCTAGCTCGCCGGTGGACATGTCATTCAGTGTGAGAAAATGTCGTGCCGCCATGAAATGGCCCTTACCTCAATGAAGCCGCGACTCGCGGGATTCCTGATGTCTGGTTTGTGGAAAGCTGTGCCGGAAAAAACGGGGCATCAAGTCTAGCCCTTCGGGGGAGGGATGACAACGCTGTCTACCCCTTCCGGGTGTTTGGTGGCCGGTCCCGGACATGTGTACAATAAGCGCAGCAGATTGCCCGAGGGCAGTTCCGTTCTCAATCAGAGGTGAATGTTCATGGACATCAATGAAACCATCAAGAGCCAGCTCGAAGAAAACCCGATCATTCTGTATATGAAGGGCACCCCACAGGCTCCACAATGCGGTTTCTCCGCCAAGACCGTGCAGGCACTGATGGCCTGTGGTGAGCGTTTCGCATTCGTCAACATCCTGGACAACCAGGAACTGCGTGAAGCGCTGAAGGTCTACTCCAGCTGGCCCACGTATCCACAGCTCTATATCAACGGCGAGCTGGTGGGTGGTTGTGACGTCATTCTGGAGATGTCCGAAAGCGGTGAGCTGTCCAAAATGGTTAAGGAAGCGGCCAAGCAAGCCGAGGCCTGATTTCCGCCCGAGGACTTACAGGCGCTTCGGGGAGAACACCAGTTCCACCTCGAAGCGGTCCCCTGTTTCAATGTCCGCAGGCGGTTCCGGGTAGGGGCTTGCCGCAAGGGCCGCCCGGTAGGCTGCTTCGTCCACCGTCTGAATCCCCGTTGATTTCACCACTCTGACCCGGGTCAGGGCTCCATTCCTCATCAGCTGCAGCTCAATTTCCATTCTCGCGGTGTCTGTCAGTTGGCCTACGGCCGGTACCCGAAGTCGTTCCAGTTCCTTGGCCAGATGAGCCGCGAGCCGGATCAGGTAGGGATCCTTCTGGGTGGGCGATCGGGTGATTCGGGTCAGCTCCGCGGTCTCGGCTTCTTCCCTGGTCTGGGTGGGTTCGCCTGCCTGGCTGGCGACACTGGCAGGCTTTGATGGGTTGGCGTTGTGCTTGACCGGTTCGGGTCTGGCCTTGTCGGACGCCGGTGGGTTTTCCCCCTGTGAAGGTTCGGCGACAGTCCGGGGCGACGATGTCGAGGTGACCGGGGTGGGCGCGGAAGGTATTCCGGCGGCAAGCTCGGATATTTCGAATCGGGGATTTCGCTCATGGGGTTGCGCGTCGGCTTTTGTCGCCGACGGGCTCGGCGTGGCTTGGGTCGAGCCGGGAGTCAGCAGCTCAAGCGTCAGGCGGTGATGGCGTTCCGAGGCATCCGGTTGCGCGAACGGGAGCCCGGAAAGTAACAGTGTGTGCAGGAGGACTGCAATGGACAGCGCCAAGGCTATCCGGTAGCCGTCCGGTAGCCCTTTTGTCGAATGGTCTCGCACTGACATTGACGTCAGGCGGTCTTGCTCCGCAGGGAACCGACAACGGCATCGAGTGCCCGGTCAATCAGGGCACCCTGTTCCAGCAGGGTGAGTCGGCCGCGACGCATCTCGTGGGCCAGTTCCAGACGGGTCTTCTCGATCACCTTGAGGCCCATGCGGTTCACGAAGACGAACGAATCCGCCTCTTCGATAATGGCCGAGAGTTTGCAGCGGAAGCTGGCGCCGTTGACCAGGCGGAACTCCACCCAGTCACCGATTTCGATGCTGTCGATCTGGGTGACGAATTCCGCGATGGCGGCATCCTCCAGCTCCTGCTGGCGTTCCACTGCGCTCTTCTGGGTGCCGGGCAGTTCGTCTTCTTCCCCGTTTTCCCCCGTTGTCTCGGAAGATTCCTGCATGACCTCCACTGCCGTATTGGTGCGGAAAGCCTCCGCCAGTTCGTGTTTGAGCTGGCCCATGGTTTCGTCCAGTCGCGACGAGTTGTAGGAAACTTCATCTAGGCCGGCACGCAGAGTCTTGAGCAGGCCGGGCACAACCCGGACCCACTGGTCGCGTTCGTCATCCCCGTTATGGGGGTGCAGGCACCAGATCAGGTCGTCGACCACCTTGACGGACTCCTGCCAGCGGTGTTCCACATCATCCCGCAGGTAAGCCAGGAACATGAAGCGGCTCCAGCCCTGGACGAGGAGATCGCGCACGACTTCCGGCAGTCGGTGCTTGGCGAGCTTTTTCCTGAGGATGGTATCTACGGTCTGTTGTGCCTGCTGGGATTTGATCCGTCCGCGCTCGGACTCCCGGGTGCGCTGCTCGACCAGGGACGCCTTGCGGTTCTCCCGTTCGAGGAATTGTTCAAACTCCCGGTTCAGGGTGTCGAACAGGCTTATATTACCGTCAAATTCATTGAGAATTCTCTGGACTGTCTCGTGGATCTGGTTGTAGAGCTTGTCCTTGGCCTTTTCGTCGCTCTTGCTCCAGCCAATGCCGGCCCGAGCCAGCGAGTTGAGCAATTTCCTGGCCGGGTGGGACGCCTGGCTGAAGAATGATTTGTCCCGGATAACCACTTTCAGGATCGGAATCTGCAGGCGACTGATCAGCACCTGGACCGGTGCGGAAAGGTTGTAGTCGTCCAGAATGAATTCGAACAGCATCGAAACGAGGTTGATGAGATCCTCGTCTACCTCGTTAAGGGCGGGCTTGCGGCCGTCCTTCGGTTCCGTCCTGGCCAGCAGTTGCTCGACGATGGCGCGGAGGTCCACGATAACCGGTTCGCCCTCGCTCAGGTCGCGATCCGGTGAATAGGAATCGGCAAGCGGCACGGCACTCAGAAGACTGGTCAGCTCAGCGTGGCCGACAACCCGGATCTGCGTATCGGAAGAACGGGGAGGAATGCCGGCGTTTGCCCGTTGCATGGCCAGCATCTGCCGGATCTGCTCGAAAACGGGGCTGGCCTCTCCCGATGCCGCTGCACCGGTTGTGCTGGAGCTTTCTGCTGTCGCCTGGGAGGTCGAGGTTGACGCCTGGGTGGCTTTTTTATCGACCTGTTGGCCGGATTTCCCTTGGTAGCGGAAATTAGGAATGACGCCGGCCTGGATCAGGATGCGGTTGGCTTCGTCCAGGAGCATGCCCAGGTTTGAAACCACGTAGCGGTCGAACTGCTTGAGCAGGATCAGTCGTTCCCGGATCTGGATTTCCAGTGCCTGGATGGCATCGGTGAAGGCGCCGCAAAGGTGTTCCGGAGCCATCGGGTTGACCGGTGATTCATCGCTGGCATCGGGGTAGACCTGGCTGAAGCGGGCTTGAAGCTGAAGGAGTGGCCCCTGGAAGTGAGCCTTGGCCTTGCCGATCATGGCGTTGAGTGCAACCTGCTCTTCCAGGTCCTCATCACCGACCAGCGACAGCGTATCGGCACTGGTACTGTAAGCAGGGGTTTCCCCCTGGGTCTGGCCGGCGCGAGGGGGATGGGCAAACAATCCGGCGACAGAATTCTGGAACTGGCGCTCCACGCCCTTGCGTTTGATGCGGATTTCCCGCATCGCCTCGAAGTAGCGATTCTGCTCGTTGTTACTGCGGGCGTTGTTGGCCAGTTCGAACAGGGAGTCGTCGACGGCGTCAAAGGCTCCCTGCAGCAGATCGCCCAGTCCGGCGACCACCGTGTCACGAATACGCGTAACCTCTGCAGGAACCGGTTTGCTGCTGGCTGCTTGCTTGGGGTCGCGGAGGTAATGTATGCCGGACTGCTTATTCATGGCCTTCTCCTGTCTACGCCTTAACCGGATACATGACCGAGCTGGAACTCCATGTGTTCTCGTTATTGATTAAATTTACCGCAATTCGCCGTAGATTAACATGAATAAACGTCATCCTGAGAGCCTTGTCAAAAAAATCAGCGACTGCCGAGGTGCAGCGAGCGCTTCTTCCGCTTGCGGGGGTGCACGATAGCCGCTTTGACCACGTTGTCCTTGATCTGGAGCACTTCCACCCGGTGGCCATCCACTTTCAGGCACACGTTGGTGTCGGGGATGTTTTCGAGGGTTTCAGTGATCAGGCCATTGAGGGTTTTCGGCCCGTCCGTGGGCAGTTTCCAGCCCAGAGTCTTGTTGATTGTCCGGATCGCTGTCGTACCATCGATAATAAAGGTGCCATCGTCCTGGGGAATGATGTCCGGGCTGGTGGCGGCATAGTCGGTGGTGAATTCCCCGACGATTTCCTCAAGGATGTCTTCCAGTGTTGCCAGACCGAGCACATCCCCGTATTCGTCGACGACGATACCGAAGCGGCGCTTGCCTGTCTGAAAGTTGATCAGTTGCGTGTTCAGCGGCGTACTCTCGGGGATGAAGTAGGGCTCCTGGCAAAGCTGCATGATCATCGCCTTGTTGATCTCGTCCTGCTGTACCAGCTTGGAAGCGCTGCGCAGGTGCAGGATGCCCTGAATGTTGTTGATGTCTCCTTTGAAGACCGGCAGCCGGGTATGCTGGCTGCTTCTGAGCTGCCGGAGGATGGTGTCGGTATCATCGTCCAGGTCGACACCGACCACTTCATTCCGGGGTACCATGATGTCGTTCACGGTTACCTTTTCCAGATCTAGGATGCTGACCAGCATGTCCTTGTGCTTGGCCGGGATCAGGGCGCCGGCCTCGTTGACGAGGGTTCTGAGTTCTTCACGGCTGAGATGTTCGGAGGCGGCGTCCTCCGGAGATACTTTGAGCAGCGTGAGGATCAGGCCGGTGAATAGGTTGACGGCCCAGACAATGGGATAGAGCAGCTTCAGCAACGGGCCAAGCACGTAGCTGGCCGGAAAAGCGATTTTTTCGGGGAACAGGGCGGCCAGGGTTTTCGGGGTCACCTCGGCAAAAATAAGGATGACGATGGTCAGCAGCAGGGTCGCTATGGCAATACCCGCATCCCCCCAGATCCGGATGGCAATAACCGTGGCGATGGAGGACGCCAGTATGTTAACGAAGTTGTTGCCGATGAGGATGACGCCGATCAACTGGTCGGTTCGCTGGAGCAGGCCCTGAGCGCGTCTGGCGCCTTTGTGGCCGGTCTTCGCCATGTGCTTCAGGCGGTACCGGTTCAGCGACATCATGCCGGTCTCGGAGCTCGAGAAGAAGGCCGACAGGCAGATGAGGGCAACAAGGAGGATAAACAGCGCGGAAAGCGATGTTTCGTTCAAAGGAAAAAGTCCTTATTTTACTGACAAGTTGGGAAAATAGGTTTTGTTCCGGTCAGGTGTCAAGCGGATGGAGCCGGCTGGCCTTTCAACCCCCGCGGTGGAACACCAGTTCAAGGACGAATTTGCTGCCATAGAAAGCCAACATCAGGAGAATGCAGCCGGCCAGTGTCCAGCGGCTGGCAGTCATGCCCCGCCAACCCTGGGTGTACCGGCCGATCAGCAGAGCCACGAAGACCAGCAGTGACAGAAGGGAAAATACCGTCTTGTGGGCGAGGTCCTGGGCAAAGAGGTCCTCGATGAACAGTGCGCCGGTAACAATCGCCAGAACCAGCAGCACGACTCCGGCCCAGACCATCTCGAACAACAGTGACTCCATGGTTTGCAGGGGCGGCAGGTTGCGAATCAGAAGGCTGTTGTAATTGTGTTTGAGCTGGCGGTTCTGGAAGTACAGCAGGATGGCCTGGATGGCGGCCAGCGTAAACAGGCTGTAGGCTGTCACGGATAATGCGATGTGCGAGAGCATGCCGTAGCTGTTTTCGGAAACCAGCCGGGAAGGAGTGTGGGTGATAAGGGCCATGATAATGGTTAACGCGGCGAGCGGGTACACTCCGAGGAACAGGTTCTGGACTGGTTTTCTCAGATTCAGTCCCAATAAAAGGAAGGCAATCAGCCAGGAAATCAGCAGTGAGCTTTTGAAGAAGCTGAGGTCAAAGCCGCCGTCCTGGTGTACCGTCTGGGCAATCAGCAAACCATGGCTGGTAAGGGCCAGCATCCCGACAAGAGTGGTGATGGTGAGGTTGCTTTGCACCCGACCACGAAAATGGAGCGCCTGCAGCGCGGTACCAACGCTGTATAAAAAGAGAGAGGTGACCGCGAGAATCAGCGTTCCCATGACTTCCTTATTACTGCTTTGCTGGCTGGATAAACGGCTGGTCGTCAGCCGATTTGACCGGGTTGGTCGTTTCAGGGCGATAGTCTGGTTATAATGTCGCGATTATGCAACAGGAATCAAGGAGGCACGTCTGGCTCCTTGATTCGGTATACATTTTATTTCCGGGGTACGGAAGAGACGCATGTTTGAAAATCTCCAGGACCGGCTTTCCGGCAGTTTGCGCAAAATTACCGGTCAGGCGCGACTGACCGATGACAATATCAAGGATACCCTGCGCGAAGTGCGCATGGCCTTGCTCGAGGCGGACGTTGCTCTCCCAGTGGTCAAGGACTTCGTGGAGGGAGTGCGCAAGCGGGCGGTTGGTCAGGAAGTCCAGCGCAGCCTGACCCCGGGTCAGGTCTTCGTCAAGGTTGTCCAGCAGGAACTCGAACGGGTGATGGGCGAGGGCAACGAGTCCCTCAACCTCTCGGTTCAGCCGCCTGCCGTGATCATGATGGCGGGCTTGCAGGGTGCGGGTAAGACCACAACGGTGGCCAAACTCTCCCGCTTCCTTAAAGAGCGCCATAAAAAATCCGTGATGGTGGTCAGTGCCGATATCTATCGTCCGGCCGCGATCAAGCAGCTGGAGACCCTGGCCGGCGAGGTGGGTGTCGAGTTCTTTCCAAGCACTGCGGACCAGGATCCGGTGGATATTGCCGAGGGTGCCATCGGCGCGGCGCGCAAGAAGCATATAGATGTAGTCATTCTCGATACCGCCGGTCGTCTGCACGTTGATGATCAGATGATGGACGAGATCGGTCGCCTGCATCGCGCGGTCAAGCCGGTCGAGACCCTGTTTGTGGTCGACTCCATGACCGGTCAGGATGCCGCCAACACCGCCAAGGCTTTCAACGATGCCTTGCCGCTGACCGGTGTCGTACTGACCAAGACCGATGGTGATGCCCGGGGTGGTGCTGCCCTGTCGGTCCGCCATATTACCGGCAAGCCGATCAAGTTCCTCGGTGTCGGTGAGAAATCCGATGCCCTGGAACCGTTCTATCCGGATCGGGTGGCCTCCCGGATTCTCGGTATGGGCGATGTGCTGTCGCTAATTGAAGAGGCCGAACGCAAGCTGGACCAGAAGAAGGCCCAGAAGCTGACCAAGAAGATCAAGAAGGGCAAAGGGTTTGATCTCGAGGATTTCCGGGATCAGCTGCAGCAGATGAAGAGCATGGGCGGCATCGGCGGTCTGCTCGACAAGCTGCCGGGTATGGGGCAGGTGGCCCAGATGGCCCAGCAGCAGGTCAATGACAAGTCGCTGGGCCAGATGGAGGCGATCATCTGCTCGATGACGCGGAAGGAGCGCCGCTACCCGGATGTCATCAACAACTCCCGCAAGCGTCGGATTGCGGCGGGCTCGGGTACGCAGATCCAGGATGTGAACCGTCTGCTCAAGCAGCACAAGCAGATGTCGAAGATGATGAAAAAGTTTGGTAAGAAAGGCGGAATGGCCAACATGATGCGTGGCATGGGTGGCATGATGCCGCCCGGCGGCGGTGGCGGAATGCCCCCGTTTGGCCGTATGTAAAAAGCCTTACATGGAAAACAGGGAAACAGCGGGTTTCCCTGTTTTCTTTGGCGCTTTTTTAGCATAGAATAGCGCCCCTTTCGAGTATGGGTCTTCGCGTCAGCTGGTGTTCAGCAGGCGTGAATCGTACAAAGTTCGTACAACAGAACAGGATATTGGTTAAATGGTAACAATCCGTTTGGCTCGTGGCGGCTCCAAGAAGCGCCCGTTCTACCATCTGACAGTCACCGACAGCCGCAAATCCCGCGACGGTCGTTTTATTGAGCGAGTTGGTTTCTTCAACCCGGTCGCACGCGGCCAGGAAGAGCGTCTGCGTGTTGATCGTGATCGAGTCGAGTTCTGGCTCGGTCAGGGCGCACAGACCAGCGAGCGCGTTGCCCAGCTGCTGAAGGCTGCTGAGTAAGACAGTACTGAAGCCGGGGTTTATGGCATGACACAGAATTCGCAGGAAACTGTGATCGGCCGGATTACCTCGGTGTTTGGGGTCAAGGGATGGCTCAAGGTTTATTCCTACGCCGACCCCAGGGAAGGGATCCTCAACTACCGGGACTGGACGCTGGTCCTGGACGGCAAGAGGATTCCGGCCAGGCTTGAGGAGGGTCGCCGCCAGGGGCAGGGGATCGTCGTCAGGCTTAAAGGTATTGATGACCGTGAAGTTGCGCGCACATACAGTGGCGCGGAAATCCTGGTCCCGACGGCGGAGTTGCCGGAGTTGCCCAGTGGCGAATACTACTGGTATCAGCTTGAAGGCCTGGAAGTGTTTACGGTTGAGGGGTTGAGCCTGGGTAAGGTTCATCACCTGATGGAAACAGGGTCCAACGATGTCCTTGTGGTGCGTGCCACCCGGGACTCGGCAGACCAGCGCGAGCGGCTGATTCCCTATCTGCCGGATCAGGTCGTCCGGGAAGTGGATCTGGCTGGCAACCGGCTGGTTGTTGACTGGGATCTGGAGTTCTGACGGGTGTGGATTGGCGCTGTCAGTCTGTTCCCGGAAATGTTTCGTGCGGTTACGGATTACGGGATAACCGGAAGGGCGGTTCGGGAAGGTCTGCTGACCTTTGAGAGCTGGAATCCCCGGGATTTCACCCATGATCGTCACCGCACGGTAGACGACCGGCCATACGGTGGCGGTCCCGGCATGCTGATGAAAATACAGCCGCTGCGGGATGCCATCCATGCGGCGCGGAAGGCGGCGCCCGGTAAAGCCTGTGTGGTTTACCTGTCGCCCCAGGGAGAAACCCTGACTCAGTCTGTTGTTGAATCCCTTGCGGAGGCGCAGCAGCTGATCCTGGTTTCGGGGCGATACGAGGGTGTTGATGAGCGCCTGATCTCGACAGAAGTCGATCGGGAAGTGTCACTGGGTGATTTTGTTCTTTCCGGTGGCGAACTGGCGGCCATGGTCGTCGTTGATGCGGTGACACGCCTCATCCCCGGAGCGCTGGGTCATGCGCAGTCGGCAGAGCAGGATTCCTTTGCCGACGGATTGCTGGATTGTCCGCACTACACCCGGCCCGAAGTTTACGAAGGTCAGGCGGTGCCGGAAGTTCTTTTGGGCGGTCACCACGAGCAGATCCGGCGTTGGCGGCTCAAGGAGTCGTTAAGGCGAACCCGGGAGCGACGCCCCGACCTGCTGGAAAAGCGGGTGCTTACGGACGAAGAGCGTGAGCTGCTGGAAGAAATTTTGAAAAAACCGGGTGTCTCTGAGTGATCAGGGCATTGAGAGATTGGGTATCAGGAGCATTACGATGAGCGGCAAGAACAACATCATCAGTCAAATTGAAGCAGAACAGATGACCAAGGAAATCCCTGCGTTCGCGCCGGGTGACACCGTGGTCGTTCAGGTTCGCGTAACCGAGGGTAACCGTGAGCGTCTGCAGGCGTTCGAAGGCGTGGTCATCGGCAAGCGCAACCGTGGCATGAACTCCTCCTTCACCGTGCGCAAGATTTCCTACGGTGTTGGTGTAGAGCGTACTTTCCAGACTTACTCCAAGCTGATCGACAGCATCAGCGTGAAACGTCGTGGTGACGTACGTCAGGCCAAGCTGTACTACCTGCGTGACCTGTCTGGCAAGGCGGCTCGCATCAAGGAAAAGCTGGGCTGATTGAGGAATCGTCAGAGGGCCAGTTAAAAAGGCAGCCTCAAGGGGCTGCCTTTTTTGTGCCCGGGAACCGGTACCGTGAGACCTGACGACGACGCTATCATCCGTCGGTTTACCGACGCGCTCTGGCTTGAAGATGGCCTGGGAGAGAAAACCCGTGAAGCCTATCGGGGGGATCTTGCGCGCCTGGCGCAATGGCTGGAGCAGCAGCCGGGCGCCCCGCTGCTCGTGGCTGCCAGGCGCACGGACCTGTTGGCCTGGATGGCCCGTGGCCTGGCTGACGGAGTCAAGACCTCCACCGCAGCACGTCGCCTGTCCGGGGTGCGACGCTTCTACCGTTTCCTGATGCGGGAGGGGTTGATTCCAGAGGATCCGACCCTGAGGATCGACAGTCCCAGACTGCCGCGCCGGTTACCGGATTCGCTGACGGAGGAAGAGGTTGAGGCCCTGCTGTCGGCGCCGGATATTTCAATTCCGCTGGAGCTCCGTGACAAGGCCATGCTTGAGATCCTTTACGGCTGCGGTTTGCGGGTGTCGGAGCTGACCGGGTTACGGGTGGATCAGGTCAATGTCCGTCAGGGCGTGATCCGGATCACCGGCAAGGGCGACAAGGAACGGCTGGTTCCCCTGGGGGAAGAGGCGGTGGACTGGTTGCTCCGGTACATGCGGGAAGGCCGTGCCGAACTGCTCAAGAGGCGACCCTGTGATGCCTTGTTTCCGGGTAATCGGGCCGCTGCCATGACCCGGCAAACCTTCTGGCACCGGATCCGTCACTACGCCGTGCGCGCCGGTATCCACAAGCACCTGTCTCCCCACACCCTGCGCCATGCTTTTGCCACCCACCTGCTGAACCATGGTGCGGATCTCCGGGTGGTGCAGATGCTGCTGGGGCACTCGGACCTGTCCACGACCCAGATTTACACCCATGTTGCGCGCCAGCGCCTGCACGCCATGCACCGGGAGCATCACCCCCGAGGCTGAGCCCTGGCGAGGCCCGGGTATGTGTTATCCTCGCTGAACTTTTGTACCGGCCCTTTGTCGCAATGAGGGTCAACCCGGTCCGTCAATGGCATGCGGACCTAACGCTATCAGATTGGAATCGTTTATGTTCATCACCAAGAGTATCAAGTCACTGGGGGTTGCGGCCGGACTGGTCGCGAGTCTGTTTGTTGCAACCGCAACAGCGGGTGAGGTCGAGGATCGTATTGCCGAGCGCCTGGCTGAAGCTGTGCCGGGACTCAAGGTATCCTCTGCTCGCGAGTCCGAGGCCGAAGGTCTGTACGAGGTGCAAATCAATAATGGTGAGACTATCTACACCACCGAAGATGGCCGGTACCTTCTGACTGGCGACCTGCTGAAAATTACCGCTAACGGTATCGCCAATGTGACAGAGCAAGGCCGGGCTGGTCAGCGCCTGGCGGCGATGGATGAGTATGGCTCCGAGGGCCTGATCACTTTCCCGGCCAGCGGTGACGAGAAGGCGGTAATCAATGTGTTTACCGACATCGATTGCCCTTACTGCCGCAAGCTGCACGATGAAGTGCCCCAGCTCAACGACTATGGCATTACCGTCAATTACTATGCTTTCCCGCGCTCCGGTCCCGGAACGCCCTCTTTCAAGAAGTATATTTCGGTATGGTGCGCGGAGGATCAGCAGGCTGCCATGAGTGCCGCCAAATCCGGCAAGCCGGTTGAATCGACCAGCTGCGACAACCCAGTGCTTGAGCAGTATCGCCTCGGTGGGCGTGTCGGGGTGACCGGTACGCCGGCTATTCTGCTTGAAGACGGCAACATGGTGCGCGGTTACGTGCCGGCCGACAACCTGGCCAAGGGCCTCGGCCTCCTGTGAGCTTTCGGGCCGGGCAGCCGTTCCGGCCCTGGATTTTGAATGCACCCCGACCGATTCAGGGCTTATTCAGCGGCCCCTGAATCGGTATACTATGCCACTTCATTGCAATCCATCAGCACCCCTTCGGGATCAGAGGTGAGAGTTTGAAAGACGTCAGTGTCGGAATCTGCGGACTGGGAACCGTTGGCGGCGGTACATTCAATGTTTTGACCCGTAACGCCGCGCTTATTGCGGGTCGTGCCGGTTGCAATATCCGAATTACCCGGGTGGCCAGCCGTCGCAGTCGCGACGACCTGGCTCTGGGGGATGTGCCGTTCACCACCGACATTTTTGACGTCGTGAATGACCCGGCGATCGATATTGTGGTCGAGTTGATCGGTGGCTATGACACCGCCAAGGAGCTGGTTCTCGCAGCCATCCGTAACGGCAAGCATGTGGTGACAGCCAACAAGGCTCTGATTGCAGTACATGGCAACGAGATTTTCGAGGCGGCGGAAAAGGCTGGTGTCGTGGTTGCCTACGAAGCCGGTGTCGCCGGTGGTATTCCGGTGATCAAGGCGGTACGTGAAGGTATGGCCGCGAACCGGATCGACTGGATCGCAGGTATCATCAACGGCACCGGTAACTACATCCTGACGGAGATGCGCGCCGGCCGTGAGTTCGGTGAAGTACTCAAGGAAGCCCAGGATCTGGGGTATGCTGAAGCGGATCCGACGTTCGATGTGGAAGGCATTGATGCCGCCCACAAGCTGACGATCCTGGCTTCCTCCGGGTTTGGCGTACCTCTGCAGTTCGAGAAAGCCTACACGGAGGGGATCTCCTCCATCACCCCGTACGATATTGCCCACGCCGAGCTGCTGGGCTACCGCGTCAAGCACCTGGGTATTGCCCGGCGCCGTGAAGACGGAATCGAGCTTCGGGTCCACCCCACACTGGTTCCCCGCAGTCACCTGATTGCCCAGGTGGATGGCGTTCTGAATGCTGTACTGGTGGATGGCGATGCCGTCGGCCAGACCATGTACTACGGCCCGGGCGCCGGTGATGAGGCAACCGCTTCGGCTGTGATCGCCGATATTGTCGATGTGGCACGTGCGGTATCCATTGAAAGCCCCCTTCGGGTTCCGTATCTCGGCTTTCGTCCGGAGGCCATGGAAGACCTTGGTGTCCTTCCCATGGAGGATATCCAGTCCGCCTACTACCTGCGCATCCAGGCGTTTGATCATCCGGGTGTGCTGGCCAAGATTGCGTCCATCCTGAGCGAGCATGGCATCAACATCGAGTCCATCATGCAGAAGGAATCGGAGTTCAAGGACGGCCGGATTCCGGTCATCATCCTGACGCACACTGTCCAGGAGCGCCAGATGAACCTGGCGATCGAGGAAATGGAATCGCTGTCGGATATCGACGGCAAAGTTGTCCGTATCCGCGCCGAAAACTTCAACTGACAGGTACGAAAGTGAGATACATCAGTACACGGGGCGAAGCGCCCGCCCTGGGCTTTGAAGACGTCCTTCTGACGGGTTTGGCCAGTGATGGCGGGCTCTATGTTCCGGAATCCCTTCCGCATTTCAGCCTGGAAGAGATCCGCAGCTGGCGTGGGCTGTCCTACAGCGAGCTGGCGTTCAACGTCATGCACCCGTTCGTGGACGATGCCATCCCCGCGGACGATTTTCGCAAGATGCTAAATGAGACCTACGCCGGTTTTGCCCATCAGGCGGTGGCTCCCCTGGTCCAGCTGGACACCAACGAATGGGTTCTGGAGCTGTTCCGGGGCCCGACACTGGCGTTCAAGGACTTCGCACTGCAACTGCTCGGCCGCCTCCTGGACTACGTGCTCGAAAAGCGCAACCAGCACGTGGTGATCATGGGCGCAACGTCCGGTGATACCGGTTCCGCCGCCATCGAGGGCTGCCGCCGTTGCGAGCACGTGGATATCTTCATCCTGCACCCGTACCAGCGGGTCTCCGAGGTGCAGCGCCGGCAGATGACCACCGTACAGGGTGACAACATTCACAACATCGCGGTGAAGGGCAATTTCGACGATTGTCAGCGCATGGTGAAGGAGAGCTTCGGCGACCAGTCTTTCCTGGGAGGCAAGACCCAGCTGGCGGCGGTGAACTCCATCAACTGGGCGCGGATCATGGCCCAGATCGTGTATTACTTCCAGGCGTCCCTGGCCCTGGGTGGTCCGGATCGCAGCATGGCGTTCTCGGTGCCCACCGGTAATTTCGGCGATATATTCGCCGGTTATCTGGCGAAGAAGATGGGGCTGCCCATTTCACAGTTGGTGATTGCCACCAACCGCAACGACATCCTGCATCGCTTCATGAGCGGCAACAAGTACGAGCAGCACAAGCTGGAACATACCCTGTCGCCGAGCATGGATATCATGGTGTCCAGCAACTTCGAGCGACTGCTGTTTGATCTGCATGGTCGGGATGGTGCGGCGGTGAAGGAACTGCTGGAAAATGCCGCCAAGGGCCCGGTCAGCATTGAAGATTACCGCTGGCGTCATGCCCGCAAGCTGTTCGACAGTGACGCGGTGGACGACAAAACCACCTGTGACACCATCCGCGAGATCCATGAGCGTAACGAATACCTGCTTGATCCGCACACCGCCATCGGCGTCCATGCGGCACGCACCTGCCGCCGTGATCCGGCGGTGCCGATGATTACCCTGGGTACGGCGCACCCGGCCAAGTTCCCGGATGCGATTGCCGAATCCGGCGTCAGTGTGAAGCCGGAACTGCCGGCCCATATGGCCGACCTGTTCGAGCGGGAAGAGCGTTACACAGTGCTCGACAACGATGTGGCCGGTGTCCAGGCATTCATTGCCAGACACTGGAAAAACGCCTGATCCGGTATGACCCCGAAAAAAATCCTGCGTCGCCCCCGGTCGGACACCGCAGCGGCCTGGGGGCAAAATCTGCCTCCCCTACTGCGCCGCCTCTATGCCGCCCGTGGCGTAACCTCGGATGAACAGCTCAGTTATACCCTGAAGCATCTGGCGTCACCCCTTCAGTTGCGTGGCATTGACCGTGCCGTGGAGCTGCTGGCGGAGGCCATCGACCGGCAGCAGAAGGTGCTGGTGCTGGGGGATTTCGATGCCGATGGCGCCACCAGTACTGCGGTGGCTATGCTCGGTTTGTCCATGCTCGGGCTCGGCGCCATCGATTTCCGTGTGCCCAGCCGGTTCGCGGATGGTTACGGCCTGACACCCGGAATCATTGATCGCCTGAGAGAAGAAGGGCAGTTGCCCGACCTGCTGGTAACCGTGGACAACGGTATCTCGGCTATCGAAGGTGTCAAAGCGGCCCGGGACATGGGGGTCCGGGTCGTGGTCACCGATCACCACCTGGCCGGCGAGGTGCTGCCGGACGCAGATGCCATCGTCAATCCCAACCAGCCGGGCTGTCCGTTCCTGAGCAAGAACGCTGCCGGGGTAGGGGTGATGTTCTATGTGCTCACCGCCCTGCGCAAGCACCTGAGGGAGGTTGGCAAGCTGCCACAGCCGGAGCCAAACCTGGGTTGCCTGCTGGATCTGGTGGCTCTGGGCACGGTCGCCGATGTGGTGCCGCTGGATCACAACAATCGCATATTCGTGGAACAGGGCCTGCGCCGGATCCGACAGGGTGAAGCGAGGCCGGGCATACTGGCACTGCTGGAGGTCGCCGGACGCGACCACGCCCACATCAGTTCCACCGATCTCGGCTTTGTCGTCGGGCCACGGCTCAATGCCGCCGGCCGTCTGGACGACATGAGCGTGGGTATTGCCTGTCTTCTGGCGGACAATCCGGACGAAGCCCGGCGCCTAGCCCGGGAACTGGACACCTTCAACCGGGAGCGCCGCACCATCGAGCGGGACATGAAGAGTCAGGCCCAGGAGTTGCTGGCATCCATGTCCCTGGATATCGAAGGTCTGCCGTGGGGGCTGGCCCTGTTCGATCCCGACTGGCACCAGGGCGTGATCGGCATCCTGGCGGCCCGGATCCGTGAGCAGACGCACCGGCCCACCATCGCCTTTGCACCGGATGACGATGGCCAGCATCTCAAGGGGTCTGCCCGCTCCATCCCCGGCTTGCACATCCGCGATGCCCTGGCGGTGGTGGACGCCCGCCACCCCGGATTGCTGAAGAAATACGGGGGCCACGCCATGGCTGCCGGAATGACCATTGCCAGGGAAGACCTGGATGCCTTCAGCGAAGCGTTCGACAAGGCCGTGCGCGATGCGCTCACTCCGGAGGACCTGGAGGCGGCTATCATCACCGATGGCCCGCTGGGTACTGATGAACTGAACCTGGATACCGCCTACCTGCTGAAGCGGGCCGGCCCCTGGGGGCAGCATTTCCCGGAGCCGTTGTTTGATGGTGAATTCCGTGTGGTGAGCCAGCGCATTGTCGGGGAAAACCATCTGAAACTGGTGCTGCAACCGGCGGAGGGCGGTGGGGTCATTGACGGCATCGCCTTCAATACCGGGCCGGAAGTGCCGGATTACACCCGCTCGGGGGCGCGAGTGGTGTACAAGCCGGATGCCAATACCTTTCGGGGGCGGACGAATCTGCAGTTGCTGGTCGACTACATTGAAGCCCTGTGAATGAAAATGGGGTCTGACCCCGCTCGGGGTCAGGCCCCTGCGTTAGCGTCGCAATTCCCTGCCACGGCTGATTTATACTCGGAATTCCGGTAGAATTCCGCCTCTGTTTTACACCCCATTTGCCAAAGCGAGAAAGGGTTTCATGGAAATCAATCCCATAGTGACGAAGATCAAAGAGCTTCGCGAGCGCACTGAAGCGCTGAGGGGGTATCTTTGACTATGATCAGCGTAGTGAACGTCTGGTCGAAGTAGAGCGGGAACTCGAACAACCCAGCGTCTGGGACGACCCGGAGCGGGCCCAGGGGCTGGGTAAGGAGCGGTCGGACCTTGAGCTGATCGTCCACACCATCGACAACCTCACCACCGGCCTCAGCGATGCCGAAAGCCTGCTGGAGATGGCGGTTGAGGAAGACGATGAAGGCACCGTCGACGAGATCCAGTCTGATCTGGATGCGCTCGATGGCGAGCTGCAGAAGCTGGAGTTCCGCCGCATGTTCTCCGGCGAGATGGACGCCAACAACGCTTACCTGGACATCCAGGCCGGCTCCGGTGGCACCGAAGCCCAGGACTGGGCCAACATGCTGCTGCGCATGTATCTGCGCTGGGCCGAGCGCCGTGGCTTCAAGGCGGAGATTGTCGAATTGCAGGAGGGGGAAGTGGCCGGCATCAAGAGTGCCACTGTCCATATCCAGGGCGACTATGCCTATGGCTGGCTGCGCACTGAAACCGGCGTGCACCGCCTGGTCCGCAAGTCCCCGTTCGATTCCGGCAACCGTCGCCACACCTCGTTCTCTTCCGTGTTTGTATCTCCGGAAGTGGATGACAGCTTCGAGATCGAGATCAATCCGGCGGACCTGCGTGTGGACGTTTACCGCGCCTCCGGTGCCGGTGGTCAGCACGTAAACCGGACCGAGTCTGCCGTGCGACTGACCCACAACCCCACCGGCATCGTGGTGGCCTGTCAGGCTGGCCGAAGCCAGCACCAGAACAAAGACCAGGCCATGAAGCAGCTGAAGGCCAAGCTCTTTGAGCGTGAGATGCAGTTGCGTAATGCCGAGAAGCAGAAGGCGGAGGATGCCAAGGCCGATATCGGCTGGGGCAGCCAGATCCGCTCTTATGTCCTCGATGACAGCCGGATCAAGGACCTGCGCACCAAGGTGGAAACCAGCAACACCCAGGCGGTTCTGGATGGCGATATCGACAAGTTCATCGAAGCCAGTCTGAAGATGGCGCTGTAACCGGCGCCATTCTCGTCCAACCCGATTAAACCGGACAATCCGAATCCTAGTGAGCCAACATGACTGAACACACCCAACACGCCGCACAGCACGAGGACAACAAGCTGATTGCCGAGCGCCGCGCCAAACTGGCCGACATGCGTCGCCACGGTCATCCGTTCCCCAATGACTTCCGTCGCGATGCTACCGCTACCGAACTGCAGGAAAAATACGGTGACAAGAGCAAGGAAGAGCTGGAGACGCTTGACATCAAGGTCGCCATTGCCGGCCGTATGATGCTGGACCGCAAGGCGTTCAAGGTGGTTCAGGACATGACCGGCCGCATCCAGGTGTATGCCACCAAGCATGTCCAGAAGGAAACCAAGCACTGGGATCTGGGCGACATCATCGGTGTCCGGGGTACCCTGTCCAAGTCCGGCAAGGGTGACCTGTACGTGACCATGGATGAGTACGTGCTGCTGACCAAGTCCCTGCGACCGCTTCCG
Organism: Marinobacter sp.; assembly: GCF_046484525.1. GTDB lineage: Bacteria > Pseudomonadota > Gammaproteobacteria > Pseudomonadales > Oleiphilaceae > Marinobacter. Next base: position 46,293 of record NZ_JAWOIS010000030.1, read on the forward strand.
GAGAAGCACAAGGGCCTGACCGACATGGAGGCGCGCTACCGGCATCGCTATGTGGACCTGATGGTCAACGAGGAAACCCGCAAGACCTTCCGGATTCGCACGCGTCTGATCAACAGCATGCGCAACTACTTCAATGCCCGTGGTTTCATGGAAGTGGAAACCCCGATGCTGCAGGTCATCCCCGGCGGCGCCACGGCACGTCCGTTCGTGACCCACCACAACGCCCTGGGCATCGACATGTACATGCGCATTGCCCCCGAACTGTTCCTCAAGCGCCTGGTAGTCGGTGGTTTCGAGCGGGTGTTCGAGATCAACCGCAACTTCCGCAACGAGGGCCTGTCCACCCGACACAATCCCGAGTTCACCATGGTGGAGTTCTACCAGGCATACGCGGATTACAATGACCTGATGGACCTGACCGAGGACATGCTGCGGCAGATCACCAAAGAGGTCCTGGGAACCACGACTGTGGTCAATACCCGGGAGCTGCCTAATGGTGAGACCGAAACCGTGGAATACGATTTCGGCCAGCCGTTCAAGCGCATGACCGTGGTCGAAGCGATTCTGGAGCACAACCCGGATATCCAGGCCGGCCAGCTGGGCGATGAATCCAGCGCCCGCCGGGTGGCTGATGGGCTCGGTATCCAGCTCAAGGACACCTGGGGCCTGGGCAAGGTGCTGGTGGAGATCTTCGAGGCGACGGCCGAACACCTGCTGGTGCAACCGACGTTCATCACCGATTATCCGAAGGAAGTGTCGCCGCTGGCACGCTGCAAGGACGATGATCCGTTCGTTACTGAACGGTTCGAGTTCTTCGTGGGTGGGCGCGAACTGGCTAACGGCTTCTCCGAGCTCAACGACGCCGAAGACCAGGCCGAACGTTTCCACGCCCAGGTGGCGGAAAAGGACGCCGGGGATGACGAGGCCATGTTCTATGACGAGGACTACGTCATGGCGCTGGAGTACGGTTTGCCCCCCACCGCCGGTGAGGGCATCGGCATTGACCGCCTGGCCATGCTGCTGACCGATTCGCCGTCCATCCGCGACGTCATCCTGTTCCCGCACATGCGCCCGGAGCACAAGGTCGAGCATCACCAGGCGGAAGGCCAGGAGTAACAGCTCAACCCGTCGGCAGGGCCTCCAAGACGGGGCCAGATGAAAGCCTTCATCTGACCCCATTTTCAGCCCCCAACTTCAATCAACCCAGCGATCCCCCAGGAGTCGGCCATGCACCCCGCCCAAACCCTGGCCAGCCAACTGAAACCCGGGCGTGGCTGGGACGACCACCTCACCGGCGAATTCAGCCAGCCCTACATGCGGCAGCTGGCTGAATTCCTGGCGACGGAAGAGCAGGCAGGCAAGGTGATCTACCCACCCAGCACCCACTGCTTCAATGCCCTGAACAGCACGCCGCTGGACAAGGTGGAAGTGGTGATCCTCGGCCAGGATCCCTATCACGGCCCCGGCCAGGCCCACGGCCTGTGTTTCTCCGTGCGACCGGAGGTGCCGGTTCCGCCCTCGCTGGTCAATATCTTCAAGGAAATCCGGGATGATCTGGGGATCGAGCCACCGGACCATGGCTGCCTTCAGCCCTGGGCCGAGCGCGGGGTGTTGCTGCTGAACAGCGTTCTGACGGTAGTGCAGGGCCAGGCCGGTGCCCATCAGGGCAAGGGCTGGGAAACCTTTACCGATAGGGTGATTGAGACAGTCAACCGGGAACGCGACGGCGTGGTGTTCCTGCTCTGGGGCAGTTACGCCCGGAAAAAGGGCCGGCACATCAATCGCAACCGGCACCTGGTGCTGGAGGGTCCGCATCCGTCACCCCTTAGTGCGTATCGGGGATTCTTTGGCTGCAAGCACTTCTCCCGGGCCAACGAATGGCTCCAGGGCAACGGACAGGCGCCCATCAACTGGTCGTTGCCCGCCAGGGCCAAGCTGATTGCCCGCTATCGCAAGCCGGCGTCAGCCGGCTGAAGATTCCTGATCACCCCCCCGGCTCACGCTCCGGCACAGCATAGGGCAAGGGCAGGGCGGTCAGGCTGTTGCCCTCCACTGATAATGCCTGGTCTGCGGCATCGTGGCGAATCACTGCCAGCAATTCCACTGAGCCATCGCTGAAGGGCACCCGGTTGACGACCGTGCCAACGGTCCGGTCGCCCATTTTGACATCCGCGCCGGGCGTGACGTCGCCGGAACTGCGGAACCGGAACAGGCTTTTTTTCAGCTGCCCGAGGAAATGCATGCGGGCGATGACCTCCTGACCGGTATAGCAGCCTTTCTTGAAATGGATGCCGCCCAGATGTTGAAGGTTGAGCATCTGCGGCACGAACGCCTCCCAGCCGGCCTCATCAAGGGCCGGAACACCAGCTGCAATCTCGGTTGCGTGCCAGTCTGCCTGTGACAACTGTGGGGCGACTCTGAAAACCGGCTGGTTACCGGAGGTTTGCCAGAGTTCGTACCTTTCGATATCACGATCATCGGATTCAACCCGGATCAGGAGGCCTGAGTCGATTCCGAGTGCATCGCCCGGAGCCTGGAGTCCGGAAATATCCCGGCCGACAGCCGCACGTGCCGTCTCCTGTCCAAGGATGCCCCAGACTACGCCGTCGTCGAGGGTTTCCATGGTCGTGCCCCGGAACAGCATCAGGTATTTCCGCAGCTGGCTCAGAGTCTGCTCCGCCAGTGCCGTCGGGAGGTCCAGAATAACGCTGTCCTCATCGCGGGCCAGTCGGGTCAGGCAATAGGCGCGTCCCTTCGGGCTGCTGGCGGCTGCGCGAAGGGCACGATCACCGGTGACCTCCTCGAGGTTCTGGCTGAACTGGCCTTGAAGAAATTTGTCGGTTCCGGGGCCGGACACCCGTACCAGGATCCGGTCAGCGAGTCTGACGTAGCCCTGATCGGGTAGCGGCAGGCTGGCGGTTTCTGGTGACGTGGGAACAGCGGTATCCGTGTCGGTCATGGAAACTCCGGGTCGTGTATCAGTTGGACGACTGCGACTGGCCCAGGCGCAGCCATTGGCGCAACCTTCGGAACTGGTCCGGACAGACGTTGCCACCAGGCCATGGCTCAGGGGCCAGGAGAATGAGGTAGTACGCCCCTAATCTGGAGCCTGACGGGCGAAGTTTCAAGAGCGTCAGCATCGGCCCGAGCCGGCTGGTACGGCAGGGTCGGACCGGAATGGCCTCCCGTCCGGGCAGTATCGCCTGCAGCTGCCCGTTTTCGAGCGCCAGGCCGGTAACCGGGCGTTTTCCGAGAAGCAGGCCAAAGCGGCGATAGTGCAGGATCGCACCGGCGACCGACACCGGGGCGAGGGCCAGCATCCAGGGCCGGGTCCCGGCGGCTGTGGTCAGGGCGAAGGTGAGTAGTGCCAGCCAGGGCAGGGTCGCAATCAGACCAGCGCTGACTGAGGGGTACAGCCGGAGATCAATCCGGCTGGACACGGTTCAGGATCATGTCGACGATGCGCTGGAGATCCGGGTCTTCCGGTCGGCTGCGCTGCATGAACCACTCGAACATATCGGTGTCCTCGCAGCTGAGCAGTTTCTGGTAGCGGGCCTGGTCTTCGGGATCAAGATCACGGTAGACCTCTTCCACGAAAGGCACCAGGAGTACGTCAAGTTCCAGCATGCCGCGGCGGCTATGCCACCAGAGACGCTTGAATTCGGGGTTGTCGGGCACGTTTGCTGTATCGGACATAATGGTATCGCCAGTTTTCCAGGGAAATTGAAGGATCAGGGGGCCTGGGTCCGGTAGGTGGTCGGAACCACTACCGTATCGCGGGCTTCGTTGAGCAGTCCCGGGTAATCAAGGGTGTAATGCAGTCCCCTGCTTTCCCGGCGCTGCAGTGCCGAACAGATGATAAGGTCAGCCACCGTGACCAGGTTGCGCAGCTCCAGCAGATCATTGGAGACCCGGTAGTTGCTGTAGAACTCGCTGATTTCCCGGTCCAGCAGATCGACCCGGTGCTTGGCGCGCTGGAGTCGTTTGGTGGTCCTCACAATGCCGACATAGTCCCACATGAAGTGGCGCAGTTCGTCCCAGTTATGGGAGATGACGACGTCCTCATCGGAGTCCCGGACCTGGCTCTCGTCCCACTCCGGGGCGTCCGGAGGTGGCGGGATATCCGATTCCCGGCGGGCAATGTCGGCGGCAGCGGCCCGGCCGTATACCAGGCATTCCAGCAGAGAGTTGCTGGCCATGCGGTTGGCTCCGTGCAGGCCGGTGAAGGCGGCTTCGCCGACGGCATAAAGCTGGTTGACATCGGTGCGCGCCCGTTCGTCGCTGATGATGCCACCGCAGGTATAGTGCGCGGCCGGAACCACCGGAATCGGTTCCCGGGTGATATCGATGCCAAACCCGAGACATTTCTCATAGATGGTCGGGAAGTGGTGCTTGATAAAATCCGCCGGCTTGTGGCTGATGTCCAGGTAAACGTGGTCGACACCCAGGCGCTTCATTTCATGGTCGATGGCGCGGGCGACGATGTCCCGTGGTGCCAGCTCGGCCCGTTCGTCAAAACGGTCCATGAAACGGGTGCCGTCGGGCAGCTTCAGCAACCCTCCCTCGCCACGAACCGCCTCGGTGATCAGGAACGACTTGGCGTGCGGGTGGTACAGGCAGGTTGGGTGGAATTGATTGAACTCCATGTTGGCGACCCGGCATCCGGCGCGCCAGGCCATGGCAATGCCATCCCCCGAGGCGCCATCGGGGTTTGTGGTGTAACGGTAGGCCTTCGAGGCACCCCCGGTGGCGATGACGGTGAACCGGGCCCGGAAGAGTTCCACGTGGTTGTCTTCCAGATTAAGTATATAGGCGCCCACACACCGGTTACCGGGCAGCGACAGTTTGCGGTTGGTGATCAGGTCCACCGCTACCCGGTTCGACATGAGATGAATGTTGGAGCGCGCCTGCGCCTGAGATGTCAGGGTTGTCGATACCGCATGCCCGGTGGCATCGGCGGCGTGGATGATACGCCGATGACTGTGTCCGCCTTCTCGGGTAAGGTGGTAGTGTTCGCTGTCATCCTCACGGGTAAAATCCACCCCGGATTCAATCAGCCAGTCGATGCTGTCCTTGCTGTTCTCCACAGTGAAGCGCACAGCGTCCTCGTGGCAGAGACCGCCACCCGCCGCCAGGGTGTCCTGTATATGGTTCTCGACTGAATCCTTGTCATCCAGCACTGCGGCAATACCGCCCTGGGCCCAAAGCGTGGCGCCACTGCTGATGTCAGCCTTGCTGATGACTCCGATGCTAAGGTGCTTCGGCAGGTTCAGGGCAACAGTAAGACCGGCAGCACCACTGCCGATAATGAGAACATCGTATTCGTAGGACTGTGGCATTGGATCGATATCGCGGGCCATAATGTGGACGTGTATTGAACTAAACTTTACGCCTGCTGTCTATTTGGCCTGACGGCGCGCCCCTGTGGAGGGTGCGCCCACAATGGACAAAAACGGACGCCGGACAGCAGTGATGAATCAAGCAAATCTCGCAACGGCCGAAAAGCTGGCCGCAACATCAGGGAAAACCGGCAAACCGTCCATGACGCCTGAACAGAATCAGACACGTGAGCATTCAGACAGCCAGACGGACCTGCAGCTCGTACGCAAGGTCCGCAACGGCGATCGGGCGGCTTTCGACCTGCTGGTGGTGAAATACCAGACTCGAGTCGCCTCGATCATCAGCCGTTATGTCTACGATTCCCAGGAAGTAATGGACCTGACCCAGGAAACGTTCGTTAAGGCCTATCGCGCCATCGACCGCTTCCGGGGGGACAGTGCCTTCTACACCTGGCTCTACCGGATTGCGGTCAATACCGCCAAGAACTTCCTGGAATCCCGGGGCCGGCGCCCGCAGGCCAGTGCCGATGTCTCCGATGCCGAAAATTTTGATGACGGTATCCGGCTGAGGGATCCGGCTTCACCTGAGCGACTGTTGCAGCGTGAGCAGTTGCAGGAGGAGTTGTCCCGGGCCATTTCCGAGTTACCTGAAGAATTGCGTTCCGCCTTCCTGTTGCGCGAGTACGATGGTCTCAGTTACGAGGACATCGCCAAAATTCTGGAATGCCCGATCGGAACCGTCCGTTCCCGTATTTTCCGGGCCCGGGATGCCGTGGATCGGCATCTTGGCCCATTGCTCAATCACACAGAGACAACTTGAGGTTGCATCCGATGGATGATCGTCTCAGAGAAACCCTGTCGGCCATGATGGATGACGAAGCGGATGAGCTTTCGGTACGCCGGCTGTTGTCCCATCATGACCAGACCCGGGTACGCGACCAGTGGCAGAGGTGGCAGCAGGTCCGGGATCTGATGCACAGTGGCCATACGCCTGCGGAAGGCGTGGATGTCAGTGCCCATGTTCGGGCGGCACTCGATGGCCGCTCGGGAAGCCCCCGTCAGCGGACGTCGGCAAAAGGCATCTCTCCGGCTGCACGCTGGCGCTGGCCGGCAGTCGCAATGGTTGCGGTAGCGCTGGTCGTGGGTTTTGGCGCCGGTGCGGGTTGGGATTCGAGGGAAGGTTCTGAGGACATCGGTGCACCGGAAATGGCTGTACAATCTTCCCCTGATAAGCAGGCTGTCACTGCACCGGTTCGCGAAGTGGCGCTGCAAGGTCTTGATGAAAAACAGTGGGAACAAATGAGCCAGTACCTGCTGGAGCACGCCCAGCACAACAGTGTCGGCGCTGGCCGTGGTGTGGTCGGTTATGCCCGGGTGGTCAGTGCCGGCAATGGATACTGATATCTTGGAGTGCGAATGCGCATGAACAGGCTGTCCTCACGCTCACGAATTTCCGCCATTCCCGCCCTGTTGTTGACTGTCCTCGTCTTGATGGTCCCGGGCGCGGTGGTTGCCGGCAGTAGCGAGAGTGAGGCGAATCAATGGCTGGAACGACTGGCACCCGCGCTGAACATGACCTCCTACCGTGGCGTTTTTGTCTATGCCCGGGGCGATCAGGTGCACTCCATGCAGATTGCCCATCGCTACCGCGACGGCGTTGTTGAAGAGCGTCTGGTGATGCAGGACGGAGGCAGTGGAGAGATTGTCCGGCGCGGCGTCAATGTCGTTTGTGTACTGCCGGACCGGGGCCGGGTCCGGCTGGATCAGGTGATTCCGTCCGGTCCCTTCGCGGAGGCGTTTACCAGCCAGTTGATGCCGATCAGCCGTTGGTACAGCGCCGAGATGGTGGGGGGGGACCGGGTTGCCGGTTATGAAGCTGTCGAGATCGCGCTCAAATCAAGGGACAAATACCGGTACAGCCACCGGTTATGGCTGGAGCGAACAACCGGCCTGCTGGTTAAAAGCCATGTCCGGGCATCGTCGGGAGACGTGATGGAACAATTCCAGTTCACCAGTCTGGAGATTACCGACAATATTCCCGACAGGGAGTTCGAGATCCGGACCGAGGGCCGGGAGATTTCCCGGAGCCTGGCCGCTGATGATGGGGCGGCAGAGGCATCACCGGTTTCCAGGATGAATGGCTGGGAGCTCGGTTGGCGCCCTGATGGGTTTGCGCCTGCGGCGGCTCCGCGGACCGGTCGCGGGCAGGTTGTCGCGTTTTCTGACGGTCTGGCGGCGTTTTCGGTGTTTGTCGAGTCGGCCGGCCGTCTGAACATGCCCAAGGGCGCTTCCCGTATCGGCGCCACCACCATTTACATGCATGAGCTTGAGTCCGGAGGGCGCGAGTTTCTGGTGACGGTGGTGGGTGAAGTCCCGCCCGAAACAGCCCGGAAAGTTGCCGAGTCGGTGCGGGTGCAGGATACCCTGGCGCTTGACGGGGGCGGCTCGTGATTACCGAAACCGGCAAGGTCATCGCGATCAAGGGAAATCATGCTTGGGTGCAAACCATTCGGGCGAGCGCTTGCCAGAGCTGTTCGGCCCGCAGTGGTTGTGGTCAGAGAGCACTGGCATCGGTGACCGGCGGTCGGGCCAACCAGGTCCTGGTCGCCAATACTATCGATGCCCGGGTTGGCGATGAAGTGACTATTGGTATCGAAGAACGGGCCCTGCTCGGTGCCTCCATGGTGGTGTACGCCATTCCGCTCGTTGCCATGGTGTTGGCAACCATTGCCGGCCACAATCTGTCAGGTGGAAGTGATGGCGGCGCCATGCTGGGCGCCGCTGCCGGCCTCGCCGTCGGCTTTCTCCTGGCCAGGCTGTTGCCAGGCCGCCATGGCGGCTATGAGCCCAAACTTCTGCGGCGCAACCAGGTTACGGTCCGGACCTGTCTATAAATCCTACCGATTTGTAAGTTGAAAACACTTTGCCGGGCCTCAAAACTAACCTTATCAGTTGTTAATAAAAGGGGGTTCAACATGCCGAGAAAGATAACAGTGGCCACCCGGACATTACCCGCGTTCCGGATCGACAAGGTACTGGGTACCCTGCTGATGATGTCCGTCATGGTGATGGTATTCTGGAGCCAGGGCGTTGCAGCCCGCAGCCTCCCGGATTTCACCGGCCTGGTGGAGGAAAATTCCGGTGCTGTGGTCAACATCAGCACCACCACCGAACCGAAGGGTGGCAACACCGGTTTCGGAGGCATGCCCTTTGATGAGCGCCAGCTGGAACAGATGCCTGAATTCTTCCAGCACTTTTTCCGCGGCCCCCAGTCACCGTTCGGCGGTGCGCCGGGTAGTGCCCAGCCCCGTCGTTCCATGGGGTCCGGTTTTATTGTCTCCAGTGACGGTTACGTGCTGACCAACAACCATGTGGTCGAGGGTGCCGATGAAATTGTCGTGCGCCTGAATGACCGACGCGAGTTGCCGGCCAAACTGGTAGGCACCGATCCGCGCTCCGATATGGCCGTGCTGAAAATCGAGGACGGTGATGACCTGCCCGTGGTCAAGGTTGGCAAATCCCGGAATCTGAAAGTCGGAGAGTGGGTCTTCGCGATCGGCTCACCGTTCGGTTTTGACTACACTGTGACCGCCGGCATTGTCAGCGCGTTGGGCCGGTCTCTGCCCAGTGAAAACTATGTTCCGTTTATCCAGACCGACGTTGCCATCAACCCGGGTAATTCCGGTGGGCCCCTGTTCAATATGGATGGCGAGGTTGTTGGTATCAACTCCCAGATCTATACCCGTTCGGGGGGATTCATGGGCGTTTCCTTCGCCATCCCCATCGACGATGCCATGAACGTGTTCCGGCAGATCCGTGACAAGGGCATGGTGTCCCGCGGCTGGCTTGGTGTCCTGATCCAGGAGGTCAACCGTGATCTGGCAGAATCCTTTGGTCTGAAGCGGCCTCGTGGTGCCCTGGTCGCCGAAGTGATGGAAGGTTCTCCGGCCGAGCAGGCAGGGCTGCAGTCCGGCGATATTGTGCTGGAGTATGATGGTGATGAAGTCCAGTTCTCCTCGGACCTGCCCCCCATGGTTGGTCGCACTCCGGTGGGCGAGAAAGCCCGCCTGACTGTTCTGCGTGGCGGTGAGGAGGTGACCCTGGAGGTGGAAATCGGTCAGCTGCCGGATGAAGGCAGGGCACAAAGCCAGGCGCCGGCTGGCGGTAATGGTGGTTCGTCTTCAGCCCCCCTGGGCATGGTCATTGAACCGCTGCCCGCTGAACTGGCCGATTCCCTCGGGGTTCCGGGCGGTGTGGTGGTCACCGATATTGGCCGCGGCCCAGCGTTTGAAGCGGGGATTCGGCCCAAGGATGTGATTACCGAGATCAACCGCCAGGAGGTACGTTCGGTTGCCGACTTCCGGGAGGTGGTGTCATCCCTGCCGGAAGGTCGAGCCGTATCGGTGCGGATTGTACGTCAGGGGCGGGCACTGTATCTGGTCATGAAGCCCTGATCCGGCCATCCTGAAGCCGTAAAAAGCAGTCAAAAAGCCCCCGGGCCGGTCGGAGCGACAGGCCCGGGGGCTTTTGCTATACTCGCGCGAACCGATAATAAAGAGGCCATGGAACGGACCCGGACCGATGATGAACAAGAAGGAACTTCCCCTCCGCAGACTGCTGGAATTTCGCAACGCCTGGGTTGCGTGGCTGGTCTTCGCCGTTGGTGTCGCCGTAACGATTGTCCTGTGGCAGGTCTCCATCCGTCTGGTTGAAGATCGAACCGAGGCACGGTTCCGGACCCAGTCGCTCCAGCTCAAAACCGCAATCGAAGAACGTCTGCTCAATTACGAACAGGTCCTGGCAGGCAGTGCAGGACTTTTTGCCGTAGCCGGCAACGTCTCCCGGGACCAGTGGCGGGAATACGTCGACAAGGTCGATATCAACCGCTATTACCCCGGAATCCAGGGCATTGGTTATGTCCGGCGCATCGGGGTCCGGCAAATGGCGGATCATATTGCCGCGGTCAGGGCGGAGGGTGTTCATGGCTATCTGGTGAGCCCCCTGGGCACCGGCCCGCACTATTACCCCATGGTTTATCTGGAGCCGGGCACGGAACAGAACCTGCGTGCGCTTGGTTATGACGCCTTCAGCGACCCTAGCCACCGGCAGGCTATGGAAAGAGCGAGGGATGAGGCCCGACCCACTGTCACGCCAAAGGTGGTACTGGTGCAGGAAGAGGTGGCAGAAGACCAGGCCAGCTTCCTGATGTACTATCCGGTCTATCAGGGCGGCACCATTCCCGAGAACCGCGCTGAGCGCCGGATGATGCTGGCGGGGTATGTCTTCAGTGCTTTTCGCATGAATAACCTGCTCGATGGGATTGTCGGGCTGATTGCCCCCTTCCTGGATGTCCGGATCTATGACAACGGCATCATCAGCCGGGATGGCGTCATGTACGGCTCGAACCTGGGCTCCCTGGATAACGAGTTCAGTTTCGAGATGAGCCAGACCATCACCCATGGTGGCCGTGACTGGCTGCTGCAGACCCGTTCCACGCCCGCATTCGATTATCTGGCCTCCGACCCGCGCCCGCCGATTGTCCTGAGCAGTGGTGTGGTGATCAGTGTGCTGCTGTTCCTGTTCGTGCTGGCCCTGGTCCGTTCCCGTTTGATGGCCCAGATCACGGCCGGCCGTTACCGGGCCATTACCGAGGGTGCTGCCAATGTGACTCTGGTGATGGATCGCAATGGCCAGCCTCTTTATGCCAGTCCATCCAGTCTCGATATACTCGGGTTCGAGTCAGAGAAAATGCCTGAAATGAGGTTCGATGAACTGGTTCACAGTGACGACTGGCCACAGCTCCAGCGCGGGTTTGAGGAGTCAGTGAAGTCTCCGGGCAAACAGATGCCGGTCATCCGGGCCCGGATCCGGGATGCCGGCGGCCAGTGGCGGGACATGGAGGGCACCTACACCGCCATGCTGTCGGTGCCGGGGGTCAACGGTGTGGTACTCAGCCTGCGCGACCTCACCCAGCTTAAGGCGGCGCAATCGGAACTGCATCGACTGGCGTTTTACGACCCGCTCACCGGTCTGGCTAACCGTCAGCTGTTCCGGGACCGTCTCAACCATGTGGTTCGCCGTTGTCGCCGCAGCGGAGACTCGGCAGCCCTGATGTTCCTGGATCTCGACGGTTTCAAGCGCATCAACGATACCCTCGGCCATGATGCCGGTGACGAGTTGCTGCGCCAGGTAGCCTATTGGCTGGAAGGGTGTGTCCGGGAGGAAGATTCGGTCGCACGCCTGGGTGGAGACGAGTTCGTGGTGCTGCTGTCCAGGATCAGTGGCCCGGATGCCGCCCGCAAGGTGGCGGATACCATTCTGCGACGGTTGTGCCAGCGCGTCCGCCTCAATGACCATGAGGTTGGCGTCACCGTCAGTATCGGCATCACCATGGTGCCCCGTGACAGCGAGGATTCCGGCACACTGATGAAATACGCGGACCTGGCGATGTACCGAGCCAAGGAAATCGGTCGGAATACCTGCCAGTTCTTCACGCCGGCGATGAACATCCAGGCCGCCCGCCGGCTTTTGCAGCAGGAAGAATTGGCGACCGCATTGGATGAGGACCGCTTTGTCCTGCATTACCAACCCAAGGTGGACCTGACCACCGACCGGGTGATCGGGGTTGAAGCCTTCCTGCGCTGGCACCATCCGGAGAAAGGTTTGGTCTCGGCCCAGCAGTTTATCGGGCTTGCCGAGGAAACCGGGCTGATCGTGCGCCTGGGTGAGCAGGCTTTACGCCAGGCCTGTATCCAGGTACGGGCCCTTGAGCGGGCCGGCTTCGAGTCCCTGAAAATGGCGGTGAACCTCTCGGTGCGACAGCTGACCGACAGCGGTTTCCTGGATATGGTTCGGCAGGTGATCACCGAAACCGGGGTCTCGCCGGACCAGCTGGAACTCGAAATGCCGGCGGAATTGCTGAATGAGGACCCGCGCATGCTCCGTGAGCTGCTGGTGGCCCTCAATGACTTGGGCGTCTGCCTGATTCTTGACGATTTCGGTACCGGCTCCTGCTCACTGGTGGCGTTGCAGCAGTTGCCGCTGGACGTGATCAAGATTGATCATCGTTTCATTCGCGACATTCCCTACAACGTCAGCGCCACCGATGTTGCGTCCGCCGTGATCGCGCTTGCCCGGAAGCTGCATCTGACGGTGGTGGCCGAGGGCGTGGAAACGCTCCAGCAACTGAGTTTCCTGAGAGCCGCCGGTTGTGCCCAGTGCCAGGGCAATCTGTTCAGTTATCCCCTGGATGAGGATGCCCTGATCGGCTTCCTGATTCGCCAGTATGAGAAACCGCTGATTTCCTGATCATGGCAATGGCCGGCGGTAACCGGTAAAATCACGCCGTTCCCGGATCCCGGTAGCGGCTCCTCCGGGCTCAATCCTTCGTCTTAATTATGAGTATTCATTTTCTGTGACTGAACTGAGCCGAATCCGTAACTTTTCCATCATCGCCCACATCGACCACGGTAAATCCACCCTCGCTGATCGTTTCATCCAGATCTGTGGCGGCCTGACGGACCGTGAGATGGCCGAGCAGGTCCTGGATTCCATGGACCTGGAACGGGAGCGCGGGATCACCATCAAGGCCCAGAGTGTCACGCTCAACTACAAGGCCCGGGATGGTGAGACCTATAAGCTGAATTTTATCGACACCCCGGGGCATGTGGATTTCTCCTATGAAGTGTCCCGCTCACTGTACGCCTGTGAGGGCGCGCTGCTGGTGGTGGATGCCGGGCAGGGGGTTGAGGCCCAGTCCGTGGCCAATTGCTACACCGCCATCGAGCAGGGTCTTGAGGTGGTTCCGGTCCTGAACAAGATGGACCTGCCCCAGGCCGAGCCGGAGCGGGTGGCTGCCGAGATTGAGGATATCATCGGTATCGAGGCGTCCGACGCTGTGCGCTGCAGCGCCAAAAGCGGTCTGGGCGTGGAGGATGTCCTGGAAGACCTGATCCGGAAAATCCCCCCACCCAAAGGCGACCGCAGTGCGCCCCTGCAGGCGCTGATCATCGATTCCTGGTTCGATAACTATCTGGGCGTGGTGTCCCTGGTACGCGTTACCGAGGGAACCCTGCGCAAGGGTGACAAGATCGTAATCAAGTCCACCGGCAAAGCGTGGAATGCCGACAAGGTGGGTATTTTTAATCCCAAGCCCACGGATACCGATATCCTTGAGGCGGGTGACGTAGGTTTCGCGGTTGCCGGCATCAAGGACATCCATGGCGCGCCGGTGGGCGACACCATCGTGCACCAGAAGTTCGCGGAAGAAACCCCGATGCTGCCCGGCTTCAAGAAGGTCAAGCCGCAGGTCTATGCCGGCCTGTTCCCGATCAGCGCGGATGATTATGACGATTTCCGTGACGCCCTCGAAAAGCTGACCCTGAACGATGCCTCCCTGTTCTTCGAGCCGGAGAATTCCGACGCACTTGGTTTCGGGTTCCGCTGTGGCTTCCTCGGCATGCTGCACATGGAGATCATTCAGGAGCGGCTCGAGCGCGAGTACGACCTGGATCTGATCACCACCGCGCCGACGGTCATTTATGAAGTGGTGACCAAACAGGGTGAGACCCTGTCGGTGGACAACCCATCGAGGCTTCCGGATATTGGCTCCATCGAGGAGATGCGTGAACCGATCGTCGAGGCCAACATCCTCGTGCCACAGGAGCACCTGGGTAACGTCATCGCCCTGTGCGAGGAGAAGCGGGGTATTCAGAAGAACATGCACTTCATGTCCACTCAGGTGCAGCTGACCTACGAGTTGCCCATGGCGGAAGTGGTGATGGATTTCTTCGACCGGATCAAGTCGGCCAGCCGTGGCTTTGCCTCCCTGGACTACCACTTTGTGCGCTTCCAGCCGGCGAATCTGGTTCGACTGGATGTGCTGATCAACGGTGAACGGGTGGATGCCCTGGCACTGATTGTTCACAAGGAGCAGGCACACTACAAGGGGCGTCAGCTCATCGACAAGATGAAGGAACTGATTCCCCGGCAGATGTTTGATATTGCCATCCAGGCGGCCATCGGTACCCATGTGGTGGCCCGGGTGACCGTCAAGGCCCTGCGCAAGAACGTGACTGCCAAGTGTTACGGCGGTGACGTCAGCCGTAAGAAGAAACTGCTGCAGAAGCAGAAAGAAGGTAAAAAGCGTATGAAGCAGCTGGGTAATGTCGAGGTGCCTCAGGAAGCGTTTCTTGCCGTTTTGAAAGTCGACAAATAAATAGAAGGCACCCGGATGGATATCGATTTTCCCCTGGTTCTGGTAGTACTGACCTTTGCGACGGGTCTGATCTGGCTGGCGGACAAGCTCTTCCTGCGTGAACGGCGGCTTGCGGCGGCCCGGGCCAGCAGTCCCGGCACCGGTCAGAAAGCTGAACCGGTATCCGCTGAGGAGGAACCCAAAGAACCCTACCTGGTTGACCTGAGCCGCTCGTTCTTCCCGGTTCTGGCCATCGTCCTGGTACTTCGGTCGTTCCTGGTTGAACCCTTCCAGATTCCGTCTGGTTCGATGTTGCCGACACTGGAAGTCGGTGACTTCATCCTGGTCAACAAGTACGCCTACGGCATTCGCCTGCCGGTGGCCGGCACCAAGATCCTGGAAGTCGGCAACCCCGAGCGGGGTGATGTCATGGTGTTCAAGTACCCGGAAGACGGCGAGACCAACTACATCAAGCGGGTCATCGGACTGCCGGGGGACCGGATCCGGTATCAGGACAAGCAGCTGTCCATCAACGGCGAACTGGTTGATACCCGGTTTGTTGCCCGGCTGCCACCGATGGATCTGCGGCGGGAAGACCTCGGCGAGGTGGAGCATGATATCTTCCTCACCCTTGGGCGCCCGGGTAACTCCGGAGAAGGCGAATGGGTGGTTCCCGAGGGTCATTATTTCGTCATGGGTGATAACCGGGACAACAGCAACGACAGCCGCTACTGGGGCACGGTGCCGGACGAGCTGATCGTGGGCAAGGCCTTTGCGATCTGGATGCACTGGAAATCGATCACCAGTCTGCCATCCTTTGATCGTGTTGGTGGGATCGAATAACGCAGACTAATCTGGAGTGCAGTTATAATGAAGAAAAACAATCTCTCCACGATGGGGCGTCAGGGCGGCGCATCCGTCCTGACCATTCTGATCATGGTGCTGTTTTTCGGCAGCCTCCTGACCCTGGTGGTCAAGCTGGGGCCGGTTTACATCGATGACATCACCATTCAGGAGGCCCTGGAGAGCCTTGATGGCACGGAGGGTCTCTCGAATATGGGCCCGGCGCAGGTGCTTACCCTGATCAACAAGCGCCTGAGCGTCAACAATGTGCGTGGCTTTGATCCCAAGCACATTTCCGTGGAGAAGAATGGCGAATTCGTTGTGATCAAAGTGGATTACGAGGTTCGTAACAACCTTTTCAGTAACGTGGATACTGTTATCCACTTCAAGCATGAGTATGAGTTGAAGGGCAAGTGAGTTCACAACCGGATCTGGATCAGCTACAGCGGCGCATCGGTTATCAGTTCAAGACCCCGGAGCGGCTGCTGCTGGCGCTCACACACCGCAGTTACGGCAACCAGAACAATGAGCGGCTGGAGTTTCTGGGGGACTCCATCGTCAATATGGTGATTGCCGAGTACCTGTACCTGAACTTTGACAAGGCCCGGGAAGGGCAGTTGAGCCGGCTTCGGGCCCGCATGGTCAAGGGGGTGACCCTGGCAGAGATCGGCCGGGAGTTCGAGTTGGGAAAATACCTGCGGCTGGGTTCCGGTGAACTCAAGAGTGGCGGATTCCGCCGTGAGTCAATTCTCGCCGATGCCGTGGAGTCGATTATTGGTGCGATCTATCTGGACAGCGATTTCCATACCTGTCGCTCCCAGGTCCTGCGCTGGTTCGAGCAGCGCCTGAGGAACCTGGATCTCCAGGATACCCAGAAGGACCCCAAGACCCGACTGCAGGAGTATCTGCAGTCCCGGCAGTTTCCGCTCCCGCGCTATGATGTCATCTCGGTTGACGGTGAAGCCCACGACCAGACCTTCCATGTATCCTGCGCCCTGCCATCCCTGGACCGCAAGACTACTGGCACCGGCAGCAGCCGCCGTGTAGCCGAGCAGCAGGCGGCCCGTAACGCCCTGAAAGAGCTGGGTGTGGAGAATTCCTGATGAATGATATTACCCGTCCCGAGAATCCCGACAGCCGTTGCGGATTCGTGGCCATTGTTGGTCGCCCGAATGTTGGCAAGTCCACCTTGCTGAATCATATCCTGGGGCAGAAGCTGAGTATTACTTCCCGCAAGCCTCAGACCACCCGCCATCAGGTGCTGGGCATAAAAACCGAGGGTCCGGTCCAGGCCATCTATGTGGACACCCCGGGCATGCACGAGGACGAGCCCCGGGCACTGAACCGCTACATGAACAAGGCGGCCTCATCGGCCCTGATTGATGTCGATGTGGTGGTGTTCGTGGTGGACCAGTTGGCCTGGACCACCGCGGATGAAATGGTGCTGGAGAAACTCTCCAGGGTGAAGTGCCCGGTGATCCTGGCCATCAATAAAGTCGACAAGCTGGAAAACCGGGACGCCCTGTTGCCGCACTTGGAGATGCTGTCGAAGAAGCGCGAGTTCGCCGAGATTATCCCCTTGTCGGCCCTGCGGGAAACCAACCTCGCCCCCCTGGAAGAGGCGGTTGGCCGCTATTTGCCGGAGAGCGTGCACTTCTACCCGGACGATCAGATTACCGATCGCAGCGAGCGCTTCATGGCAGCGGAAATTGTCCGGGAGAAGATCACGCGGCAACTGGGCGCCGAGTTGCCCTACTCGGTGGCGGTGGAGATTGAAGAGTTCAAACAGCAAGGCAAGACCCTGCACATTTCCGCGCTGATCCTGGTGGAGCGGGAAGGCCAGAAGAAAATCATCATCGGCGACAGGGGCGAGCGCATGCGTCACATCGGCCAGGAAGCCCGCACTGACATGGAGCGGATGTTCGGAGGCAAGGTCATGCTCCGGCTGTGGGTCAAGGTGAAGCGCGGCTGGGCTGACAGTGACCGGGCGCTCAAAAGCCTGGGCATGAACGACTTCTGAGGCGTCTATGAGGGGGCCGGAGCAACAGGAGCCCGCCTATGTCATCCACCGCCGCCCGTGGCGGGAAACCAGCCTCATGGTGGATGTCTTCACCCTGAACCGTGGCCGGATGACCGTCATTGCCCGGGGCGCGAGCAGTGCCAAGAGCCCGCTCAAGGCGCAGCTCCAGCCGTTCCAGCCGCTTCTGCTGGACTGGACCGGGCGTGGTGACCTCAAGACCCTGACCCAGGTTGAAGTGCGTCCCGGTCCGGAGCTCAAACGCACTGCGTCGCTCTACAGCGGGCTGTACCTGAACGAATTGCTGCAACGGATTCTCCCTGTGGCCGATCCCCATCCCGCCCTGTTTGCCGCCTACATTGATGCCATAAGCGAACTGTCTGCCACCTCCGATATAGAACCGGTCTTGCGTCGGTTCGAACAAACCTTCGCCGGCGCCCTTGGCTACGATTTTGCCTGGGACCAAACCACCGATACCGGTGAAGCGGTCGAGGCCGGCCAGCGCTACGGCTATGATCCGGAGCAGGGCATTGTCTCGAAACCTTTCCAGGGTGTTCGGTTGCAGGATTTACCGGGTGAGGTTCTGCTGGCGATCGCCGCCGGCGACCTGGAATCCGCCGGCAGCCGACGGCTTGCCAAACGGGTCATGCGGGTGCTGGTCGATTACCTGCTGCAGGGCCGCCCATTGAACAGTCGAAGCCTTTTCAGTCACCTTCGTGGAGAACACCATGAATCCTAGAGTATTGCTTGGCGTCAACATCGATCACGTGGCCACCCTGCGCCAGGCCCGTGGCACCCGCTACCCGGATCCGGTACAGGCGGCGATCCTTGCCGAGGAAGCGGGGGCCGACGGTATCACCATTCACCCCAGGGAAGACCGGCGCCACATCCAGGACCGCGACGTCCTGTTGCTGCGTGAGGTCCTGCAGACCAAGATGAATCTCGAAATGGCCGTGACCGATGCCATGCTGGCG
This sequence comes from Marinobacter sp., assembly GCF_046484525.1. Taxonomy (GTDB): domain Bacteria; phylum Pseudomonadota; class Gammaproteobacteria; order Pseudomonadales; family Oleiphilaceae; genus Marinobacter. Next base: position 64,662 of record NZ_JAWOIS010000030.1, read on the forward strand.
TTTGCCGAGCAGGTTCGTCCGGAGTGTGTCTGCCTGGTGCCCGAGAAGCGGGAAGAGCTGACCACCGAGGGTGGTCTCGACGTTGATGGCCAGGAAACGCGGGTAGCCAATGCCTGCGAGCGGCTGGGCCGGATCGGTGCTGAGGTTTCCCTGTTCATCGACCCGGATCCGGTCCAGATTGATGCGGCGGTGCGCTGCGGTGCGCCGGTGGTGGAGCTGCACACGGGTGAGTATGCCGAGGCAAAAACCGTCGCGGAGGAAGATAAGGCTTTCCAGGTTATCGCCAACGCCGTGGCCTATGCCCGCAAAAAAGGCCTGATCGTGAACGCCGGCCACGGCCTTCACTATCACAACACCGAGCGGGTGGCGGCGATCCCCGGTGTCAATGAACTCAATATCGGTCACGCCATCATCGCCCGGGCGGTATTCACCGGCCTCAAGGAAGCGGTCGCCGACATGAGGGCGATTGTGGACCGGGCCTGCGGTTGCGCCTGAAGCTGGGGTTCAGGGCGCGGTGCCGGTCTGGTACTTGTCCTGCCTGAACAGCCGTTGCCAGTCGGTCTGCTCACTCCAGGCGTGCAGTCGCTCCATGGCGTCCAGCAAATGGTCCTTGTGGGCCCCGGTATCCGGGGCCGAGCACTTGAGGGCGGTTTCCAGCTGGTTGGCGGCGGCTCTCAGTTCCGGCACACCGCAGTAGCGGGTGGCGCCGTGGAGCTTGTGGACGCAGTCCAGCAAGCTGTCCATGTCGTCCTCTGCCCAGAAGTCCCGGATTTTCTGCAAATCCGGATAGAGCTGCTCGAGCAGCATGCTGAACAGCTCTTCCGCCAGGTCTGCCTTGCCGGCTGCCAGTTGGATACTCTCTGACACGCTGACGCAATCCTGTTGCACCCTTCGCGAAGAGGGTCTCAGGGTTTGTCGGGTGTCACGGATTTCGGAAAAATGAGCCTGGGCGCCCCGGTTGCCGCAGTCATACCCCGTGTGGTCCCGGATAATGGTGGTCAGCTCCGCGCTGCTGATGGGCTTGGCCATGTAGCCGTCAAAACCCTGCTTTGCCAGCACTTCCTGTTCGTCGGCCAGCGCATGGGCGGTCAGGGCAATTATAGGCGTCCGGTGGCTGTTGGTGTCCAATTCGCGGATTCGGGCCGTGGTTTCGACGCCATCCATGCCAGGCATCTGAAGGTCCATGAACACCAGGTCGAAGGGCTCCTGCCGGGCCTTGCTCAGGGCTTCGAAACCATTGCAGGCGGACTCGGCCTCCAACTGACGTTCATCGAGCAGGGTCATGATCAGCTTCAGGTTTGCCTCGTTGTCGTCCACGGCGAGTATTCTGGGGACGTTGTTTCGGACTTGCCGCCCGGCGCCCTGGGTATAGCTGTCGATTGCCCGCCCGCCGGCGTTGATGCCGTGCACCAGCGACAGCAGTTCGTCATAGAGCGCGTTGCGGCACACCGGCTTGGTCAGGTGGCTACTGGAGAGGGCGGAAAGGCCTGCGTCATGGGTCTCCAGGGTCGGGGTGAGCAGTAGGGTCCGGCAGTCCCGCTCAACTTCCAGGTTATGCAGCAGGTTGCGGTACTGATTGGAGTTGAGCAGGTTTCGGGTGACGCCGACAATGGCAACGGCGTAGCCGGCCTGGCTTTTCTGGGCTTCCTCGATCTGTTCCTGCATGGCGCCGGAGGAGGCAACGCGATCCACCACCATGCCCCAGTCCCGGAGCATATGCTCTACAGCCAGCCCCGTGGTTTTCTGATGTTCCAGGTAGAGAACCTTTTCGCCCTTCAGGGCGTCCCTGGGAGCGACGGCCTCGCCGGTAGCTGACAGTTCGGTGTTCAAAGTAAACCAGAACGTGGAACCCTTGCCCAGCTCACTCTCCAGCCCGATCTGACCGCCCATTTCCTCCACCAGTCGTTTGGAAATGGCTAGCCCGAGGCCAGTCCCGCCATACTGCCGGGCAGTGGAAGCATCCGCCTGACTAAAGGCATTGAACAGGGATTGCTGCTGGGCCCGGGAAAGCCCAACGCCGGAATCAGTAATGCTGATCTTCACCGTCACCCGGTTGTTCTCCTGGTCTTCGTCCTCCAGGCTGGCTCGCAACACCACTTCCCCGGTCTGGGTGAACTTGATGGCGTTGTTCACCAGGTTGGTGATGATCTGCTTGACCCGCAGCGGGTCGCCCATGACGTTATCCGGTACGTCGTTATAGACCAGCGGGGCAAGATCCAGGTTCTTGCTGTGGGCCGCCGGCGCCAGCATGACCATGACTTCCTCGATGATGTCCCGGAGCTGGAAGGGCACCCGGTCCAGGATCAGCTTGCCGGCCTCGATCTTGGAGAAATCCAGGATGTCGTTGATGATCGTCAGCAGAATTTCCGAGGATTTCCGGATGGTGCTGAGGTGATCCCGTTGTTGCCGGGGCAGGGGGCTCTTCAACAGCAGTTCAGTGAAGCCGATAATGCCGTTGAGAGGGGTCCGGATCTCATGGGACATGTTGGCCAGGAACTCCGATTTGATACGGCTGGCTTCCAGTGCCTCCTTGCGGGCAAAGTCCAGTTCGATGTTCTGGATCTCGATGGTTTCCAGAGTCTCGCGCAGGTCCTCGGTGGCCTGATCAATATTCTGCTGCATCTCGGCCTGGGCCTTGCTCAGCTCCTCGGCCATGTCATTGAGGCCGGATTCCAGCTGCTCGAATTCCGGGCCGGCACCGGTATGGACCCGGGTATCGAGCTTGCCTTCCTTTAGCTTCGCCACCGCCTCGTTCAGCTCGAACACAGGATCGGTGAAGGCGCGGCTGAGGCGCACGGCAATAGCCAGACTCAGGAGCACGCCGCCGAGTACCAGCAGCAGGGAAATGAGCATGGCCTTGTAGGTTTCTTTCTCGGTGCGCACATGGGACATCTCCACCGACACCCAGCCGAGTGGTTCCTTCAGTTGGCTCATGGACTGGCGAGCGTCCGGATCGAGCATGGTCTCGATCATCAGGTCCTGGAGGTACACCGGTGTCAAGAAGCGGGTGCTGTCCTCACTGGCCATTCGGATGGCATGGTCGGGGGGAAGGGCTTCGGAGGCGGGGGCCTGTGAACTGCCCGGTCCGGTGTGCAGCAGCCGACGGCCGTCGCTGCTATAAAAGGTGATCGAGCGGACATCCTGTTCTTCCAGAAGGGCGTTGGAGAGGCTGCTCAGCAGGCTGCGGTTGGCGGTAAACAGGCCGTACTCGGAACCTGCGGCCAGCTGCCGGGACAGAGACTCCCCGCGATCGCTCAGCAGGCTCTCGATGTTGTTTACCCAGCTGTAGGTGAAGAACAGCCCCAGAATCAGGGTGGTCAGCAGGGTGGGGACCAGAGTCACCACCAGCACTTTCTTGCGAATGCCCCAGCGCCGCATACGATTTTCCTGAGAATTGCCTTGCCGCGGGAATGAACCCACAGTCACTTCCCTGTCAGAATAGATGATTCGGCCGGGACTGACTGTGGTATCTGTCCCGGACCATACAGAAAAAGTTCAGGTTATAGCCGCCGGTCATGGATATAGCGAGAAGCTGTATTGGGATGCCGGGGCCATAACGCGTATGATTCGGAACCAAAAGTGTACCACAGGGTTTTATTATGGATTTCCCTACCATTGAAGATTATGTTGGCCATACCCCGTTGGTCCGCCTGCAGCGCCTGCCGGGTGATACCAGCAATGTCATCCTGGCCAAGCTTGAGGGCAACAACCCGGCCGGCTCGGTGAAGGACCGGCCGGCACTCAGCATGATCCAGGAGGCCGAGCGCCGTGGCGAGATCAAACCCGGGGATACCCTGATTGAGGCCACCAGTGGCAACACCGGAATCGCCCTGGCCATGGCGGCGGCGATCAAGGGCTACCGCATGGTGCTGATCATGCCGGCCAACATGAGCGAGGAGCGGCGGGCCTCGATGCGTGCCTACGGGGCCGAAATCATTACCGTCAGCAAGGAAGAGGGTATGGAGTCGGCCCGCGACCTTGCCTTGACGATGGAAGCCGAAGGCAAGGGCAAGGTGCTGGACCAGTTCAGCAACCCCGACAACCCGTTGGCACACTACCGCACCACGGGCCCAGAGATCTGGGAGCAGACCAAAGGGCGCGTGACCCACTTTGTCAGTTCCATGGGTACCACCGGAACCATCATGGGGGTTTCCCGCTACCTGAAGGAACGTAACCCCGATATCCGGATCATCGGTCTGCAGCCGAAGGAAGGTGCTTCCATTCCGGGCATTCGCCGTTGGCCCGAGGAATACCTGCCGAAGATCTACGATGCCAGTCGCGTGGACCAGGTGCTCGATATCGGCCAGGAAGAGGCTGAGAACACCATGCGTGCCCTGGCCACCCGGGAGGGCATTTTCTGTGGGGTGTCGTCCGGCGGTTCGATCGCAGCGGCCCTGAAGTTGTCAGAGCAGGTTGAAAACGCCGTGATCGTGGCCATTATCTGTGATCGCGGTGACCGCTACCTGTCGACAGGTGTCTTTCCCGGCGCCTGAACCAGCCAGCAAGAGATTTCAGTATGAGTAGAAGACGCAGGAAGATTCTGCCCAAGGAGCCTGTGCGCTGTGTGATTGAATCCCTGAGCCATGACGGCCGGGGCATCGCCCGCAATGACGGCAAGACCCAGTTCGTGGACGGTGCACTGCCCGGCGAAACGGTGATGGCGAAAGTGGTCTCCACCCGCAGCAAATTCGACGAGCTGCGAACACTGGAAGTGCTGGAAGCCTCGTCCGAGCGCCAGGAAACTCCCTGTGAGTTTGCCGATCTTTGTGGCGGCTGCAGCCTGCAGCACATGAGCGGCGACGCCCAGATCCGGTTCAAGGAAGACACCCTGCGCCAGCATTTTGCCCATTTCGGGGGCATTGAACCGGAAGAATGGGTGGCGCCCATGCGTTCCGAGGCCAGCCTCGGCTACCGGCGCAAGGCTCGCCTGGGAGTCCGTTTCGTCAAGGCCCGGGAGTCCGTGCTGGTGGGGTTCCGGGAGAAGCGCAACAGCTTCCTGACCGATATTGACCGTTGTGTGGTCATGGATCCGCGCATCGGGGAGCGTATCCTGCCGTTGCGCGAACTGGTGCACAGCATGGATGCCTTCGACCGCATTCCCCAGGTCGAGGTGGCTTGCGGTGACGACATGGCAGCCATGGTGTTTCGCAACATGGATGAGCTCAGTGCCGGGGACCGGGAAAAACTCATCGCCTTTGGTCAGGCGCAGGACTTGCATATTTACCTGCAGCCCAAGGGGCCGGATACCGTGTACCGGATCTGGCCGGAATCGGCCGGTCGGGACGATGAGCGGCTGGGCTATCGACTGGACGAGTTCGATCTGACCATGCAGTTTCATCCCATGGACTTTACCCAGGTCAATGCGGGTATCAACCGATCCATGGTACATCGTGCGGTCGAGTGGCTGGATGTCCAGCCGGGCGAGCGGGTGCTGGACTTGTTCTGCGGGCTGGGTAACTTTACCCTGCCGCTGGCCCGTCGGGGTGGGCAAGTGGTCGGTGTCGAGGGTGACGAGGCCATGGTGGTGCGCGGACGGGAGAATGCCGAACGCAATGGCCTGGCCAACGTGGCTTTTCACGGCGCTGACCTGCATGGCGATATTACCGGTCAATCCTGGGCGAAAGAGGGCTTTGACAAGATCCTGATCGATCCGCCCCGCTCCGGTGCCGAGGAGATCTGCAAATATCTGACGGCCTTCGGCGCCCGTCGAATTGTTTATGTCTCCTGCAACCCGGCAACCCTGGCCCGGGATGCGGGCGTCATGGTACGCAATGGCTACCGCCTGGTGCGCGCCGGTGTGATGGACATGTTCCCGCACACCACCCATGTGGAGTCTATCGCCCTATTCGAGCGGGCCGATCGCTGAACAGGATTGAGCGCGGGCAGGGATGTCCGCGACCACGAACAGGAACAACAAGACCGATATGGTAAAAGTTCGCGAAGATTATGCTGTAACAGGTGACGGCGACGTCGACATCGAACGGTGCGTCAGCCACATTGCCTCGCAAACCCATCTCGAAGACGTTGACCAGTTCTGCCGCGCCTGTGAGAAAGCGGCCGAGATCGATCTGCAGGCGTTCCGGGAGGACCGGCTGTGGGCGCCGGGCTCCAGCAGCTTCCGGATCGGACTGGAGATGGCTCAGGTGCTGGCGGAGCTGCACTTGGATCAGGCCAGTCTGGTCGCCGCTATCCTCTACCGGGCGGTGCGCGAGGAACGGGTTCCGCTGGAGGAAATCCGCAAGGCTTTCGGTGACGAAGTGGCGGGGCTGATCAACGGTGTCCAGCAGATGGCGGCCATTTCCTCCATCCATCACCCGCTCAAAGGCAATGTCCTGGGCCAGAGCGAAGGCCAGCTGGATAACGTTCGCAAGATGCTCGTCACCATGATCGACGATGTCCGGGTTGCCCTGATCAAGCTGGCGGAGCGCACTTGCGCCATCCGGGCGGTCAAGAACGCGCCGGAAGAAAAGCGCATGAGGGTTGCCCGGGAGGTTTTCGATATCTACGCGCCCCTGGCCCACCGCCTCGGTATCGGTCACATCAAGTGGGAGCTGGAGGATCTGTCCTTCCGGTACCTGCACGAATCGGCCTACAAGAAGATTGCCAAGCTCCTGGACGAGAAACGTCTCGACCGCGAGGGCTACATCCGCCGCGTGATCGAATCGCTGCAAACGGAGCTTCGCGGCTCCGGAATCGAGGCTGAGCTTTCCGGCCGGGCCAAGCATATCTACAGCATCTGGCGGAAGATGCGCCGCAAGGGTATCGACTTTTCCCAGGTCTATGACGTGCGGGCCGTGCGCATCCTGGTGCCGGAAGTCCGGGACTGCTATGCCGCGCTGGGGATCGTGCATTCACTCTGGCGCCACATCCCCAACGAATTCGATGACTACATCGCCAACCCGAAGGAAAATGGCTACCAGTCGTTGCACACCGCGGTGATCGGGCCCGAGGGTAAGGTCATGGAAGTGCAGATCCGGACCCACAAGATGCACCAGGAGGCCGAGTTGGGCGTTTGCGCCCACTGGCTTTACAAGGGTACCGACAAGCACAACAAATCCGCCGGCTACGACGCCAAGATCAACTGGCTGCGGCAGGTCCTGGAGTGGCAGGAAGAGCTGGGGGATCTGTCCGGCCTGGCCGATCACCTGAAGTCCGACGTGGCCTCGGACCGGGTTTATGTCTTTACTCCGGAAGGCCACGTGGTGGACCTGCCCCAGGGCGCGACGCCGGTGGACTTCGCCTACCGGGTTCACACCGAGATTGGCCATGCCTGTCGGGGTGCCCGGGTCAACAGCCGGATTGTCCCGCTGACCTATCCGCTGAAGACCGGGGATCAGGTATTTATCCTGACCTCCAATAACCCGGCGCCGAGCCGTGACTGGCTGAACCCGAGCCTGGGCTATATCCAGACCTCCCGGGCCAGGGCCAAGGTCACCCACTGGTTCAAGCAACAGGACCGGGATCGCAACATTATCGACGGCCGCGCCATCCTGGAGGATGAGTTCAAGCGTCTGTCCCTGTACGACGTGGATCTCGAGGAACTGGCCAGGAAAGTGAACTGCCACAGCTCAGCCGACATGTTCGCTGCAGTCGGGGCCGGGGATCTGCGCCCGACCCACGTGGCCAATGTGGCCCAGCAGATGTTGGAACCCCGTTCCGGTCAGTTGGACCTGAAGTTGACCACCCAGCGCAGAAAGCCCTACGACACCGAATCGGATATCCAGATTCTCGGGGTGGGCAAGCTCAAGACCCAGGTGGCGAAATGCTGTAAGCCGTTGCCTGGAGATCCGATCGGTGGCTATATCACCGTGGGTCGCGGGGTAACCGTGCATCGCCTGGATTGCCTGACCTTCCTGAACCTCAGGGAGTTCGAGCCGAACCGGATCATTGAGGTGAACTGGGGCGGCAAGCCGGCGGCGGTCTATCCGGTGGATATCGAGATTGAGGCCTACGACCGTTCGGGATTGTTGCGGGATATCACCCAGGTGTTGTCTGCCTCCAAGAGCGATGTGCTGTCATTGAATACCCAGACCAACAAGGACGAGAACACCGCGATGATGACGGTTACCGTGGAAATTTCCAGTCTGGAGCAACTGGCGCGATTGCTGGCGCAGATCCGTAACCTGCCAAACATCATCGACGTGAGGCGCAAGCGCGGATGAGTTACACCATTGACGATCTCAAAATGCTGATGGCCAGGTTGCGGGACCCTGAAACCGGGTGCCCGTGGGACACCAGGCAGACCTATGGCACCATCGTGCCGCACACCATCGAAGAGGCCTACGAGGTGGCAGATGCTATCGAGCGTGGTGACTATCCCCACCTGAAGGACGAGCTGGGCGACCTGCTGTTCCAGGTCATCTTCTATGCCCAGATTGGGCGGGAGGACGGCCACTTCGATTTCGATACCATTGTCGATTACCTGGTGCGCAAGCTGATAAGGCGTCACCCCCATGTCTTTCCCGAGGGTAACCTGGAGAGCCGCATTGACCCGGATAACCGGCCCAGTGAAGCCTGGATCAAGGAAAGCTGGGAGCGCATCAAGGCTGAAGAGCGTGCCGACAAGCCCGAGACCGTGGAGTCGGTCAGTCGCCTGGACGGCATCGCCCGTACCCTGCCGGCCATGGCGCGGGCCGAGAAACTCCAGCGTCGGGCCGCCCGCCACGGTTTTGACTGGCCGGACATCTCGCCGGTGTTTGACAAGCTCCACGAGGAAATCGATGAACTCAAGGAGGCCTGGCAGGCCGCCGAGAGTGGTGTCGGTGATCGTGATGCTGTCGAGGATGAACTGGGGGATCTGCTATTTGTCTGCGTGAACCTGGCACGTTTCATGAGGGTAAATCCTGAGCAAGCCCTCAAGCGTACCAATCATAAATTCGAGGCCCGGTTCCGGGCCATCGAGCAGGTGCTGGCGCAGGAGGGTCGCGACATGGACGAGGAGTCGCTTGAGGCGCTGGATGCTATCTGGCAGGCGGTTAAGGGTGTCGAGAGGGACCGCTCCGGGCGTTGAGAACCTGTCTTCGGTAAGTACAATCCGTTACCAATCAGGTGGTTCCCAAACCCGAGGCTTCGTCTACACTTCCGGTAACGGACGCACGACTACAGTGCGCCGGATGCTATCAATAAGATGCAGGAGTGCAGGCACCATGAAAATCAAAGATCTGGTCAACTACTGGGATAAGCACGCACGGGGACGGCTGACCCGAGACGCCTATTTTATGGCGCTGTCTGACCAGCATCACAAGCGACTTGAGAAACTTGCTGCGCTCTACCCGATGAAGTCGCCGCAGGACCTGATGCGGGATCTGATCTCCGCTGCGCTGGATGAGCTGGAAACCAGCTTTCCGTACGTTCAGGGTACCCGGGTGGTGGCTTACGATGAAGATGGTTTCGAGATCTACGAGGATCAGGGGCTGACCCCGAAGTTTGTCAGCCTGAGCCAGAAGCACATCCAGCGCCTCAAGGCCCGCCAGCTGGAATCCGTGGCCTGACCACGGGAAGAATTCCAGCCTGAATTGCTTTTCCGGAGTGGTGCTTTAACCACTCCGGCATGAATCCCTGCCCCTGTTTACTTATCCTTGCTTTCCAGCTTGTCTTTGATCGGGCTCTGACGCACCAGGTCGTCCAGCGCAGCGCCGATCATGTCATTCAGAATGTCGGCCTCGGTACGATCCGGGTATAGTTCCGCCAGGGCGGCAATCCTGGCGGCATCCTCCAGTGGCAAGCGGAGGTTGTAGTCGTGGGTGCGTTCCACGGGTTTTTTGTCTTTTTCCCAGTGCCTGGGAAGATCAGTTACTTTCATGAATACTCCTTGCGACCACAAGCGGTTACGCCAATAGACTTTCTCGGCTGATTCTTAGTATCGTAAGTTTACTTCGCCTCCGTCAATTCAAAAGGACGTCAATGTGACTGAGCTACATCCGGATCTGCGCGAAAACGTACGCATGCTGGGCGAACTGCTGGGGCAGAGCATCCAGCGTTACCCCGGCCAGGACTGCTACGACCTGATCGAGGAAATACGGGCGGCGGCGAAAGCCGATCGCCGGCAGGAGAGCGGCTCCGGCCAGCGACTGGTGAGCCTGCTGAGAAAGCTTGGCGACGATGAGCTGCTGCCAGTCACAAGGGCCTTCAACCAGTTTCTCAACCTGGCCAACCTCGCCGAGCAGTACCATGGTATCCGCCGCAAGCGTGGGCACCAGTCCGATTTGATGGTGGAATCCCTGGAGGAAGTGTTTGACCGGCTCAAATCCGGGGGTGTGCCCGCGGAGGAGCTTCACCGCCGGGTTGCCGACCTGCGCATCGAGTTCGTGCTCACCGCCCATCCCACCGAGGTGGCCCGCAGAACCCTGATCATGAAGTACGACGAGATGTCCGACTGCCTGTCCCAGCTGGATCATGATGATCTCATGCCGGCAGAGCGGGACGAGATCGTCACGCGATTGTCCCGTCTGATTGCCGAGGCCTGGCATACCGATGAGATCCGCCATGAGCGGCCGACGGCGGTGGATGAGGCCAAATGGGGATTTGCCGTCATCGAAAACAGCCTCTGGCAGGCACTGCCGGACTTTCTGCGCAGTCTTGATATCTCCCTGTCCGACGCCACTGGCAAGGGTTTGCCACTTCAGGTGTCACCCATCCGTATCGCCTCCTGGATGGGGGGTGACCGGGATGGCAACCCGAATGTGACCCACGAAGTGACCCGTACGGTGTTCCTGCTCGGTCGGTGGATGGCAGCGGATCTGTTCCTGCGGGACATCCAGTCACTGCGGGCCGAGCTATCCATGTGGCAGGCCAGTGACGAACTGAAAACAGTGGTCGGCGAGTCCCGGGAACCCTATCGCCAGGTGCTGGCGGAACTCCGGGAACGGCTGGTGAAAACCCGTGACTGGGCCGAGGCGAAGGTGCATGGGCAACCGGCGGATGCGGAGGGCATCCTGTTCGAGAACGAGGCCCTCACCGGGCCTCTGGAGCTCTGCTACCGTTCCCTGATCGACTGCGGCCTGGAAACCATTGCCAACGGGCCCTTGCTGGATACCATCCGGCGTGCCCACACTTTTGGCCTGCCGCTGATCCGCCTGGATATCCGGCAGGAGGCCTCCCGCCACGCCGAGGCCGTGGCTGAAATGGTCGACTACCTTGGCCTCGGCGACTACACGAGCTGGACCGAGGACGAGCGCCAGGCCTTCCTGGTCAAGGAGCTTCAGGGTCGCCGGCCGCTGGTACCCCGGAACTGGGAGCCATCGGATAACGTCCGGGAGGTGCTGGCCACCTGCGAAGTGGTGGCAGCACAGACGCCCGAAGCACTCGGTTCCTATGTTATCTCCATGGCCAGCAAGCCCTCGGATGTGCTGAGCGTGATCCTGCTATTGCGGGAAGCGGGCATGAAGTTTCCGATGCGGGTGGCGCCCCTGTTCGAAACCCTGGATGACCTTCGGGGTGCCCCGGATGCCATGGCCGCCCTGTACGAGGTGGACTGGTACCGGGAGTACTGCCAGGGTCGCCAGGAAGTGATGATCGGCTACTCTGATTCATCCAAGGATGCCGGTCAGCTGATGGCCGCCTGGGCCCAGTACCAGGCCCAGGAAAAGCTGACCCGCGTGGCCAGTCAGTACGGTGTTCACCTGACCCTGTTCCATGGTCGCGGAGGCACCGTCGGGCGGGGCGGTGGCCCCGCCAATCGCGCCATCCTGTCCCAGCCGCCAGGATCGGTGAACGGAAGTTTCCGGATCACGGAGCAGGGTGAGATGATCCGCTTCAAGTTTGGCCTGCCACGTCTGGCGGTCCAGAGCCTGACCCTTTACAGTACAGCCGTAATCGAGGCGACCCTGGCACCACCCCCCGAGCCCGAGGACAGTTGGCGGGAGACCATGGACTGGCTGACCGAACGGTCATTGAAAGCCTATCGGGATGTGGTTCGTGAAAACCGTGACTTTGTGCCGTATTTCCGCCAGGTGACGCCCGAGCAGGCACTGGGCAAACTGGCCCTGGGCAGCAGGCCGGCCCGGCGCAAGGCTTCTGGAGGGGTGGAGAGTTTGCGGGCGATTCCCTGGATTTTCGCATGGACCCAGATGCGTCTGATGCTGCCAAGCTGGCTGGGCAGCGATGTGGCACTTGAGGACGCGGCCGGGGAAAAACGACTGCCGGAACTTCGGGAGATGATGCGGGGCTGGCCGTTTTTCCGCACCTATGTTGATATGTTGGAAATGGTGCTGGCAAAAGCCGATCTTCGGATTGCCAGCTATTATGAGCAGACACTGGTCGAGGAACCGGCGCTGCAGACCCTCGGGGCAGGCTTGCGCGAACGTCTTGCCGGCTGTATCACCCATGTTCTGGAGCTCAAGGAGCAGCAGGAGCTGTTGGAGCAGGAGCCGGTCTTTGCCCATTCAATGAAGGTTCGCAATCCCTACACCGACCCCCTGCATTACCTGCAGGCTGAACTCCTCAGGCGAGATCGGGAGAGTGAAGGCAAAGGCGAAGTGCCGGAAATGGTGGAAAGGGCCTTGAAGGTGACCATGGCGGGCATTTCGGCCGGCATGCGTAATACTGGCTGACCTGGCGCCAGCTGATCGCCAGACGTAGACAGAGGAGTACCGGATGTGGCGCTTGCTGCCAAGCTGGAGCACTATCTGACAGAAAGGGGACTGGCCTTTCGGGAGGTGGCTATAGAGCCAGCTCCCAACCTCGACGCGGCGGTGATCGCGTCAGGCAGGTCCCAGCATGACTTTGTCCAGGCGACACTGTTACTTGACATTGACGGCGTGGTCATGGCTGTTCATCGGTTTGACAGCACGCTTGATCTGCCGGCGGTCCAACAACTGACCGGCCGGCGGCTGCAGCCCTTGACGGCGCGACAGAGCCGACGGATCTTTGAAGACTGCGAGCCGGGATTCGTGCCGCCGGTGGGTTGCGCCTATTGTGTACCGGTTCTGGTGGACGAGGATGTCATGGATGCGGAGTCGGTGCTGCTGTCCGGGGGGCGGAACGACGCCCTGATCGAACTGGACAGGGAAACTCTGAAAATCCTGCTGGCGGACGCGTTCCGGGCCCGCCTGGTGATTCATGGTCAAGGCGGGGACGACCGAGGGGGCCTGACTCTGGACGAGATTGCGTCGAAATTACGGGACATATACCGGCTCCCCCCCATGCCCGCACTCGCACCCCAGATACTGACGATGGCAACGACGGACGGTGCGGTTGCCGAGGACCTCGCTGAAATCATTGAGCTTGACCCCAGTCTGACGGCCCAGATACTGCGATATGCCCGTTCCGGCCTGTTCGAGAGGTCTGGTCAGACAAGCAGCGTGCGGCATGCTGTCACGGGGATTCTCGGCAAACACCGGGTAGCGCATATCGTGCAGGGTAGTGCCCTGGTTGGTGATTTTTCTGTTCCCCGGGATGGCATCCTCGGCATGCAGTCATTCTGGTCCCATGCCCTCTATTGCGCATTCCTGAGCCAACGGATTGCCCCCCGCTGTGGTGCAGACCGGGATATGGCCTATCTGTGCGGATTGCTTCACAACTTTGGCCTGCCATTACTCGGGTATCTTTTTCCGTCGGAATTCGAGGAACTCAGTCGGCTCCGGGAAGCCAACCCTGGAGCCAGCATGAAATCCCTGGAAAAGCAGGTATTCGGGCATGGCGACGATGAGGACTTGCTGGCGGTGGGTCACGGTGCCATTGGCGGTCTTCTCCACCGGTTCTGGCAGTTGCCCGAGCCGGTTATCAAGGCGGCCGGCATGCATCAGTACCAGGGCTATACCGGTGAGCATGAGACCTATGTACGGATTGTGCAGTTGGCCAACGGATTGCTGAAAGCCAGGGGGATAGGGGATGAGTTCAACGAGGATAACGTCCCGGTCCTGCTTGGTTCCCTTGGCCTGAGGCAGGATGCGGTGTACGACTTCGAGAACGAGATCGACAGCCTGTCACCCGACCTCGACGCACTGACTTCTTCACGCCCATCCTGACTGCCCGCCGAGCCTCTGCAACCGTCCGGTAATGCTGCTTTTCGGTGCATGATACTGAGGTCGACTTTCTATGGGGAGGCCGACTTCGTATAATGCGCGTTCGCCGTTCCGGGCTGTCATCTGTCCCGCAGAGAGAGGTTGTCGCAAAGGCAGGCGTTTTTGCCACAGCTTTTCGAACGATAATGACTAAAACGGGAGCACAGCGTTATGCGAATTATGATGTTAGGCGCGCCAGGCGCAGGTAAGGGGACTCAGGCACAGTTCATCACTGAGCGCTTTGATATTCCCCAGATTTCCACTGGCGACATGCTGCGGGCCGCGGTCAAGTCCGGTTCCGAGCTGGGTAACCAGGTCAAGGAAGTCATGGCTTCCGGTGGTCTGGTGTCAGACGACATCATCATCGCCCTGATCGAGGACCGTATCCAGCAGCCGGATTGCAAGAACGGCTTCCTGCTGGACGGTTTCCCGCGCACCATCCCCCAGGCGGAAGCGCTGAAGGACCAGGGAATTGCTATTGACTATGTGGTCGAGATCGCAGTGGATGACGAGGAAATCGTCAGCCGCCTGTCGGGCCGTCGTGTCCATGAGGGCAGTGGCCGTATCTATCACGTCAAATACGATCCGCCCAAGGTGGAAGGCAAGGACGACGAAACCGGCGAGCCGCTGGTTCAGCGTGAAGATGACCAGGAGGAAACGGTTCGCAAGCGTCTGAAGATCTATCACGAGCAGACTGCTCCGCTGGTGGGCTTCTACCAGGACTGGGCGGAGAAGGATCCTTCCGCTGCACCCAAGTACGTGCGTGTAGAAGGCGTTGGCAGCCTGGACAGCATCCGCGACCAGATCCTGTCCAAGCTTCAGTAATTTATCATTGATGTCGAGGCGTTCACTGCCGTGAAACTGCTGGCACTGGATACGTCATCAGAGGGCTGCTCGGCAGCCCTTCTTGTTGATGGCGAGATAACGGAGCGATTCGAAGTCGCACCCCGTGGCCATACCCGGCTGCTCATGCCCATGGTGCGGGAACTGCTGGCGGAAAAGGGCCTGATGCCTGCCGATCTGGATGCCCTTGCATTTGCCTGCGGGCCGGGTTCCTTTACCGGTCTGCGGATCGCGACCGGTGTGGTGCAGGGCCTGGCCTGGGGCCTCAACCTTCCTGTGGTTCCGGTCTCCTCCCTCGCTGCCGTGGCCTATGGCGCCATGGAGTCCCTCGATATCGCCGAGGGCGATGCCGTGGCTGTGGCTTTCGATGCCCGCATGGGGGAGGTCTACTGGGGCTGCTACCGTCGCAACGACGGCCTGCCCGAGTTGCTGGGCGAGGAACGGGTCTGTCCGCCGGGGGCGGTCAGCCTGACTGGCCAGGCCGAGCACTGGTATGGTGTGGGCCCCGGCTGGCAGTTCCTGGACCAGATGCCGGCAGAAGTGTCCGGCCCGATGGTATCCGTGGCGCCGGACCTGCTGTTGCGCGCCAGTTGGGTCGCGCGTCTGGCCGAGAAGCCGGCGGCAGAGGGCCACACCGTGCCCGCTGAACAGGCGCAACCGGTCTATATCCGTGATGAGGTGGCCTGGAAAAAGCTGCCCGGCCGCGAGTAAGCCGTGGCGACTCCCCGTCCTGACCTCTCATCTTCTTCCCTGGCTGTTGCCCGCAGCAGCTTGGGTGATCACACCCGGGCCATTGAGCTCAGCGAACGCCTGGGGTTTCCCTATCTCGGGGTCGTTCGCCCTCGCGATGTCGCCGATGCGACCGTACTGCTGTTCCTTGACGAACAGGGCCTTTGCCTCCAGCTGACCGGGAAAGGCGCACCCGGCCCAGTCCGGGTCGAGTTTGTTTCCGGCAAGATGGGATACCGGCGTGAGCATGGTGGCGGTGCCGGCCAGCTGGTTGCCAAAGCCGTGGGTCTGCAGAAGACCAGGGCCAGCCTGCATGTGCTGGATGCGACCGCGGGTTTGGGTCAGGATGCTTTTGTTCTCGCCAGTCTCGGGTGCGAGGTGACCCTGTTTGAACGCAATCCCGTTATCCATGCTCTGCTGGAGGATGGCCTGGCCCGAGCCGCACTCAATGTTGACTGCGCGCCGATCGTCGCCAGGATGACCCTGGCCGCCGGTAGCAGCATCGACTGGTTGCGTCAGACCGACAGTGGATCGGTGGATGTGGTCTACCTGGACCCTATGTTCCCGCACCGGGACAAGTCAGCTCGGGTAAAAAAGGAAATGGAAGTGTTCCGGATGATCGTGGGCGATGACGAGGATGCCTCCAAGTTGCTCGAGGCGGCCCTGAAGGTGGCTACCTACCGGGTGGTGGTCAAGCGCCCCCGCAAGGCTCCAACTATCGAAGGCCCCGAGCCCAGCACCCGGGTCGAAGGCAAGAGCAGCCGCTACGATATATACGCCTTCAAGGCGCTACCGGTGACCTGAACCGCTCAGGCGCCGAGCATGGTCACCTGCTGGATGGCCTGACGCTTCTCTACGCTCAGCACCAGGCGGGCGTCGTCCGCCACTTCCTCCAGTCCCTCGCCATAGTTGATGAGGCCGTTGTCATCGGTGGTGATGACGCCGTTCTCCTGCATGTTGGCAATGAAGTTCCGAAACAGGGTCTTGTCGAAGAATTCCGGCGCGTTAAGGCCGAACAGAATCGACATGCGCTCCGCCAGTAGGGTGCTCTGTTCTTCCAGTTCCGAAGCACTGATTTTGCCTGAGCCGTACTTGCGCAGGATGCCCAGTGTGATGTGGTAACGCTCCAGGGTCTGGATGATGAACCGGGACAGCACCCGCAATCGCAGCATAACCTCGGTGCCTTCCTCGGGGCGGCCAATACGGTTGTCCTCCAGGGTTTCCAGCAGCCCCTGTTCCACCAGGATATCAATCCAGTGATTGATGACGCCCTTCACCTCGTCCGCAGAATGCTTAAGGAACAGTTCGGACTGCAGGTAGGGGTAGGCCACGGTCGCCAGGAATACAATCTTGTCCCGGCGCAGTGAGTCCCTGTTCTCGAACAGGCTTGCAACCAGGGATGGGAGGGCAAACAGGTGCTGGATATTGTTGCGGTAGTAGGTCATCAGGATGGCATTGCTGCCTTCAAGGGCAATGATGTCGCCCAGCTTTTGGGGCTGGCGGGTAACCAGTCCCATGTCCTCACAGTAGGCGACCCAGTCTTTGCCGGATCCGTCCGGCAGGGTGACGGTTTCAGCATAGGGGTAGGCTTTCAACAGACCGGCGTATTGGTCCATCAGCCGGATCAGCTGGCCTTCGTCCATGGCCAGGCGGTCGGTTCCCAGTAATACCGTGGCGGTCATGCCGATGGGATTTACGGCAACCGATGCGTTGATGTTTGAAGCCACCCGGAGCGAGAGCTGATCCACTGCCCGGGTCAGCCAGGCCGGTCGGTACTCGGCATCGTAGGCTTCCTCGCGCCAGCTCTCGTGCGTATCGTCGAGGACATCGGCCAACGGAATGGCATCGCCGAAATTCACTGCCACCCGGCCGAAGGAATTGGTGAGTTTGCGGACAGTCTTGGCCAGCCCGAACACACTCTCTTTCTGCTTTTTCTTGCCGCGCAACTCGCCCAGATAGGAGCGGCCTTCCATAACCTTTTCGTAGCCAATGTAGACCGGCACGAAGACGATGGGCTTGCGGTGATCCCGCAGGAAGCTTCGAACAGTCATGGAGAGCATGCCCGGACGGGGTTGCAGCATTCGTCCGGTCCGGCTGCGCCCGCCCTCCACGAAATACTCCACCGAGTAGCCCCGGGAGAACATCACGTGCATGTATTCGTTGAACACGGTGGCATACAGTGGGTTGTCCCGGAACGAGCGACGCATGAAGAAGGCTCCGCCCCGACGCAGGATAGGCCCGACGATGGGCATGTTCAGGTTGATGCCGGCGGCAATGTGCGGGGGCATCAGGCCGTTCTTGTAGAGTACGTAGGACAGCAGCAGATAATCGATGTGGGATCGGTGGCAGGGCACATAAACTACGGCGTTGTCCTGGGCGACTTCCTTGGCTACTTTGATGTTGTTCACGGCAATGCCGTTGTAGATGCGGTTCCAGAGCCAGGACAGCACCACCTCCAGAAAACGTATAGTTACGATGGACATGCTGGCGGCGATTTCGTCCGCATACTTGTAGGCTTTTGCCCGCACTTTCTCGGGCGGTATGTCATCCCGGGCAGCGGTTTCACGAATCGCTTCCTTCACCGCCTGGGTGCGCACCAGCCCCTCCACCAGGGTACGCCGATGGGACAGGTCCGGACCGAGCACGGCCTGGCGCACCCGGCGGAAATGGGTACGCAGCAGCCGGGCAAGCTTGCGGTTGGCTCGCTCCTCGCTGTGCCGGTATTCGTCAATGACCTGTTTCAGGGACAATGGCTGGTTGAACTGCACGTAGGTATTTCTCCCGTGCACCAGAATGATCAGGAACTTCTGCAGGCGCCCGGCCACCGACCAGGTGTCGGACAGCAGCAGTTTGACCAGGGATTTCTCCTTGTCCGGCGACCGACCCCAGAACATGGACACCGGCACGATCTGCACGTCCCGGTCCGGATGCTCCAGCCCATAGCGGACCAGCGACTTGAACTCGTTGGTGGGCACCGGTGTCTGGCGACCGCCACTGAACAGGCCGCCGATGCGCCGATAGAGGAAGAAAAATGAATGGGAGGGCCCGTTTTTCACCGGCAGGGCCTCGGTCGCCCCGGGGAACCCGGCGCGGATGACCTCCTGTTCCAGCACCAGCCGGCTCGAGAGCGAGCTGTACTGCAGCACGTAGCACACCGGTTTGTCCGGATCGAGGCCCAGGGATTCGGCATTGTTTCCGCTGACGTCTGTCCGCACCCACAAGAACAGGATCTTGCGGAGAATGGTCAGAATCAGGCTGCGAATGCCCTGGTAAAGTCGCATAAATTGATGCTCCGGTGACTGAAAACAGGCGCTAAGTTTACTTGGTTGCGTACGGTGCGGAAAGTCGGCCCGTGATTCTTGGCACTTGCCGCAATGTGGTACATTTCTCCATCACCGTTTTTTGTAAAGCGACCCATTGGATGAACTACTCAGATACAGACTGGAAGCCCGGCTGGAATACCGTCAAGCCGGAGCCGGACGACTTGGTGCTTCTGGTTTCCGGAGCCCACATCCTGAAGCCCGAAGAAGGCTGGCTGGTAGCCCGGGATGATCCCCGGATCGCCGGTGTCGGTGCCGATGCGGTGGCCCTGGGCTCCATCCGTGAACGGGCAGTCTATGTTACCGAAGTGCCGGAAGATACCGTGGGCTTCGAGCAGGTCAACCTCCGGGAGGCGATCCTGATGCGAGAGGGTGTGCCCACGGCCCTGGTGAGCACGGGGTTCCAGGTCTGGCAGTGGTGGCGGGATCACCGTTTCTGTGGCCGCTGCGGGGGGGAGACCGGATTCCATCCCCACGAACGGGCAAAGTGGTGCGACACCTGCAACATTCCCTGGTATCCGCGGCTTGCGCCCTGTGTGATCGTGGTCATTCGCCGGGATGATCGCTTCCTGCTGGCGAAGAATGCCCGGGTCAAACGTCAGTTCTACAGTCTGATCGCCGGTTTCGTGGAGCCCGGTGAGAGCCTGGAGGAAGCGGTGGTCAGGGAGGTCATGGAGGAAACCGGTCTGGCCGTCACCAACGTGCAATATTGCGAATCTCAGCCCTGGCCGTTCCCTCACCAACTCATGGTCGGTTTTTTTGCCGACTACGCCGGTGGTGAACTGGTACTCCAGGAGGACGAGTTGTCGGATGCGGGCTGGTATCGCCCCGGGGACACTCCGCCGGTTCCTCCGCAGACGACCATTGCCGGCCGCCTGATCCGTCTCATGGAGCAGGAGATAACAGAGGCAGGGGGCACCCGTGACTGATCCCGCGTCGCCGTGCATCCTGGTTTTCGATTCTGGCGTGGGTGGACTAAGCGTCGCCCGTTGTATCCTCGAGGCCCTGCCGGGTGCCGAGCTGGTCTACCTGGCGGACAATGCCGGCTTCCCCTACGGCGATCAGCCGGAACCGTTGGTGATCGAGCGTTGCACCACACTGATTCGCCGGGCGCTTGAGGAAATACCCTGTGACGTGGTGGTGGTGGCCTGTAACACCGCCAGTACCGTGGTTCTGCCCCGGTTGCGGGCGCTGATTGATGTGCCGGTGGTAGGGGTGGTGCCGGCGATTAAACCCGCAGCTGGCCAGACAGCCAATCGCCGGATAGGTGTGCTGGCCACCCCGGCCACGGTCCGCCGGCCGTATCTGGATCGGCTGATCGATGAGTTTGCCGGTGATTGCCAGGTTGTGCGGGTCGGGCACCCGGCCCTTGTGTGCTGGGCAGAACAGCTGGTGCGTGGTATTCCGGTGCCGGAGGCGGAGCTGCGGGAAGCGCTGGCTCCCCTGAAACGGTCAGGCGTGGATACGGTGGTGCTTGGGTGCACTCATTACCCTCTGCTCCTGGATGCGTTGAGAGCCGTGTTACCGGAGATCCGTCACTGGGTGGATTCCGGTGACGCCATCGCCAGGAGGGTGCAGTTCCTGCTCGGTGAGACTGGCCGGGATCTGGAGGCCATCGCCGGAGGCGAGCACCCCGAGCCGGTCCGAGCGGTGCTGCTGTCCGGGGAGGTGCCCCACGGATTGGCGGAGTTCATGGCGTCACGGGGCCTGGCGGCGCGGCGAATCGATGGGCGCTGGGGTGGGCTGGCCGACCCGGTCAGAGCAACCGGGTCAGCTTGAACATGGCCAGAAATTCCATGGCGGGTATGGCCCGGCGGTGGCAGCAATAGGTCTTGAAAACCTCACCCCGGAACCGTGATTTGGTGAACTCCAGTCCCTTGAAGTTGTAAAGAAAGTTGGCTTTCTCGTACACCAGGTGCAGCAGGCGCTTGAGCAGTCGGCTTTCCTGGTGTTCCGTGGTACGGTCCAGCGACAGCGGAATCAGTCCCAGATCCAGATAGGGCACGCCTTCGGCCCTGAATACTTCCATGGCATGGGCCATCAGCGTGTAGAAAATGCCCTGGCGGAAATCGGCATTGGCCCGGGAGATGTTGGGCACGTAGCTGATGATTTCGTTATTCCGGTAGATTGGGTCGAAGTAGATGAACCCCACCGCCTTGCCATCCTGGTAGGCATAGAAGTGCCGTTCATTCTCCCGGTATGCCATCTCCATCGGCCGGATCAGGAAGCGGATTTCGTTACTTTTGCATTTCCGGGTGCGGATCCAGGCTTCGGAGATCTCCCGGGTGTGGTCGTCGCTGAAACGTTCCTTCACGGAGATCCCGTTCTTCTCTGCCTGGTTCAGGGCCGTGCGCAGAATCTGCTTTTTCTTGCCGCTGAGACTCCAGCGGGACAGGTCTATCCGGGATTCGCTGCCGAACTGGGTTCCAAACAGGCCAAATCGCTGGTGCAGGCAATCCACGACCGGTCGTGACACCTGGATGTAGCTGGCATTGGGGTAGCGCCGGTAAAACTGTTCCAGGATCTGCCCGAAGTTCTCGGGGGCACAGACCGGATCGGACAATACAAATGTGCCACCCCATTTGCGCATGAACGCGATGTAGCCGATGCCCGGCAGGTCAAAGAAATGCATGCCCGGCTGAAGCGTTGAGAAGGACTGGGAGTGGGTGCCGTACTTCTTCAGGTAGCTCACCCGTTCGGCAAAACTGAAGGTCCCGCTATCCAGTTCGCGGGCGCTGTCCAGTGCAAGAATCTGGTCCGTCATGTTTCTGCTCCGGTGTTATTGTTCTTGGGCAATCTTTTGGAGTCAGGCCTGCTTGCGCCCGAGGATGGACCAGTAACAATCCATGTTCAGAAGCTTGAAGTGCTTCTTGTCAGTGACCTCGAGGCCCAGCCGCTGCATGTGTTCCGGGTAGTTGTAGATCTTGTGGAAGGCATTGTTGGCAAACAGCCAGAACACGAACACGGCCATGTACCAATAAAGCTTCTTGAACAGGCGGGAGATCAGGTTGCCGGTGGGGTAGCAGAAGTCACCGACCACCACCCGGGCATTCGCCTTGCCCAGGCGGATCAGGTGTTCCAGAACCTTTACCATCATGGTCTCGTCGAACACGTTGAGGAAGAAGTTGGCGACAACCATGTCGTAGTGCTCGAATTCCTCGACCTTCATGATGTCACTGTGAATCCTCCGGATACTCAGCTGCGGGGCCTCCTCCTGCTGGGCTTCGCTGAACTTGCGCAGCATGGTTTCGGATAGGTCGACCACGGTGACGTCGGCGCCAAGCTCGGCGGCACGGATTGCGTCCCGGCCATGGCCGACGCCGGCAAACAGGATGCGGTCGCCCGGATGGACGGTTTCCACATCCAGCATGGCGGTTTTGCAGCGATGAATGTTCTTGCCGCTGTAGAGGTTGCTCAGGAAATCGTAGACAGGGCCAATGTATTTGTACTTGTCGCGCATGATCACTGCTGCCTGTACCTGTTCGGGGGATGCTGAAGCGTTATTGTCTTTGTTGACCCTGATTTCGTAACAGGGAGTTCCGTTCCAGCGCCTTGAGCTTCGAGAGTAGAGAACAGGTGGGGGGAATTATGTGCAGTACTGCGCATTTCCGGATACATAAAGTAACGCAACGCAACACTTTGCAAACCCGATCAAGAATTGTGATAGGAGTGTAAGACAATCGGTTGGGTGTCAGAAGGAGGCGGCTTTGACGAACCTCTCTGCCAGGGCCTTGAAAACTTCCTCCGCCGGTCGGGCGGGCCCGTAGAAGAAGCCTTGCACCTGGTGGCAGCCCAGATTGCGTAAATAGGAAAGCTGCTCGTCGGTCTCCACACCCTCGGCCACGATTTCCAGCTTCAGGCCATGGGCCATGGCAACGATGGCGTTGACGATGCAGGCACCGTCCTCGCCGCTACGAATGGCCCGGACAAAGGATTGGTCAACCTTGAGGGTATGGATGGGCAGCCGGTGCAGGTAGTTGAGGGAGGAATAGCCTGTGCCGAAATCGTCGATGGCGATGCGCACACCGACGGTCGCCAGTTCACGCAACTTGTGGCTGATCTGGTCAAGATCGCTCATGATCACGTTTTCTGTGATCTCGATCTCGAGATTGTCAGGGGGGAAGTGCTGTTTGGTCATCCGCTTGACGAGATTGTCCACGAAGCGGGGATGCTCGACCTGGGTCGGGGAGAGATTCACTGCCAGGCGCAGGTCCGGATGGCCGTTCCGGATCCAGTCGCCCACATCCCGGAAGGCGTGGTCCATGACCCATTCGCTGAGCTGCACGATGAGTTTGGTTTCCTCGGCCAGCGGCAGGAAATCCCCGGGATACAGCAAGCCACGTTCCGGGTGCTGCCATCGCACCAATGCTTCGAGACCGACAATACGGTTGCTCCTGGAGCAGACCTGGGGCTGGTAGAAAACCCGAAGTTCTTCGCGCTCCAGGGCCAGGCGAAGATCCCGTTCCAGGTTCAGCCGATTGGCGGTATCCACGTTCATGGTCCGGGAGTAGAACCGGTAGCCATCCTTGCCCCGGCCTTTGACATGGTACATGGCAATATCGGCACTCTGGATCAGTTGATCCAGGTTCTCGCCGGCCTCGGGGTAGACCGCGATGCCGATGCTAACACCGACGAACACCTCGTGCTTGCCCAGCTGGAACGGGGCCTGGAGCGCCCGGATCAGCTTTCTGGCGATCTGCCGGGCATCGTCATTATCGTTAATCGCGGGCAGCAGCAGGGTGAACTCGTCCCCGCCAAAGCGGGACAGAGTGTCCCCCTTGCGCAGGCACTTCTCCAACCGCTGGGTGACCGCCTGGAGCAGGCGGTCACCCATGGCATGGCCGAGGGTGTCGTTGATGACCTTGAAACGATCAAGATCCAGAAACATGACTGCCAACTTCTCGTTACCCCGCCGGGCCTGGGCAATTGCCAGTTCCAGACGGTCCTTGAACAGGGCGCGGTTGGGCAGGCGGGTCAGAAGGTCATGATACGCCTGGAAATTGATGAACGCCTCGGCTTCCTTACGCTCCGTCACATCTCGGGCCGTGCCGTAGTACCGGGCGGATTTGGGCGTCGCACCGATCTGGCTCTCACCGGTGTGTGGCCAGGTCTGGGGGTCAATCGGAAAGGCCGTGATTTCAAAATGACGGGTAGCCTGCTGACTGCCACGGGTTTTGAGTCGTACTTCCAGTGTCCGCGGGTTATCCGCGTTGATATTGGCCCCTTTCAGGGCATAGGTTCCCTTTGACACGTCCCGGTCGTCGAGAATTTGCCGGAAGTGCTGGCCGCAGAGTTCCTCCGGTTGATAGCCAAGCAGTGATTCGACCTTGCTGTTGATGAAGCAGATATAGCCATCATCATCGAGCATGAACACGATGTCCGGTGAGGTGTTGACGATATAGCGATGCAAGGCTTCGGATTTCTCCAGCCGCACCTGGATATGTTCGTGTGCCCGCATGAGGGATTGCTTGTTGATGACGTTCTCGACGGTTGCCAGCAGTTCCTCGGGGTCGAAGGGTTTGCGGATGTAATCCAGCGCGCCCCGGCGCAGCGCCCGGCTGACCGCCGCAAACGAACTTTCACCGCTGATGACGATGGTGCCACAGTCCGGTTGCTTACCGGTCAGTTCCGCCATGACCTCGAAGCCATCCACGCCGGGCATTCGAAGGTCCAGAAGCGCGAGGTCAAACGAGTGTTGAGCAATCAGCTCACAGGCTCTTTCGCCGCCCTCCGCCTCGGTTACCTCGTAGCCCTGGCTACGCAGCAGAGAGGCAAGCGAACTGAGAAGCCGGGGCTCATCATCCACTACCAGGAGCCTGGCCGGTAAACCCTGACTCGGGGTCTGATCAGCATGTTCAGGTTTCATTGGTCGGTACCCGTCGTTTGGTCATCAGTCGATGTCATTTTATGAATCGTTGCCGGCAGCAGGATGCGGAAAGTGGTTCCATCCTGCCCCGTCCGGCAAGCGATGATGCCTTCCATGTCATCAACGAGCTGCTTCACAATGCTCAGGCCCAGACCGCTGTGGCCCTCTCCCTTTGTGGTTTTTACCGGCGCAAACAATTTGTTCCTGACTGCTTCCGGGATGCCCGTGCCGGTATCGGATATTTCAAGTTCCACCCAGGTCCGCTGGTTTTGCCAGACCGGGGCCGAGGTTCTCAAAGTGACGGTGCCGCCGCTCTCCGGCAATGCCTCGGCGGCATTGCGCAGCAGGTTGATAATGACCTGTCGCAGAGCCGAGGCGGGACCGCTGACCAGGGCGGGGTTGTCGGTCAGATCCAGCCTGAGCCGACATTTGCCATCATCAAAGAGGCTGTCCTCGACAATGCGACTGAGGCTATCAAGCTCGTCATTGAGTGAGATGCTGCCCCCATGTTCGGGGCCCGGCTCTTTCTGTCCCATCTGCTGCAGCAGATCGCCCGCCCGGTCCAGTTCTTCGCGGATGATGTCCAGCTCCTGGTGGACATCGGGGTCATCGAGCCGATTTCGTAACTGGTAGATGTACTGGCGGATGATGGTTAGCGGGTTATTGACTTCGTGAACCTGTTTGCGAAGCTGCTGGCGGTCGAGCTCCTGCTGGAGCTGTTCCGCAGCCCCGGTAATCTGCCCGGTGGACTGGCGGGTGGCGAGGATCTGACCCAGACGGTGACTGAAAAGGCTCGCCAGTTCCAGGATACTGTCCTGCCTGGTTTCATCAGAGCCCAGTGCAAAGACGCCGGTGCATCCAGTGCCGGCGTTGACCGGTATTGCTGCCAGAGAGGGCGTTCGCAGCAGGGAGAGTAGCTGGCGGTCGAGAATCGTGCGGCTGCGACCGGCAAGCTTGACCGCGCTGCCCGTATTGAAAGCCTCGGTCAGGACGCTGCCGCCTGGTTTCGCTGAAAGGGTGAGTTCCGGAATGTCGACTCCTGTCCCTGCGACCAGTGCCAGGAGGTCATTTTTGGCTGCAAAACAAAGGACGGGAGATCCGGTGATCAGCCCCAGGCTGTTCGCGGCCTGGGCAATAAGGCTGTTGGCTGGTTGCCCCGAATCGGCGAAGTCCAGGGCCTGGCTGACAATGGCCTGCTGCAGGATCACCTCTTGCAGTTCGCGGAGGGCCTGTTCGCCATCATAGCTGTCATCAAGGACTATCCCGAGGGATCGGGCGATCCCGGCAACTTCGTGGGCGATACGCCGGTTGATCTCCAGGGTCAGCTCTTCGCTGAGACCGAAGACGATGCCGGCAGCGGCAATGCCCTCAACATTGGACAGGGCGAGCCGGGTGGCCAGACTGATCAGTTTGACCAGATGTCCGGCATCCCTCGACTCCTCCGGCGCGGCCTGCTGATAACGCATGGCGTCCGCGGCCATCGATCCCAGGCCCCATGCGCTGACCAGATCGGCAACCACATCGCATTGGTTATTCAGGTAATGCTGGCGGGCATCCGGGGTGCTGGTTTTGATAGCAACCAGTTCGCCGACGTTATGGAGCATACCGAGCATGTACGCTTCTTCGGGATAAGGGTAGGCGGTGAGTGTCGCCAGTGCTCGGGCCGTCAGCGCGGTGGTCAGGGAATGCCGCCAGAAGTCCCGGACCTGCCGCCAGTCGTCGGTGTCCAGTCCGAACTGTAACTGGTTGAGGGCGGCCGTCAGCACTAGAGTGCGCAGTCGTTGAGGGCCGAGTCTGACCAGGGCCTGTTCGATGGACTGGATCCGGCCTTCATGGGTGTCCATTGTTGAATTGGCGAGGGAGAGAACGCGGACGACAAGTGCGGTATCGGCAGAGATGATGTCACTGATCGTCTGGAAACCGGCGTCCTGGTGACAAGCCTCAAGCACCCGCAACGTCACCTCCGGGAGACTCGGTAGCTGTAGCTCTGGCGCTAGTTCCATAGGCATGCCTTGCCGAACCCTGATCAGACGTCGTTTCCTGACGCCGGTTTCATTCTTGTTATCCGAAAATCCTAAACAATCGCTTTCGGTTATTAAATGCTCTTTGTTGTTTTAATGAGCAATATATTATCTCATCTGTGATATGTGTAGACTTTTTACAGGTTAGTTTGTTATTCGCTGTTTTCCCAGGGACGAGAACACATTCAGATGGCCCTTGATCCGGATACCGACAAGCATGATTCGAACCAGCCTCACACGGTTGCCATTGCGGGGGGCGCGGGTGGAGTAGGAAAAACCTCCGTGGCGCTGAATCTGGGCCTTACCCTGGCAAGGCGGGGTAAACGGGTGTTGTTGCTGGATGGTGACACAGGGCCCTCCAGCCTGAGCGCGCAACTGGGACTGGAATCAGGCAAGGATTTTACCGACGCGCTGGACGGACGATGCCGTCTGGAAGAGGCGCTGGCGAAAGCGGATTATGACCTGGCCATCCTGCCCGGGGCCGCCGGGCTGCGCCAGTGCCTGGACATGGATCAGCTGGATGCCGTGACGGTGCTGGAAGAGCTGGCCGATCTGGAACGGGCTTATGACTATGTGCTCGTGGATGCCGGCAGTGCCCTGGATCTTACGGGGCTGCACATGGTGGCCAGCGCAGCGCTGGCCTGCATGGTGGTGATGCCGGATCCCGAGTCCCTGAAGCATGTGTTTTCACTGGTCCGGAATCTGAGAAAGTGCGGTTATCGGCGGGTCCCCAGCGTGGTCGTTAATATGGCATCCGGAGCCAGTCAGGCGCAGTCGATTTTCCAGCGGCTGGACAGCGCTGTCGGGCGTTATCTGGAGGTTTCACTGCATTATCTCGGCGCGGTCTGGCGTGACGAAACCCTGCGCCAGTCGGTAGTGACCGGAGTCCCGGTGGCAATGTTGCCGGTATCCGATCCTTCCTGCCGCCAGTTCCATACCCTTGCTGACATACTGGACGTTCGTCTTTCCCGTCTGCCGCCCGAAAAATCGGGAGTGGCGGGTTACTGGCAGTCGGTTATTCGACGCCGGTACAAAACGGAATTGCACCATCGGGAAGAAACCGTCGAGCGCCCTCGGAGCGAAAAAGAACGTCTCTCGGTCTCCCTGGATGAGCTGGATTCGCTACTCGGCCAGCGCCTGGACCCCATGCTTCGTTATGAGGCATTCAACCGTTTTTTTGCACTGCTGGGGCACAATCTCGGTGCCGATAGCATCGAGTTTATCCAGACCGGTCTGGCAGCAATGCCCTGGGAGAAAATGCGTCCCGGGGACCGACAACACATGGCCACTCATTTAAGGCATCTGGCAGACCAGATCGCACCTCCGGAGGATGAAACCCCCGAGTTAGCCGCTGCGCCTGCGGCAGCACCCGAGCCCTTGTTTGACCGTATCAGCCTTGGTGAGCAGGAGCGCCTGGTGCGGGCTCTGAGGGAACAGCCGGCTGATGTTTCCATTGATCAGTTGCTTCGCGCCCTCGCCAGTCACGGTGCTGACCGCTCCTGAGATCTGTCTCAGGTGTGCCCGTTTTATTGTCATTTTATTTGTACTTTATGTGTCGTAACTTTGCGGTTTGTCACCATGTTGTAACAGGGATTGTGCAAATATTGATCGTAGAGAAAGGCATGGTGGCCCGTAATATGCAACCGATCCGGCTAACCAGCTCAGTCAGAGAAGGAGTTCGTCCATGGCAACACAGCAAATCACCCCCGAAGTATCTTCATCGAAGGTACTCGATGCACTTCGAGGCAAGCAGGTTCTGGTTACCGGAACCACCGGATTCCTGGGCAAGGTTGTCCTGGAGAAACTGATCCGGACAGTGCCGGACATTGGTGGCATACACCTGCTCATTCGGGGGAACAAACGTCACCCGGATGCCCGTAGCCGGTTCCTCAACGAAATCGCTACGTCGTCCGTGTTCGAGCGCCTGCGTGTCGAGGATCCCGAGGTTTTTGAAGCCTTTATTGAGGACAAGGTCCATTGTGTTACCGGAGAAGTGACCGAATCCTGCTTCGGCTTGCCCCTGAAGGATTTCGACGCTCTGGCCAACGGCCTGGATGCCGTAATCAATTCTGCCGCGAGTGTAAATTTCCGGGAGGAGCTCGACAAGGCACTGACCATCAATACTCTCTGTCTGGACAACATTGCCGAGCTGGCGCTCAGGAGCCGCGAACTGGCGGTGATTCAGGTTTCCACCTGTTACGTGAACGGGATGAATGCGGGGCAGGTGACCGAGTCCGTCATCAAGCCTGCCGGCGAAGCGATTCCCCGCAGTGAAAACGGTTATTTTGAGATCGACGAGCTGGTCAACCTGCTCGAAGACAAGATTGCAGACGTGCGCTCACGCTATTCCGGCAAATTGCTGGAAAAGAAACTGGTGGAACTGGGTATCCGGGAAGCCAACCGTTACGGCTGGAGTGACACCTACACCTTCACCAAATGGCTGGGTGAACAGCGCCTGATGAAAGCGCTGGCGGGTCACCCCCTGACCATCGTTCGCCCTTCTATCATCGAGAGCGCGCTGGAAGAGCCGGCGCCAGGCTGGATTGAAGGTGTGAAGGTGGCGGATGCCATCATCCTGGCTTATGCCCGCGAAAAGGTGACCCTGTTTCCGGGCAAGCGCTCCGGTGTCATCGACGTCATTCCGGTGGATCTTGTGGCCAATGCCATCATCCTGGGTGTGGCCGAGGCGCTGTCCGAGCAGGCAGGGCGCCGCATTTACCAGTGCTGCAGTGGCAGTTCCAACCCGATCTCCCTGGGCGAGTTCATCGACCACCTGATGGCGGAGTCGAAGAGTAACCATGCCGAGTATGACCAGCTGTTCTATCGCCAGCCCACCAAGCCTTTTGTGGCGGTGAACCGCAAGCTGTTTGACACTGTGGTTGGCGGTGTCCGCATACCGTTGAGGCTCACAGATCGGGTGCTCAAGCTACTGGGCCACACCCGGGAACTGAAAATGCTCCGGAACCTGGATACCACCCGGTCGCTGGCGACAATCTTCGGTTTCTATACTGCGCCGGACTATATCTTCAGGAATGACGAGTTACTGGCCCTGTCAGCACGGATGGGTGGCCTGGATCAGGCCCTGTTCCCCGTGGATGCCCGCCAGATTGACTGGTCGGTGTATCTGCGCAAGATTCACCTTGCCGGCCTCAACCGTTATGCGCTCAAGGAACGAAAGTTGTACAGTCTGCGCGCGGCCCGTGACCGTAAAAAGAAAGCGGCCTGACCTTGCCCGGGTATACGGATCCGGTCGCAATGACCGGGTCCGGCCATTTTTACTGGCGATTTTCCTGTCTCGGACTATCCTCAAGATAGCTTCTCAGTTTGTGTTTTTTCCAGCCGTTTCTTGCAGTTTGCCGTCAGTTTGGGGCTAAAAGTGCAGGCACATTAGGACGTTAGTCTAATTCATTGTGTGGTGGCACACATGTTGAACTACGACTATCCGTCTTCTGGGCCGGAGAGGCCCGATCGCTCTGTTTTTAAAAACCGACAATGACAACAGACTCTAACTGAAAGGGGAGCACAATGACTGATAAACAGCTATATCCGGTAAGCCCCGAAGTGGCCGAAAGGGCCTTGGTCACCCGGGAACAGTATGACGAGATGTATCGTCAGTCAGTCGACGACCCGGATGTCTTCTGGGGTGAACACGGTAAGCGGATTGACTGGATCAAGCCTTTCACCAAGGTCAAGAATACCTCTTACGACTACAACAACCTGTCCATCAAGTGGTTCGAGGATGGTGTCCTGAACGCTTCCGCCAACTGCCTGGATCGTCACCTGGCGGATCGCGGCGACCAGACTGCGATCATTTTCGAGGGTGATGATCCCTCCGAATCCCGCAATGTCACCTACCGTGAACTGTACGAAGAGACCTGCAAGTTCGCGAACGTGCTGAAAGATCAGGGTGTCAAGAAAGGCGATGTGGTTACCATCTACATGCCGATGATCGTGGAAACCGCGGTTGCCATGCTGGCCTGTGCCCGTATCGGCGCGATCCATTCCGTGGTCTTTGGCGGTTTCTCCCCGGAAGCACTGGCGGCGCGGGTCGTCAACGGCAAATCCCGCTTCGTCGTTACTGCTGACGAAGGCCTGCGTGGTGGCCGCGCGATCCCCCTGAAGAAGAACGTGGATTCCGCACTCAAGCATGAAGAAAACGCCAACGTCGACAAGGTGGTTGTTGTCACTCGCACCGGCAACAAGGAAGTACCCTGGACCGAAGGCCGTGACCTGCGTTACGAAGACCTGATGAAGTCCGCCTCTGCCGAGTGCGAGCCCGAGCCGATGAACGCGGAAGACCCACTGTTCATGCTCTACACCTCCGGCTCTACCGGCGCTCCGAAGGGCGTGCTTCACACCACCGGTGGTTACATGGTTTACACCTCCATGACCCACGAGTATGTCTTCGACTACCACGACGGTGACGTCTACTGGTGTACAGCCGACTTCGGGTGGGTGACCGGCCACAGCTACATCCTGTATGGTCCGCTGGCCAACGGTGCCATCACCCTGCTGTTCGAGGGCGTGCCCAACTACCCGGACAGTTCCCGTATGGGTCAGGTGGTCGACAAGCACAAGGTCAACATCCTGTATACTGCGCCGACCGCCATCCGTGCCCTGATGGCACAAGGCGAGTCCTGCATGGACGGCACGACCCGTGAAAGCCTGAAACTGCTGGGCTCCGTGGGCGAGCCAATCAACCCGGAAGCCTGGGAGTGGTACCACCGTGTTATTGGTAACAGCAAGTGCCCGATCGTGGACACCTGGTGGCAGACCGAGACCGGGGGCATCCTGATTTCTCCGCTGCCCGGTGCCGTGGACCTGAAGCCGGGTTCCGCAACGCTGCCGTTCTTCGGTGTCCAGCCGGCGCTGGTGGATAATGAAGGTAACATCCTGGAAGGCAAGGCCGAGGGTAACCTGGTTATCCTGGACAGCTGGCCTGGCCAGATGCGCACCATCTACGGTGACCATGAGCGTTTCGTGCAGACCTACTTCAGCACCTACAAGGGCATGTACTTCACCGGTGACGGTGCCCGTCGTGATGAGGACGGTTACTACTGGATCACTGGCCGTGTGGACGACGTGCTGAACGTCTCCGGTCACCGCCTGGGCACCGCCGAAGTCGAGAGCGCACTGGTTGCCCACGACAAGGTGGCGGAAGCGGCCGTGGTAGGCTACCCGCACGACATCAAGGGTCAGGGCATCTACGTCTACGTAACCCTGGTGCAGGGCGAGGAGCCCACCGAAGAACTGAAGAAGGAACTGGTCCAGTGGGTACGCAAGGAGATCGGTCCGATCGCTTCTCCGGATGTGATCCAGTGGGCGCCTGGACTGCCGAAGACTCGTTCTGGCAAGATTATGCGTCGGATTTTGCGTAAGATTGCCGCTAATGAGCATGATCAGCTGGGCGATACCTCTACTCTGGCAGACCCGGGTGTAGTGGACGAGCTGATCAACAGCCGGGCGTTCAAGTAACTTCGGCTGTCAGCCAATAACCTGTAAGGAATCTGTTGAATGACACAAACAATTATCGTCGCTGATGATCACCCGCTGTTCCGAGCAGCATTGAAGCAGGCGGTCAGTCAGGCGGTGCCGGATGCCAAGACGGTTGAAGTCGACAGCATCAAGTCACTGCAGGCGGCGGTAGAGTCGCACCCGGATGCGGATCTGGTTCTGCTGGACCTGAACATGCCGGGCGCCCACGGCTTCTCCGGACTCGTGTTCATGCGCGGGCAGTATCCGGGGTTGCCGGTGGTAGTTGTGTCAGGATCGGAAGAACTCCAGGTGATGCGTCGTTCGATCGACTACGGGGCGTCTGGCTTCATTCCGAAGTCGGCGCCGCTGCCGACCATTACCGAGGCGATTCAGGCAGTCCTGGAAGGGGATGTCTGGCTGCCGGAGGGTGTGGCCGAGAAAATCGAACGGATGCAGTCCGAGGCGACGGATTTCTCCGAGCGCCTGGCGTCCCTGACGCCACAGCAGTTCCGGGTACTGGGTATGCTGGCCGAGGGGCTTCTGAACAAACAGATCGCCTATGATCTGGATGTTTCGGAGGCGACCATCAAGGCCCATATCACGGCCGTATTCCGGAAGCTGGGGGTCCGTAACCGGACCCAGGCAGTGATCGCGATCCAGCAGATGGAGATCGATCCTTCGGATCAGTCGCTTTCCGGTGGTTGATTGAAGTTGGAGTCAGATGAAAACTTTCATCTGACTCCGGGTTTGACCTGAAAAACGGGAGCCCTCGGGCTCCCGTTTTTGTTGTTATGGCCCCTTAGTTCGGGTTCCGGTCGTTACTTGCTGCCGGCGTAACCGAGTCTCTTGTCGACCAGGTTGAACCGGTCACGGCCTTTGTGCCACAAATCGAAGTTCTCCAGGAACTGGTCGGTCAGGGCGCGCTTCCAGCCGATGAAGTCGCCGGCCATGTGGGCGGTCATTATGACGTTTTCCATATCCCAGAGTGGGTGTCCCTCGGGCAGAGGTTCTTCCTCGAAGACATCCAGGGCGGCGCCGGCGATTTCCCCTTCTTCCAGGGCGACGATCAGATCATTGGTTTTCACGATGGGGCCGCGGCCGATGTTGATGAGCCGGCCGCTGTTACGCATGGCCTTGAACGCCTTGTGGTCGAACAGGCCCTCTGTCTGGGGCGTGAGGGGAGCGGCAATCACCACAAAATCATAGTGCGGCAGCTGATTGAACAGGTCATCGTTGCCGTGCACCGCCACGAAATCCGGATCGTCGTGGCGCGGGGTGCGGGCAATGCCATGGGGCTGGAGCCCCGCAGCCCGGACCAGCCGGCCGATCTGGCGGCCGATGGAGCCGGCACCAACCACCAGCACCTGCTTGCCCTCGGCCCGCTCCGTGTCCCGGTGTTTCCACTCATGCCGGTACTGGAGGCGGATCGAATTGGGAAAATCCTTGGCGAACATGAGAATCGTACAGAGCACGTACTCGGCGATGGTCCGGTCGAAGATGCCCCGGGCGTTGGTGACGACCACATCGCTTTCGATCAGGCCCGGGAACATGAGGGCATCGACGCCGGCACTGGTGGCGTGGATCCACTGGAGTTTGTTGGCACAGGGCCAGGCGGCTTCCAGGGCTTCGGTCCTGAAATCGGTCACCATCATCACATCCGTGCCCGGCAGGGTGTCTCTCAACGTTTGTTCATCACAGGCAAACCGGACCTCGGCCCGGGCTTTTAACGCATCCATTCCCGGTGGCTGCTGTTCGCCAGGGGCTGTCAAAACGGTTACAACCGGTTTGCTTTGCTGAGTCATTGGGCCTCCGCCTCGTTATCGGTGAACAATGAAATTCCTGCGGTGGGTTGGGTATACCGCTTCCTACAGTCTGGTTTGACGATGGAGTGCGGTCAACCCGGGGTCAGATGAAAGCTTTCATCTGACCCCGGGTTCGCCTTGTCGCATTGGCGAAATCGTGCGGCTTCAGGGCCCGGAATCATGCGCCCCGGGGCCGTATTTTTACTTATCCCATCTTTGTTGTTTTTTGTCTTGTACCGCCTGTTCTTACTGGCTAACCTGCAGAGGTACGTCTTTTCCCGTCCCGTCCCGTCCCGAGGAGGTATTTATGGCAGAAGCTCCCAACCGCGAAACCGGTCAGGCCAAGCCACGCAAGATCAAGTATCGTAAGGCGAAGGCCAGTTGGAACCCTGCCATGCAGGCGATTCCGGTATCCGGTATTCGTCGTCTGGTGAATATGGCCTCGAGCATGAAGGACGTGATCCATCTGTCCATCGGCCAGCCAGATCTGCCCACGCCGAAGCACATCATTGATGCCTATGTCGACGCGCTCAATGCAGGTCAGACCGGCTATACCATGGATGCCGGCCTGCCGGAGCTTCTGGTGGCACTGCGAGACTATTACGGTCGCCGTTACAACCGGAAACTCACCCGGGACAACATTCTGATTACCAGCGGCGCCACCGAGGCCATGTACCTGGCGTTGTCGGCCACTTCGGCACCGGGCCGGCAGTTCATCGTCACCGATCCCTCGTTCCTGCTCTACGCGCCGTTGATCCGGATGAACGGCGGGGAGGTCAAGTACGTTCCGACCCGCGCCGAGAACAACCACCAGCTGGATCCGGATGACGTCATCAAGGCCATGGGATCCCGGACCTTTGCACTGGTTCTGAACAACCCCAACAACCCCACCGGGGCGGTTTATCCGCGCAGTACCGTGGAAACCATCCTGGAGGAGTGCGCCTACCGGGGCATCCAGGTCTATGCCGACGAGGTGTATGACCACCTGATCTTCGATGACGATGACTTTGCCAGTGTCCTCAACTGCTCCATGGACCTGGATAACATCATGTGCATCAGCAGCTTCTCCAAGACTTACAGCATGGCGGGACTGCGGGTTGGATGGGTGATCTCCAGCCAGGCTGCAATCAAGTCACTGCGCCGGTATCATATGTTCACCACCTCGGTAGCAAACACCCCGGCCCAGTTTGCCGGGGTGGCGGCCCTGACCGGTGACCAGCAGTGCGTAAAAGACATGGTGGATATCTACCGGGAGCGCCGGGACAAGGTGGTGGAGCTGATCGATCAGACTCCGTACATGACTGGTTACAAGCCAGGGGGCGCGTTCTTTGCTTTCCCGGACCTTCCGCCACACGTGGACGGTTCCGATCTGGCACTGCGGATGCTCAAGGAAACCGGGGTCTGCGTGGTGCCGGGGGATGCGTTTGGCGATGAATGCACCAATGCCCTGCGCATCAGTTTCTCTACTACCTGCGAACGGCTCGAAGAAGCGTTCGACCGGATCATCCCCTGGATGGCCAAGCAGCAGCTATAAGGAGGTGGAGTGTCAGCCCTGGAGTCCGTGCTCATTCAATGCCCCTACTGCTGGGAGGCGCTCGACATCGGCGTCGACCCGTCAGTGGCGGAGCAGGAGTACGTGGAGGACTGCCAGGTTTGCTGCCAGCCGATCCTGCTGCATGTGACCATTGACGAAAACCTCACACCGCACGTACAAGCCCGGGCCGAAAATGAGTAGGTCCGGGTTGTTCCTGACCAATCTTTAATACCCTGTGGTTGTCCGATCCTGCCCCCTGGCGCAGGATAAGAGCAGCTTTCGGAGGATCCATTCATGAAGACATTACCAAACCGTGCACTGTGGGCACTTCTGGTCATCGTGGCACTGCTCTCAAGTGGCTGCGCCAACATCTCCCCTTACGCAATTTCAGAGGGGGAACTGGAGAGTCATCTGAAAGATGTGGTGGCGGAGTATGACCGCAAGCAACTGCAGAGCGGCTCCCCCCTCAGCCTCAGCCTGGATGATGCCGACATCACCCTGGGGCCGGATGGTCGGGATGTTGCGGTGATTGATGTGCGTGGTCAGGTGGCCCTGAATGCTCTGATGACAAAGCTGCCGGTGGATATTGCCTTGAAAGTGGAGGGGGCTCCCTACTACGACAGCCAGGAAAAGGCCGTTTATATCCGCCGCCTGCAACTGCTGGAAAGCAGTATCGACTCTCCGTTCTTCAAGGGTGATCTGGCGCCGGTGACCGATACCGTGATGCGGGTGGTTGCCCAGATGCTGGAGACCATGCCGGTGTATCGTCTGGATGAGGCCGACTTTGCCCAGCGGATGTTCGGGATGGTGCCGATGGATGTGCGGGTGGCGCCGGGGCGGCTGGAATTCGTGATGGACAACGAATGAAGATGGGGTCAGATGAAAGCCTTCATCTGACCCCGGATTCACGCCCAGGCTTCGGAAACAAAAATGGGGTCAGATGAAGGCTTTCATCTGACCCCGTCTTAGGCCCGGCTTCAAATTTCAGGCAGTCGCCTTCAGTGCCTCTTCGAAGATCCCCGTCGCCTCGTCGATCTGCTGCTGGTTCACGATCAGCGGGGGCAGCCAGCGCACGATCTCGTGATAGGGTCCGCACCGTAGCATCAGCAGCCCGCGCTTTTCGCATTCCTTGAGCAGCTTGCCTGCCCGTTCACCGTCCGGGCAATCGCCACGGCGCATTTCCACGCCCACCATCAGGCCCTTGCCGCGGATATCCGCCATCTCGGGGTAGTCCTTCTTCAGGGCATGCAGGTTGTCCCAGAGGCGCTGGCCCATGCTGGCAGCGTTTTCGACCAGGCCCTCCTCCTTGATCACATCGATGGTGGCAATCGCCGCAGCCGCAGATACGGCATTGCCACCGTAGGTGCCCCCTTGCGATCCGGGCCAGCCCTTGGCCATGGTTTCCTCGGAAGCTGCCAGTGCGGAGATCGGGAAGCCGCTGGCCAGGCCTTTGGCAATCATGATGGCGTCCGGGGTGACACCGAAGTGCTCATGGGCCCAGAACTTGCCGCTGCGGCCGAAGCCTGCCTGAACCTCATCGAACACCAGCATGATGCCATGCTTGTCACAGCGTTCCCGCAGGCCCTGCATGAAAGTGGCATTGGCGGGCACATAGCCGCCTTCTCCCTGGACCGGCTCGATCAGCATGGCAGCGGTTTCCTTCGGTGCTGAGTAGGTCACAAAGATCCGGTCCAGTTCCTTGAGGCAAAAATCCGTGGCCTCCTCGACGCTCCAGCCGTAATGGAAAGCATGAGGGAAGGGGGCAACGACTACGCCACCCATCATCGGACTCACGCCGGCCCTCAGACCGACACTGGAGGTGGTCAGAGACAACGACCCCATGGTCCGGCCATGGAAACCACCGTGGAACACGATGATGTTTGGGCGCCCCGTAACCTGTCGCACCAGCCGGATCGCTCCCTCTGCCACTTCTGTCCCGGCATTGGAAAAGAAGAAAGAGTTCAGGGGATCCGGCGTCAGTTCACCGAGCTTTTCAGCCAATTCAGGCAGCCTCGGATTCATCACCGTGGTGGCCTGGGCATGGATCATGGTGGCCACCTGTTTCTGGGCTGCCTCCACAACTTTCGGGTGGCAGTGACCGGTACTGGTTACCCCGATCCCCGACGTGAAATCCAGATAGCGTTTGCCCTCCGGATCAATAATGTAGGCGCCTTCGCCCTTGGCGGCAGTGATGCCGGTGGCCTGCTTGAGCAGGGGGGATAACTTGCCTTTGTACTCGGTCACAATGCACCTCCAGAAGTGAGTGGAATACCTCTTTTGCAGACTAGTCAGGCCCCCAGCTGTTTACAAATGGCCTGGCCTATTTCGTGGGTACCGCGACGTGTGCCCGCATTCTGGGCGAGGTCTGCGGCAACCGCGTCGAATAGTTCCTTCCCTGCTGCGGCCAGAGTCGGGTCCTTGCGGCCCAACCATTCCAGCATGCGGGCGGTGGTGAACAGCATGGCCGTCGGATCCGCCAGACCCTGTCCCGCGATGTCAGGGGCACTGCCGTGGGTGGGCTCAAACATGGATGGCATATCCGGGTCTGTGGGATTCAGGTTGCAGGATGGTGCGACGCCCATGCCTCCGGACAGCACGGCTGCCAGGTCGGTGAGGATGTCCCCCTGGAGGTTGCTGGCGACGACCACGTCGAACGCCCACGGGCTCTGGACAAATTTCATGCAGGCGGCGTCCACCAGTTCGTGATGGGTCGCGACATCCGGGTACTCCTTGCTGATAGCCTCGAAAGCTTCGGTGTACATGTCACCCCAGTAACGTAACGCATTGCGCTTGGTAACCAGGCACACCTGGCTCTCGCAGGTACGACCGTCCAGAGTCCGGAAGCTGCGAGTTCGGCCATCGCGTACCCGTTCTTCGGCCCGCCTTCGGGCCTGCTCAAAGCCGTAACGGATGATCCGGTCGGTGGCCTTGCGGGTGAAAACCTCCATCTGGGTCGCCACCTCATCGGGCCTGCCTTGGCGCAGGCGGCCGCCCTGGCTGACATACTCGCCCTCACTGTTTTCCCGGATGACCAGCATGTCGACTTCTTTGGCGCGGTTATCGGCCAGGTACTGCCGTGCGCCCTCGAGCAAGCGGGCAGGGCGCTCGCAAACCCATTGATCGAATCCCTTCCGCATCTCCAGAAGCGGCGCCAGGGAAATGCTGTCCGGTAGCAGGTACCGGTCAGGATCATCCATCGGGCCCGGGTCACCGAGGGCGCCAAGCAGTATCGCGTCGTACCGTTTCAGTTGCTCCAGTGCGTCCGGGGGCCATGATTCACCATTTTCCTCATGCCAGGCGTGAGAAGGCCAGGGGAAACGGGTCCATTCCAGCGCCAGCCCATGCTTGGCGCGCAGGGTTTCAAGGCAACGTACTGCCTCCGCTACCACTTCCGGACCAATGCCGTCGCCCGGTGTAACGGCAATACGTGTAGATTGGACCATTCTGGAGACTCCTTTTGATGAAAGACGCGTATAAGTACAAAAGTCAGTGTAGTCACCCGCTCCGGGTATGCCACCGGTTGTCCAAGAAGAGTGTGTACGTGGATTTACCAACGGAAAACCAGCAACTATAGTTTGGAGAAGTATATTCAACAGACATGGGGCCAGAGAAGCCAGGAGCAAGTGTGGGGTGAGCGGAAGTTTTTTTTGATGCGTCCCAGTGTGATCATTGTGCCTGCCGGAACCCGAGTATCCTGCCTGATCCAGGCCTTCACTGATCCTCAAAGGACACGAAATTG
Organism: Marinobacter sp.; assembly: GCF_046484525.1. GTDB lineage: Bacteria > Pseudomonadota > Gammaproteobacteria > Pseudomonadales > Oleiphilaceae > Marinobacter. Next base: position 103,994 of record NZ_JAWOIS010000030.1, read on the forward strand.
CTCTACCGCATCATCACCATCATCGGCGCGCTGGTCTTTGTCGCCGCCCTGTTCGGGCTTATCTGGTTCTTCTGCAAAAAGTTCCTGGAACACCACGGCGTCACCGACCAGGTTTCCGACCGTGCCACTGTCCTCGCCACCTGGACTTTTGCCGGTATCAGTGTCGGATTGGTGTTGGCTGTGGTCGGCGCTTTCGTTTTGGGGCCGTGGGCGTTCTACCGAACTCTGCGAGGGCATGGCGCCAACATTTCCGATGCCGCTGCCGTGTGGTGGGGGCTGGGGATTGTTGTGGCGTCCCTGAGTATCACTGCTGCCGGATTCTTCGGCTTCCTCGTGGCGGTGGGGGCTTACTGAACATGGGGTCTGATGAAGAAGGCTTTCTTCTGACCCCATCCTCGGGGGGATCATCCAGAAGCCTCCATCCGCCGAAATCTGTCTCGCAAATACTCCAGAGGATGCCTGGCGACCTCACCATCAAACCTCTTGACCTGTGACCGGCACGAATACCCGGTGGCCAGCACCGTCCCCCGATCCTTCAAAGCGCTGATCTTCGGTCCCCAGGACAGGTCATAGATGGCCCTGGATGTGACAAGATTACGGGTTTCATGCCCATAGGTCCCCGCCATGCCACAGCAGCCGGTGGCCTCAATTCTGATTCCGATGCCCAGTGCTTCAAACACCTGTCGCCACTGATCCATGCTGCCGGCAGCGTTGGTTTTCTCCGAGCAATGGCCCAACAGAGTTACATCTTCGCCCTGAGCCGCGTTAACAGAAGGCGCAAGGTGCCCAATCCTTTCGGCCAGAAACTCCTGAAGCAGCATCACGCCGGGAACGTCCAGGCCGACGTATTTCCGGTATTCCGACCGGAAAGCGAGGGTCATCGACGGGTCAATGCCAACCAGAGGAACGTCATACTTCGCGTAGGACTTCAGCAGGTCGACATGCCTGCCTGCAATGGCACGGAACTGTCTCAGAAAGCCATGGACGTGAAGCGGTTTGCCATTCGGGTGGAAGGGCAGCAGCCAGACCCGTAGGCCGAGATATTGTAGGGACTCGAGGATGGCGGCGAACGTATCGGTTTCGAAGTAGCTTGTGAACGCATCCTGCACGATAATGAGTGACCGAGCCCGTTCCGTCTCGTCCAGGCCTGACAGCTCCTTGTCATTCACGATACCGATGCCCAGCCGGGCGGCTGCCGCGATGGGCGTCTGCGGTGCAAGCAGAGGACTATCCACCATACCAATCTTCCGGACCAGCGCCCTGACAGGTGCCCACAGCATGAGGCAGTTATAGATGGGCCGGGCCAGGGGGTTGGCGATGAACGGAATCATCTGCTCCAGCCTCCCGATCAGATGATCCTTGACCGGTCGAAGGTAGCGGCTGTGGTAAAGATGCATGAACCTGGCGCGGGCTTCGGGAATGTCGACCTGGACCGGGCATTGGCCGGAGCAGGATTTACAGGACAGGCAGCCGTCCATCGCTTCCCGGACTTCATGTGAAAAGTCGAACTCTCCCCGGTTGCGCGCCCGGGTATTCCGAAACCTGGCGGGCAGGCTCCGCAGTGCCGGGGTCGAGTTCGTCCGGGTAGCCAACGACTCGGTATCCACACCTTTCTCGCCGAGCAGCCTGAGCCACTCCCGGATCAGGGAGGCGCGACCCTTTGGGGAATGCCGGCGATCGCGGGTCGCCTTCCAGGACGGGCACATCGCATCGTCGGGGTCGAAGTTGTAGCAGGCGCCATTACCATTGCAGTTCATGGCGTCTGGCTGGCTGCGTTGGCTGGCAACGGGAATGGTGCGGTCCAGCGCTCCCCGTTGTCCGGGCTCATCCACTTTAACCAGCGGGATTCGGGCATCGGGGGTCGCAATCTTGCCGGGGTTGAGTTGATTGTGTGGGTCAAAGGCCTGTTTGACGGCCTGCAGTTCCGGGTACAGATCCCCGAAGAATCTGGGGGCAAATTCCGAACGGAAGCCCTTGCCGTGCTCGCCCCAGAGTAATCCATGGTACTTGTGCACCAGTGCGACCACCTCCTCGGTGACCGCACGAACGATATGGATAGTGTCCGGATTTTTGAGGTCTAGGGCAGGGCGGACATGGAGCACGCCAGCATCCACGTGTCCGAACATGCCGTAGCTCAGCCCCCCGCGGTCGAGGATCTCGCGAAACTCACGGATAAAGTCCGCCAGATGCTCCGGGGGAACGGCAGTGTCCTCAACGAACGCCACCGGCCGGGCCTCTCCGGAGGTCTTGGCCAGCAACCCCACGGCCCGCTTGCGCATTTTCCAGACCTGGTTGACCGCCTTCGCTCCGAAGGCGATAGCGTAGTGGCGGGCCGGTGTTTGGTCCGGATCGTCCAACATGTCGGTCAGAGCTCTGACTGCATGACGAACCTGTTCTTCATCGCCCCCGGTAAATTCGACAAGGTTTACTCCCCGGACCTGAGTATCCCCGGTGGAGGGGAAAAACGGCGCAACGTCGTGCCAGACGATGTCGCCCCTGGCAAGCTCCAGTACCTTGCTGTCGATGGTTTCGATCGAGGTTGGGCCAGCGCACATCAGGGCCCGGGCATCCCGCAGGGATGCATCGAAACTGTCATACTGGACCACCACCAGCGACTGGTATTCGGGAATCGGCACCAGGTTGATTTTCGCTTCCACGATAAAGCCCAGAGTGCCCTCTGAGCCGCAGAGGATGTTGTTGGCATTGATCCGCCCCTGATCATCGCGGAGGTGGGCCAGATCGTATCCTGTCAGGCAACGATTCAGCTTTGGGAAGTGCTGTTCAATATCTGTCCGTCGACGTTGCCAGATGTCGGCCAGGGTCCGGTAGATTCCACCTGCCAATGACGAGGCTTTGGCCTCGTCTTCTTCCTGCTCCGGAGCGAGCGCCCGGGTCCGCAGCAGGTTTCCGTCCATCAGCACCGTTTCCAGCTCCAGAACATGATCCCGGGTCTTGCCGTACATGACTGACCCCTGGCCGCTGGCATCGGTATTGATCATGCCACCGATGGTGGCACGGTTACTGGTGGACAGTTCCGGTGCGAAGAACAAGCCGTAGGGTCTCGCGGCGGCATTCAGCTGGTCCTTGACCACCCCGGCCTCGACCCGTGCCCAGCCCTCTGCCGGGTTGATTTCGAGGATCCGGTTCAGGTGCCGGGACAGGTCCACCACAATCCCGTCCGTCAGCGATTGGCCGTTGGTGCCGGTGCCGCCGCCGCGAGGGCTGAGGACGATATCCCGCCAGTTAGCCTCCGAAGCGAGACGGGTCAGTGCCTGCAAATCCTCCTTGTCGATCGGGAACACCGCCGCCTGTGGCAGGACCTGATAAATGGAATTGTCGGTCGCCAACACCGTCCGCGTACCATAGTCCGGCGTCATTTCTCCCCGGAAACCCGATTGTTTCAGGGTCTTGAGAAAGGCCAGGTAACGGGATTGGGTCGGTGTTATTTGTTCAAGTCGCGGTAGCATGGCTTAGGCTGCTTTCCTTTGGGTCCTGGTATGGCATGGTCGGGCTCAGTTGAGCCAGAAGCTCAGTCACCGGTTGATCAGGCAGGGCATTGACGGTGCGCTCAAGTCGATCGGCTGCGGAGCCAAGGACAGGCTGCGCCAGTTCGTGGAATTTGGTGACCAGTTCGTTCCGGTCTATCGGGTTGCCCGGAGTACCCCGCGCCTCAAAGCGGCCACTGACCAGTTCCCGACCATCTGTCAGTCGGATCGTGACCATGGCGTACCGCTTTGCGGGGAAGCAGTCCGAGAACTCGGCTGATTCGCAAAGCCGGATTTTTCCGCTCAGTCGGAGAACCTCGGGGTGAACCAGATCATCGGTCACTGACTGCCGGTTCACCGTGCCACGGTGCAGCGCGCAGGCCACCGCCCAAGGCAGGCTGTACTGGGCCCCTTCGGTACTTTGGGGGAGGGAGGTATGCAGTCGAATCGCCTGATGAAAACTGGTTACTCGAATTTCCTCGACCTGCTCCGTGTCGGGTACTGAGGTTCGGAGCGCAAGCGCTGCCTCCACTGCCGGCTGGGCCCAGTAGCACACTGGGTAGCGTTTGAAATAGGTATCCAGGAAATGCCAACGGGTTCCGAGGTCCTCCCAGAGGTCGGGTTCCTCAAGCAGCAGTGCCGGGGCGCCGGTAAAACCGGCCCTGGCCAGCAGCGCGGCGGAGACGCCGGTCATGGCACCCCAGCCTGAACCGTCTTTCAGCATGGTGGGGTGGTCGATGCAGCGCATCATCTGGCTACGTGGTCCGTAGAATTCCGCGGTACCCAGTGCTTCGGCCAGTTGCTGTGCTGACAGTCCCATCATTCGGACAGCCACGGCAGCGACGCCCAGGCAGTTCCAGGCGCCCGAGGTATGGTAGTCGCAGGCTGAGTTGTGCAGGCTGATCCCGGCCCGGATGGCAATCTCGTAGCCAATGGCCAGTTCTCCCAGGAACCGTCGTCCCGACAAGGTCTGAATTTCGGGTAACGAGAGCATTCCTGGCAGGATGGCGACGCCGGCATGCCCCTTGGTCAGGACATGACCATCGTGAGCATCCAGGGCATCAATCAGCCAGCCACCATAGAGCGCCGCACCGGTGCTTGAGGAAACCCCTTCCGAGAACAGCAGGGGCTGCTTGCCTGGATACTGGTTGAGCACAAACTCACGGGCGATCCGGGTTAGGGGAATGCCGGTTGCGCCGGCTGCCACGCCCAGCAGGTCCAGCAGGCAGGTCCGGGAAAGGTCATAGACTTCGGCCGGCAGAGCGGTGGCATCAAGCTCCAGAATCTTCTTTGGTACTGACAGGTCGGGCATGGAAGGCACTCGGTATTATTGTGCCTACATCATTGAGGTTCACGGCCTGGCCGACTGCAAATAAAGCGACATTGGTTGTAATAAAGCCGACAACTTCGGTTCAGTCCTTTACCCGTTTCTGTCTCTGTTCCCGGGGTGTCAGCCCGAAGCCCTTGGTGTAGCAACGGGTAAAATAGGAAGTGGAGTTAAAGCCACAGGCCGTCGCTATCTGGGTGATGCTCATGGTGGATTGGAGCAGCAGGTGCTTTGCCCGCTCCAGGCGAAGGTCCATGTAGAAGGCGTTGGGCGTCGTTCGAAGCTGGGCCCTGAACAGCCGTTCCATCTGGCGGGTCGAAAGGCCGACCTTCTCTCCGATCTCCGTGAGGTTCAGGATCTCTTCAGTGTGGTTCTGCATCAGCTGGATAACCTTGAGCAGGCGGGGATGATTGGTGTTATGCCGGAACTGCAGTTCCATCCGCTGCTTTTCATTGGCCGGTCGGATCTGGGGATGGATGAACTGCTCCGCGCACCCCATGGCCAGATCCGCCCCGTGCTCCAGGGCGATCTTGTGGCACATCATATCGAGACTGGCCAGACCGCCTGAACAGGTCATGATATTACCGTCTATCTCATACAGCTCCCCGGTCATGTTGAGTTCGGGGAACTCCTCCTCGAAGCTTTCCTTGTTTTCCCAATGGATGGTGCACCGTTGATTCGACAGTAGCCGGGCTCTGGCCAACAGAAGGGAGGCGGTAGAGGTTGCGCCCAGAGCTACGCCCCGACGTGAGAGTTGCCGCAGCCATTCAAACAGCTTCTTGTCCCGGATCAGCGTGGTCCCGATGCCCGCCACCACGATCATCAGATCAATGTCGCTGGTTTCATCAAACGACCGGTCCGGGCTGATCGGCAGCCCGTTACTGGCAGCCACTGGCTGGTTGTCCTGGGAAAAGATATGCCATTCATACAGCGGCTGCTCGCTCAGGCGATTGGCCGCGCGCATGGGTTCCAGTGCCGCGACGAACGAAAGCATGGAGAACTGGGGGATGGCAAGAAAGCCGATTTTCTGGGTTTCCGGTTCTGTCATGGGGCCGCCCGAACGAAATGTCGCTTTTTTTGTGCATGATGGCGTTTTATTAAATTTTTGTCGATGCGGATTTTCTGATGATGGGAGCCGTATTCGTAAACAACAACGCCCATTGGCAGGAACCCGAAATGATCGAACAAAAAGTGAAATTCCAGAGTGACAAGCTCACCCTCGACGGCGCCTTCTTCAAGAATGAGGAGCATGACGATCCTCGTCTGCCGATCGTAATCGTTTGCTCCGGCTTCACCGGACAGAAGAACATCCACCCCGAGCGTTATGCCCGGTTCCTGACTCAAAAGGGCTTTACCGTATTCGGCTTCGACTACCGAGGCTTTGGCGAGTCCGAGGGTGAGCGTGAGCATGTTCTCATCGAGGAGCAGGTTCGTGATATCGCCAATGCGGTGGCTGTGGTTGCCGAGCGCGCCAAGGAAGAAAAGCGTAAAGTTGTGCTGGCAGGCTGGGGCATGGGCGGTGGCCTGGTACTGGACGCTTTCCGCGTCTGTGAGGACCAGGTTGACGGTCTGATCGCCATGAACGGTTTCTATGATGCCGTGCGTGTGCAGAAAGCCCTGCGCGGTGAGCATGGCTGGAAGCAGTTTCGCGCCTTTATGGCTACCGAGCGCCTGCGTCTGGCCAAAGGCGGCGAATCCAAGGGAATCGACCCGTTCGAGATTTATCCGCTGGATCCGGTCAGCCGCGAATACGTGTACACCGAGCTGGTCAAGGCGCCAGGTTATGGTGTGACTTCCACTTTCGATTTCGCAGACTCTCTGATCAGCTTCTGCCCGGAAGCGCATCTGGATGACCGCTTCGCGCAGATTCCGTTGCTGATCGCCCATGGTGCCGAGAATGACCTGCACCCGGTTACCGAAGCTCGCTCTCTGTACGCCTGTTACCCGGGCCCGAAGGAGCTGTTCCTGCTCGAGGGCGGTGGCCACACTGAGTGGATGCTGGATGATAATCCCAAATTCCAGACCTTTGCAGGCAAGATCGCCGATTGGATCACCTCGACTTTCCGATAGTTTCCGTGCGGCGGCTTCTGGCCGCCGTTTTCCCCTTTGAGTGACCGACTATGAGTTCCGAGATTCCCTTCTGTGAGGCGGCCCGCACGGTGTTGCGCCGGCCGGAAGTGGCGGTTCCGGCCAAGAGCTGTGATACCCATGCTCATGTCTTCGGCCGTCATGAGGACTACCCCTTTACCGCCAACCGCACCTATACGCCGCCAGAGGCGTCCCTGGAGCAGTATCTTGAGCTGCACCGGATGCTGGGTATCGAGCGTGGCGTTCTGGTTCAACCCAGTGTCTATGGCACGGATAATCGTCTGCATCTTCATGCCCTGCGGCAATTGCGGGAGAGGGGATATGACTACCGCGGAGTGTGCGTTGTTGCCCCGGATGTCACCGCGGCTGAACTCCAGGAACTTCATGAGGCCGGATTCCGGGGAGTGCGGATGAACCTGTTGTTCCGGGGCGGCCTCCTGTGGGCGGACGTTCTCGGACTGGCGGACCGGATCGCGGCTCTGGGCTGGCACCTCCAGTTCCTGGTCAATGTCTCGGACTGTGATGACATCATGGACCGCGTTGCTGATCTGCCGGTTCCGGTGGTGTTCGATCACATGGGGCATATGCCCGCGACCCTGGGCACGGGCGAATCGGGATTCCGCAAGTTGCTCCAATTGCTTGCAGACAAAAAGGCCTGGGTGAAACTCTCCGGCAGCTATCGTGTCACCCTGCAGGGCGAGTACCCTTATCCGGACGTTGAAAAAATTGCACGGGCATTGGTGGCCGCCAATGCCGATCGATGTGTCTGGGGGTCGGACTGGCCTCATCCTCATTTTCCGGGGCTGATGCCGGATGATACGGATCTGCTGGATGACCTGGCCCTTTGGGTGCCGGATGCAGAAATTCGGGAGCGGATTCTGGTATCGAATTCTTCCCGTTTGTATGGCTTTGATGATTGAGGTGTTGATGAAGATGTTTTTCGGGCGGCCATGGCCGCCCTTTTTTATGCCTTGATCTCAGTAATGATCATCAAGCAGACGTCGGATCAAGCGAGTGTTGGAGTCCCGCACTGTCGGCATCTCGAAGCGGGCGCGGTCGATGGATTCCTGGTTCAGTTCTGCCTGGATAATGCACTCTCGGTCGTCTGCAGCCGCCAGTATCTCGCCTTTCGGACCGAGGATACAGCTCCCGCCCCAGAACCAGAGATCTTTCTCGTGACCATAGCGATTGGCCATCACCACGGGCGTGCCGTAGATCATGGCGTAAAAGCTGACGTTGGTCTTCCAGTTGTCCTCGTTGGAGAAGTTCTCACTGACAACGCCGGAGGCAGAATTGATCGGTGCCAGCATCAGTTCGGGCTGCTTCAGGAAAGCGCAGTGGGTGAGGGCAGGGTTCCACAGGTCCGCACAGATCAGGCAGCTGGATTCCCAGTGCTCCCGGATTGCCACGTTGCCGATCTGGCTGCCGGAATGGAACCACTTGCCTTCTTCCAGACCGCCATAGGTGGGCAGGTTGATCTTGCGATGAACGTGGACCACCTCACCGTCCCGCAGGTACGCCATGGCGTTGTAGAGTTCGCCTGCCCGTGCCCGCTCCACAAAGCCGACCACAAGCGTGATGCCCTGTGCCTGCCCGGCGAGGCTTAGCAGGGCCGGATCGTCCCGGCGCATGGCAACGGTGGGTGCATCGCGTCCGACCTGGTAGCCAGTCAGAGATAGCTCGGGAAACAGCAGCAATTCCGCGCCACTCTGACGGGCCTGCTCAGCATATTTGCAGTGCCGTTCAAGGTTGGTTTCCACATCCAGTAACTGGCTGTTGATCTGTGCGACGGCCACATTGAGGTTGGTGATCATGTCGGCTTCTCGGTGATTGACAGACGGGTTTAAAACGGCAAACGCCCTGTGAACCGCTGGGGTACACAGGGCGTTGTCTGACTCGGGGTCAGATCAGGTCGTTTTGCTCGAGGAAGTTGCGGGCAACCTTCTCGATGTCCTCTTTGTCAACATCAATCTGGGCGTTCAGGCGAGACATCACTTCGTTATCCAGCAAGCCGGAAAGCTTGTTGAGCTGATCGTCCAGTTCCGGGTTCTGGTCCAGGATTTCCTGACGTACCACCGGAGTGATCGCATAGTCCGGGAAGAAGTTCTGATCGTCTTCCAGCAGCACGAAATCAAACGCCGGGATACGTCCGTCAGTGGCGAAGACCAGAGCCAGGTCCACTTCACCTTCTTTCAGCGCGGTATAGGTCAGGCCGGAGTCCATACGCTTGATCTGGTCGCGTGGCAGCTTGAAGTCATAGGCCTTGGAAAACGGACGGAAGCCGTCTTCACGGGCATACCACTCAGCATTGCTGGCCAGCACAAGTTCCTTGCCATCGTTGATGGCGGCTGCCATGTCACTCAGGGTTTTGATGCCCATTGCGTTGGCTTCTTCGGCCTGCATTGCCAGGGCGTAAGTGTTGTTGGCATTAGACGGATTCAGCCAGACTAGTCCTTTCTCCATATCCAGCTCGCGCACTTTTTCATAACCTTCCTGGCGACCGAGCTTTTCCTTGACGTCGTTGTAAACAATCAGGCCGGTGCCGGTGTACTCCCAGTACACATCCACCTGGCCATTTTCCTGGGCGGAGCGCAGAACAGCACTGCCCATGCCGGCCCGGGTATCTACGTCGTAGCCCTTGGCGCGAAGGTACTGGGCTGTCATGGAAGTCAGCAGCTGCTGTTCGGTGAAGTTCTTGCCACCCACGACAATGGTTTCGGCGGCGGCAACACCACCGAAGGTCATGGTTATGGCGAGGGTCGCGACGGATACCAGTTTTTTGACGATTTTCATGTTTCAGTGCTCCAGGTGACTTCTTGTTTTGTGGCCATTCTGTTCGGAGTGGCCGGTTTTCACAGCCCGGGTCGCCCTGTGCGACCTCAGGCACGGGATGGATTGACGCCCCGGGGAACCATCAGGAACGCGCAGGCGGCTACCAGGATGTCCACGGTGATGGCCAGAAGGGCGGTCATGAGGGCCCCGGCCAGCATCATTTCGGTGTCGAACAGGTCGATGCCGGTGAAGATCAGTTCGCCCAGGCCGCCACCGCCGATCAGGAAAGCCAGTGGTACGGTGCCGACGTTAATGGCCAGCGCAGTGCGGATGCCCGCGAAAATAACGTAGGCGGCGTTCGGGATTTCGACGCGCAGCAACATCTGTCCCGGAGACATTCCGATGCCCGAGGCCGACTCCTTGAAGTGCGCAGGAACCCCCAGTAACCCAGCGTAAGTGTTGCGCACGATCGGCAGCAGGGAGGCAATAAACAGGCCGAATACCGAAGGAATGAAACCGATGCCCAGGAGGCTCATGGACAGCGCCAGGATCGCCAGGGTCGGGATCGTGGTGCCTACGTTCAGCCCCTGCATGGCCCATTCGGAAACTTTGATGAAGCGGGGCCTGCTCAGGATGACACCAAGGGGGACGCCCACCGCGATCGCGAGAGTGCCCGAGATGGCTGTCAGCTGGATGTGCTGTTTGGTCAGGTAGACAATGTCTTCCCAGTAGAACAGCATGCCATCAATCAGGCCCGAGCGCTGGAGGTAGACCCCCAGCAGGAGGACGACAACCAGTGCCGGCAACTGGAAGAAACGGGACTGTTTGAGCTTTTTCATGTGGCCACCCTGATGCGCCGCACATTCTGGTCATCGCTGCGGGATGACTTGTAGGTCGCGCCCAGATAATGGGTAATGCCGCGCTGGGTCACCACGCCCATCAGCTTGCCCTCTTCGGAAACGCAGGGCAGCCAGGTGGCGTCGTGGGTAAACATCTTCGAGGCGACGGTACGGAGGTCATCCTCGAGACGGACCACGGTACGCAGGTTGTAGCTGTGCTGGCCGCACTTGCCTTTGGTAGTGGTGGCCACGCTGCGGGAGACATAGCCGACGGGCCGGTCATTACCGTCAACGACGATGATGGCTCTTTCGTAGCCGGCATCGTCCATACGTTGTAGAGCGGTGGACAGCGATTCCTCGGCGGTAACAACGCTGGATTCGGTTTCCAGCACCTCGGAAACCGTGACCAGTTGGAGCCGTTTCAGCGCCCGATCCCGCCCGACAAAGCCCTTGACGAAATCATTGGCCGGATGGGAAAGCAGATCATCCGGAGTGTCGTACTGGATCAGCTTACCGTCCTTGAAAATGGCAATGCGGTCCGCCATCTTCACCGCCTCGTCGATGTCGTGACTGACGAACATGATGGTTTTCTTCAGCTCCCGGTGCAGTTTCAGGAACTCGTCCTGGATTACTTCCCGGTTGATAGGATCGATCGCACCGAAGGGCTCATCCATCAGCATGACGGGGGGATCCGCAGCCAGTGCCCGGATGACTCCGACCCGTTGCTGCTGGCCGCCGGACAGCTCGTTCGGATACCGCTTGAGGAAAATGGCGGGGTCCAGGGCGACCATTTCCAGCAGTTCCGACGCACGCTTGAGGTAGCGGCCTTTTTCCCAGCCGATCAGCTTCGGTACGATCGAAATGTTTTCCTCGATGGTCATGTTCGGGAACAGACCAATCTGCTGGATCACGTAGCCGATGTTACGGCGCAGGGAGACAGTGTCCTGATCGGTGGTGTCCTGGCCATTGATCAGTACGCGGCCGGAGGTCGGGTTGATGATCCGGTTCACCATTTTCAGAGTGGTCGTCTTGCCACAACCGGAAGGTCCCAGCAGAACGCAGATTTCACCCTGCGGCACCTCCATGTTGATATGGTCGGCGGCTGTCACTACACCGCGGTCGGTATCAAAAATCTTGGTCAGGTTGTCGAGTGTAATCATGTTCCGTGTCCCGGTTGTTGTTATCTCGAGGAATCAGAGGCCCCTTGGGGTCAGTTTGCGTTGCAACGACAGCAGGGAGCGGTCGGCGACGATGGCCAGCAGGCTGACCGCAATCGCTCCCACCACCAGTTGTCGGGGATCACTCTGGGAAATCCCGCGACTGATCAGCACGCCCAGCCCACCGGCGCCGATATAGGCGGCAATCGCCATGACACCGATGTTCATGACTACAGCCGTGCGCACCCCCGCCATGATGACTGGCACGGACAGTGGAATTTCAACTTTCCGGAGGCGCTGGGCGCTGGTCATGCCGATGCCCCTGGCGGCTTCGCGCAGACCGGGGCTGACGTTGTTAATGGCGGTGTAGGTATTTCGGATAATCGGTAGCTGGGAGTACAGCAGCACTGCAATAACCGCGGGCAGGTAGCCGATGCCATGACCAATCGTCGAAAGGATCGGGATCATGATTCCGAACAACGCGATGGATGGGATGGTGATCAGGACTGAGGCCACATACAGCACTACTGTGGCAATACGCTCGTTCTGAGTGATCGCAATGCCAATGGGGACACCTGTCAGTGTTGCCAGGCCCACGGCAACCACTACCAACCCAATGTGCTCCAGTGTGAGCTTTCCGAGCAGATTCAGGTTGGTCATTATGAAATCAAGGATTTCCACAGCGGAGCCCTCTTTTTGTGAGTTGTAATCGGCAGAAGTCCACGTTCAGAACACGTTAAACCAGGCAGGGGGCTTGGACTTTAACGAAAGCGTCGTCAAAGCGAACAATAACGACAGTGCGCGGGCTGGCCGGATCACTCGATCTGGCGCAGCTGCTCCCGGAACCACACCAGCGCCGGTTCCTTCTCGTAGGCCTTGTGCCAATACAGGTGTACATCAAGAGAGGGTAGATCAGTGGGCGGATCCATGAGTGTCAGAGCAGAGTTTTCCGCAATAATCCGGGCATAGGTCTCCGGCATGGTGAGCAACAGATCGGTACCTTCGACCACCCGGCAGGCCGCGAAATAGTGTTGGCAGCGCAGGCGGATGTTTCGACGTACCCCCAGCCGTGAAAGTTCAAAATCCTCAATGCCCGGTCCCTCGGTACGGGATGAGACCAGCACATGCTGTGCTGAGAGATAGCCCTCCATGTCCAGACTGGTGCCGGCCAGAGGGTGGTCCTTGCGGGCGAGAACCACCAGCCGGTCCCTGCGCAACAGTTCATGGCCGGTCTGGCTGCTCACCGGCAAGAGCACATCCACGGCAAAATCCAGTTTGCCCGCTGCCAATTGCGTTTCCATCTCGCGCCGGGCAATGCGTCGGGACACGATTTCCAGCTCCGGGTAGGCGTCCAGCCGCTTCATCAGTTGCGGGAGAAACGTGGATTCGAGCACGTCCCTCAATCCGAGCGAATAGGTCTTGCGCTGGTTGGCCGGATCAAACGCGTGGAACTGGTTCACCGCACTCTGAATCTGCGTCAGTCCCGGACGCATGGATTCCAGGAAGCGCCGGGCCAGGGGCGTGGGTATCATCTGGTTGCCCTGGCGGGTGAAAAGTGGATCGTCGAAGTGATCCCGCAACCTGGACAGGGAGTGACTTACGGCAGGCTGGGTAAGGTGAAGAGCCTTGGCGGCGCGGGTCAGACTGCCTTCCCGGTAGATGGTATCGAATACGTGCAGCAGGTTCAGGTCCAGACGAATGAGGGCCATGTTATTGGTCCGTATTTAGAATAAGTACGGGTAATGGTAAACGATAAGAATAATTCAGTCGCCTAATACCTTGGTCCTGCCTAGACTGGTCCTGACAGCGCAAAGTGCGCCAGCTTTTCAGAGTCAGCGAGGATAGGCAATGGACTTCAACATCTCCGAAAAAGGCCGGGATTATCTGAACCGCGTGAAGCAATTCATGAAGGACGAGATTTACCCGATCGAAGAGCAGTACCACAGGGAACTGATGTCCCTGGAAAACCGCTGGGTGGTTCTACCGATTATCAAGGAGTTGAAGGAGAAGGCCAGGGCCCGGGGTCTGTGGAACATGTTCTTCCCGGATGAGAAATACGGCTGTGGCCTGCTCAACTCCGACTATGCCCTGATTGCAGAGGAAACCGGGCGGAGCTTCATTGCCCCGGAGATCTTCAACTGCAACGCCCCGGATACCGGCAACATGGAAGTGTTGATTCACTATGGCTCCGACGAGCAGAAAGCCGAGTGGTTGCCCAGGCTGTTGAGTGGTGAGATTCGTTCTGCATTCTGCATGACCGAGCCGGCTGTGGCCTCATCCGACGCCACCAACATGGAAGCCACCGCCATTGTCGAGGGTGATGAAGTGGTACTCAACGGCCGCAAGTGGTGGAGTACCGGTATTGGTCACCCGGACTGCAAAGTGGGTATCTTCATGGGTCTGACAGATCCCGATGCCCATAAGCATCGCCAGCATTCCATGGTGCTGGTGCCGCTGGAAACTTCGGGGGTGAAGATCGAGCGTATGTTGCCGGTGTTTGGCGCCTACGATGAGCCCTACGGCCACGGTGAGGTGCTGTTCGATAATGTCCGCCTGCCCAAGAGCGCGATCATCGCCGGCCCGGGTCGCGGCTTCGAAATTGCCCAGGGCCGCCTGGGGCCGGGACGCGTACACCATTGCATGCGGGCCATCGGTGCGGCGGAGCGTACGCTGGAATTATTGATCAAGCGGGCTACCACACGGGAAGCTTTCGGCCGGCCCATCGCCAAGCTGGGCGGCAACCCGGACATTATTGCCAATGCTCGTATGTCTATCGAGCAGGCGCGTCTGTTGACCCTCAAGTGTGCCTGGGCGCTGGATACCAAGGGCATCATGGGGGCGCTGCAGGAGGTTTCCATGATCAAGGCGGTGGTTCCGCAGATGTTGCAGACCATTGTCGATCAGGCCATTCAGATTCATGGTGGTGCCGGTGTCAGCGATGATGACTTCCCGTTGACCCAGTTGTTTGCCTATGCTCGGGTATTGCGGTTGGCGGATGGGCCTGACGAGGTCCATCGGGCTATGGTGGCTCGGCTTGAGCTTCGGAAGTACAAGTCCTGAGCCGTGGGCCTCTAATTCAGGTGCCGGGGAGCAGGTGGGATAAGCTTTCTGAAACCCGCTCCTTCGGCACGTCCATGTGACGCTTGAGCTCCGCCATCCATGGCTCCGCACAGTTTCAGAAAGCTTATCCCACCTGCTCCCTCGAACTATTGGAGCTGGATTTTCGGACAGCTTACTGAAAAGTCTGGCAGCGGCTCTTGCTCCGTAACAAAAAGAACTCGAACTCCAAATTCAGTAGAGAGAAGCAACGATGACACAGAGAGTATTCATTACAGGCGGTGCCTCCGGTCTAGGTCGGGCAATCGCGCTTCGTTACGCCAAAGAAGGCGCCAGGGTCTGCATCGGGGACATCAACCCGGAGCAGGGTGTGGCCGTCGAGCAGGAAATCAATAAGGACGGTGGCGAAGGCTACTTTGTCGAATGCGATGTGCGCCGGCTGACGGACTTCGAGAAGGTCCGGGATGACCTGGTCAAGAAATGGGGTGGTGTGGACGTTGTCGTGAACAACGCCGGTGTTGCCTCTGCCGGGTCTATTGAGAACACCACTATGTCCGACTGGGAGTGGATCCTGGATATCAACGTGCTGGGCGTGGTGCGTGGTTGTAAGGCCTTTACGCCGCTGTTCAAAGAGCAGGGCTCCGGGGCCTTTGTGAACGTGGCTTCCATGGCCGGGCTGATGCTTGCGCCGTTGATGGACAGCTACAATGTCTCCAAGGCCGGGGTGATCGCCTTGTCCGAGACCCTGAGTCAGGAGCTGAGGGACGCTGGCATCCACGTCAGCTGCGTGTGCCCGGCGTTCTTCCAGACCAATCTGGCCAATACCATGCGCTCGGACATTCCCGGCATCCAGCAGAACGTAAACAAGCTGATGAAGCGCTCCGGCATTACGGCCGAGGACGTTGCCGAGGATATTTTCCGGAGCGTGAAGGACAAGAGCTTCTGGGTGCTACCGCATGCCAAAGAGCGCCGGATGTGGGTGTTGAAGCGCCACGCGCCCTGGGCCTTTGACTGGCTGATGCACCAGGAGAGCAAGCGCTGGATGAACAAGATGGGCGGCAAGGCCAACGCCTGAGTGGCCGGAACAGACCACAGGAGAACCTGAATGACACAGATCGACGAGGCGGTGGATATCCGCGAAGGCGAAGAGCTGGACGTAGCCGCTGTTGACCGATTCCTGAAGCAGGCGATTCCGGGGCTGGAGGGGCAGCCCTCGATCAAGCAATACCCCGGTGGCGCCTCCAACCTGACCTATCAGGTGGATTACGGCGACCAGTCCTACGTGCTGCGTCGGCCGCCGTTCGGCAAGATCGCCAAGTCGGCCCACGACATGCTCCGGGAAGCGCGGGTCATGCAGGCGCTGAAGCCGGTATACCCTTACGTGCCGAATATCGTAACCATCTGCGACGATCATGACGTTCTCGGTTGTGATTTCTACGTTATGGAGCGCCTGAAGGGCATCATCCTGCGGCAGGACTTCCCGAAGGATTTCGAGCTGAGCGAGTCCGATACCCGCAAGCTTTGCCTCAATGTGATCGACAAACTGGTGGATCTGCACCTGGTGGACGCCAATGCCGCAGGTCTGGACAAGCTGGGCAAGGGCGCCGGTTACGTGCAGCGCCAGATCGGTGGTTGGAGCGACCGGTTCCGCAAGGCCCGGACTGACGATGTGGGTGATTTCGAGGCGGTGATGAGCTGGCTCAATGACAAGATGCCGGAAGACATTGCCCAGGTTGTGATTCATAACGATTTCCGCTTCGACAACGTGGTGCTGAACCCGGACAACCCCTTTGAAGTGATCGGTGTGCTGGATTGGGAAATGGCTACCATCGGCGATCCGCTTATGGATCTGGGTAACAGCCTGGCCTACTGGATCGAGGCGGACGACGAGGGTCCGTTCCAGATGCTTCGGCGTCAGCCCACCCACCGGCCGGGAATGCTGACTCGCAAGGAAGTGGTGGAGTACTACATGGAAAAGTCGGGTTTCCATGCCGATAATTTCGATTTTTACGAAATTTACGGTCTGTTTCGGCTGGCGGTGATCATCCAGCAGATTTATTACCGCTTCCACCACGGCCAGACCAGGGACAAACGTTTCGCCGCCTTCGGCCACGCCGCCAATTATTTGGAGAAGCGCTGCCAGCGGCTGATCAGCGAGAGCACTCTGTAATGGCGACTATCTATCTGATCCGGCATGGCCAGGCCAGTTTTGGCAAGGACAACTACGACCAGTTGTCTCCCAGGGGGTGGGAGCAGGGGCAGGTGCTTGGCCGCTGGCTGTCGGATAAAGTCACGCCCAACGCGGTGTTCGGCGGCAATATGGAGCGTCACCGGGAAACAGTTGAGGCCATTGCCTCCGGATTCGGTCAGTCGTTGCCGGATATGCAGGCGGTTGAAGGACTGAACGAATTCGATCACATGCAGGTGGTTGAGCGGCTGAAGCCGAAATGGGCGGACCGGCAGGTCATGGCTCGGGATATGGCCGCCTTTCCCAAACCCGCGCGGCTGTTCCAGCAGGTGTTCGAGGAGGCAATGGCGCGGTGGATCAGCGGTGAGTTTGACGATGAATACGCCGAGACCTGGGGCGCGTTTCAGGCACGGGTGATTGCCGCGCTGGATGAGTTGATCGGCTACGCCGATGGTGGTGATGTGCTGGTTTCCACCTCTGGTGGCCCGATCGCTGTGATTGCCCAGCACCTACTGGGGCTTTCCGATGAGAAAGCACTGGCGGTGAACAACGTGATCGCCAATACCAGTGTCTCTCGAATCCTCTATTCCGGCCCGCGCCGCAGCCTGGCCGTTTTCAACAACTACAGCCACCTGGAGGCGGAAGACCCCGCCCTGGTGACATTCCGATAACGCATTAGGGGAATCCATGAGTACCAAGAACCTGTTTGATCTGTCCGGCAAGGTGGCCCTGGTCACCGGCGCCAGCCGCGGTATTGGCGAGAGCGTTGCCCGGACCCTGGCCCACTACGGAGCCCACGTCATTGTGAGCAGCCGCAAGATCGACGGCTGTGAGAAGGTTGCCAGCAGTATTCGGGACGAGGGCGGAAGTGCCGAAGCAGTTGCCTGCCATATCGGGGAAATGGATCAGATCGAGGCTATCTGGGAGCATATCGAAAAGGCCCACGGTAAGCTCGACATCCTGGTCAACAATGCCGCCGCCAACCCGTATTTCGGTCCAGTGGAAGACACCGACCTCGGCGCGTTCCAGAAGACCGTGGATGTGAACATTCGCGGCTACTTCTTCATGTGCGCCCGCGGTACCCAGATGATGAAGAAACACGGTGGTGGTGCGATCGTCAACGTGGCGTCCGTCAACGGCGTGAACCCCGGCCATTTCCAGGGTATCTATTCGGTTACCAAGGCGGCGGTTATTTCCATGACCAAGTCTTTCGCCATGGAGTTGGGCCAGCAGAACATTCGCGTCAACGCTCTGCTGCCGGGCCTGACCGACACCAAGTTCGCCAGCGCCCTGACCACCAACGAGGCCATCAAGAAACAGGCCATGGCGCATATCCCGATGAAACGCGTGGCGGATCCGGACGAGATGGCGGGGACGGTGCTTTATCTGGTGTCCGGGGCGTCCAGCTACACGACCGGTGCGTGCATTAACGCGGATGGTGGATATCTCACCATTTGATGCGGGAAGTCGGGGTCTGATGAAAGCCTTCATCTGACCCCTGGTTCAGGTTTCACCCCAAACTTGGGCCATGAAAATGGGGTCAGATGAACAAGTTCATCAGACCCCGGGGGTATGCCCCCACCTTCACGCTGACCCCTCCTTCACCCCCTCAGGCCGGTGCACAGGTCAGCGCCCTGAAATCCCCCCGAAGCTCCGCCGCTCGCTCTTCGAGATGTGCCAGATGCGAGGGCGCGCCAGCCTCAATTAGCCCATACATCAGATCGGCCATCGCCACCTGGCTCTCGGCCATCATCTCCTTGTAGGCGTCTCCCCGTACCTCTTCCGAGTTCACCAGCAGGTGGCGGATGCGTTCCCCGAAATCCGGCGAATCCCGGTCCTCCAATACTTCCAGCACTGCCAGTTGCCAATTCCGGCGGCCTTCTAGCCAGATTTCGGTCTGCCGTCCCCGGTTTTCCGACCACTCGCGGGCAATTCGTTGTTGCCGGTTGTTCAGGGGCCCGAGCCAGTTTTCGATACGTTCCATCGTCCGCTCCGCCCGGGCATCGGCTCGTGCCTCGGGCGAATCCAGAAGGTACTTCTCCTCCATCTCCCCATGATTCCGGGCCATGTTTCGGGCAAGTTCGTCGACCTGCTCATCGCTGAGAGAGCCGAGCAGGTTCGTGGCGGTCGGTGCAGCCTGCTCAAGTAACCCGGGCAGAAAGTCGAACAGGCGCTGCTGGTGGTAGCTGACCTTCTCACGGTCCAGATCGCCCGACCGGGTGTCCCGGACCAGTTCATCCAGCCATTGGCGATAGCGGGGCAGTTCTGCAGTGCAATGCCACTGTCGGAGGTTGTCGAGGTCCTGCGCCAGTTGCTGTTCCTGCTCGCCGGTCAGGGATATGTAGTCATCGACCCACCAGGTGACGCCCCAATCCGCGTACCGGTAAGCCGTGCGTGTTGAGCTACAGGCCGAGAGTAACGCTATTGTCAGGAGTAACACGGTTGCCTGAATCATGGCGCCCGGTCGGCAGGCGAAAGAACTCATTGCGGTGCCTCAGCGTAAAGCCCAATGGAAAAACATTGCATGCTCATTATCATGCAGTGTCTGTCACAGTTATTACGAATCAGGGCCTGGAACGGATGGAGCTGGCAGCAGCTCGCAACGCCCCGGCTTATGGAGATTCAATGTCCAAGCAAAAGTCCGCACGTGTTTGTCAGTTTGTCTTTGCGTTTTACATGTCCGGCATCATGTCCCTGATGATGTCAGGGATCATCACGTTTATTAACACCGGGCTCATCGAGGGCTTCCTGACGCGCTGGGGCTCTGCCTTCCTCGTGGCCTGGGGCTCGGCATTCCCGCTTGTTATTTTCGTCGCTCCGCTTGCCGGGCGGCTGACGGCACGAACACTTCGTGTGCTGGCGGATGAGAGCTAGCTTCCCGTGCCGTAAGTCCCGTTGTCAAAAATTGTAAATCTGTTTGTTGCACCCATCCGTAGATTGTTTTTCGTACAGTTCATGGAATGAATCTGTGCAGGTTCGAACCATCAAACCCTGTTTGCAACCTCGCAATTGAGGATGAGTGACAATGAATACAAAATTTGCTTTGCCTTTGGTGGCGGCCAGCAGTGTGTTTTTGGCCGGGTGTTTCGATGGTGACAGCGATCCGGCGAAAACCAGTGTCCGGGTCATTCATGCTTCTTCCGACGCGCCGGCAGTTAATGTGCGCGTGAACAATGAAACGGTGGTCTCGGGTGCGGACTACAAGCAGGCCGCTGTACTGACTCCGAATGCCGGTATGGCCTCGATCGCGGTTGATGGCATTTTGCCGGGCGGCGATACCGTGACCGTGATTGATGCTGATGCTTCCCTGCGCTTTGATACCAGGTACGATGTGATTGCTGTGGGTAAGGTGGGGGATGGGACGATAGAGCCTTTGATCCTGACCGACGATGGCAGTCGTGACAACTCAGACAGCGTACGTTTGCGCGTTGCACACCTTTCTCGTGACGCCCAGAACGCAGTGGGCGGTCCTGTTGAAGTGTACCTGACTGCCGCTGGCGATCCGCTTCCCGAGGAGGCATCGTTCAGTTTTTCGTTTAAGGAGAGTGTTGGACCAATTGAAGTACCCGCCGGTGATTATCAGGTGCGAGTCGCCATTCCCGGAAACTCTCCCACGGTTGTGTATGACAGTGGCACCTTACCTTTGGCTGCTGGAAGTGACTTGCTTGTGGGAGCTGTCGATAACACCAGTCCGAATACAACACCGTCTGGTGAGGATCCCGCGCTGACCGGTGATAATAGCCCGATCAGCCTCATTGCGGTGACCGGTTCCGGAGAGGTTCTCGAGTTCTTCGACCAGGCCCAGAAGGCGGGTGTGCGGGCGGTCCATAACTCTGCCGATGCGCCGGTCGTTCAGGTGCTGGTTGACGACGTGGTAGCAGAGGACAATCTGGCCTACGGTGAGGTTTCTCCAAGTGCGGCAACTAACGGTTACGCCGTTATCGATGTCGGCACACGCAACATCAAGGTGGCTCCGGCAGAGAGCACGAATCCTGTCAACGCCGCAGTGATTGATGCTGATGTTGATTTTGCACAGGCTTCTGCAACTACGATTATTGCGGTTAATACCTTGGCTGAGATCGAGCCGCTGGTGCTGAATGACAATGTCAGGAGTATTGCTACCCAGGCCTCTCTGAGAGTGGTCCACGGCGCAGTGGAGGCCGGGACAGTTGATGTCTACCTCTTGCCGACTGCTGAGGGTGGGGCGACCGCCACGGTACTGAATACTGAGGTGAATAGTCCGACCCTGGATGACTTCGAGTTCAAGACCAACACGGGTTATCTGCCTGTTCCTGCGGGAGACTACGTGGTATTCATTACTGATCAGAGCGGCAACCAGTTGCTGAAAACAGGTAGCGTTCCTCTTGCTGCTGCTGGCGTTTACACCGCCATTGCGCGTGCAGCGGTGGTTGGCGAATTGACCCCTGAAGGCGAGCAGAACATTGCATTTGTCACTTTGATGGATGACTTCGTTTCAGGTGAACCGCAGTAAGTGGCCTTAGACAAGAGCAAGTAAAATGCCCCGGCTTCGGCCGGGGCATTTGTTTATTGAATTGTTGTATTCGATGACTCCGCGCTAGCCCGCGAAATCGCCGTCCCTGTCGGCGGCCGGTAATGCAGAGAATAAAGCACCCGATCCAGCACCGATTTGCCATTCCACGCCGGGTCGTTGTTCACGATACCCACCACCGCCCAGGTAGTGTTGTTCTCGTCCCTGGTAAAGCCGGCGATCGAGCGAACATGCTCCAGGTATCCGGTCTTGATCCGTCCTGTACCCTCCATACCGGCTTTCTTCAGGCGGCGGGCCATGGTTCCGTCCATGGCGGTGATCGGCATGGAAGCCATCAGGTCGGAGGCGAACGGACTGTTCCAGGCATGATGGAGGATCTGCACGCCCTGGCGTGCGGAAATGCGGCCATGACGGGTGAGGCCGGCACCGTTGTCGATCACCATGCCAGCGGTATTGATGCCTTTGCTCTCAAGCCATTCGTAGATCACGCGGATACCGGCAACACGGTCATCCTCTTCATCCTCTTTCCGATTCTCGGCACCGATGGAGAGTAGCATCTGGCGAGCCATGACGTTGCTGCTCCACTTGTTGATGTCCCGAACCATGGTGACCAGGTCCGGGGAGGTGGTTCTCATCACCAGCCGGGCATCCTCGGGCGTGTTTCCTGTCATGCTGGCGCCGCTGATGGTTACGCCGGCCTCCTTGAGTACCGAACGAATCAGGGAAGCAGTGTACTGCTCGTGGGGTAGCAGGGACATGTAGGTGGTGGTCCGGCAGCCCTGTGGCAGTTCGCCGGTCACACGCACGGTGACCTGCATGTTGTCGTCGAATACCGGCTCCCAGTTGAAGCCATGACGGCTGGGGCAGGGGCCTTCGGGTACGGCTGTCACCCGGTTGTCGATCCGGACATCGCCCAGGTCCGGGGTCGTCCAGGCCTGGGTCCCACGCTCGTCGGCCCGGACCTGGAAGTGCAGCAGATTCAGGTTCGTCAGGTAGGCGGAAGGCTCCACCAGGAACGGCCGGTATGGATTGTCGCCGTTGTCCTCGAATTTCGGGAAGCCGTCATCTACGCGGAAATAGCTGCCATCCAGAACCAGGTGGCCATCAATACTGGTCACGCCCATCTGCCTGAGTTCACGCAAGGTGGACCAGAGGCGCTCGAGAGTGAGTTTAGGGTCACCCCCGAACCGGACGTACAGGTTGCCCTTGAGCGTATCGCCGACCATCTGCCCATCGGTCAGGAAGTCGGTATTCCAGTGGTGAGTCGGGCCGAGAATTTCCAGGGCCGCGTAGGTGGTAACCAGCTTCATGATGGAGCCCGGGCTCATCAGTTCGTCAGCGTTCACATACTGCTCAATGCCCGGGCCGTTCAGGGGGACCGCCGCAACGCTCAGGCCTTCCTTGTTGTTCAGTGCCTCGAACGCGTAATCCCGGACTTCCGTGCTCCAGAGCCGGGTAGGGGAGTCTTCGCTGCCTGGTGGCGCCGCTGCAGCCAATGGCGCCCCCGTAGCCATGACCGCGGCAATTCCCGCAGACAAAATGAACCGACGACCGGACCTCCTCAGTCCTGCCTGCCTGACGCTGCGTCGCATGACCCTGTTCTTCATGACGTCCATCCGTTGAGTTCTTATGATTAAACAATAGCCGATCCTGGCAGGATGTACTATGCAGAGAAGCTCTACATGACGTTAAAAATTGCCAGTAGAGACGTTGTTTATATTGAATTTTTGTGACGCTATGTAAGGGCCCTTTGTAATCAGTGGGTTAGCCGTAAAAAAATCAGTCTTTCGGATGTCAATGACTTTGTGTGCGTTTTTTGCCGCAGGTTTCACGGCATTTCAGTCATGGAATTTCAGACTCAATCCGCGTTTCCTAGTCCGGTGACGCAATCACGACAACGAGACAAGAACAGGAGAGCGCCATGATTGGTATACCAATCGGGTTGATCACAGCCAATGCCGTTGAGTGGGTATTCCACAAACACGTTCTGCACAATCTGGGGCGTAACCGGAACAGTTTCTGGGCGTTCCACTGGCATGATCATCACCGCCATGTCCGCACGAACGGTTTCCTGGACGAGGACTACCGGCACCCGCCCCTGACCTGGAATGCCCAGACCAAGGAAGTCGCGGCCCTGGTCGCGGGAGCCGCTGCGGTGACCCCCCTGCTGCCGGTGGCTCCGTTCTTTGTCGGCACGCTTTATTACAGTGCCTGGAACTATTACCGGGTGCACAAGAAATCCCATCTGGATCCGCAGTGGGCCCGGGAGCATCTGCCGTGGCACTATGACCACCACATGGGACCCAATCCCAACGCCAACTGGTGTGTGACCAAACCCTGGCTTGACCACATCATGGGGACACGGGAGCCAATGGCAAACCGGGAGGCGCCCGCATAATGGGCACTCCAACATCCCGAAACCAAGGACAAACCATGCTGAACGCGTTAAAGCATAACGTGAATGTGCTCGAATCCGTGGCAACCTCCAGCTTTACGGCCTGGCGGGGTTGCCTGGTGGTGAAGGCGGCGGAGCAGCCGGAACAACCGATCATCCTTTATGACATGGAAGGCTGCCCCTATTGCCGGCGGGTGCGGGAGGCTTTTACAGCCTTGAACCTGGACGTTGAGATTCGCCCATGCCCCAAGGGCGGTCGGGTTTACCGGGCCGAAGCAGAAGCGATTGGTGGCAAGCAGCTATTTCCGCTTCTGGTGGATGAAAATACCGGCCAGGTGATGTACGAATCCGGAGATATCATAGAGTATCTGTTCCGTCAGTACGGGGGCCGCCCGGTTCCGGGCTACTATAAGGCCAGAGTCTGGCAGCCGGTGTTTGGTTCTTTGGGCTCGGTTGCCAGCGAAATGCGGGGGCTGCGGGCAACGCCGGGCAAGCGTCCCGGGCAGGTGCTTCATCTGTGGAGCTTCGAGGGTAGTCCGTTTTCGCGGCTGGTCCGGGAAAAGCTGTGTGAACTGGAGATTCCATACACGCTCCACAATCTCGGCAAGGAACACTGGACCGAAATCGGGCCCGCGAAGCAGCGCATCAAACTCGGGGAATACAAGCCTTTACCCGGAGGTAAGCGGGATGCCTTCTTCCGGCAGCACGGGCGGGTTCAGGTCCCTTACCTGCAAGATCCCAACACCGGGACGTCCATGTTCGAATCGGCGCGTATATTGAAGTATCTGGAGGAACAATACGGCGGTTGAGGCTGTCATTTAAGGCGGATTCCAAGGGAGGGCCACCATGCTGGAGCTATCAAGGCGACGATTCCTGATCGGTGTCGGGCTGAGTGGCCTGGTTGTGGCTTCCCCCAGACTGCTGGTTGCCGCCCCGTCCTCCGGCGAACAAGCCTTCCATGTCCGGCCGATTCCCTCTACCGGGGAATCGGTCCCCGCCATCGGCATGGGGACCTGGATTACCTTCAACGTGGGAAGTGACCAGTACCTTATTGATCAGCGCACCCGGGTACTCGAAACCTTCCTTGCGCGAAACGGCACTGTCATTGACTGTTCTCCCATGTATGGCAGCGCAGCCGACGTCATCGGTGCCGGGCTGGACAGGCTCGGAGCCCACGACCGCATCTTTGCAGCAACCAAGATCTGGACCAGTGATGGCTCGGAGACCCGGGAGCAGGCCGCCACGTCCGAGCGGCGATGGGGCATCGAACGCTTCGACCTGCTGCAGGTCCACAACCTGCTGGCCTGGCAGGAACACCTGGCGACCCTGAAAGTGATGAAGGCCGAAGGCAGGGTCCGTTACATCGGCATTACCACCTCCCACGGCCGCCGGCATCGCGAGCTGGCGCGCGTCATGGAAGCCGAACCCCTGGATTTCGTTCAACTGACCTACAACGTTCTGGATCGGGAAGCCGAGCAACGGCTGCTGCCCCTGGCCCGGGAACGGGGCATTGCGGTGATCGTGAATCGGCCGTTCCAGGGCGGTTCCCTGTTCCGCCGGTTCCAGTCAGAGCCTCTGCCGCCATGGGCGGGGGAGGGAGGCATTGGCAACTGGGCCGAGTTCTTCCTCAAGTTCATCATTTCCCACCCCGCCGTCACCTGCGCCATTCCGGCCACGACCCGGGTGGAACATATGCAGGAGAACATGGGGGCGATGTACGGCCAGCTGCCTGACGCCAGCCAGCGCAGGATGATGGCGGATTACGTGAGGCAGCTGTGAACGGAGCGACGTGGCTGAGCTATTCCTTACAGGACTTCGTGATGTTCGGCCCGGAGGTATTCCTGAGATTGTTTGCGCGGATCAACCAGGACCTCTGGCCCTGGCTACTGGTGTGGCCGCTTGCCGGCCTGCTGCTGCCCTGGTTCGGCCTACAGGCCGCCGAGTTGCCGAGGCGGTTGGCGATGGCTCTGGCAGGGCTGGCGTGGATCGGCTGCGGCTACCTGTTCCTGGTGCGCTATTACGGCCCGGTGAACTTGCCGGCCACCGGGTTCGGCTGGGCCTTTGTGGTCCAGGGGCTGTTATTGCTGCTTTTGAAGGGGAGGGCACTTCCCGGACCGATGGCGTGGCCGGTGGCTGTTTGCTGGTGGCTGGCGGTACTCCTGTTGCCCTGGCTGTCGGTACTGGAAATGCCCGATTTGTGGGCTCTCGCCCTGTTCGGACTTGCGCCCGGGGTGACCGTTGCCGCCTCGGTGCTGCTGTTTGCCCGGCAACCGTCGCCGCTACGGTGGTTGCTGTTGGTGCTGCCCCTGGCTTGGAGCCTGTTCAGTGCGGCCACTTACTGGGCCCTGGGTACCTTCTGGTTGCTGGGCTTTCCGGCGGCCACGCTGGTGCTGCTGGTTGTCGCGCTCAGGGTCAATCCCAGTCCGGTGCAAAACCCGGGTTCGCAATTCGTTCGCCCCGGTCCACGGCGTCAATCGCCCTGATTTCATTCTCGGTCAGTTGAATATCGAGGGCATCCAGGTTGGCCTTCTGATGGGATGGCCGGGTAGAGGAGGGGATCGGAACCACGCCCCGTGAGGCCACCCAGGCAATGGCAATCTGAGCCGGTGTGGCGTTCCGTTCGCTGGCAATGCGCTGCAGCGTTTCATCCTCCATGACCTTGCCCACCGCCAGGGGCATGTAGCCGGTCACCGTAATGCCCAGTGTCCGTGCGTGTTCCACTACTTTGCGGTTGGCCAGGAACGGGTGGACTTCCACCTGGTTGGTGAGGATGGCGGAGTCGCCAAGGATTTTCTTCGCCTGATCCATCTGGGCACAGGTGAAATTGGAGATCCCGATATGCTCGGTCAGGCCCTCGCGCTGGGCATCCCGGAGCGCGCCCAGGTACTCCTCCATCGGCACCTCATCGCCCGGGGAAGGCCAGTGGATGAGAGTCAGGTCCACGTGGTCGGTTTTCAGGCGAGCCAGGCTGTCATGGAGGCTGTTGATCAGGTCGCTGGCCCGCAGTTTGTCGTGCCAGATCTTGGTGGTCAGGAAGATATCGCGGCGGGGAATGCCACTTGAGGTGATGCCGTCGCCCACTTCCGCCTCATTTTCATACATCTGAGCGGTGTCGATGTGGCGGTAGCCCAGCGACAGGGCGCTCTTCACCGCCTCCCGGGCATCATTACCCTTCAGGCGAAAAGTGCCCATACCGATCTTCGGAAGTGTGGTAAACGACATGATAGCTGTCCTCCTGTTCCGTTTCTTTATCAACCGAGATGATGTCGCCAGGGTGGTTCTTCAAGTGGCCCGCCGGTATTATCCCGCCGGAGATTCCAACAAGTCCGAAGCGCGAGAGTGATTCATGTATACCGGCCAGTGCCTGTGTGGCGACATCACCTTTGAATATGACGGCCCCCTCGGCCCGATTTCCCTGTGCCATTGCAGCCAGTGTCGGCGCGCCCATGGCAGTGCCTTCTCGGCCAGCGCGCCGGTGCAGGCGGTGAGGGTCCGGATTCTCTCCGGTGAAAACCGGTTGACCGAATACGAGTCCAGTCCCGGCAAGTACCGCGCCTTCTGCAGCCGTTGTGGCAGCCAGCTATACAGCCGGGTGGATGCCATCCCCGGTATCCTTCGCCTGCGGGTGGGCGTGATCAACGAAGCCCTGGGCAAAGGCCCGGCCCAGCACGTCTATGTTGGCTCGAAATCCGACTGGTTCACTATTACTGACGATATTCCCCAGTACGAAAAAACCGACAGGACCAACGACCCTCACTGAGGGTCAGCTCACAGGAACGGTTCGGTAAACCTTGCCCTTCGGTGAGTCGGTCAACAGCCAGAGAGTGCCGTCCGGGCCCATGCGAACATCCCGGATGCGCTCGCCAAGATCCGTCAGCAAATCTTCCTCCTCGGTGACGTCTCCATCCCTGATCTCCAGGCGCACCAGCTTGCGCATTTTCAGTGCCCCCACGAACAGGTCACCCTGCCACTCCGGAAACAGGTCACCGGTATAGAACGCCATGCCCGAGGGTGCAATCGATGGATCCCAGTAATGCAGGGGCTGTGCCATGCCTTCCTTCTTGGTGTGCATGGTGATTGGCAGGCCCGAGTAATCAATGCCATAGGTGATCTCGGGCCAGCCATAGTTGGTTCCGGCGGACAGGATGTTGATCTCGTCACCACCCCGGGGGCCATGTTCGTGGGTCCAGATCTCGCCGGTGTCCGGATGAATGGTCATTCCCTGGATATTGCGGTTGCCGTAGGTGAAAAACGTATCCTCGGCACCGGCCCGGTCCACGAACGGATTGCCCGGAACCGGCTCGCCATCAATCGTGACCCGGTGTACGCCACCGGCGTCGTCACCAAGATCCTGGGCCCGATCCATTTCGCCCCGATCGCCGACGGAAATGTACAAGTTGCCATCCCGATCAAACTCCATACGCCCCGCGAAGTGGCGGGAAGTATTGGAGCGGGGCAGGGCCTCAAAAATGACCTCCACATCTTTCAACTCGGTGTCTTCCAGCCTTGCCCGGGCAGCCCGGGTGGTCATGCCTTCGCGGGTGCGGTGGGCATAACTCAGGAACAGGGTCTGATTGCTCTCGAATTCCGGATGTAACAGCACATCCAGCAGCCCGCCCTGGCCGGAAACCACCAGGTCCGGAACACCTGAGACTGGTTCCGGCACAAGTTTGTCATCGCGGATGATCCGGAGTCGTCCGGCCCGCTCCGTCACCAGTTTGTCGCCGTTTGGCAGAAACGCCAGGCTCCAGGGATGCTCCAGCCCTTCGGCAACGATCTCCAGCCGGAAATCCGCCTCATCCGATATGAATGTCAGCTCGGCAAGGGTTGATACCGAAAACAACATCAACCCGCTGGTCACAGCCAGTTGTTTGCTGGTGAACATGGGAACCTCCGGCCTGTGGGGCATTCGGTCTGGAAACTCGGAAGCAACAGCCTCTTCAGCATAGCAGGTGACCCGCTCCACTGCCCTGAACGGGCGTTCTGGAATATAGGGTGCGAAGCCAGCGTTGGATCACCGTGATTTGAGGGTTCAAATGAGAAGGATTCGCATTAATGTGTGCGGCGAATAATGACCAAACAGCAAAAACCCACTCACGGAGAAAACGATGTTCCGACTTCCCGAGCCGGCATTCCGCCGCAAGGCCCTGGTATCCGCCATGATGTGCGCCACTTTCCCCGCACTGGCGGTGGCCCAGGAGAACAATCCTGCCACCCTTCAGGTGCTGGGTGTTGACGGTCTCGAACTGGGCAGTCAGATCCGCTGGCAGTCCGAGATCAGTCAGGAGCAGGGCGTGGCCACCACCGGCCCGAACGCCGGCACGACCATCGTGACCGAGCAGGATGCCTATGCCGTGTTGGACCTGATGGCCAGGTACGACTTTGCCCGGAACTGGAACGCCACCCTGAACGTAAATAATGTCACCGACGAGAAGTACATCGAGAGTCTGAAGAAATTCGGCACCTCGGCCCAGGGCTTCTACGGCGAGCCGGCTAACGCCAGCCTGACCGTTTCCTGGGTCTACTGATCCGCAGTGAATGGCGGGGAGTCGTTCCCCGCCATTCTCTCCTTGCGGTATACCCCACAAGTACCGCAGTAACCGCCCTCCGGTAACAGGTATTTCAGGCAACAGCCCTTACGCTGAGGGATGGCCGTTTTCTGCTCTGCAAACACCACCGGAATCCAGTCGATGAACCGATTGGCGTCATTCCGGAATGCTTCCAGCCATTGCTGCGCCAGATCACATACCGAGGCGGGATCCGCCAGGTTCCACACCGCCGAGAAAGGCGCGCCCAGGCCCAGGCCGATACTGCTCCAGTAGGCGCCGGGACTCACTCCCAATTGTTTTCTGAACACCGGATACCAGGCTTCTGTTTGCTCTGCCATACCGTGCTGGAAGGCCTGTTCGCTTGCCATTGGCCGGCCCGGAACCTGGAACCACCGAGAGGCAGTCTGACCTGCCTCCTCAACCGGCGCCAGGAAAATGCGGGCGGGATCGGCAACGGGCGCCTTTACGATCCTCGGCATCGGGGTAATCCCGACCGATCTGGTGCACGAGCAACTCGGGCTGAGCGAGGCAACGGGCCAGGGAAAACAGCCCCAGGCGTTCTCGTGCCGGGGCTTGCAGAGACTGCGCGAGGATAGCCTCACGGTTGAGGCCGGAGGCTTGCAGGAGCCGGCCATAACGATCGACCCAGCCCTTGCCGCCTATTGCGGAATCAGGCCCGGCCATGTCGGCTGAGCCCCCAGAGGAAATAGATGCCGCCCACCAGGGCCGCAAGCAGGCCGGCGGGCAATTGGTTGGGATACACGACAATGCGGGACAGATAATCCGCCACACCGAGCAGCACGCCACCGACCAGCGCGGCGGCGATCAGCTGCCGGCCCACGGTCTGCTGGCCCAGCACCCGGGCCAGATGCGGGGCGACCAGGCCGACAAAGCTGAGCGGACCGATTACCACAGTGGCGGCCGCCGTCAGCAGTGCCGCCAGGAACAGCAGTATCAGGCGGGCTCGGGCCACCGGAAGACCCAGCGATGAGGCAGACTGCTCACCCAGCGGCAAAATGGTCAGGGGCCGGACGACTGTGGCCAGAGCCCCGCAAATGACCAGAATGAACACCAGCAGTCCGATGGCTTCCCCTTCGGAAACCAGCCAGGTGTAGCCATACATCCAGTTCAGCAACTTGGAGGCCTCGGTCCCGCCGGAGGCCATCACCAGACGAAGTCCGGCATCCATGAACACATACAGGGCAAGGCCGCCCAGCAGTAACTGGTTGCCGGCAAAGCGGTGTCGCCGCGCCAGCAGAATCAGCAGGCCCAGCGCCCCGGCGGCGCCGGCGGTGGCTGCCACCAGTTGCCCCGCGCGTCCCGCTTCAATGCCCGAGAGTACAATCACCACCATCACCAGGGCGGCACCTCCGCTGATACCCAGCATTTCCGGGCTGCCCATCGGGTTGCCGGTCATACGCTGGATCAGGGTGCCGGCCAGGCCGAGGGCGATTCCCGCCAGGACCGCAGCAAGCATCCGCGGGCCGCGCCAGACCCAGGATTCATCCCATTGGGCGACGCCGGTCCAGCGCCAGCCTTCGAGGCCCGGTGACCAGCCCATGGAAATAACGACCGTAATCAGCAGAAGCACGGTGAGCACTGCCGAAACCAGCAGGATCGGGCGGCGTTTGGGCAGGAAGTCGGCCGGGCTGGAGGTCTGCCCCGGCATGTGATGGGAATTCCGGAAACCCTGCAGGGCCAGCAGGATGATCGGCCCGCCAATCAGGGCCGTGGTGGTGCCGGTGGGAATCAGGGAGCCGTCGCCCCAGGTGGAGGCCCAATGGGCCAGGGTGTCTGCCAGTAACAGCATGCCACCACCGAGCAGGGTGCTCCACAAAATGCGCCCGCCGAGGGTGCGGGCGCCCAGCAGCCGGGCCAGCACCGGTGCGGCCAGCCCAACAAAGGCAATCACGCCAACCCGGCTCACTACCGTCGCACTCAGCAGAACCACAAGGAACAAAGCCAGGGCCCGTACCCACGCGACTTTGGCACCCAGGGAGCTGGCCGAGGTCTCACCCAGTTGCAGCAACTGCAGTGGACGCATCAACAGGAGCATGAGGGCTGTCAGGATCAGGACCCTGGGCCAGAGATCCGTGAGCGGTTGCCAGTTGTTCTGGACCAGGGAACCGGCGCCCCAGATGAACAGGTTACCCAGCCACTCGCCCTTGAGCAGCAGGAATGCCATGTTGGTGGCGCCAAGAAAGAAGGTGATGACAAGCCCGGCGAGGATCACCGTGACCGGGGAAAAGCCCAGTCGCCAGGTCAGGGCGATGACCATGGCAATGGCCAGCAGGCCGCCGGCAATGGCAGGCAGGTCCGGACTGAACGCGAGCAGGCCCGGGAAGAACAGCGACGCGACGGTGACACCGAACTGGCTGCCGGCGGCAACGCCGAGCGTGGTTGGTGAGGCCAGTGGATTGCCGAGGATCTGCTGGGTCACGGCACCCGCAAGCCCCAGCGCTGCGCCGACCACGACTGCCATGGCCACCCTCGGTGCCCAGCTGAAGTGCGCCAGCACCGACGCGTAGATATCCGGGTTGAAGGTCCAGAAAGCGCTCAGCAAGGCCATCGGGTCCAGTTGCTGCATCCAGGGCAGGGCGCTGGCCAGCAGGGCGGTCAGCCAGAGGATGGCTGCGGCCATCGGCAAACGGGCGGGAAGCACCGGGCGCTGTGCCGGGAGGGTGGCGGTATTACTGTACATTATCCGAACCTCCTGCCAGCAGACTGTCGGTAATCTGGGTGGCCAGCCGCTTGACCGGGTAGATGCCGCCGAAAGGCCAGGTGGCTTCCACCTGGTACACCTGGTCCCGTTGCACCGCTGGCAGGTAGGTCCAGAACGGGCTGTCGGCAAGGGTATCGGCCAGCCCCGGTGGTGTCGGGGAGATCACCACAAGCCGGGCTTCCGGAAACGGCGCAATCGCTTCCAGACCGACCACGGAAAACCCCCAGAAATTCCCCGGGTGGGGCCAGGCGTTGGTCAGTCCGAGGGCCCGGAGCGCGGTCTGGTAAAGTCCGTTCGGGGCGTAGATGCGCGCATGTCGGGCGTCGAGGAAGTTCACCAGCGCTACCGGTTGCTCTGTAATACCGGCTTCGGCAAGTCGCTCCCGCTGGTTGGCGAGGGTCTGTTCGACATCCTCCACCACCGCCTTTGCCTGAGCTTCCCGACCCAGCATCTCGCCGAGGGTGATCAGCATGTCCCGGGCTTTGGTGTAGGGTTGCGAGCCCTCCTTGTACACACTGACCACGTAGGTGGGGGCCAGTCGTTCAAGCAGGTCGGCAGCGGGGGCCATTTCGGCGCTGGTCACGATCAGGTCAGGCTTCAGTTCGGCAATGGCCTCCAGGCTGGGTGCCACCCGGGTGCCGACATTGCGCACACCGCTTTCCGGCAGCGCTGGCTCCCTGACCCAGTGGCTGTATCCTGCCAGATCGGCCACCCCCACCGGGGTGACGCTGAGCAGCAGCAACGCCTCGGTCGCGGCCCAGTTGAGGGCAACGATGCGCTCGGGGACCTTGTCGAGGGTGGGTGTTCCGTTCTCATGCTTCCAGGTGCCTGCTGTGGCGGGCGTGGCAAGAGTTGTGAACAGGAGAAAGAGGCCAGTCAGCCCTGTGGTTCTAATGCACATAGGAAACCCATTGCCCCGGTGCCCGCTCCATGACCCCCATGGATACGCCATAAATGGTTTCCAGGATGCCGGAATCCATGATGTCATCGGGACGGCCATCGGCCACCAACCGCCCGGCCTTGATGGCCACCAGGCGGTCACAGAAGCGGGCAGCCAGGTCCACGTCATGCAATACCACAATCACCGTCAGCTCCCGTTGCTCCGCCAGGCGGTGCACCAGGCGCAAGGTTTCCACCTGGTGTTTCACATCCAGTGCGGAAATGGGTTCGTCCAGGAGCAGGCAACGGGTCTGCTGGGCCAGCAGCATGGCAATCCAGGCCCGCAGGCGCTCGCCACCGGAGAGGGTATCCACGGAGCGATGGGTGAACGGTTCAAGTCCGGTGTCTGCAATGGCCTGGTCGATCAGCTGGTGGTCTTCCCGGTTGTAGCGGCCGAGCGGGCCCCGCCATGGGTAACGGCCGAGGGCATCCAGTTCGCGCACCGTCAATCCGTCCGTACCCGGTGGATGCTGGGGCAGGTAACCGACAGTACGGGCAAATTCCCGTGCGCCGGTGTTGCGAAAGGACTGACCGAGCAGGCTGACGTTGCCCTCCGAGGGACCCTGGTGCCGGGCCAGCACCTTGAGCAGTGTCGATTTGCCAGAACCGTTGTGGCCCAGCAGGGCGGTGACTTCCCCCTCCTGAAAACCGATGTTGATATTGCGAAGAATAGGGGCATCACCGATACGGACACCCAGGCTGGATACTTCGAAGAACGCCGACATGCAGACTCCCTTGTACTGAGAGCCTGCAGGCCAATCGAAATACGGAATACTATCAATAATGATGTTAATGCGAGAATTCACCCCTGCCCGGTCTGCACGCGCCATTGCGCCTGATAGGCACCATCCTTCGACAGCAGGGTTTCGTGGGTGCCCTGTTCGACCACCCGGCCGTTCTCGATCACGGCAATGGTGTCCGCATCCACGATGGTGGACAGGCGGTGGGCAATCATGATTACCGTGCGATTGTGGCCGATCCGGCGCAGGGAGCGCTGGATGGCGGCTTCGGTTTCGTTGTCCACCGCGCTGGTGGCTTCGTCAAGCACCAGGATCGGCGGGTTCTTCAACAAGGCTCGGGCCAGGGAGAGGCGCTGGCGCTGGCCGCCGGACAGCCGAACGCCTCGCTCGCCGACCGGTGTACCCAGGCGTTCCGGCAGGGCCTCGATAAAGGACCACGCTTCGGCCGTCTTCGCGGCCTCGATGATTTCCTCGTCGGTGGCATCGGGCTTGCCATAGGCCAGATTCTCGCGGATGGAGCCCTCGAACAGGTACACATCCTGGCTGACCAGGCCGATGGCCTCGCGCAGGGACTTGAGGTTGATGTCCCGGATCGGTTGGCCATCAATGCGGATCTCGCCGTGGCTCGGGTCGTAGAAGCGGAGCAACAGCTTGATCAGAGTGGACTTGCCGGAACCGGTGGCGCCCACCAGAGCCAGGGTGTTGCCGGCCGGAACGTGCAGGCTGATGTCCCGGATGCCGGCGCCGCTGGAGGGGTAGTGGAAGCTGAGGTTCCGGAATTCCACCTCACCCTTTACCGGCTGGGCCAGGTCTTTGCCGCCTTCGTCCAGAACGTGGACCGGTTCGGCCAGCAGGTTCAGAATCCGCCGGGTACTGGCCATGGCCCGTTCGAACAGGTCGATGACTTCCGCCAGGCCGGTCAGCGGCCAGAGCAGGCGTTGGGTCAGGAACACCAGCACGCCGTAGGCGCCCACGTTCAGGGTGCCTTCCAGGGCCATCATGCCGCCGACGGTAAAGGTGGCCAGGAAGCCGGCGAGAATCGCCATGCGGATGACCGGAATGAACGCGGAACTGATGCGGATGGCCCTGCGGTTGGCTTCTACATAGGCCTCACTGCTCGCCTTGAGCCGCTCAGCCTCCCGTTGCTCGGCGGTGAAGCTCTTGATGGTGGCGATGCCGCCGAGGTTGTTGGCCAGACGGCTGGAGAGATCACCCACTTTTTCACGGACGTCGGCATACAGGGGGCCGGCCTTGCGCTGGAAGTAGAAGGCGCCCCAGATGATCAGCGGAATCGGGGTGAAAGCCAGAAGGGCCACAGTGGGCGAAATCACGAAGAACACCGCACCGACGGCCACCACGGTAACCAGGACCTGGATCATGGCGTTGGCGCCGCCATCGAGAAAACGTTCCAGCTGGTTGACGTCGTCGTTCATGGTGGCCACCAGCTGACCGGAGCTGCGCGCCTCGAAGAAGCTCATGTCCAGACGCTGGGCATGCTCGTAGGCGTCCTGGCGAAGGTCCGACTGCAGACGCTGGGCCAGGTTGCGCCAGAGGATCTGGAACAGATACTCGAACAGGGATTCCCCCGCCCAGATGAAGAAGGTCAATACCGCGAGGATGGTGATCTGTTCCCGGGCGGTCTCGAAGCCGAGCCCCGCGACGAAGCTCTGCTCCTGGTTCACCACCACGTCGATGGCGACACCAATCAGGATCTCCGGGGCGATGTCGAAGAGTTTGTTGATGATGGAGCAGGTGGTGGCGGCAATGATCCGGCGGCGGTAGCCCCGGGCATACCTCAGGAGTCGGGCGAGGGCGGCGAAGCTGCTGGTGTTGGTGTGACTGCTGCTGGACATTTTCGCTTTCTCCCAGATGGTTGGCCCGGTTTGGATTGGGCAGGGAGGTTAGCGGAAATGTCGGGCAATTAAAATAGAATCATTATCATCTTCTGGCGTTGCGCTGGAGCCAGCGGTCGAGCTGGTCGGCAAACTCCTTGCGGTCGGTCTGGCTGAAAGGCGCGGGGCCTCCGGTGACCTGGCCGGCGCTGCGCATTTCTTCCATGAAATTGCGCATGGCGAGGCGCTGGCGGATATTTTCTTTGGTGAAGGCCTGGCCCCGGGGGTTGAAGACGTCGGCCCCTTTTTCGATGGCTTCGGCGGCCAGGGGAATGTCCTGGGTGATGACGAGGTCGCCTTTGGTCATTTGGTCCATGATTTCGTTGTCGGCGACGTCGAAGCCGTGGGGGACCTGGCGGCGGCTGATCCAGGAGCTCGGCGGCAGGCTGATGGCGTGGTTGGCGATGAAGGTGGTCTGGATTTGCCAGCGGGTGGCGGCGCGGCAGAGGATTTCCCGGATGGGGACGGGGCAGGCGTCGGCGTCGACCCAGATCGGCATTTCGTTTTTCCTTTTTCCTTCGGCTTTAAATTTTACTTTGTAGTTTAACCGGTCTGGTGTTGACCCCGTTAATTGTTATCCGCGTATTTCTATTACGGGACTTCACTCTGGTGCAGGCGGATTCTGTCAGCACTTTCCAAAAACCGCTACGAGCACGTCCATGTGCGCTTGTTTCAGGCCATCCCTGGCCTTCAACATTTTTGGAAAGTGCTGACAGAATCCGCTTTGCTACTCATGGAGACAACTCCGCGGCTATAGGGGGAAATAAATGTGACTATCCCAGGGATGCTTATAAGAATAATTCTGTTCAGTTTTACTTTGCTCTCAACACTCAACGCTTCAGCCAGTGACAACAACGCCGAAGCCTGGCAAGCCCTGCAAGACGGCCGGGCTGTTTTGATTCTCCGCCACGCGCTCGCCCCCGGCACAGGCGACCCCGGCAATTTTGATCTGAACGACTGCAGCACCCAGAGGAACCTGAACGAGGCAGGCCGGGAGCAGGCGCGGGCGTGGAAGCCGTTTTTGGCGGAGCACGGGATTGAGGAGGCGCGGGTGTTTACCAGTCAGTGGTGTCGGAGTCGGGATACGGCTATGGAGATGGACGTGGGGGAGGTGACGGAGTGGCCGTCGCTGAATTCGTTTTTCCAGGGCCGGGGCGATGGGCCTACCCAGACTCGGCAGACGATTGCGTTGGTGAATGAGCTGGAGCCGGGGTTGCCGGTGGTGATGGTGTCGCATCAGGTGAATATCACGCGGTTGGCTGGCATCTATCCTTCGTCGAATGAGGGAGTGATTCTGGCGTTGCCGTTGTCGGGGGATCCGACGGTGCTGGCGCAGGTGACGCCGGGGCGTTAGGGAACCGGGGGTTGGGGTTTCTGGTATAATCCGATTCTCATTCAATTAACAGGAAATGATAATGTCCCAGCTTCCCCCTTGCCCCCAGTGTGGTTCCGAGTTCACTTATGAAGATGGTGTTCAGTTGGTTTGTCCCGAGTGTGGGCATGAGTGGTCGGAGGCCGAACAGGCCGATGCCGAGGCCGGCAAGGTGGTTCGTGATGCCAATGGCAATGAACTCCAGGACGGTGATACGGTCACTGTCATCAAGGATCTGAAGGTCAAGGGCTCAAGTTCGGTGGTGAAGGTTGGCACCAAGGTGAAGAACATTCGCCTGGTGGAAGGTGATCACGATATCGATTGCAAGATCGACGGCATTGGTGCTATGAAATTGAAGTCGGAGTTCGTCAAGAAAGCCTGACGGTTTTGTCCGTTACCGGGAGCTTCATGGAGAGAGCAGATGGTTGAGAAGGACCAGGAAGGGGTTTCACAGCCTGAGGTCCCGCCTCACAAGAAGCACGAGCTGCACCAGGAGCTTCCGGTGGATTTTCCGGATCCGTTCTTTCGTGGTCTGCACCGGGTTATCCGCTTTGCCATCCGGGTGTTGGCGGTTCTCATGGTGGCGGTGATTCTCTGGGGCGTGGGTGATGTGATCTACATAATCTACGATCGTCTTATCACGCCGCCTTTCCTGCTTCTGAATATTAACGATATTTTCTACACTTTCGGCGCCTTCATGGCGGTGCTGATTGCGGTGGAAATCTTCATCAACATCCGGCTGTATCTGGGCACGAATGTGTTCCCGGTTCAGTTGGTGGTTGCGACGGCGTTGATGGCGATCGCCCGGAAGGTGATCGTTCTCGATTTTGAAACCCTTACTCCCATGTATCTGATTGGTATCGCGGCAACCACGCTGGCGCTGGGATTGACCTACTGGCTGCTCCGGCAGGGTAACCAGTACCAGGAGTGGGATGACTGACACCCCGGATTGATCAATTGCCTCCTCTCGTCTAAACCTTAAACAGAGCTCCGTCGGGCCGGGGTAAGGAGTACGGGATGAGACAACGCCATGAATTTCATGTGGATAGCACCCGCTATCTGGATGACCGCGGCAAGCCACTGGATGACTTGCCCGCCTTGGCCGGGGACACCGAGCGTGTCCTGGCCGCCTATCGCAATATGGTGCTGACTCGCACCTTCGATTCCAAAGTCATCGCGCTGCAACGCACTGGCAAGTGCGGTACCTACGCTTCTGTGCTGGGGCATGAGGTGATTGGAACCGCCATTGGCCAGAGCATGGCCAAAACCGATGTGTTTGTACCCTATTACCGGGATCAGGCGGTGCATACGCTCCGTGGCGTGAGCCTGAGGGAAATGCTGCTGTACTGGGGCGGAGACGAGCGGGGCAGTGCGAACTGGGAGAATTGCCCGGAAGACCTGCCCATTGCGGTTCCCATTGCGACCCAGTGCTGCCACGCGGTCGGGGTGGCCTCGGCGATCCGGATCCGGGGCGAGGAGCGGGCAGTGGTCTGCTGCGTGGGTGACGGCGGCACCTCCAAGGGGGATTTCCTGGAGAGCATCAACCTGGCCGGTGCCTGGCATTTGCCGGTGGTGTTTGTGGCCATCAACAACCAGTGGGCGATTTCCACCCCCCGCAGCCTGCAGACCGGGGCCGAGACCATCGCCCAGAAGGCTATCAGTGCCGGTTTGCCGGGGCATGCGGTGGACGGGAACGACTATTTTGCTGCCTCGGAGGTTCTGGATACTGCCCTGGAGCGGGCCCGTGGCGGGAAGGGGGCGACCCTGATCGAGGCGGTGACCTACCGGCTCGGGGACCACACCACCGCCGACGACGCTACCCGGTACCGCACCGCCGAGGACCTCAAGCGGGCTTGGGAGAAGGATGGCGTCAAGCGCCTTCAGAATTGGCTGCATGATAACGGCCACTGGGATGCGGAGAAGGAAAAGGCGCTGCAAACCGAGAGCAAGAAAAGGGTGGAGACGGCGGTCGAAGAATACCTGGCCGTGGAAGCAGAGCCGCCCACCGCCATGGTGGACTACCTGTTCGAAACCCTCCCACCGGCCCTTCAGGCCCAGCGTGAACGGATTGCCGCCAGGTACCGGGGAGGTGAGTCATGAGCAAGGGCGAGCTGCGTGACGTGACCCTGGTGGAGGCGGTCAACATGGCCCTGCATTGGGAAATGGCGCACGACGAGACCGTAGTGGTGCTGGGTGAGGACATCGCCACTAACGGTGGGGTATTCCGGGCCACCGTGGGTCTTAAGGAAAAATTCGGGTTCAAGCGGGTGATGGATACCCCTCTGGCGGAAAACCTGATTGCCGGAACGTCCGTGGGTATGGCCACCCAGGGCCTGAAACCGGTGGCCGAGTTCCAGTTCATGGGCTTCATCTACGCCGGCATGGAGCAGATCGTCAGCCATGCCGCCCGTATGCGTAACCGCACCCGGGGCCGGTTGCATTGCCCCATCGTATACCGGGCGCCTTTCGGCGGCGGTATCCACGCCCCAGAGCACCATTCCGAAAGCACCGAGGCGCTGTTTGCCCACATCCCGGGCCTGCGGGTGGTAATCCCTAGCTCGCCGAAGCGAGCATATGGATTGCTGCTGGCGGCCATCCGTAACCCGGATCCGGTGATCTTCCTGGAACCCAAGCGCCTCTACCGGGCGGTGACCCAGAGCGTCGAGAACAACGGCGAGGCGCTGCCGCTGGACACCTGTTTCACCTTGCGCGAGGGCAATGACGTGACTCTCATCACCTGGGGCCCCTGCGTCATGGAGACCCTCCAGGCCGCCGATAAGCTGGCACACCAGGGCGTAACCTGCGAAGTCATCGACGTGGCCACTATCAGCCCCCTGGACCGGGAAACCCTGCTCTGCTCCGTCGCCAAAACCGGCCGTGCCGTCATCATCCACGAAGCCTGCCGCAACGGCGGCGTAAGCGCCGAAATCGCCGCCTCCTTGGCCGAAGGCGCCTTCCTGGACCTCCAGGCCCCGGTGGTGCGGGTAACCGGCTACGACACCATCATGCCCTATTACCGCAACGAGGATGCCTACTTGCCCAAGGTGGAGGATATCGTAGAAGCCGTAGAACAAGTCATCGCCCTATAACCGACTGACTCCGGGGCCTCCCGCACCCCCGGGGTCTGACCCCAAAGGGGTCAGACCCCACCTTCACGCCCCAAAGGGGCGGAAAAGTCTCCAAAATTCGCGGCCCGGCACCGGGGTCTGACCCCAAGGGGTCAGACCCCACCTTCACACCAAAAACCAGGGGAGTAAAAATGAAAAACTTCAAACTTCCAGATTTAGGCGAAGGCCTCCCCGAAGCCGAAATCGTCGAATGGCACGTCAAAGTCGGCGACACCGTCGAGGAAGACCAGACCCTGGTCAGCGTCGAAACCGCCAAAGCCATCGTCGAAGTCCCATCCCCCGAGGCCGGCACCATCGCCAAACTTTTCGGCGAGCCGGGCGATATCATCCACACCGGCGAACCGTTGCTCGCCTTCGAAGGCGAGGGCAGCGACAGCGGCACCGTGGTCGGCGAACTCAAAACCTCCGGCAAGGAAGACAAGGGCAAGGCCGGCCAGGACCAATTCATCATCGGTGCCGCCGCCTCCAGTAAACGAGCCCGTGCCAACCGGGCCACACCCGGAGTGCGGGCGCTGGCGGAACGGTTAGGCGTAAACCTCGAGCAGATCAAGGGCAGCGGCCCCGGTGGCCTGATCACCAACGACGACGTCCACCGCCAGGCCAGCCATCAGAAAAAACTGGGCGATGCCGAACCTCTCCGGGGCACCCGCCGTACCATGGCCAAGAACATGGTGCTGTCCCACGCCCAGGTCGTACCCGTTTCCATCTTCGAGGATGTAGATATCGGCGCCTGGAAGAAAGGCACCGACATCACCATGCGCCTGGTCCAGGCCATCGGTGCCGCCTGTGAAGCCTGCCCCGAACTCAACTGCTGGTTCGATGGCGACAACCTTACGCGCCGATTGCTGGAGGAAGTCCACGTGGGCATTGCCGTGGACACCCCCGATGGCCTGTTCGTGCCCGTGCTCCGGGATATTACGCATCGCAGCCTGAAAGACCTGAGAAAGGGCCTGGAGAACCTGAGGGAGGCGGTCTCTACCCGCAAGATTCCACCCAAGGAAATGCAGGGCGCAACCATCACCCTCTCCAACTTCGGCACCATGACCGGGCAGTACGCCAACCCGGTTATCATTCCGCCGCAGGTGGCCATCATCGGATCCGGCAGCATCCGGGACAAAGTGGTGCCCGTCGATGGCAAACCGGCTGTTCGTCCGGTATTGCCGCTGTCCCTGACCTTTGATCACCGTGCTGCCACCGGCGGCGAGGCCTCCCGCTTCCTCGGGGCCATGATCGAGGCGCTCTCCAGGCCCTGATCCGGTTGGCGGCCGCGACTATTCGCCGCACCTTGCTACTTGGCACCGGTGCCAGACCTTTCTATGCTGGCGGCATTCCGTATTCCTTCAGAAAGGACGTTTATCCATGAAAAAATGCCTGAGCATCCTGCTTCTCAGCATGGCAGTACTGGCCCCGAACGTTTTTGCCCACGACTACCAGAACGGCAACGTGGGAATCGACCACCCCTGGAGCCGTCCGACACCCCCAGGCACCCCCATGGGTGTGGGCTACCTGGGCATCACCAACATGGGTGAGAGCGACATCACCCTGACCGGTGCCGAAACCCCCCGCGCGGCCCGGATATCCATTCATGAAACCAGCATGAAAGACGGCGTGATGCGGATGCAGCCGGTCAAAGGCGGCCTGTTGATCCCCGCCGGCGAAACCGTCGAGCTCAAACCCCACAGCTATCACCTGATGCTGGAGAAACTGACCAAGCCCCTGGCCGAGGGCGATAGCATTCCTGTGAAACTGGATTTTGAGGGTGCCGATGCCATGGACATCGAGCTCACTGTGGAGCCCCTGGGCGGTGGCATGAAGATGGAAAAACAGGAGATGGATCACTCCGGCCACCAGATGGGCAATTGATCGAAGCTCGCCCCACGCTCTAATCCCTTCACCCTGAATCCATCGAACCCGTCAGACCGGAGTTTTGCGAACGAGGGCGCATAACTCCGCCACCTCCTCTTCAGTGCCCTGATTTTCTGGGATTTTTCCGTTCGAAGACCGGAACTATACGCCCGCAATGCGCCAGTGCCGGGTAGCTACCGTTCGCAAAACTCCCTTAGCGGTATGTAGGGTGCAGTTTTTAAGCTTATGAACTATAGTGATTTTTTGTCGAGTTCGTGACTGGGCGGAAGGAATTATACGAATGCGTGATAGGCGCCCGGAGTTATACGAACGCGTTCGTATAATAAGCTGTTAGCTGGTAGTGCCTCGGGTCCTTTTGGGTGGCTGGTTGCCACTTGGCCTTGGCCGCAAATGGGTAGCAAAATCGTCGAGCTAGGTGGTTCGCCAAGGCCGTCAGAATCCCTCGTCAGTTTGGTAGCTCAGTCGGTCAGAGGTGGTGGTAATAAGTTGGGTGTTCACC
>NZ_JAWOIS010000056.1:0-38095 GCF_046484525.1 Marinobacter sp.
ACCTACCACCCGGACCACCTGGGCACCAGCGCCTACATCACCCACACCAACGGGCAGGTGTACCAGCACCTGGAGTATTTCCCGTTCGGGGAAACCTGGGTGGAGGAGCACTCGAACAAGCAGCGCACGCCGTATTTGTTCACCGCCAAGGAGCTGGATGAGGCCTCGCAGCTGTATTACTTTGGGGCGCGCCCCTGGCCGAGCCATCGCCTTTCGGTGAAATAGGGGCAGCTATCATACCCTCGGAAAATACACTCTGGTTGGTTTGGGAGTTATTTCTCTTTCATCCGACAGCATGATGAATGAGAGCGGCGAGGCTGATGCTACTCCTATAACCGAAGGGGATGACCTACCAAATCAGGGTAACGTGACTGGTAGCGTAGAGGGTGCTCCATCCGTGGACACAGGTAAGCAAGGTAAACCTGTTCCAGGGCAT
Source organism: Marinobacter sp. (assembly GCF_046484525.1). Lineage (GTDB taxonomy): Bacteria > Pseudomonadota > Gammaproteobacteria > Pseudomonadales > Oleiphilaceae > Marinobacter. Next base: position 437 of record NZ_JAWOIS010000056.1, read on the forward strand.
AATAATGAGAGCGAAGGTAAGTCAGAATGGAAAGACGCGAAGATGGTGTTAGAAAAACACAGGAGGCCTCATTTAATGGTACAACAGTAAAACCAGATGGGAGTGTCAGAATTGGCAAAAAGTGAAAGTGGCAGGGATATAAAAGTTCATCAGGATACGAAAGGAAATATTCATGGTTATCCCCTCGGATAGTGATATGTACGCTCCTTATAATAGGGTGAAAAAAAGTATCGACCAGTTTACTAAGGAGCATAGTATTTCCTACTTGCTTGAAAAATATATTGAAAAGAATTTTTGGGTCAATGAATTATGTAACTGGTTTTGTGTAGAAAATATAGATAATCTTACTGATTTTAATTATTCGAGGTGCTTCAATTATGCAATCAATGAAGGGGGCCTTGAGTTGTTTGTTGGTAAAAATGGTTTCACTGATTATGTTATGGAAAAAGGGGCTCTTAACAGAGTTCATGTGATGATTTCAGCATTGGCGCCTTATGTTGCATATCAAATGGTTAGATACGAGCGTAGGGGTGATAGCATTGTAATGGAGTCAGGTGAGAAAAATTATGAATGGCGAGAAAGGGTTAACTCTTCTGTCATAGGGCTTTGCAAATCAAATAATTTGCTTATGATTGGCGATAAGGATCTCCAGCGAATAGTTGAAGGAGTGTCTTTAGAGCTTCATGGCCCTGGCCCGTCTGTATTCAACATATTGTTTGAAGACGGTGCATCAGCTTATCCGTTTTAAGTGTCGATTGCCCCGTCGGTCTTTAGCAAGCCGGGCCCTGACCCAGCACTACGATCTGGAACACCCGAACGATCTGATCGAAACCGTGCTGTTCACCGAGGGCCTCAAACGAGTGCTGCAGACCACGAATGGCAGTCAGATTGGCAACGGAGTGGACGATCGTCAGGTAGTCTTGGTCGCCTCCGGCCGGGAAGGTTGAAGCAAGAATCAGGGCCAGGCTAGTTTGGATTGGTATTGTTTCTCGTTCTTTTTGGCGACCAGTAGCCGAATATGGTGTTTCTAAGGCATCACACCCTCCCGATGTCTGAGACGTCGAGGTGAAGTCAATTGCGAACGCGAAGGTATGAAAATCGCTTTTATTTCATTAACCAGACGGGACACTGGGGGCGGGCGCCAGGTAGCGGACGGCATTACCACTACCTGACTGTTGGTTGTTACGACATTGAGTCGAGTTTATCCATGGCTTCCCTGAGCACTTTCACTGATTCTGAATGCTTGCCCTGGTTGTGGAGTGACTCTCCCTCATCCCGGAGAGCTTTGATATTGGCTTCGGTCTCACTGTCGAGTTGAGCTGACTGAAGCTGTTGGTTGATCTGGCTCACCAGAGAAGGGCATTGGTTGGCCAGTGCGGAACCGGCGAAAAACACCGTAAATAACAGTGCTGCTAAGTAACGCATGATATTACCTCCTTTTTTGTGCACGCCCCTATGAAGCATAGCTTACCCGGCAATAATTTGATTGGTCATTGTTCAGTCAGTTCCCGGCGAATTCGAAAAAAAATACCAAGAACATTTTTGAACTTGGTCACACTCTGACGACTGCGTAAAGAAAATCGACACGTGGCCGTAGAAGGGGTTTGATGCGTTTTCTATACTCGTTTGCCTACTGTGTGGCCGCACCGCAATGACACTTCCTGCCTGAACCATCTCGTGCATTGCCCCGTGCTTTCGTCCGGTGGTATTAACCGGGCCGGGATGTGGCCCATCACCCTGTAGTCATTAAATTGAGGGAAAAGCATGGAATTGGTTTATAAGAACGAGAAGCCGCTGCTCAGAATAGCGGTCGTGTTTTCAGCGATTATCTGGCTGGCGTTATTTGTCGGTACCTTCGGGATTGTCTTGTTGTACCTGTTTCTGGGATATGTGTTCTTTCTTTTTGCGCATTCCGCATTTATCTCCCACCTGAAGGGTTCCGGGGTGCGGATCAGCCAGGAACAGTATCCGGATTTGTATGAGCGGCTGGTCCGTTGTTGTCAGAAGGTTGGCGTCAAGGAAGTGCCTGAGGCCTACCTGTTACGTACCGATTTCTTTAACGCACTGGCCACCAAGTTCCTGGGCCGTCACTTCGTGGTGCTGTTTACGGATGTAATTGATGCCCTGGAGGATCAGCCCGGTGCGATCGACTTCTACATTGGTCATGAACTTGGCCACATCCACCGCAAGCATCTTTCCTGGCGCGCCTTTGTCATGCCGGGCTCGCTTTTGCCTGTAATTGGCCCGGCTCTGCGTCGCGCTGAGGAATATACCTGTGACCGGTATGGCGTTGCCTGTTGTCAGTCTGAACAGGACATCAAGGCTGCCATCGCCGCTATCGCCGCCGGGGATACCCGCTGGAAGACGATCAATGTGGATGCCTATGTCAGTCAGGTGCAGGCCACCAATGGTTTCTGGATGTCGTTCAACGAGCTTACCGGTGACTATCCATGGCTGACCAAACGGATGGCGACTGCTGTTGCACTTGCGCAGGGCAGGGAAGTAAAGCATCCGCGCCGTAGCCTCTGGGCCTGGGTACTGTCGATGTTTGTGCCCCGCGTCGGTGGTGGAGCTGGCGGTGCGGCGTCGCTTCTGGTAACGGTCGCGATGATTGGTGTGTTGGCTGCGGTGGCCATACCTGCCTATCAGCAATATATGGAAAAAGCCCGCTACTCAGCGGCCTACTCGGAGGCTCAGGGTGTTCAGGAGAGGGTGACGTCCTATGCATACGATAATCAGTCCTGGCCGGTGACGATGCAGGAGCTCGGCTATCCGGAGCTCACGCTGGGGAATGAGGAGCAGAACTACTCTATTGATGTCTATGAGGACGGCCTGATCGGGGTTGAGATGGGCGTGGATGATTCCGGTGAGTCGGAATACATTGTGCTTGAGCCCTCCATTGATAGCGGGGAGATCAGCTGGGTCTGTTATGGCCAGAATGTGAACGAGCAGTATTTGCCCGCTGATTGTCAGTAGGCTCAGGCTGTAACAAAAAAGGGGCTTTCGGGTCCCTTTCTTTTTATTTCAGAGTATTAGCTGAACTTCATAGAATTGACCTGAGCTTCCCCTGGTGTACTAGACTGTAATCAGGACACCGACTGAGGGGAGGGCCCGCCATGGCCATTGGTTATGATCCATTCGGTTTTGGAGGTTCCGCGGGTACTGGCGGATCAGATCTCTCAAAGGCAATCGCCGGCCTTGCCGAATCCTTCAGTTCCGTGAACAACCTGCCTCTCGATAACCTGCTGTCTCGCATCGGTGATGCGCGCGTGGTGCTTCTGGGAGAGGCTTCCCACGGTACAGCAGAATTTTATCTCGCCCGCCAACGTATCACCCGCGCCCTGATCGAGAGGAAGGGGTTTTCCTTCGTGGCCATTGAGGGGGACTGGCCGGATGCAGCGCAGGTAGACCATTATGTTCGCCACGCCGAGTACCCGCCGTCGGAATGGACTGCGTTTTCCCGTTTCCCCACCTGGATGTGGCGCAACGAGGAAGTGCGGGGCTTTGTCGACTGGTTGCATGGATACAACAGTACGCGCCCGGCGCATGAGCGGGTCGCGTTTCATGGTCTCGATCTTTACAGCCTTTATAGTTCTATCCGTGCGGTGCTGGAATACCTGGAAGAGGTGGATCCGGATCTCGCGATCCATGCCCGGCGGCGCTATGAATGCCTGGCGCCGTTCGAAGGTGAACCGGCTACCTACGCCAAGGCCGCGCTCAATCCGGATTATCAGACCTGCGAAAAGCCTGTCCTCGACATGCTCAACGAATTGCTTCGCCGGCATCGTCGCTATGCAGAACATGATTCCGACCGGTTTCTGAATGCCATTCAGAATGCCCGACTGGTGGCGGATGCCGAGGAGTATTACCGCACCATGTATTACGGATTCCACAACGCGTGGAATCTGCGGGATACCCACATGTTCGAGACTTTGGAGTCGTTGCTGAAACACTACGGAGATAACGCCAAGGCTGTTGTCTGGGCCCATAACAGTCATGTGGGCGATTCCGATGCCACGGACATGAGCCGGCGGGGCGAGTTCAATATCGGCCGTCTTTGCCGGGCCCGGTTTGGCAAGCAACTTTATACAGTCGGGTTCGGCACCGATCACGGTACGGTGGCGGCAGCATCAAACTGGGATGCGCCGATGGAAATCATGCAGGTCAGGCCATCGCTGGAGGGTAGTTTCGAGCGGCTCTGCCATCAGACCGGGCTCCCAGGTTTTCTGCTTCCGTTTCAGAAGGCGCAGGGCGGGGTGCTTGAGATATTGTCGGAGCGGCTTCTGGAGCGCGCCATCGGGGTGATTTATCGGCCGGAATCGGAGCGGCAGAGCCACTATCTCCGGGCCTGTCTGCCCGAGCAGTTTGATGAATACATCTGGCTGGATGAGACCCGGGCGATTACGCCATTTGCGACGGGGACGTTGCCGGGAGTTCCGGATACCTACCCATTCGGGCTGTAGTTATCAGGACTGGGAATACAAAAAGAGGCCGCTGAAATCAGCGGCCTCTCTCGTTCCGGTTGGCAAGTCTTGGAAAGACCTACTTCTTCGGATAGTCGCGCTTGTCGGAGCCGGTGTACAGCTGGCGCGGACGGCCGATGCGATAGTCGCCGCTGACCATTTCGTTCCAGTGAGAGAACCAGCCGATGGTGCGTGCCATCGCGAAGATCACTGTGAACATGGAGGTTGGGATACCGATCGCCTTCAGGATGATGCCGGAGTAGAAGTCGACGTTCGGGTAGAGCTTGCGCTCCACGAAGTACTCGTCTTCCAGGGCAATCTTTTCCAGGCGCTGGGCAATCCTGAGCAGAGGATCGTTTTCCAGGCCCAGTTCCTTCAGAACTTCGTGTGCAGTTTGGCGCATCACCTTGGCGCGCGGGTCGAAGTTCTTGTAAACACGGTGACCGAAGCCCATCAGTCGGAACGGATCGTCCTTGTCCTTGGCCTTCTCGATGAACTTCTCGATGTTGGCCTCGTCGCCGATTTCGGCCAGCATGTCCAGTACGGCCTCGTTGGCGCCACCATGAGCCGGGCCCCACAGGGCGGCAATGCCGGAAGCGATACAGGCGTACGGGTTGGCACCGGTAGAGCCGGCCAGACGCACGGTAGAAGTAGACGCGTTCTGCTCGTGGTCCGCGTGCAGGATGAAGATCTTGTCCATGGCCTTGGCCAGAACCGGGTTCGGATTGTATTCCTCGCAGGGAACGCCAAACATCATCTGCAGGAAGTTCTCGGAGTAGGACAGATCGTTCCGCGGGTACATGAACGGCTGGCCGAGGCTGTACTTGTAACACCAGGCAGCGATGGTCGGCATCTTGGCGACCAGACGGTGTGCAGTGATCTGGCGCTGGGTCTCGTCGGTCACGTCCATCTGGTCGTGATAGAACGCGGACAGGGCGCCGACCACGCCACACATGATAGCCATCGGATGCGCGTCACGACGGAAGCCGTGGAAGAAGTTGCGCATCTGGTCGTGCAGCATGGTGTGGTTCTTGATGGTGTCGTGGAAGCGCTTGTTCTCTTCCTCAGAGGGCAATTCGCCATTCAGCAGTAGATAGCAGACTTCGAGGTAGTCCGAGTGCTCGGCAAGCTGGTCAATAGGGTAGCCGCGGTGGAGGAGAACCCCGTTGGTGCCGTCAATGTAGGTGATGGCTGATTCGCAGGCCGCTGTGGAAACAAATCCCGGGTCATAGGTGAAAACGCCTTCCTGGACCAGGCCTCGTACGTCGATAACGTCAGGGCCGACGGTGCCGGAATAAATCGGTAGCTCAATGGACTTGTCCCCCACCGAGAGCGTGGCTTTCCTGTCGGTCATGGTGCTCTCCTATTTATCAGCTTTGGAAGCTTTATCTGCATGTGTCGATGCGCTAGAAGGCGCGTATTATCGCAAAACTGGCGGCAAAATATAGGGCGTCAGCTTTTTTTGTCAATGGAGGGTGCGGTAAAAAGGTCGAATTCGCCATTGATGTAAATCAGGGAAATCCCGAACAACGCCTGATGCAATGGAGAAACGGATTTGTCAATAATCCTTATAGCTGTCTTAACCCCCGTGATTAGGCGGTTCCGGAAGGGTATCCCGTTTGTAATTGTAAGGGTCACTCCTTATAATCCCTAGCCCGGAATCGGGGATGCACTTTCACGCAAGCTGCAGCATAGCAAGCTATCTGGATGGCATCCGCCCTCCTGAACCAATCGGTTATCGGTAGCGTATCGATCGGCCGAACCTTACATACCAACCATCCGCGCGTCGGCTCGCCGGCTCCGCGGAACCAAGAGAGAGTGTGAGAGCGCTGTGAATAGCAAACGACCAGTAAATCTCGATCTCGGCAAGTTTCATTTTCCACTGCCAGCCATTACGTCCATATTGCACCGTATCAGCGGCATCATCATTTTTGTTGGTGTTGCGTTCCTGCTTTATGGGCTTCAGCTTTCCCTGTCCGGGGAAGAAGGGTTCAGTCGGGTAAGTGAACTGCTGGACGGCTTCCTTGCCAAGCTGATTACCTGGGGCATTTTGTCTGCTCTGCTTTACCACCTGGTTGCAGGTATCAAGCACCTGTTCATGGATATGGGCATCGGTGAAGATCTTGAGAGCGGTCGCCTCGCTGCGAAAGCTACGATCGTGGTTTCCGCCATTCTCATCGTTCTGGCAGGAGTCTGGGTATGGGCATGAGCAGCGCAACGAATATTGGTCGTAACGGGGTCCAGGACTGGATCATCCAGCGGGTCACCGCTTACGTATTAGCCCTCTATACACTGTTCCTCTTTGGCTTCCTTGTGACCACTGATGTTGATTATCAGTCCTGGTCGGCTCTGTTTGGTCAGGGATGGTTCAAGATCTTTACACTGCTCGCTCTGCTGTCCATTGCCGGGCACGCATGGGTTGGCTTGTGGACCGTTTCCACCGACTACATCAAATCCGCGATGCCGCGTTTCCTGTTTCAGGCTGCCTGCGTACTCGTGATTTTCGTGTATGTGGTGTGGGGCATTCAGATTCTTTGGGGGCTTTAATCGATGGCTAACATCAAGACCATGTCTTTTGACGCGATTGTTATCGGTGGTGGCGGTGCCGGTATGCGAGCCGCCCTGCAGCTGACCGAATCCGGTATCAATACCGCGTGTATCACGAAAGTATTTCCGACCCGGTCTCACACCGTATCCGCCCAGGGCGGCATCACCTGTGCGATCGCAAGTGCCGATCCCAACGATGACTGGCGCTGGCACATGTATGACACTGTCAAGGGCTCCGACTACATCGGTGACCAGGACGCCATCGAGTACATGTGTTCCGTGGGGCCCCAAGCTGTTTTCGAGTTGGAGCACATGGGGCTTCCGTTTTCCCGTACCGAGCAGGGCCGTATCTACCAGCGTCCGTTCGGTGGCCAGTCCAAGGACTACGGTAAAGGTGGGCAGGCTGCCCGTACCTGTGCCGCTGCCGACCGTACCGGTCATGCGCTGCTGCACACCCTTTACCAGGCCAATCTGAAGGGCGGCACTACCTTCCTTAATGAGTGGTACGCCGTCGATCTGGTCAAGAACGCCAAAGATGAGGTAGTTGGTGTTGTCGGTATCGAGATCGAGACGGGTGAAGTCTGCTACATCAAATCCAAGGCCACGGTTCTGGCCACCGGTGGTGCCGGCCGTATCTACGCTTCCACCACCAATGCCATGATCAACACCGGTGACGGTATCGGCATGGCCCTGCGTGCCGGCTTCCCGATGCAGGATATGGAGATGTGGCAGTTCCACCCGACCGGTATCCACGGTGCCGGTACGCTGGTGACCGAAGGTTGCCGGGGTGAGGGTGGTTACCTGATCAACTCCGAAGGTGAGCGTTTCATGGAGCGCTATGCTCCGAACGCGAAGGACCTGGCTGGCCGTGACGTTGTGGCCCGCTCCATGGTTCTGGAAATCCTGGAAGGTCGCGGCTGCGGTCCCGACAAGGATCACGTACTGCTGAAGCTGGATCACCTGGGTGAAGAAACCCTGAACCTGCGTCTGCCGGGCATCTGTGAGCTGTCCCGCACCTTCGCGCACGTGGACCCGGTGAAAGAGCCGATTCCGGTTGTTCCGACCTGTCACTACATGATGGGTGGTATTCCGACCAACGTTGGTGGCCAGGCTCTGACCCAGGACGAAAACGGCAACGACAAGCCGATCCCGGGTCTGTTTGCCTGTGGTGAGGCTGCCTGTGTATCCGTACATGGTGCCAACCGTCTGGGTGGCAACTCTCTGCTGGATCTGGTTGTGTTCGGTCGTGCGGCTGGTCTGCACATCGAGGAGCAGCTGCGCGGCGGCTTCGAAGTGGACGGCGCGAGCGAAGAAGACATCAAGCGTGCGATGGCTCGTCTGGATCGTCTGAACAGCGCCTCTGAAGGTGAGGATGTGGCCCAGGTTCGCAAGGACCTCCAGAACTGCATGCAGCTGTACTTCGGTGTATTCCGTGATGGCGAGAGCATGGAGAAGGGGCTCAAGCTGCTCGAGGAAATCGGTGAGCGGGTGAAGAAGACCAGGCTGGGCGATACCAGCGATGCCTTCAATACCGCGCGCATTGAGGCGCTGGAGCTGGATAACCTGTACGAGGTGGCCTACGCGACAGCCAAGTCGGCCGCCGAGCGTAAGGAAAGCCGTGGTGCTCACGCCCGGAATGACTTCACCGAGCGCGACGACGAGAACTGGCTCAAGCACTCCCTGTACTTCCCTCTGGACAAGCGGGTTGGCAAGCGTGACGTGAACTTTGCGCCGAAGACCGTGCCGATGTTCGAGCCGAAGATCCGGACTTACTAAGGGGAGGATGTAGAGAATGTTGGTAAGCCTGTACCGTTACAATCCCGAGACTGACAACGCCCCCTACATGCAGGACGTTGAGGTGGAGATTCCTGCCGGCAAGGACCTGATGGTTCTTGACGTGCTGAATCTGGTGAAGGAAAAAGACCCGACCATGTCCTACCGTCGCTCCTGTCGTGAGGGTGTGTGCGGTTCCGACGGCATGAACATGAACGGCAAGAACGGCCTGGCCTGTATCACCTCGGTTTCCCAGGTGGTGAAGAATGACAAGCTGGTGCTGCGTCCTTTGCCGGGTCTGCCGGTCATTCGTGACCTGGTGGTCGACATGAGTCTGTTCTACAAACAGTACGAAAAGGTCATGCCGTACCTCATCAATGACAAGCCGGCGCCTGCGATCGAGCGTCTGCAGTCTCCGGAAGACCGGGAGAAGCTGGACGGCCTGTACGAGTGTATTCTCTGTGCCTGCTGTTCCACGTCCTGCCCATCCTTCTGGTGGAACCCGGACAAGTTCATCGGTCCGGCCGGCCTGCTGCAGGCCTATCGGTTCCTGGCGGACAGTCGCGATACCGCCCAGGCGGAGCGGCTGGCGGATCTGGACGATCCGTTCAGTGTGTTCCGCTGCCGGGGCATCATGAACTGTGTCAGTGTCTGCCCGAAAGGCCTGAACCCCACAAGGGCTATCGGCCACATCCGGAACCTCCTGCTACAACGGGCGACCTGATCAGCAGGTTCCGAGACAGACGCTATACTGTTCTGACCAGGTTGGCACCCCGAAGGCCTCGCTCTGCGCGGGGCCTTCAACCAAAGGCTTATGGTCAAAAGTCTTAGTCGGGTGCAGACTACGCATGCCGTGACGATAACTTAAAAGGTATTCGCGGCTTTGCCGAGTATAAAAACCACTGGGGAATGGAAAACATCCGTGTCGCGTGTGGTGGTCAAAGTCATGCCGTAGATACCCGTATTGACTGAGCTTTACCCCTGGCCGACCATACCGGCTCCCCGCACCAGCCCAAGGTGAGCTATTCAAGATGCACGAAAGCATAATGGAGCAGTTGTGGCAGACTTCCCACCTGCAGGGTGGAAATCTTGCCTACGTTGAACAGCTTTTCGAGACCTACCTGACAGACCCCAACGCCGTTCCCGAAGAGTGGCGAAGCTACTTTGACAAGCTTCCCAGCGTTGACGGCTACCACGGCCGCGATATCGTCCACTCGTCCATCCGCGAACAGTTCGAGCATATTTCCCGAAACCAGCGTTTCCTGGCCGCCAGCGGTGTTCCCGCCAGTGCCACATCTGACGCGGACAAGAAGCAGATCCGTGTACTCCAGATGATTAACGCTTTCCGTTTCCGGGGTCACCAGGAAGCGAAGCTCGATCCCCTCGGCGTTTGGCAGCGTCCCCAGGTAGAAGACCTGGATCCCCGGTTCCATGAACTTGGCGAATCCGACCTTGATCTCGAATTCCAGACCGGCTCCCTGAACTTCGGTTCCGAGACCATGAAGCTCTCGGACATCGTTGACGGGCTGCGTCAGACCTACTGTCAGAGTATCGGCGCGGAGTACATGCATGTCGTCGATACCCGTGTTAAGCGTTGGTTCCAGCAGCGTATGGAACCGGTCCGCTCACGGCCGGAATACGAAGCGACCACACGCAAGCACATCCTTGAGCGCCTGACCGCCGCTGAAGGACTCGAGAAGTATCTGGGTTCCCGTTACCCGGGCGTCAAGCGTTTCGGTCTGGAAGGTGGCGAAAGTCTGATTCCCTGCCTGGATGAACTGATCCAGCGTGCAGGCTCCTATGGTGCAAAAGAAATCGTTCTGGGTATGGCCCACCGTGGCCGCCTGAACGTTCTGGTGAACACACTCGGCAAGAACCCGAAAGAACTCTTCGACGAGTTTGAGGGCAAGAAACTGGCGGACTCCGGCTCCGGGGACGTCAAGTATCACCAGGGCTTTTCTTCCAACGTCATGACTCCCGGTGGCGAAGTGCACCTGGCGATGGCGTTCAACCCATCTCACCTGGAAATCGTGTCTCCGGTGGTTGAGGGTTCGGTTCGGGCGCGCCAGACCCGCCGTGGCGATACCGATGGCAGCCAGGTCGTGCCCATCGTCATGCATGGTGACGCTGCCTTTGCCGGCCAGGGCGTGGTCATGGAAACCTTCCAGATGTCCCAGACCCGGGGCTATGGCGTGGGCGGTACCATCCATATCGTTATCAACAACCAGGTCGGCTTCACCACCAGCAAGCAGGAAGATGCCCGTTCCACCGAGTACTGCACCGATGTTGCCAAGATGGTTCAGGCGCCGATTCTGCACGTGAACGCGGATGACTCTGAAGCGGTCATGTTCGCCACACAGATGGCCATGGACTACCGCAACGAATTCAAGGGCGACGTGGTCATCGATCTGGTTTGCTACCGCCGTCGCGGCCACAACGAGGCTGACGAGCCGGCTGCGACCCAACCGCTCATGTATGAAAAGATCCGCAAGCTGAAGACCACCCGCGCCCTGTATGCGGATCAGTTGGTCGAGGCGGGTGTTATCTCCGACGACGAAGCCAAGCAGATGGAGACCGAATACCGTGACGCCCTGGATAATGGCGAGCACGTCGTGAAGTCTCTGGTCAAGGAGCCCAACACCGAGCTCTACGTTGACTGGACGCCGTACCTGGGGCACGAGTGGACAGCCAAGTGCAAGACCAGCGTCAATCTGAAAACGATCCAGAAGCTGGGCAAGCAACTGACCTCCCTGCCGGAGGGTTTCAGTGTCCAGCGCCAGGTGTCCAAGATCGTTAATGACCGCGAGAAGATGACCGCGGGCGCTCTGGCCCTGAACTGGGGCTACGGCGAGATGATGGCGTATGCCACATTGCTGAACGAAGGGCATCCGATCCGCCTTACCGGTCAGGACGTGGGCCGGGGTACCTTCTCCCACCGTCATGCGGTTCTGCATAACCAGAAAGACGGCTCGACCCACATCTCCCTGCAGACGCTTTCCGACGACCAGCCGCAGTTCGAGATCTATGATTCGCTGCTGTCCGAGGAAGCGGTCATGGCCTTCGAGTATGGTTACTCCACCACCACCCCGGACGCGCTCATTGTCTGGGAAGCCCAGTTTGGTGACTTCGCCAACGGTGCCCAGGTGGTTATCGACCAGTTCCTGACCAGTGGCGAGCACAAGTGGGGCCGTCTGTGTGGCCTGACGCTGCTGCTGCCGCACGGTTACGAAGGGCAGGGGCCGGAACACAGTTCCGCCCGCCTGGAGCGTTTCCTTCAGCTGTGTGCGGAGCACAACATTCAGGTGTGCGTGCCGACCACGCCGTCCCAGGTCTTCCACATGCTGCGTCGTCAGGTGAAGCGCCCGCTGCGCAAGCCGCTGGTGGCCATCACGCCGAAGAGTCTGTTGCGCCACAAGGAAGCGACCTCGGGTCTGGACGACCTGACCTCAGGTACCTTCCAGACCGTGCTGCCCGAGAAGGAGCCTTCCGATCCGAAGAAGGTCACCCGTCTGATCATGTGCAGCGGTAAGGTGTACTTTGATCTTCTGGAGAAGAAAAAAGCGGACGAGCGTGACGATGTCGCCATTGTTCGCATCGAGCAGCTGTACCCATTCCCGGGGGATGACCTGGATGAGCTGCTCAGCCAGTACACCAAACTCAAGAACGTGGTCTGGTGTCAGGAAGAGCCGATGAACCAGGGTGCGTGGTACTGCAGTCAGCATCACATGCGTAATGCACTGCAGCGCCTGAACCCCAAGCTGTACCTTCAGTATGCCGGTCGTGATGCCTCGGCTGCTCCTGCCTGTGGACATATGTCTGTCCACATCGAGGAGCAGAAAAAACTGGTCAACGACGCGTTTGAAATCTGACGAGCTACCGAACTAAGGATTTGTAATGTCAACTGAGATTAAAGCCCCCGTTTTCCCGGAGTCGGTCGCAGAGGGTACCGTCGCGACCTGGCACAAGCAGCCGGGCGAAGCCTGTTCCCGCGACGAGCTGATCGTCGATATCGAAACCGACAAGGTGGTCCTCGAAGTGGTTGCGCCGGCAGACGGTGTGATTGAGGAAGTTGTCAAGAATGAAGGCGATACCGTCGAAAGCGGTGAAGTGATCGGCAAATTCAAGGAAGGCGCCGCGGGCGAGTCCAAGCCTGCCAAAAGCAAGCCGGAACCCAAAGAGCAAGCACCGAAGGAAGAGACCGGATCAGAAGCCGCTTCCGGCGAAGCTATCCTGAGCCCGGCCGCTCGCAAGCTGGCCGAAGAAAACGATGTTGATCCGAATACCGTCAAGGGTACCGGCAAAGACGGCCGCGTCACCAAGGAAGACGTTCAGGCTCATATCGACAGCCATAAGGCCTCCGGTGGTACCGCGAAGCCGGCCGCTGAGGCAGGCATGCCGGAAGTGAACGTTGCCGCCGGCGAGCGTCCCGAGAAGCGCGTTCCGATGACCCGTCTGCGTGCCAGTATCGCCAAGCGCCTGGTGGAAGCCCAGCAGACCGCGGCCATGCTGACCACCTTCAACGAAGTCAACATGAAGCCGATCATGGAGCTGCGCAAGCAGTACCAGGACAGCTTCGTGAAGCGCCACGGTATCAAACTGGGCTTCATGTCCTTCTTCACCAAGGCGGCAACCGAAGCCCTGAAGCGTTTCCCTGCGGTTAACGCGTCCATCGACGGCAACGATATGGTTTATCATGGCTATCAGGATATCGGTGTCGCAGTCTCCACTGATCGTGGCCTGGTGGTTCCGGTTCTGCGTGATTCCGACGCCATGGGTCTGGCCGACATCGAGAAGAAGATCGTCGAGTACGGCACCAAGGCCAAAGAAGGCAAGCTGAGCATCGACGAGATGACCGGCGGTACCTTCACCATCACCAACGGCGGTATCTTCGGCTCGTTGATCTCCACGCCGATCCTGAATCCGCCGCAGACCGCAATCCTGGGCATGCATAAGATCCAGGAGCGCCCGATGGCAGTCAATGGTCAGGTTGAAATCCTGCCAATGATGTACCTGGCGCTGTCATACGATCACCGTATGATCGATGGTAAGGAAGCAGTGCAGTTCCTGGTAGCCATCAAGGAAATGCTTGAAGACCCGGCACGTATTCTGCTGGACGTGTGAACTGACACTTAACGAATCAGAGAACGGGATAAATTATGTCTGATAAGTACGACGTCATTGTCATCGGTGCCGGCCCTGGCGGCTACGTGGCCGCTATCAAAGCCGCTCAGCTCGGCCTGAAAACCGCTTGTGTCGAGTCCTGGACGTCCAAAGACGGCAAGAGCCAGGTGCTTGGCGGTACCTGCCTGAACGTGGGCTGTATTCCCTCCAAGGCCCTGCTGGAGATTTCTCACAAGTACGAGGAAGCCAGCCACGGCTACGAGATGCAGGGCATCATGGCGAAAGAAGTCTCTATGGACATCGCCAAGATGATGGAGCGGAAGTCCGGCATCGTTCAGCAGCTGACTGGCGGTATTGCCGGTCTGTTCAAGTCCAACGGTGTAACCCCCATCCACGGCCACGGCAAGCTGCTGGCAGGTCGCAAGGTGGAAGTGACCGACAAGGACGGCAAGACCAAGACTTACGAAGCCGACAACGTAATCCTCGCCACCGGCTCCAAGCCGATCGAGATTCCGCCGGCTCCGTTCGACGGTGAGTACATCGTCGATTCCGAGGGCGCGCTGGAGTTCAGCGAAGTGCCCAAGCGCCTGGGCGTTATCGGTGCCGGTGTCATCGGCCTCGAGTTGGGCAGTGTATGGGCCCGTCTGGGTTCCGAAGTCACTGTTCTGGAAGCCCAGGATACCTTCCTGCCGGCGGTTGACCAGCAGGTTGCGAAAGACTCCCTGAAGCAGTTCAAGAAGCAGGGCCTGGACATTGTTATGGGTGCACGGATGACCGGCGCTGAAGTCAAGCGCAAGCTGATCAACGTCACCTATGAAGACTCCAAGGGCAAGCAGGAAGCCAAATTCGACAAGCTGATCGTTGCGGTTGGCCGTCGTCCATACACTGACAACCTGCTGGCCGAAGACGCCGGTGTCCAGATGGACGAGCGTGGTTTCATCTTCGTGGATGATAACTGCAAGACCGAAGCACCGGGTGTATGGGCAATCGGTGACGTGGTTCGCGGTCCGATGCTGGCCCACAAGGCGTCCGAAGAGGGCGTGATGGTTGCCGAGCGCATTGCCGGACACAAGCCGCAGGTCAATTACGACTGCATTCCGAACGTGATTTACACCGCGCCGGAAGTGGCCTGGGTTGGCAAGACTGAAGAGCAGCTGAAGGCTGAGGGTGAAGAGTACAACGTCGGTACCTTCCCGTTCGCTGCCAACGGCCGCGCCATGGCAGCCAATGCAGCCAGTGGTCTGGTCAAGATCATTGCCGATGCCAAGACTGACCGCATCCTCGGCTTCCACGTGGTAGGCCCTCAGGCCTCCGAAATCGTGGCCCAGGGTGTGATCGCGATGGAGTTTGGTTCCAGCGCGGAAGATCTGGCCCTGACCTGTTTCGCGCACCCGACTCTGTCCGAGTCCGTGCACGAGGCGGCTCTGGCTGTTGCTGGCGGCGCGATCCATATTGCGAACCGTCGCAAGAAGAAGTAACGCAAACCAGGAATTCTTTAATTCGGGACATTTACTATGAATTTGCATGAATATCAGGGCAAGCAGCTGTTTGCTGAGTACGGCCTGCCCGTATCCAAAGGTATTGCCTGCGATACTCCCAAGGAAGCCGTAGCAGCGGCAGATGAAATCGGCGGTGACGGCTGGGTAGTCAAGGCCCAGGTTCACGCGGGTGGCCGTGGTAAGGCCGGCGGTGTAAAGCTGGTCAAGAGCAAAGAAGAAATCCGTGAGTTTGCCGAGAAGTGGCTGGGCCAGAACCTGGTTACCTACCAGACCGACGAGAACGGTCAGCCGGTCAGCAAGATCCTGGTTGAGTCCCTGACCGATATCGCTGAAGAGCTGTACCTGGGCGCCGTGGTTGACCGTGGCACCCGTCGTATCGTCTTCATGGCATCCACCGAAGGTGGTGTCGAGATCGAGAAGGTTGCCGAAGAGACTCCGGAAAAAATCCTGAAGGCCGAAATCGATCCGCTGGTCGGCGCTCAGCCGTACCAGGGCCGCGAGCTGGCCTTCAAACTGGGCCTGGAAGGCAAGCAGGTCGGCCAGTTCACCAAGATCTTCCTGGGTCTGGCCAAACTGTTCGAAGAAGCTGACCTGGCACTGGTTGAGATCAACCCGCTGGTTATCACTCCGGCCGGAGACCTGCACTGCCTGGACGCCAAGGTTGGTGTGGACGGCAACGCCCTGTACCGCCAGAAGAAAATCCACGAGATGCACGATCCTTCCCAGGAAGATTCCCGTGAAGCCGAAGCGGCCAAGTGGGAGCTGAACTACGTGGCACTGGAAGGCAACATCGGCTGCATGGTTAACGGTGCTGGTCTGGCCATGGGCACCATGGACATCATCAAGCTGTCCGGCGGCCAGCCTGCCAACTTCCTGGACGTAGGCGGCGGCGCGACCAAAGAGCGTGTTTCCGAAGCGTTCAAGATCATCCTGTCTGACGACGCGGTTCAGGCCGTTCTGGTTAACATCTTCGGTGGTATCGTTCGCTGCGACATGATCGCAGAGGGCATCATCGGCGCTGTTAAGGAAGTCGGTGTAAAAGTTCCTGTGGTTGTTCGCCTTGAAGGTAATAACGCCGAGCTGGGCACCAAGGTACTGGCCGAGAGTGGCCTGAACATCATTGCCGCCACCAGCCTGGCGGATGCTGCAGAGCAAGTCGTTAAAGCCGCAGGGGGTAAGTAATGAGCATCCTGATCAACAAAGACACCAAGGTTATCTGCCAGGGCTTTACCGGCTCCCAGGGTACCTTCCACTCTGAGCAGGCCATTGCCTATGGCACCAAGATGGTTGGCGGTGTAAGCCCCGGTAAGGGCGGCACCGAGCATCTGGGCCTGCCGGTATTTAACACCGTTCGTGACGCTGTTGAAGCGACCGGCGCGGAAGCCACCGTGATCTATGTACCGGCTCCGTTCTGCAAGGATGCCATCATCGAAGCGGCGGACGCCGGCATCCAGCTTATCGTCTGCATCACTGAAGGCATCCCGACCATCGACATGCTGTACGCCAAAGAATACGTTGATCGTAAAGGCGTTCGCATGATCGGACCGAACTGCCCGGGCTTGATCACTCCGGACGAGTGCAAGATTGGCATTATGCCGGGGCACATCCACAAGAAGGGTAAGGTCGGCATCGTATCCCGCTCCGGCACCCTGACTTACGAAGCGGTCAAGCAGACCACTGACTTCGGCTACGGCCAGTCCACCTGTGTCGGCATCGGTGGTGATCCGATCCCGGGTTCCAACTTCATCGATATCCTGAAGCTGCTGCAGGAAGACCCGGAAACCGAGGCCATCGTCATGATCGGTGAGATCGGCGGTACTGCCGAGGAAGAAGCGGCTGCGTTCATCAAAGAGAACGTAACCAAGCCGGTTGTTTCCTACATCGCGGGTGTGACTGCGCCTCCGGGCAAGCGTATGGGGCACGCCGGTGCGATCATCTCCGGTGGTAAGGGTACTGCAGACGAGAAGTTCGCTGCCCTGAACGACGCCGGCGTCAAGACCGTGCGCAGCCTGGCCGAAATCGGCAAGGCCCTGAAGGAAGTGACTGGCTGGTAAGCCTTTCCTTCTGAAGAAAAAACCCCCGGCACCAGAGGGTGTCCGGGGGTTTTTTGTTTTTTGGCCTGTATCCTTAACGGCGAGGGGCTATCAGACTATAATGCCCGGTCAGCCTCTTTCGCCGGGGGCACTATTCGCAACAGAAGGAGTTCGTGCTTTGAGTTCTGTAGATTCCCAGCAGCGGGTTTTGTCGGGCATGCGTCCGACCGGAAAGCTTCACCTTGGTCATTACCACGGTGTGCTGAAAAACTGGGTCAAACTCCAGCACGAGTATGAGTGCTTCTTCTTCATCGCCGACTGGCATGCCCTGACCACCCAGTACGACGATCCCTCGGGCATCGAGCAGAGTGTCTGGGACATGGTGATCGACTGGCTGGCCGCCGGTGTGAACCCGGGGTCCTCCACCATGTTCATCCAGTCCCAGGTGCCCGAGCACGCGGAACTGCACCTGTTGCTGTCCATGATCACACCCCTGGGCTGGCTCGAGCGTATTCCCACCTTCAAGGACCAGCAGGAGAAACTGCGGGAGAAGGACCTGGCCACCTATGGGTTCCTCGGATACCCGCTGCTCCAGAGCTCCGATATCCTGATTTACCGGGCCGGCAAGGTACCGGTGGGTGCCGACCAGGTCTCCCACGTGGAGATTACCCGTGAGATCTCGCGCCGTTTTAATCATATCTACGGCCGGGAGCCGGGCTTTGAAGAGCAGGCGGAAGGCGCCATCGTCAAGATGGGCAAGAAGAACGCCAAACTGTACCGGAACCTGAAAAAGCGTTATCAGGAGGAGGGTGATCTCGAGGCCCTGGAAACCGCCCGTGCGCTGCTGAAAGAGCAGCAGAACATTTCCCTGGGCGACCGGGAACGCCTGTACGGTTACATTGAGGGCGGCGGCAAGGTCATCCTGCCGGAGCCCCAGCCATTGCTGACACCGGAATCGAAGATGCCGGGACTGGACGGCCAGAAGATGTCCAAGTCCTATAACAACTACATCGGCCTGCGTGAGGAGCCGGATGCGGTCGCTGACAAGATTCGCACCATGCAGACCGATCCCCAGCGGGTACGCCGCACCGATCCGGGCGAGCCGGAAAAGTGTCCGGTCTGGGCACTGCACAAGATCTATTCCGATGCCGACACCCAGGAGTGGGTGCAGACTGGATGCCGCAGTGCCGGCATCGGTTGCCTCGACTGCAAGAAGCCACTGATTGACGCCATCGTCGAGGAGCAGCGCCCGCTGCACGAACGGGCCCGCGAATACGAGAACAACCCGGACCTGGTGCATTCCATCCTGCAGGAAGGCCGCGAGCATGCCCGGGATGCAGCCCGTGATACGCTGGAGGAAGTGCGGGCGGCCATGGGGCTGCATTACCGCTAACGATCAGCCGCTGACCCCGTCCCGGTCAGTGTCATCCGAGGGAAGGCTATGACGGACGATACCAGTACCACGGTAGCGGAAGCAGAACAGGCGCCTGATGAACAGACGCCGCTGGCACTGGTTTCCGGAAAGCCCGTCGTTGATCTTCCAAAGGACCTGTACATTCCACCCGATGCCTTGGCGGTGTTCCTGGAGGCTTTCGAGGGCCCGCTGGACCTGCTGCTGTACCTGATTCGCCGCCAGAACATGAATATCCTGGATATTGATGTCAGCGAGATCACCCGGCAATACATGGACTACATCGGGGCGGTGGAGTCGATGAGATTCGAACTGGCGGCGGAGTACCTGGTGATGGCCGCCACCCTGGCAGAGATCAAGTCCCGGATGTTGTTGCCGCGCCAGGAGTCCGAGGATGAGGACGAAGTGGATCCCCGGGCGGAACTGATCCGTCGTCTGCAGCAGTACGAGCGGTTCAAGCAGGCTGCCGAGGATATCGACGAATTGCCCAGGATGGAGCGTGATACGTTCGGCGCATCCGCGGCATTGCCGAAGCTGCCGTCCAGCCAGCCCCATCCCGATGTGGATCTCCGTGAGCTGCTGCTGGCCATGCAGGGGGTACTCAAGCGTGCGGATCTGTTTACCAGCCACCACGTGGAAAAAGAGGTTCTCTCGACCCGGGAACGGATGTCCCACATCCTTTCTGTGCTTCAGGACGACCGCTTCGTGTCCTTTGAGAGTTTGTTTACGCTCGAGGAAGGTCGACTGGGCGTGGTGGTAACGTTCCTGGCCACACTGGAGTTGGTCAAGGAACAGCTGATCGAGGTGGTTCAGGGCGAAACGCTCGGGCCGATTCACGTCCGGGCCCGTGCGGCCAGCTGAAGGTTATCAAGTCCAGAAATACCAAGACACCGGATTCTGATCATGAATGAAGAACACCTGTTAAGGATTCAGGCCATTGCCGAGGCAGCTCTGCTGGCAGTGGGCAAGCCGCTGTCACTGGAACAGCTCCGGGAACTGTTCACCGAGGACGAGCGCCCGGCCAGGCAGGTAATGGAGCATGTCATGGTGCAGTTGGAGGCAGCGTGTGAGGGGCGCGGTTTCGAGTTGAAGAAAGTGGCCAGTGGGTACCGGTTACAGGTTCGGGAAGAGTACGCACCCTGGGTCGGGCGACTGTTCGAGGAGAAACCCCAGCGCTACTCCCGGGCATTGCTGGAGACTCTGGCGCTGATTGCCTACCGGCAGCCAATAACCCGGGGGGAAATCGAGGATATCCGTGGTGTTACGGTAAGCAGCAATATCATTCGCACCCTGCTTGAGCGAGAGTGGGTGCGCGTTGTTGGCCACCGGGATGTGCCCGGTCGTCCGGCCATGTACGCCACGACCAAACAGTTCCTGGATTACTTCAACCTGACCGGACTGGATCAGTTACCGCCACTCTCGGAAGTGCGGGATCTTGAGGAAATCGGTCGGGAAATCGAGAAGAACATGCAGGGGGAGATCGAGTTTGAGTCCCCTGAATCCAGTCAGCAGACCATTCACTGACATAGACAGGTCAGTCATTACCAAGGATTTAACCATGGCGTCAGATCGACCAGGCCAAGGCTCAGCAAAACGTCAGGAAACCAATGGCCCGGATACGCCGGAGCGAGTCCAGAAACTCCTGGCCAGGGCCGGTGTCGGCTCCCGCCGGGAGATTGAGGGCTGGATGGAAGCAGGCCGGCTTACCGTTAACCGGCAGCCGGTCAGCCCCGGCCAGAAAGCCACGGTACAGGACCGCTTCGAGCTGGATGGCAAGCGGCTGGACGTCACCGGTGCCGCCGAGGTACTGCGCCGGGTATTGATCTACAACAAGCCGGAAGGCGAGGTGACCACCCGCAAGGACCCGGAAGGCCGACCAACCGTATTTGACCGGCTGCCGAGGCTGAAGGACCGCCGCTGGGTGTCTATCGGTCGTCTGGATATCAACACCACCGGCCTGGTGTTGTTCACTACCGACGGTGAGCTGGCCAACCGGCTGATGCATCCGTCCAGCGAGATTGATCGCGAATACGCCGTGCGTATCTTCGGGGAAGTGGACGAGGCCATGATCGAGCGCCTGATGGAAGGTGTGCTGCTCGAAGACGGAATGGCGAAGTTTACCGACATTACACCGGCCGGCGGTTCCGGCATGAACCAATGGTTCCATGTGACCCTGCTGGAAGGCCGCAACCGCGAGGTTCGCCGGCTCTGGGAATCCCAGGGTGTGAAGGTGAGCCGGCTGAAGCGGGTCCGTTACGGGCCGATCTTCCTGCCCAGCCGCCTGACGGTGGGAAAATGGGAAGAACTGGACCAGAAGGCGGTCGACCTCCTGAGCCGGACTGTCGGTCTGGACCCGGTGGAGATCCCGGCAAAGACCCCGGACGAAAAAGCCGCCCACGATCGCCGCCGACGCAAGGCACCTTCCCGTCCGGGCCGTAAGCCTGGAGCCAATAAATGGCAGGTTGCTGATTCCGCTCCGGAAAAACCGAAAGCGCACCGCCGGCCCACTTCCCGGAAATAAACCAGGAGAGAGTCCCCGGGAAAATACGGAGTGGGGCAATCAAAATGTCGGACAAGGGGGTGGGACCAGTGCAAGCCTGTGCTAAACTCCAGCGCTTGTGACTGTATTCACCCGGGAAGTGAGCGCCAGAATTTATGAGGTTTCAGGCTCCTGAAAGTTTGTCCGAACAGATTGCCCAGCACCTGGGGCAAAGGATCATTACCCGCGATCTCAAGCCAGGCGAGCGTATCCAGGAACTCAAGGTTGCCGGCGATCTGAATGTTAGCCGCGGCTCCGTCCGGGAGGCCCTGCTGATCATGCAGCGGCGCCACCTGGTGGAGATTTTCCCCCGCCGCGGCGCCGTGGTCTCGGACCTCACCGCCGACAGCGTCAACAACCTCTACGATATCTACATTGATCTCCTGTGCATGCTGGGGCGCAAAGTCCTTGAGCGCTGGTCCGGCGAGGAGTTGGGCGGCGTCATGGGCCAGGTCCGGGAGCTGCAGGTGGTTATCGACGCGCTCAACTCCAACAGTGCTGATGCGGCGGAACAGGTAATTGATGCCGGCTTCGGTGTCATGCGCTATGCCTACCGTCTGGTGGAGAACCCCTTTCTTGAGGAGACCCTGGAGAATTTCCGGCCGGCCATCAGCCGCACCTACTTTGTGGCGCTGGAACATTTCCGCGAAGAGATTGACGAGACGGCAACTTTCTTCCGCCAATTGGCGGATGCGGCCACGGGCGGCGATGTCGACCGTCTCCAAGCCGCCATCCAGGCCTTCGGCGAGCACCAACGCTGGCAGGTCCTGAGTATTCTCAGGGAGGAGGAGAGCGCCTGATATGCGCCTGAAGTCCATCAAATTGTCCGGTTTCAAGTCCTTTGTTGATCCGACCACGGTGCCGTTTCCCTCCAACATGACCGCGGTGGTTGGGCCCAACGGCTGTGGCAAGTCGAACATCATCGACGCGGTGCGCTGGGTCATGGGGGAGAGCTCCGCCAAATACCTGCGTGGCGAATCCATGACCGACGTCATCTTCAACGGTTCCAGTGCCCGCAAGCCCGTTGGTCAGGCCTCCATCGAACTGTTGTTCGACAACAGCGACGGCTCCGCGCCGGGCGAGTTTGCCCGTTTTAACGAAATCTCCGTGCGCCGGCGGGTTTCCCGGGAAGGTCAGTCCGAATACTTCATGAATGGCGCCAAATGCCGCCGTCGCGATATCACCGATCTGTTCCTGGGTACCGGCCTCGGGCCCCGCAGCTATGCCATCATCGAGCAGGGCATGATCTCCCGGCTCATCGAGGCCAAGCCTGAGGAACTGCGGGTCTACATCGAGGAAGCCGCCGGCATCTCCAAGTACAAGGAGCGCCGGCGGGAAACCGAGAACCGGATTCGCCGCACCCAGGAAAACCTGGAGCGCCTGACTGACCTGCGGGACGAGCTCTCCCGTCAGCTTCAGCATCTGGAACGGCAGGCCGCTGCCGCCGAGAAGTACAGGGCCTACAAGCAGGAGGAGCGCCAGAAGAAGGCGGAACTGACCGTGCTGCGCTGGCAGTCCCTGGATAATGACCTACAGACCTGGCGGGGCAAGATCCGGGACACCGAGCTTGAGCTTGAAAAACAGCTGACCGAACGGGTCAGCCTGGAAACCTCCCTCGAATCCCTCCGGGACAGTCATCAGGACCGCACGGAACATTTCAATCGCGCCCAGGCCCGCTACTACGAGGCCGGCGCCGATATTGCCCGCATCGAACAGAGCCTGGAACACCAGCGTGAGCGCAGCCGTCAGACGGCCACGGAACTGGATCAGGCCATGGCCAACGAACGTGAGTTGGCGCGGGAGCTGGAGCAGGACGAGGAAAAACTGGCCGGAATCCAGGAAGAACTGGACATGATGGAGCCGGAACAGGAAGCCTTGGCGATCCGCTCCGAGGAGTCTGGTGAGAAACTCCAGCAGGCCGAAGATGCCATGAGTGACTGGCAGCACAGATGGGAAGACTTCAGTACCCGCTCCTCCGATGCGCGCCGCCAGGCGGAGCTGGCCCAGTCCCGGATCCGTTCCCTGGAAGACGCCATCGAACAGCTCCGGAACCGGAGTCGGAAACTGGAGGACGAGCGTGACCTGCTCGAAGGCCAGATGGACCGTGCGGAACTGGAAGGCCTGCTGGAGCAACAGGAGACCCTGGAGCTCCAGCGGGAAGAGGCCTCCGAGCGCATCGCGGATATCCAGGACGAGCTCTACGAAGCCCGCCAGCAACAGCGGGAAGCCGAAAATGTTTTTTCAGACGAACGCCAGCGGGTCCAGAGCCTCCGGGCGTCCCTTGAATCCCAGCAGGCGTTGCTGGATGAACAGCTGGGTAGCCAGGATGATCGGTTGCAGTCCTGGCTCTCCGACCACGACCTGATGGATGCTCCCCGTGTGGCCTCACGCCTCCGGATTGACGATGGCTGGGAATTTGCGGTGGAGCAGGTCATTGGCCGGTTCACCCAGGGTCTGACCCTGCCGGGCATCTCCGAACTCTCCGGTGCCATGGCGGACGCCCCGCGTGGATTGGCGGTGGTTGAGGACCGTTCCGGGGATACCGGCAATGATAGCGGGCTTGCTGCAAGGGTCTCTGGCGTTCCGGCGGTAACCGCGATGCTCGACGGAATCGACACCGCTGAAAACCTTGGCGACGCGCTGGCCTCGCGCGCAAGCCTTGGCGCAGGGCAGAGTCTGATCACCCGGGAAGGTATCTGGGTCGCCCGTGACTGGATCCTGATGCCAGATTCGGATGCCGGTCAGGTGGGCGTCATTGAGCGTCAGAAAAAAGTGGCCGAACTGACGGAACAGCTTGCCAGCGCCGAGGAAGCCATGGAGGCGGCAAGCGAACGCCTGGAGCAGCTTCAGGAGCGCGCCGAGCGGGCGGAAGCAACCCGCGAGGACGCCCAGGCGAAGCTGTCCGAAGCCGAGCGCGAACTCAGCAGCCTCGGCTCCCGGATCTCCGGGCTCAAGGCACGGGCCGAGCAGATCGATGCCCGGCTGCAACGGATCACCGAGGATCGCGAGGATGTAGCTGTCAGTCTTGAGGACCAGCAGGAAAGCCTGCAGATGGCCCGGGAGGAATGGCAGCAGGCACTGGCTTCCACGGAGGACGGTGACGAAGAAAAGGAAAGGTTGCTGGAGCAGAGAGACACGCTTCGCGAGAGCCTGGACCGCCTGCGCCAGGAAGCCCGTCATGATCGGGACCATGCCCACCAGCTTCAGCTACAGCTTCAGACCCTGAACAGCCAGCGCGAGGGCCTGAAACAGACCATTGACCGGATGCAGCTCCAGAAGGAACGGATCCAGGAGCGTCTCGAGATCCTGCGGGAAGCGCGCGAGAGAGCAGAAGAGCCCATGGAAGACCTGCAGATGCAGCTCGAGGGCTTGCTGGACCGACGGCTGGCAGAGGAGCAAAAACTGGGTGCAGCCCGGGACTCCCTGGAAGAGATTGACCGGGAGGTCCGTGAAAAGGAACAGGCCCGCAGCCGCATTGACCATGAGATACAGGATGTCCGCGCCCGGCTTGAAAAACTCAAGATGGAGTCACAGGCACTGGAGATCCGGTCCGGCAATCATATTGAGCAGCTTACCGAACTGAATGTGAAATTGCAGGAGGTACTGGAGCAGTTGCCGGAAGGGGCCAATGAGAAGGGCTGGGCCGAGGAGCTTGAGAAGATCGGCAACCGGATCCAGCGGCTGGGTGCCATCAACCTGGCGGCCATCGAGGAATACCAGGTCCAGAGCGAACGCAAGACTTATCTGGACAGCCAGCACGAAGACCTGATGGAAGCCCTGGAAACGCTGGATAACGCGATCCGAAAGATCGACCGGGAAACCCGTCAGCGCTTCAAGGAAACCTTCGACCAGGTCAACGGCGGTCTTCAGGCATTGTTTCCGAAAGTG
The DNA here is from genome assembly GCF_046484525.1 of Marinobacter sp. Classification (GTDB taxonomy): domain Bacteria; phylum Pseudomonadota; class Gammaproteobacteria; order Pseudomonadales; family Oleiphilaceae; genus Marinobacter. The sequence continues at coordinate 25,711 of NZ_JAWOIS010000056.1, forward strand.
TTTGGCGGCGGTAACGCCTATCTGGAACTGACCGGCGAGGACTTGCTGGAAACCGGTGTTGCCATTATGGCGCGCCCCCCTGGCAAGAAGAACAGCACCATCCATCTGCTCTCTGGCGGAGAGAAAGCCTTGACGGCGATCGCACTGGTGTTTTCCATTTTCCAGCTCAACCCAGCGCCATTCTGTATGTTGGACGAAGTGGATGCGCCACTGGACGATGCCAACGTCGGCCGGTATGCCAATATGGTCAAGGAGATGTCCAGGCAGGTGCAGTTCATCTACATTACCCACAACAAGATCGCCATGGAAATGGCGGATCAGTTGATGGGGGTAACCATGCACGAACCGGGCTGTTCGCGGCTGGTGTCCGTGGATGTGGAGGAAGCAGCAGCCCTGGCCGAGGCCTGATGCCGGAACTTGTTGAATTACCCATCAAGGATGACAAAAATGCCATATGGCCCGGCTGTGCGTTGTATTCATTACGGGCTTTTCTTAGAGTAGCAACATTATTGAACCTGCAGACAGGACGACAGCACTATGTCTCTTAGGGAATGGTTAATCGCCATAGGTACCCTGGTTATTCTCGGCATCGTGATAGATGGTATTCGGCGGATGCGCCGGGCTCGGAAGGAGTCCATGGCCATTTCGTCGGGGATGGGCGCGGATGACCTCGACGAATCTCCTCTCGAAGAGGACTTCAACCCCGAATTGCCCAATGGGGGAGCCCGGACGATTTCCCGTGACGTTCTGGAAGAGCGGGGCTATCTCAAACCCGAACGATCCAGCCGCTTTGGCAACCCACCGCCTAAACCGACCCGGCCCGCCAAGGAAACCCGTAAACCGGAACAGCGCGATGAGCCTGAGCCCGAAATGGCGGAGGAGGAGCATCTGTCTTCTGCGGATCAGAATGACTACCTCCAGGACGCCGGCTGGGGCGCTCATGACGACGAGTCGATGGATGAGGGGGTTGTCAGCGGGCCCCGTACGGTTGGCGCTGAGCCCTCCCGGCCTGCCGAACCGGACATGGCCCAGGAGTTGCCGGCGGAGGATGTTCCACCGATCGTGACCAGCGAAGTGGAGGAAGATACGGCTCGGAGAACGCCGTCAGACAGACGTTCTGACCAACCGCTGGCCGGTGCGAACCGTCCCGAGGCCCGGGAAGTGATTGTGATCAACATACTCGCCCGGAGTGGCGACGAGTTCACTGGCCCCGCTCTCAAGAAGCTGTTCAAGGCCTGCGGGCTTGAACATGGCGACATGGACATCTACCACCGCCACGAGGAAGCGGACACCACCAGCCCGGTGCAGTTCAGCGTGGCCAATGCCGTGGAGCCGGGTACTTTCAAACCCTCCGATATTCCGGCCATGAAGACACCGGGGATCAGCTTCTTCATGAGCCTGCCTGGTCCATCAAAGCCACTGCAGGCCTTCGATTTTATGCTGGAGACCGCCCAAGCCGTAGTTCGTAACCTGGGGGGTGAGCTCAAGGACGAACGGCGCAGTGTGATGACGCCGCAGACCATCGAGCATTGTCGCCAACGTATCCGTGAGTTCGAGCGTAAGCAGCGATCCCGGCGGGTCTGAGGGGCGTAACACCGAAAGCGTAATGCCCGGCTCTGGTCCGGGCATTTTTGTGATAGCCGAGAGTGCCCATCGATGAGCAAAGCCACGCCCGACATTATCAAGCGTATTCAAGAACTCCGGTCCCGGATCGAGGACCACAACTACCACTACTACGTCCTGGATGATCCCCGTATTCCGGACGCGGAATACGACCGCCTGTTCCGGAAGTTGCAGCAGCTTGAAGCAGACTACCCCGAGCTCGCCTCTGACGATTCGCCGACCCGAAGGGTGGGCAGCAGCGCTGAGACGAGCTTTGAGGAAGTGGTCCACCGGCTGCCGATGCTGTCCCTTGACAATGCCTTCAGCGAAGAGGAACTCAGGGATTTCGACCGACGGGTTCGGGAACGTCTCGATACCGACAGCGAAATCGAGTACGTGTGCGAGCCAAAGCTTGATGGCCTGGCGGTCAGCCTTCACTACGAGAACGGTTCCCTGACCGTGGCCGCTACCCGGGGTGATGGTTACAGCGGCGAGGACATCACTGCCAACATCCGCACAATCCCTTCCGTGCCGCTCAAGCTTCGTGGTGACGATGTGCCGGAGATGGTGGAAGTCCGGGGCGAGGTCTACATGCCCAAGGCGGGCTTTGAGAAGCTCAACCAGCGGCTGGCAGACCGGGGTGAGAAGACCTTTGTGAATCCCCGTAACGCCGCCGCCGGCAGTCTGCGCCAGAAGAAATCCACGGTTACCGCCAAACGCCCGCTGGAGATGTGTGCCTATAGTGTTGCTGTCACCGATGAGAGTCTCTTGCCGGATACCCAGTGGGACGGCCTGCAGCAGGTCAAGCGTTGGGGCTTCCGGATCAATCCGGAAATGCGCAAGGCCAAAGGCGTGGAGGAGTGCCTTGAGGCCTATAACGAGCTTATGGAAAAACGGGACTCCCTCCCGTACGAGATCGATGGCATCGTATTCAAGGTCAACCGGTTGGATCTTCAGCAGCAGCTGGGCTTTGTGTCCAGGGCACCCCGATGGGCCATTGCCCACAAGTTCCCGGCCCAGGAAGAGCTGACTGTCATTGAGGACGTGGAATTCCAGGTTGGCCGGACCGGAGCTGTGACTCCGGTAGCGCGCCTGAAGCCGGTCTTTGTGGGCGGCGTCACTGTCAGCAACGCGACGCTGCACAACATGGACGAGATCCGTCGGCTGGACGTTCACATCGGCGACACCGTATTCATCCGCAGGGCCGGGGATGTGATTCCCCAGGTGGTCAAGGTGGTCGCCGACAAACGTCCGGAAAACGCCAAAGCGGTGGAACTTCCGAAGACCTGTCCGGTGTGCGGTTCCGACGTCATCCAGATCGAGGACGAGGCCGTGGCCCGCTGCTCCGGCGGTCTGTACTGTCCGGCCCAGCGGAAAGAGGCTATCCGCCATTACGCCTCCCGCAAGGCCATGGATATCGAAGGGCTGGGGGACAAGTGGATCGATATCCTGGTGGACCGTGGCATGGTCAAAACCGTGGCGGACCTGTATCAACTCAAGGTCAAGGACTTGACCAGCCTGGAAAGGATGGGTGAGAAGTCCGCCGGTAACCTGGTCAAGGCCATCGAGGACTCCCGGGAGCCGGTGCTGTGGCGTTTCCTTTACGCCTTGGGTATCCGGGAAGTGGGCGAGGCTACGGCCAAAGCCCTGGCCAGTCATTTCGGAACCCTGGAGGCCATCGCTGATGCAGACGAAGAGGCCCTGCAGGAAGTGCCGGACGTTGGCCCCATTGTCGCCGGGCATATCCGCAGCTTCTTCGATCAACCCCACAACCAGGAAACCCTCCAGGCCCTGAAGGACGCAGGTGTCCGGTGGCGGGAAGAGGTGGTGGAGCAGGGTGAGAAACCGCTCCAGGGCGAGACCTGGGTTCTCACCGGCACCCTGTCCGGGATGACCCGTGACGAGGCCAGGGAAAAGCTGGAAGCCCTGGGCGCGAAAGTTGCTGGCAGTGTCTCGAAGAAAACCGCCTGTGTTGTGGCGGGCGAGGCGGCCGGCTCAAAGCTGGCCAAGGCCGAGCAGCTGGGTGTTCCGGTTCTTGACGAGGAAGGCCTGCTGAAGCTGTTGAAAGAGCACGGGCTCGAAGGCTGAGCCCTGCATCACAATCACGCGGCTGCCCGCACTCCAGGGAGGTTTGCGGGCAGCGATTCTGAGAACTCGCGCAGATCCAGCCCTCCACAAATTGGCTACCATGGCGTTGTTCTGTAACGGTGTGTAAATCAGCCCCTGCGGCCGGCGCACACCCACAATAACAACGCTCCGAAACGGACTTTCCCATGCGCGCCGATAGTTGTTCCCGCATCGCTCTTGGTCTCCGCTGTACCGGCCTGATACTTCTCCTGACTGCTCTCGTTGGCTGTAAAACCGAGAAAGACCCGGATCAGCCAACCATCCTGGGAGCTCCACCCTCCAGCGCTTACCTGGGCGTGGAGTATTACTACAACTGGGGCGCGTACGGCGGAGAAGGCATTCTCGATTACAGCCTGACCAACGCGCCGTCCTGGCTGGCGCTGGAGGACATCAGCAACAAGGCCCGCCAGGGTGTGATCATGTACGGCGTTCCCGGACTGACCGGGGGCGCTCGGGGAGAAGCCGATCTCGGGAAGACCGAAGACATCAATCTGGTGACCACGGACGGCAGCCTGGCCGGTACCGTGCCGTTCGATATCGAAGTTCGGTACAACCCGCTGGCTCTGGAGGCTGGCAGCTTTACCGAGGGTGAGGTGCCGGAACTTGCGGCTCCGGGAGGGGAGCATTGTGCGTTGCCGGACCTGTCTGGGCCGGGAAAACACAGGTTTACCATCAATACCTATGACGAGTCCGGCGCGGTTGATGGCGAACAGGAAGTGGTATTGCCCACCCGTCAGGTCACCATCAAGGTGACCCTCGACAAGCCCTCGGTGACCCGCGTCGGGGTCGCCTTTGAACTAAGCTCCCAATACGATTCGAGCAGGTGCGATCCGTCGTTTACCGGCACGGCGCCCCACCAGCGTTGTGAATTCAGTGCTGCCAACGCCAGCGACGCCATTATCGGTAAGGACATTGTCGGGTTGGGCAGCGACTCTCCGGCACCGGTGGATGAAAACGGCGATCCGCTGGACTACCTCTCCTATGAAACGGGAGACAACGGCTATCTGACCCGGGGTGTTGTTACCCTCGAACCTGGAATCACCGAATGTTATATCCGCCTTGAGGTGGTCGAGGACAGCTTTGCCGAGCTTTCCGAGTCTGCACGACTCACCCTGACCGAAGTCCGCTCCGGCCTTGCGGGGCTCGGGCCCAATAACGGCGGGGTACAGACGATCGTCACCATTGATGACAACGAACCAGTGGTTTCCCTGGAAACCCTTAAGGGCGGGCCCCGGGACACTCTGAATGTGGGCGATTTCCGGACATACCGGGCTAATTTGGCCGGTGACCGGGATGGAATCGTGCAGGCCCGTCTTATCCATTCCGCAAGTTCCACCGCGCGTCTCGATAGTGAGTTTGTGATCGAGCAACAGGAGAGTGGACTCTGGGTAGAGAATCCGACCCTGAGTTTCCCTGCGGACCAGGATCAGGTCACCTTCCGTGTGCGCGTGCCCGCGGATAGCTATACCAATCCGGACCTGGCCGACCGTTTTATCAAACTGGCGCTGGACGAGGCCTACCAGGCCGGGCGCGAGGCATTTGCACGGCCGGCGTCCGCGTCCGAGGATCTGCTGCGCATCAGCCTGAATGAGCTGACAACACCGGTCGTTCTGCCTGGCTCCGGGGGTTTCGTGCCCACGGACATGGCTCTTGGTCACAATGGCCGGCTTTTCCTGGCCGGATACGATAGTGGCGATGGCAACCGGGTGAAGGTCAGGGTTTTTGACCAGAAAGGCAACCTGCTACAGGAGGCGGGCGTTACGCCGGAGGGCGTCAGTCTTGCGCCGTCGTCCCCGGTCATTGGTGTCGTGAACAGGAAGGTTACCGAGAACAACACCAAGGTGGACCGGTATGAGTTCGTGGTTGCCTACAGCAGTGATGTTGAGATTGCGGGAACAACGCCGGCGGAGGGTGAAGACGTGCTGGCCTCCGTGTTCCGGTTCGACGGTGATTTGAACGGTGGCGAGTACGTGCCTTACTGGACACTGCGCAGCGGCACCTCTGGTAACGACCGGATCCGGGATGCCGGGATCAATCCGGATTCAGGCTATGTGATCCTGGCCGGTGAGACCACCGGAACCTGGCCCGGACAAAGTTCGGCCGGAGGACCAGATAGCGTAGACAGCTTCCTGCAACGGATTGATACTGTGTTGGACGGCGAGACGCCGGTGCCCGAAGTCGCCTGGACCCGACAGGTGGGATCCGCCGGCGACGATGCCGTGGCGGGCAGCTCGGTGCTGTCTATGTCGCCCATGTTGTTCGGTTCAGCTGCGGGCTCCGTGGGTGGTGCCGAGGTGATTGGCGGGGAAGACGCCTATTTCTTCTCCTACGGCGGGGCGTCAACGACGCCAACGGTCTATCAGGTGGGTACAGCCGGTGAAGAGAAGGTTACGGCGGGCCTGTTCAGTGGAAATAACCTGTGGCTGTTGGGCGAGAGTGACGGGGACTATTCCGTCGCCACCGGCGAGGACGATGTTCAAACCCTGGTGCGTGAGTCGTTGTCCAGTCAGGCGGGGTTTCTGCTGTCCTATGCCGCGACCGGAGGGGTTAGCAGGGCGTTTACCCTGAATGACACGGAGGATGCATCCAGCGAGTCTTTCCACGGCCTGACCGGGTTCGGTGGGGATATGGTGGCCGGAGGCGAAACCGATGGTAATTTCACTGGAGAGGCCATCACTTCATCCGGCCAGACCCAGGGCATCGTCAGCCGCATTTCGCTGGTCGAGCCGGTCGCAACGGATGACAGCGAGCCGGCGTTCCGCAACGAGTGGCGTTATCAATTGGCGGCTGGAGATACCTCGGTTCAGGGGCTCGCCAATTATCGGGACGATGAAATCACCGCGCTGGTGCGCACGGGGGAGGACCGGATGATCCTCCTGTTCAGTCCCGAGGGGCAGCTGCTGACGCCCCTGAACTGAGGCCTCAGCCGGCCCGGCGCCGGCACATCCGGTCCGGCCGGACGCTGTGCGCGAGCGTCGCGGGCAGGCAGGCCGGTTGCCCGGTGAGCTGATCCGCCACGTATTCGGCCAGGAGAGGGGCGTAGGTGAGGCCCTTGCTCCCAAGGCCGGTAAGCAGGTAGACACCCTCAAGAGATTGCCCGTTGCAGTCTGCCATCATTCCGGCCACCGGCTGATAATCGTGGGTGGTGCAGCGGAAGCCGACCCGCCCCTCGAAATCCCCGCTGCTTTCATCCCTCGGAAACAGTCCCGGTAACATGTCACTGAGCTGCTGGAGATTCTCGGTGTTTGCCTCGTGGGTGACCGAGGGATCGGCACTGTGCAGTTCAAAGGTGGCCCCGGTTACTGCCAGTCCACTCTGGCACGGATTCAGGTATTTCTGGCCACAGATCACCGCCTTCGGTGCCCGGATGGTCTCCTCGGGGATATGAGTTACCTGACCCCGGATGGCTTTGAACCGGTACTCACCCTTGAGTGGAATCAGTTCCGCCGTCTTGTGGCCTGCGGCAATTACCACGCGGTCCGCAATGATGTCCGCGCCACTACAGCTGGACAGGTGCCATTTGCCGTTACAGGGCATCAGCCGTTTCACTCGTATACCGAAGCGGCATTCGATGAGGGGGTGATTAGCCAGCTCCTGGCAGAGGCAACCCGGTGATAGCCAGCCACTGTTGGGAAACCACAGCCCGCCGGTGGTGACGGGTGTACCGGTGAGTTCGGAGGCAGTGGCCGCGTCGACCGGGAACAGAATGTCTTCGGGATACTGGTTGCGGTCAAGAAAACGGGCTTGCCGCTCCTGTTCGTTGGGATTCCAGGCCAGCTGCAGCAGGCCGGTCGGGTGCCAGAAGGAATTCTGGTAGGGTTTGTAGGCGCGTTGGCTGAAGGTCAGGGTGGAAAGAGCGAGTTCCGTCTGGGCGTCGAATTCGACACCGAGCTTTACATACATCGCGCCCTGAAGATTTCCGGAGGCAGCGGCCCCGGCAGTTTCTTCCGCATCGATCAGGGTAACGGCCACGCCACGACTGACCAGGTTCCGGGCCAGCAGGGTGCCGGCGATGCCCGCACCGATGATGGCCACGGTGTCGGAAGGGGCGGTCGAGTCGCTGGAAGCGGTGCCGGACAGCACCCCGGCAATCATATCCCGTTTGCGGCCGTAACCCCGGGTTTTGCGCATCTCGAAGCCTTCTTCCTCAAGCGCCCGGCGTATCCTGCCAACCGCGGTGAAGGTGGCCAGGGTCGTACCCGGTTTGCTGTGTTCACGGATCAGGGCCATGGCCTGGTCAAGCCACATGTCGGGATTCAGGGCCGGGGAGAAGCCGTCCAGGAACCAGGCATCGGCAGAGAATGAAAGAGCTTTCCAGGCATCCAGAACGTCGCCAAAATACAGGGTAAGGCGCATGCGGCCCCCATCCAGTACCAGGCGGTGTGTACCCCGGACCAGGGGCGGGTACTGGGCCAGCAACTCTGTAGCGATCGGCTCCAGTTCCGGCCAGAGATCCAAGGCGCGCTTGAGGTCGTCCCGTGTGAGCGGATAGCGCTCGGCCGAGATGAAATGCAGGACCGACCCGTTATCAGGCCGGTGTTCCCGCCAGGCCTGCCAGGCGGCAAGAAAATTAAGGCCGGTGCCGAAGCCTGTCTCCGCGATCACGAACGCATCCTGCGGAGGCACTGTCAGGAAACGGTCGGGCAGGTTGTTGTGGTCCAGGAAGACGTATCGGGTTTCTTCCAGCCCATTGTCGCGGGAGAAATAGACATCCCCGAACCGGGCCGACTCCGGTACGCCGTCCCGCCAGACAAGATTGGCGGGTTCGATGGCTGGCGGGTATACAGTGCAGTCAGTCATGTTCTACTCGTCGTTGCTGACCACCGAAACCTTCTCGATGATGACCGGCTCGACCGGTACGTCTCTCATGCCACGGGCGTAGCCGGTTTCGACACCGGCGATGGTATCAACCACATCCATGCCTTCGGTAACCTCGCCGAATACGGCGTAGCCGGCGCCACGGACGCCCGCATTGAGAAAGTCATTGTCGACTACGTTGATGAAAAACTGGGAAGTAGCCGAATCCGGATTGCTGGTGCGGGCCATGGCGATGGTGCCTCGCTGGTTTGGCAGGTCCTTGCTGGCTTCGTTGACGATCGGGTCCCGGGTGGGTTTCCGGGCCAGCTCCGGGGTAAACCCGCCGCCCTGGACCATGAAGCCCGGAATCACACGGTGAAACACCGTACCCTCATAAAATCCATCCCGGACGTATTGAAGAAAATTCTCTACGGTTTCCGGAGCCGCATCGGGGCGCAGCTCGAGCACGAAGTCACCCTGGGTTGTTTCAAACCGGACTTCCGGCGTTGTCGGATCCTCGTCTCCCGATTGGGCGTAAACCGGCGCGGAGGCCAGATAAAAGGCAGTCAGGGCGGCCAGCAGCGGGGAAGCCAGGTGGCGGGAAAAAGGCGCGTGTTGAGTCATATCCGGGACACTCTCGATGTTGTTGGCTAGGTTCCGACCGGGGTAGATCAGTGGTACCAGCTTTGTGAAGCAGAATGTTAGCAGATTGATCCCACACAACGGCTAGCCGAAGGTGGTAAAATGCTGCCTTGGTTACGCGATTATAATAATGAGTCAATGGAAACGATAAAGACAAGTGACTATCAGGCCTTGCAGATCTATCTTCGGGATGCCTGCGGGATTCTGCTGCGAGACGGTGCCCCGGATCTGGCCCGGCGACGCCTGCGCCCGGTTTTGGACAATCATCAGCTGGCCTCCATCCAGGATTTGCTGGGACGGCTCGATAGACCGGGGCGGTCCGGCCTGAAGGAAGCTGTCATTGATGCGATTACCATGAGTGAGAGCCGGTGGTTCCGTGAAGCCTCGGTGTTTTCAATGCTGGGCGATCAGGTGTTACCCGACATCGCCGGGCGCGACCCGGGCAAGCGGGTGGCCATCTGGTCTGCCGCGTGCTCCAACGGCCAGGAGTCATACTCCATAGCCATGGCCGCAAGCGAATTCACGGAGCAGAACTCCGGTAGCCTGGTCGAGGCCAGAGTTTTGGCGACCGATACCTCCCGGAGCGCACTGGAAGTGGCCCGCCGGGCTCACTACGAACTCGGTCCCGAAGACACGGACATTACTCCTCTGCGCAAGGAACGTTTTTTCCGGTCCATCGAGAAAGGTGGCTGGCAAGTCAGCCCGGACATCCGTGCCCTGGTTGAGTTCCGTGAACTGAACCTGCTGCAACGCACCTTGCCGGGTAAGTTCGATGTGGTGATCTGCCAGAACGCGCTGGTTTACTACTCGGCACAAAAGAGAAAGGCCATATTGGGCCGGTTCCATGCCGCCCTCAATCCCGGTGGCTACCTGATCGCCGGATCCTCCGAGCTGACGGGCGACATGACCGAGCTTTACGAACCCATTGCGTGCCCAAGTGGCACCGCCTACAGGAAAAAGTAATTCATGCCTCTGAATGTCTGGGTGCTGGTGGCTGCGCAGGCGCTGGCCATGTGTACGGCACCGTTCATCATCGTTATCGGCAGTATCCAGGGCCGGGCTCTGGCACCCTCTGCGGAGTGGGCCACGCTTCCCGTGGGGCTTGTGGTGGTCGGGACAGTGGTCTCGGTCAAGCTTGCCACCTGGTTGATGGAGCGGATCGGGCGCAAACCGGTCATGCTGCTGGGGGCCATAATGGGCATCCTGGCCGGGGGGTTGGGCGCACTGGCTTCCTTGCAGGGATCTTTCCCGTTGCTTTGTGTGGCTGCCGTCGTGGGTGGCAGTGGCCTTGCCGTGGTGCATCAGTATCGTTTTGCCGCAATGGAGTCGGTCGGACCGGAACTTGCGGCTTCCGCCGCAGCCAGGGTGCTTCTGGGCGGGTTGGGTGCAGCCTGGTTAGGGCCTGAAATTGCCACTCTCGGAGCCGGCCCGGATGAAGCCCATCCCTTTATGGATAGCTGGCTTGGGTTGCTGGCGGTGCAGGCGGTAGCCCTGGTGACGCTTTTCGCAGGCTATCGTTCGAAAGGCGAGCTGGTCCGGGAGGACCATGTTGGCGGCGGTCGGCCACTGCGTGAAATTCTGGTCAATCCCCTGGTACTGGCTGCGATCGGTGCTGCCGCCATCGGCTATGCGGTGATGAGCTTCATCATGACGGCGACGCCGCTGAGTATGACCGAAATGGCCGGTCACAGTCTGGACGATGCCAAGACGGTCATCCAGCTCCACATCATGGCCATGTACCTGCCGTCACTGATCAGTGGCTGGCTGACCCGGGTCGTGGGCATTCCGCTGATGATGGTTGGCGGGCTGCTGGCCTATCTCGCGTGTGTGCTGCTTGCAGCAGCCGGTATCAGCTTCCACCACTACCTGTGGGCACTTCTGTTGCTGGGCATGGGCTGGAATTTCCTGTTCGTAGGGGGAACCGCCCTGTTACCAAGGGGCTACCAGGACTCCGAGCGTTTCCGGGTGCAGGGGCTGAATGATCTCCTGGTGTTCGGTTCCCAGGCGACCGCGTCGCTGTCCGCCGGGGCGGTTTTTGCCTGGGTCGGGTGGTCCGGTCTGGTTATGGTCGCCGTACCTTTCCTGGCACTCCAGGGTATTCTCGTTATGCTATGGCTGGCTCGTTCCAGGGCAACTCAGAAGCTGCAGACAGGAGGCGCAGATGCAGATTGATTTTGATGGCATGGACCCGAAAGAGGTCTACCCCATACTGACCCAGACCACCATCCCCCGGCCGGCTTGACTCCCGCAGGAGGTCAGAATCCATGGAACAGCTAAACCTCCGGCATCTGTATTATTTCTGGGTGATCAGCCGGGAAGGCTCGATCGCCCGGGCCAGCGAGGTGCTCGATCTGGCACCGCAAACCCTGAGCGGTCAGCTGGCCACCTTCGAGTCGGCCGTCGGCGGAAGGCTTTTCCTCCGGGAACGGCGAAAGCTGGCACTGACCGATCTCGGCCGGATGATCCTCGGCTACGCTGACGACATATTCGCCCTGACCGGGGAGCTGACCGATACCCTGCAACTTGCACCCGCTGACCGGCCATTGACCCTGGCCGCGGGTATCTCCGCCTCGATCCACAAACTTATTGCGTATTACCTGTTGCAGCCGGCCATGGCGCTCAAGCGACCAGTTCAGCTGGAATGCCGGACCGGCAGAACCGAGGATCTCGTGCTGAGCCTCAAGCGAAAGGAACTGGATGTTGTACTGGCGGACCGGATGCCGGGGCTGGATGAGCACGGCCCCTTCACGGTACACCCGGTTGCCGGCTCCAGTATCAGCCTGTTTGCCGCGCCGGCACTGGCTGCCAACCTGAAAAAGGGCTTCCCCGACTCCCTGAATGGCCAGCCATTGCTGGCCAATGCCACCGATGCGCCGTATTTCGAGCGCCTGATGAACTGGCTGTCACTGCAGGGCGTGCGGATGAAGCTGATGGCCCGGGTTGACGACAGCGCCCTGATCAAGGTCTTCGGCCGTCAGGGTTATGGGGTTTTTGCAGCACCCACGGTGATACGTCGGGAAGTCTGCCGCCAGTATGAGGTGGAGCACATCGCCAGAATTGATGAAGTGCAGGATGAACTGTTTGCCATCACGCGGGGCCGGAAACTGGCCCATGAGGGCGTCCGGGCAATTTGCATGGACCCTGTCAACTTCAGTGCGCTGGGTACAGATCTGGAAACTTGATGCATCGATTATTTCGATGCCAAAAGACCAAAAAA
>NZ_JAWOIS010000016.1:0-139201 GCF_046484525.1 Marinobacter sp.
ATTTCCAATGCCGGAGTGCTGGTGAGTGAAGTGGTGCTGATTTCCCGTAAGTCCCGCACGGCCCTTCACCGATGGGTCTATACCGATGTGGGCAAGTTTTCGGGGCTGATCGAGACGTTGGATGAGGCGATCAAGTTTCCGATCTGGACGGAGAAGTCCGGCGAGGGCGAGGACTGTGTGATTGCGGGGCCAACCTGTGACAGTGCGGATATCATGTATGAGCATCACAAGTATCCGCTGCCGCTGAATCTGGCCATCGGGGATCGGATGTACTGGCTTTCTACGGGAGCCTATACGACCACTTACAGTGCTATTGAGTTTAATGGGTTTCCTCCGCTTGAGGATTACTACATCTGAGTCTGGAGTCCGGCCGAGGCAAGGGGTGTTTTTCCTTCGGGAACAAACAACTCGCTTCGCTCAGACAATTGTTCCCTGCGGAAAAGCACCCCTTGCCTCGGCCTTTCGGCCATTGGTGGGGGTTCCGCTGGGGGATTGCTCTTCCTCTTCGGGGTCAGAAGAAAGCCTTCTTCTGACCCCATCTTCACGACTCATCCCTGGTTTCTTCGCCCTACTCAGGGGTCTGAAGAACACTTTCTTCTGACCCCATCTTAAGGCCCCTCCCGCCGTCTCAGATCCAGCGTAAACGCCAGCGGCAAAACCGCCAGGCTATAACCAATCATCACCATCACCGCATGGCGGACGTCACCGGTCCAGTCAGCCAACAGGCCGCCCAACATGGGCACGGAGAACGCCAGGGTATAGCCCACCAGAAAGGTGCCCGCGGACAGGCGGCCGGTCTCTTCAGAGCTGACCAGCAATGGCGGCAGTGCCACCAGCAGGATCAGCAGGATACCGGCTACAAAACTCATCAGGGTGGCACTGGCGATGGACCACCACCCGTCGAGGGCGATGGCGCCGGCGGTACCGAGGATGCTGAGTGCAGCCATGGTGATGATCAGGCTTCGGCGGCCGACCCAGGCACGGGCGAATTTGAGCATGGTCAGGGACGCGAAGACCTGGGCGATGTTGTACCAGAACAGGGCTTCGGAGAGTTTGTCGAACTGGCCCTGCTGTTCGAGCAGGTTGCCCATGTAGGCGTTGAGGCCGAAGAACATGGAGCCGGAGAGGCCGAGCAGCAGGCCGAGTTTCAGGGTCAGGGGGTTGCTCCAGTCTGGTAGCCAGGCGGCTTTGCGGACTGGGCGGGCCAGGTCCCGTTTGGGCAGGAACAGGGCGGCGGCGACCAGTAAGGCCGGCAGCGACCAGGCGATCAGGGTGGCGCGCCAGCTGTTGTCCAGCAGGGGCATGAGCACCGGCAGGGTGATGCCGGCGCCGATGAACTCGCCCATGAGCATACCGTTCATGTAGATGGCGGAGCCCAGGGCCAAGTGGTGCGGTTGGAGCCAACGTGGCAACAGGGCCGGCAGGGCCGGTTGCATCATGGCCACACCCAGGCCCATGACGGCGCTGGCGATCATCAGGGTCATGGTTTCAGGGGCCAGGCCGCGGCTGGCGGAGCCGATCACCATGATGGTCATGGCCAGCGCCAGGGTGTTTCTCGGTCCGATGCGGGAGATGGCCAACGAGCCAGGCATGGCGCCGATGGCGAGCATCAGGATGGGCAGGGTGGTCAGCGCACCGGTCAGTGCCTTGGAGAGTGCGAGTTCCTCGCCGATAAAGGGGGCCAGTGGCGGCGCCACGAGGACGGGAATGCGCAGGTAAATACCGGACAGCCAAAGCAACACCGCCACCGGCAGCAGTCGGGCTGGCGGTGGCGGTGTGTTCGCGGCATGGGTTTCAGCCACAGTGAGCCGGATCAGACTTCGCTGGTGTCCGGCAGGTAGGCGCCGTCCTCGTCGTGGACTTCACGGCCGGTAACCGGCGGATTGAAGGCGCAGATCAGGCGCATGTCCTCGGTGCCACCGCGCAGGGTGTGCTGATCGTGCTTGTCGAGTGCATACAGAGTACCGTCGGTGATCTCGTAGGTCTCGCCGGTCGCCTTGTCGGTGATGGAGCCATTGCCCGCCACACAGTAAACGGCTTCCAGGTGGTGCTTGTACCACAGGTTGAGTTCGGCGCCCGCAGGGATGATGGTCTCGTGGAAGGAGAAGCCCATGCCATCCTTTTTCAACAGCATACGACGGCTGGTCCAGCCCGGGCCGGAAACTTCCCGCTCGGTACCGATGATGTCTTGCACTCGTACAATTTTCATTCGCATTCCTCAATTTGTGATGGAATAGCCCTACAGTATAAACATGCGCCTCAGGCCCGGTTCAACCGCCAGTCGTCATAAGCCGACATGGCCTGCTCGATGGCCGCCGTGAAATTTTCCCTTTGCTGGTGGGTCAGGGGCCGCTGTTTCCGACACCGGTCGAAGGCCCGCTGAATCTCTCGTCGGCTGGTCTTGTCGAGCTGCTCCAGCCAGTGATGATCGGCCGGCTCCAGTTCCAACAGGTCCCGTCCGGCGTGGTTCCGGTGACTGATGTGCCACCAGTGATCCACTGCCCGCCCTAATACAACATAGCCGAACTGGCTGTCCTGTACAGGCCCGAAGCTGGCGGTTTTCAGACCATCTTTCAGCGGGCCGATCTTCAGTGCTGGAAGGATCAGCCGGTCGCCATAGAAATAGCTACCGGCAGCGCCAATCAGGCCGCCGACCAGGGCCCCGGTTCCCATGGAGGAGCCCAGGGTCATGGCATCGATGCCGGCGCCGCCCACAGCGCCGGCACCAAAGCCCGCTGTGGCCAGATAGCGCTTGCTGACGGCCCAGTGTTTGCGGGTGTCCTCGGAGAACAGGTCATGTTGGCTGTGCCACTGGAGCTCTGCTTCCTGGCGCCGGATGCGCTGGTGCTGGTACAGGTGCTCGATGTCGATACGCAGGTTCTGCTCCCGCTTGCGTTGGTGCCGGTACCACCGGTCCCGCAGGGACCTGGTGAGGCTGGCATCACTGGTCTCGGCGACCTGGTTCAGGGTCAGGGTGCGTTTCTCCCGGTAAGACATCAGGTCTTCCAGGGCCCTGGCAATCAGGCCGGCAGACTGATGCCTGCGCTGGCGGCGCTGTTCGGACAGGAACCGGGTGGCCCGTTCCAGCGGTTCCTCCCAGTCCGGCTCCAGTTGGCCGAATGCACGCAACAGGCTGAGATGTTGTTCGAACGGGGCGCGAACGGCGTCGAACTTCCGGACTACCTGGAAGAACTGGCCGAGCGCCGACTGCCAGGTATCACTGTAATCGTCCTCGCCGATGCTGTTGATCAGGGCCAGGCTCGGGCGGCCGGTCCAGCGCAGGATGGTCATCTCTGCTTCGTGCTCGGCGCTATAGGGCACCGAGCCATCCACCACGTAGATGATCCCGGCTCCTTCCACGATCGGCGCCAGCAGTTCGCATTCATCGACAAACCGGTCATCGCCCCGGTGCTGAAGCACAAAGGCCCTGACCGTCTCCGGGTGGTCCGAGGCGGAGATGCTGTGGGCCTCCAGCCATTGCAGCACCCGCCGGGGGCGCTGGAAGCCGGGGGTGTCCACCAGGGTATAGAGTTTCTGGCCGTCGACGGTCAGTGGATAGTCCTGCCGGGCCCGGGTGGTGCCCGGTTCCAGGGCAATGGCGATGGCGTCGTTCTGGGACAGGGTGGCCACGACACTGGATTTGCCTTTGTTCGGGTGGCCGACGACGGCGAACACCGGTGGTGTGGTCATGGCTGGACGCTCCCGGCCAGGTAGGGATCCGGCTTGTCGGTAGGTGGCAGTGCGACGGAGGCAAAGCCCGGGGCCAGGCGCTCGGTGAATCGGAGCCAGGGTTGCACCAGGTGCGTTTCAGGGAGCTGGTTCGGGTCGCTGGCCAGAGGCAGCAGGGTCACACGGGTACCCGATGGCCAGCGCTCGTGGCCGGTTTCCAGGAAGTCGTGCAGTTCCCCGGTGGGCGGTTCCCAGCTGCGGGTGACGACAATCACGGCCGGCGCTTTCTGGCTGGCCAGTTCGTCGCCCACCTGTGCCAGCACCTCGTCGTCCTGGGCCAGGGTGGCCCGGCCTCCGGCCCGGAAAATGCGGGTATCCGGCGCCTCCAGGCGCTGGGGCAGTTCCGGTTCTCCGGCCCCGGCCCAGCAGATCATGATCGGGGTGTCCGGTAGCTGGTCCGGGCGCGTCCGGGTCCGGGTGTCGGGCAGGTCGCCGGCGTCGTTATGGCCGCTGCCGGTATCCAGGGTCGAGGTCTCCATCCGGTACAACAGAGCCTGCATACCCGGGTGACGGGCCAGTGACCGGGTGGCGCGGTAGCGAAGCAGACCCTGGCTGAGGATCAGCAGGAGTACCCGCGGTATCACGGTCCCGGTCAGCCACAGCATGACCACGAAAGGCCACCACTGGCCCCAGCGGGAAGGATCAATCCCGGTTGTGCCCGATGCGGCCCGGAAAAAACGGGTGGCTTCCACCAGTTCCAGGGACGGCACAGCCGAAGGCCAAAGCCAGGACCAGGGCGTTGCCAGGGTGTTGATCAGGTTGTGGTAGCCGGAAGCGCCGGTATCCAGGGTGGTGCTCCAGCCGAAAGCAAGATCCTGGACCACGACCATTATAAGCAGGGTGGCGAGGCCGGCAAGGCCGAAGGCAATGCCGCCAGCATGGGCAGCGCGGGCCATGAGCAGTGGCTGGAGCCGGGCCCGGGTCGGGCTGGTATGGTCCCGGTGAAGCCCTTTCAGCAACCAGCGCCAGGGTTGCCAGCCAATTATTGCCTGCACGGTGGTGACCAGCGCCAGGATCAGCTGCAACAGGACAAACGCCAGGATCACGGTGATGTTGATGCGCTGGCCGCCGTCATAGAACAGCAGGCCCAGCATGGTGAAAATGCCGATCAGGCACCCGGCGGCAACGAAGCCGCCATTGACCCTGCGCCAGAGTCGCAGCTCGCGGCTGCCGGCGGTGACGGTGCCGCCGGGGCCGGACAGGCGATCCATGTGCGCCAGCCAGCACGAGGCGTCGGGGGTTATTTCCTGCTGCTGGCAGTCCAGTGCAAAGCGACGGTCCCGTCGGTGGAGGAAGGCGGAGGGCTGGTCCCTGTCCCGCTGGATACGGTCATCAAAATCCAGCAGCAGACGAAGGGGGTTCTGGCTCATGCAGTGTCCTGGTGGCGAATTCGGTCATCAGTGCTTTGCTGTTAGCATATAGGCAATCCCGATCCTGATACCAGCCAATGGAAGCCCATGCCCCACCACTTGATGAATCTGCGCCATGTGCCCGATGACGAGGCCGACGAGATCCGGGCCCTGTTCGACGAACACGGGGTTCGCTATTACGAGACGCCGCCGAGCCGCTGGGGCATCAGTATGGGGGGCTTCTGGGTCCGCGATAACGATGAGGCTGCCCGGGCGCGGGTACTGCTGGAGGAGTACCAGAGGCAGCGGCAAGACCGGCAACGGGAGGATTTCCAGTCACGCCAGGCCCGGGGCGAGGTGGGATTCTGGCGCAGCTTCCGACAGAAGCCCGTGACCATTATTGCCGCTTGTGTTGCCATCCTGGTGATCCTGGCGCTGACGCTCGCACCTTTCGTTCGTCTGGGCTAGCTCACTGCTGACGGGCTCCGCGACCGAAACGGGCCAGGAATTCCGTCGCCTGCTCCACGGCACTGCCGGCAGTCAGGAAACTGGTGATGTGGCCCCGCAGATGCATCATGTAGAGCTCGGAATGCACCCCTTTCTCCAACAAGGCATTGTGGAAGTACTCCGCTTGCTCGGGCGGTACCAGCATGTCGAGGTTGCCGTGGAACAGGAAGAACGGGGGCGCATTGGGGGAGACATGGACAATGGGTGACGCCAGCCGGTAGGTTTCCGGCTTCTCCCGTTCGGTAGCACCCAGGAACTGGCGGATCAGTCGTCCCGAATCAAACCGTCGCAGATCGCTGGGGATACCACCGGCCACCACCGCAACCGGTCGGGTCCCGGGCCCGCCATGGGGTTCGCTCAGTGGATTCCGGGGATCGCTGGTCAGGGCCAGCAGGCTCACCAGGTGGGCGCCCGAGGAGAACCCGAAGGCGCTGATGGCATCCGGATCAATCCGGTAGCTTGTTGCCTGCTCCCGCAGCCACCGCATCGCCACCTGCAGGTCATGGAGCTGCGCCGGGAAGGTGTACTCCGGAGCAAAGCGGTAATCGATGTTCATCACTGCAAAACCGCGCCCGGCCAGTTCCTCGGCAATCCAGGTCATGTCTTCCCGGGAGCGTCGCTCCCAGCCACCACCGTGAACCAGCAACACCGCCGGTGCCGGGTCCGGCCGCTGTGGCAGGTAAAGGTCCGCAAACAGCACTTCGGGCCAGTCATCCGGCGAGAAACGGACCGGGGTGCGCACCTCGAATCCGGTCTCTGGCAAGGCTACCGGCTCCTGGCGTGCGTTGTCATGGCTCGCGCACCCGGCCAGTAAAAGGCCGCCCAGAGTCAGGGCGGCCAGGTTTGCACTCCAGCGTTGTCTCACCCGCAGGGCTCCTGTCATTGCTACCTGTCAGGACAATTTACGAGCGATTCCCGGTTGCGGATGCGCCCGGGGCTCGCCCGACGCAGGCGGGGCAAGAAGGCGGGCACTTTCGCCCGGTAGTCCCGGTAAATCGGACCGACCTGTCGCTCGAGGTCGGCCTCCTCCACGGGGGTGATCACCAGGATGTAGCCGGTCGCGATGGCGGCCATCAGCAGGTGGCCGAGGCTCATGTCCTGGGTTGCCCAGAACACGATCATCCAGCCCAGGCTGATGGGGTGTCTTGCCAGCCCATACAGGAACCGTGCGGAGAACGGCACCTCGGCCGGTGGCAGAGACCGCAGGTGCCGCCAGACCTGGCGCAGGCCGAAGAATTCGAAGTGATTGATATGGAAGGTCGCTGCCACCATGACGACCCAGCCAAGGCCGTGCAGGGCGTAGACAAACGTCCGGGCGCTATCGCCTTCTAACTGCCAAAGGCTGTATGGCAGCGGTGTCCAGGTTGTCAGCACCAAAAGCAGGGTCAGGCCGGCGACCAGCACGTAGGTGGCGCGTTCCAGCGCCGGAGGCAGGATCCGCGTCCAGTGGCGCTTGAAACTTGGGCGGGCCATGACCGAGTGCAGGCCGAAATAACCGAACAGCAGCAGGGTGTTGGCCGCGATGGCGGCCAGTCCGTCCCCGGGCGCACCGGTGTCGATGCCCCAGGGCCCAAGGTTCAGCAGGAATCCGGCCAGGGCCAGCAGTGCCAGGAAGCCCAGGCCATAGCAGGCCAGGGCATAGAGCAGAAACAGGGCCTTGATCATGACTGCTCTCCCTCGCCGGGCCGGGCGATGAAGTAGACATTGAACGGGTCGTGGTCGAGCCGGTGGGACCGGATGTCACCGAATCCGGCCTGCCGGAGCATCAGCTCTGCCCGCTCCTCGCCCCACAGGGTACCTAGGCCCGGCCCTCCCTGGGCCAGTGACACCGGCGTGCAGTGGGCGCAGGAAATGGTGTAGAGCAGCGGCCCCAGGGGGTGATCCAGGTTGTTTTCCAGGAAGCTGGAACCGGCAATGTCCTGCATCAGGTAGATGCCGTCGGGTTTGAGGGCCCGGGCAATACCGCGCAGCAGGGCTGCGGGGTCGGCCTGGTCATGCACGGCATCGAAGGAGGTAATCAGGTCGTAGTGCCCGGGCTCGTCGAAATCCCGGAGGTCCCGGGCGGCGAAGTGCAGGTTGGTCAGGCGCAGCCGGTCGGCTTCGGCCCGCGTCGGCCTGAAGGCTTCCTCACACAGGTCGTAGCCCTGGAATCGGCTGTTCGGGAAGGCCTTCGCAAGGGTCAGTAGCGCAAGTCCGCGACCACAGCCGGCATCGAGTACCGAGATTCCCTGCTCCAGGCGATTCCGGAGGTCCGGAACCAGTGGCAGGATGTGATCGAACAAGGCGCATACCACCGTCTGGTGGCTGTCTTCCGCCATCACCTCATGAAAGCAGGGGTAACGGTGGTAGGGCAGTCCCTCTCCAGTATGGAAACATTCTGTCAGAGGCTCTTCCATGCTGGCGATCACGGGAATGAAGCGTGCCGTCACTGCCAGGTTGTCGGGGCTCGCGCTGCGGGTCAGGCAGGCGGCGTGGGCCGGGTCCAGGCTGAAGGTTCCGGCCTCGGGCTGGTAGTCCACTATAGCGCCGGTGGTCATAACCGACAGCCATTCCCGCACATAGCGCTCGTTCAGGCCGCAGGCGTCGGCAACCTGCTGGCTGGTCGAGGGCGGCAGACTGGCCAGGGTATCGAAGAGTCCGAGCCGGTGGCCCAGGGAGGTCATGGTCACCACGGCGGCGTGGTTGACCATGGTGGCGAACTGTTCGCCAAAGGCTTCCGGTGTCCGCGGTTGGTGGGTGTCGAGTGTCAGGGGTGCGTTCATGTTGGTGCTCCTTCCGGCATTGTTGTGTATGCCCCCTGATCGTGTTCCCTTTGCTACTGTTGTCCTTCAGCGAAATCGGTCAGTTCCTGTCCGAATCCGCCACCGGATCCCCTGACTTGCGTTTTTTGCCCCATGGCGGAAGATTTGGAAAAGAACACGGGGAAAATCTCCATGGCGTATGACAACAAAGTGGTCCGGCCGGTGCAGATCGGCATCCTGGCCATGCCCCAGGCGACCGCATCACCGATTTATGGCATGCAGGAGCTGCTGGGTTCGGCGGGCAGGGACTGGAGCCTGCTGGTGGAGGGGGAAGCCGGCACGCCCCTGGTCCGGGCGGAGATCGTGTCGGTGGAAGGTGAGCCCATGGAGTTGGCCAACGGCGCCCTGGTGCGACCAACTCGCCGGCTGGACCGGGATTACTGTCCCGATGCCTTGTGTATTCTGGAAGTGATGTTCGACCCGGCGGCCGGGCCGGCCGGGTTGTTTGAGCGCGAGGTGGCCTGGATCCGGGACTACTGGCAAAAGGGTGGGCTGCTGGCCACCGCTTGCACCGGGGCGGTCCTGCTGGGCGAGGCGGGGCTGCTGTCGGGCCAGGATGCCACCACCCACTGGGGCTTCTGTGAGTTCATGGCCAGCCGTTATCCGGGCGTCCGCATGCATCCCGAACGGGCCATGGTCGCCTCCGGCACCGGACAGCGCCTGATCATGTCCGGCGGAGGTACCTCATGGATGGATCTGGGCCTTTACCTGATTGCCCGCTTCTGCAGCCAGGCCGAGGCGATCCGGGTCGCGAAGGTGCACCTGATCGAATGGCACGAGGACGGCCAGCAGCCGTTCGTTGCCATCAACCACCAACGGCAGTCCAGTGACGCGGTGATCGCCGAATGCCAGCGCTGGCTGGCGCACCATTACGACCAGCACTCACCGGTGGCCGGCATGATCGGCTTGAGCGGCCTGAGTGAACGGTCTTTCCATCGCCGCTTCCGCCAGGCCACGGGTATGACCCCCATTGAGTATGTTCTGACGCTCAGGCTGGAAGAAGCCAAACAGATTCTCGAGACCAGTCATGTTTCGGTGGAAGCGGTGGCGGAGATGGTGGGCTATCAGGACGCGGCGTTCTTCTCCCGGAAATTCCAGCAGCGGGTGGGGCTGACACCGGCCCAGTACCGCAGGAAGTTTGCCGGCGTTGGTCGTCTTCAGCAGGAGCCGGGGTCGCCTGCCCGTTGATTCTGTCCGGATCCCCTGACAGTGTCCGGAACCGGGGACAGGTCCAGCCGGCGGCGCGGCTATCGGCCTGGTTCCCTGGTTGGCTTTTCCGATTGTCCGGAAATCCGGAAGCCCCACCCTTTGTGACATCGGCCAGTCTCTGAAAACACCAGAAAAATCCATGACCTGTCGTTTTGGCACAGGATCCGCATGGCAGCGGCAGAGGCGGCGGAACCGCCGGCCTCGGGTTCGCCAACAAAAACAAACAGGGAACGATTATGAAACGACTCATGCTCTGCGCCTTGATTGGCGCTTCGGGGGTTGCCATAGCCGCGCCACCGTTCAGCGAACGCCCGGAATTCCTTCAGGGATCCCTCCAAAGCACCTGGTACGATGGTGTCACCAACGATCTTCTCACCGCGGGCCTGGGAGCCTCAGGACTCCAGAACCCGGCGCCACCGGCCTTCGACGATGCCCTCAATCCAACACCGGCCGAGTTACGACGATTGGCAATCTACAACAATTACCGGGCACTGGTGAATACCGTGCCCGGTGGTGGTTATGGCAGCTTTTTCGGGCCGGGGGTGGATAGTGACGGCGACGGCCTGATTGCGGGTTATGAGTACCTGGCCTACATGACGGTGCCGGGTAGTGACATCCCGGTGACGGTGATGGCCCAGGTGCCGGACAACTTCGATCCACGCCGGCCCTGCCTGGTGACGGCACCATCGTCCGGCTCCCGAGGTATCTACGGGGCCATCGGCACCGCCGGTGAGTGGGGCCTGAAGAAGGGCTGTGCCGTGGTCTACACCGACAAGGGGACGGGCACTGGCGCCCACAACCTGGCCACCAACATGGCGCAACGAATCGACGGCACCCTGACCCCGGCCGATGAGCCGGTCCAGTTCCGGGCGGATCTTTCCGGTCAGGAGCGCGCCGATTTCAATGCGGACTGGCCGGACCGGTTTGCCTGGAAGCACGCCCACTCCGGGGCCAACCCCGAAGCGGACTGGGGCCGGCATGTGTTGCAGTCCATCGAGTTTGGTTTCTATGTGCTCAATGAACGGTATGGTCGGGCGTTGAGTAACGGTGAAACCCTGGCGACCATCCGTCCGCGCAACACCCTGGTGATCGCCTCAAGTGTGTCCAACGGTGGCGGCGCCTCGGTGCGGGCGGCGGAGCTGGACGATCGGGGTCTGATCGATGGCATTGCCGTGTCCGAGCCGAATCTCAATCCGGTGGTGGATCGCAGCTTCACCATTCGCCAGGGCGATGGGCCGGTGATCAGTGACCACAGCCGGAGCCTGCTGGACTATACCACGGCGCTGGCGGTCTATCAGGGCTGCGCCAATCAAGCGCCCGGGATCCGGGACCAGGCGCCTCTCAATACCCTGTTCAATCCGCCCGGGGTGGGCGAGAACATCTGTCAGTCGCTGGCCGCCAAGGGTTTGGTGACGGGCGTGACGGTGGAGGAACAGGCGACGGATGCCCTGAAAATCCTCAACGAGGACTTCAGTATCCAGCCCGAGCAGAACCTGTTGGCCCCGGTGCACTTCGGTCTCTCTGTGGCCCAGGGCATTGTCGTGACCTACGCCAATGCCTATGGTCGCGCCGGTGTCGAGGACCGACTGTGTGGCATCAGCCTGGCGTCCACCGACGCCTTCGGTGCGGTCACGCCCCTGTCCCCGACCAGTGAGGCGGCGCTGTTTGCTACCAGTAACGGCATTCCCCCCACCGGTGGAGTGAACCTGGTCAACGACGTGGCGGTGGGCCAGCCGACATTGCTGGCGGCCAGTGTATCCGCGAGCTCCGGACTGGCGGATCACGGCCTGGATTCACTCCTGTGCCTGCGTGCGCTCGCCACCGGCCAGGATCCGGTCACCGGGGATCCGCTGACCGGCGAACAGGCACTCTGGTCCGATCGCATAGCAGCGGGTATCTCGGCCGTCCGGGCTTCAGGTGATCTGCAGCGCAAGCCTGCGGTTTTCGTGACGGGCCGGGCCGATGCGATTCTGCCCATCAACCACACCTCTCGTCCCTATGTGGGCCTTAACCGGCGGGTTGAGGGCAAGCACAGCGGGTTGCGTTACTATGAAATCCTCAACGCCCATCACCTGGATGTGCTCAACGGCTTTCCCGGCATCGCCGAGCATTACGTACCACTGCATCACTACTACTTCCAGGCGCTCGATCTGCTCTGGGAGCACCTGACCAAGAAGCGTCCATTACCTCCCAGTCAGGTGGTCCGAACGGTACCCAGCGGCAGTCTGGCCACACCATTGGCCGAAGCAAACCTGTCTGTGATCCGTGCCGAGCCTGCACCGGAGGACCAGATCGTCTTTACCGGGAACCAGCTCCGGATTCCCGAATAATGCCTCTGAACCTCGCCCCGGGCCTGAGCCGGGGCCTCACCCGTTTGCCCCATATCCGGGGTGGTCATATACTCTCGGCGAGGTGTCCGGTTTTCCGGATATCCGGGTGCTGTTGTGATGATCAATCCTGAAAGCGGTGGTGCACACTCCATGACAGAGTTGTTTGGTGACCGGAGCCCGAATGGCCTGACCCGTGAACTGATCGAGGCGTTGTTTCCCATGTTCGAGGAAGCCAGCGCCGGCGCCATCGCCGTGGATCGGGAGGCCCGAATCACCTGGATCAACCAGAGCTATGCCCAGTTGCTGGGACTGGGCGATGTTGCCGATGCCATCGGCAAACCGGTGCGGGTCGTAATCCCCCATACCCGCATGCCGGAAGTGGTGGAGACCGGCAAGCCACTGTTGCTGGACATTATGGAACATGACAAGCAGCAACTGGTGGTTACCCGCGTGCCCTATTACGATGAAAACGGCGAACTGGTCGGTGCCGTGGCTTTCGTGCTCTATGACGATCTTCAGCCGCTGACCCCACTGGTGAGCAAATACCGACGGCTGCATCAGGATCTGGCGGCGGCGCGCAAGGCGCTGGCGAAAAAGGCCCGGGGCACCCGCTACAGCCTGGGGGATTTTGTCGGCGCCAGTCCGGCCGCGCTGGAAGTGAAGCGCCGCGCCCGCCTGGCCGCCGGGCGGGACATGCCGGTGCTGCTCCTGGGTGAGACCGGCACCGGCAAGGAAGTACTGGCTCAAGCCATCCACTCGGTCTCCAACCGCACCGACAAGCCCTTTGTGGGCGTCAACGTCGCGGCGATTCCTGACACCCTGCTGGAGGCCGAGTTCTTCGGTGTCGCCCCCGGCGCCTACACCGGTGCAGACCGGCGTACCCGCGATGGCAAATTCCAGCTGGCTAACGGCGGAACGCTGTTCCTGGACGAGGTGGGCGATATGCCCCTGCCACTGCAGGCCAAATTGCTTCGGGCCCTCCAGGAAGGGGAGATCGAACCGTTGGGCTCGAACAAGGTGGTGCCCGTGGATGTGCGGGTGATTGCCGCCACCAGCCGCAATCTGGAAGCAATGATTGCCGAGGGCAGCTTTCGCTCAGACCTGTATTACCGTCTTAACGTGCTGGAAATTCCGATCCCGCCACTGCGTGACCGTCTGGCCGATCTTGGCGTGTTGTGCGAGGCGTTGTTGGAGGATATCGGCGATGGCCTGGATATCCGGGGTGAGATCACTGATGCCGGTGTTTCGGCCCTGGCCGAATACGACTGGCCCGGCAATATCCGGGAATTGCGCAACGTGCTGGAAAGGGCCCTGACCATGGGCGAGGAAGGCGGTCTGCTGGACGCCGATGCCATCTTCAAGGTACTCCCGCGCAACGGCAACCGCCCGGTATCGACCCTGACCCCGCGCCCGGTCCGGCCCCTGGGCCAGACCATGGCGGAAGCCGAGGCCCAGGCCATCGAAGAGGCCCTGGTTGCCTCCCGTGGCAACCGGACCCGAGCGGCCAAGCTGCTCGGAATCTCCCGCTCTGTACTCTACGAAAAGCTCGCCAAGATGTCCTGATATCCGGACGAGTGTCCTGACCTCCGTACAAATACCTACGACTCTGGTCTATAAGTGTCCGAATATTCGGACGAATCTCTTCTTCGACGTTCTCTGGTAATTTTCTAACTCTATGAAATATAGATGGAATTCTGATCTGGCACGCCCCCTGCTATGCCCTGGTTGCAGGACGTCAGAACAACGCAGACAACAAGACTGACGCTTATTGTTGGACCCACCGCTTTCCCTGTCCGTCTCGTTTTCTGCGATGTCTGACTACACTCAGATCAGGCTTGGCGGTTTTTTGCTGTCCGGCCACGAAAACAACAATGCTAGGAGACTTGCCAATGAAACTCTTCAAGGCCCTCACCGGGATCGCCGGTGCGATCGCCCTGACTACGGGTTCCGCCGTTGCCGATGACCTGCGCTGGAAAATGCCCGTAGCCTTCGCTACCAACCTTCCGGGCCTCGGTTCTCCCGCCGCCTGGGTTGCAGATAACCTCACCACCGCTTCTGATGGCAGTATCCAGGTCCGTGTCTATGAGCCCGGCAAGCTGGTTCCGCCGTTCGATATTCTCCAGGCCGTGTCCGATGGCAAGGTATCGGCTGGCTATACCTGGATCGGCTACGACCAGGGCAAAGTGCCTGCGATTCCCCTGTTTGCCGCTGTACCTTTCGGCATGAAGCCCCCGGCCTACATTGGCTGGTATTACTTCGGTGGCGGTCATGAAATGCTGCAGGAAACCTACGCCAACAAGGGCTTCAATGTTCATGCACAGCTATGCGGCATCATCGGGCCTGAAACAGCGGGTTGGTACTCCAAGCCCATCGAAACACTGGAAGACTACAAAGGCTTGAAGATTCGCTTTGCGGGCCTGGGTGGCAAGGTTCTCGAGAAGCTGGGCGCCTCCGTCACCATGATGCCTGGCGGTGAGCTGTACCAGGCACTGGAAAAAGGCACCATTGATGCCACTGAATTCTCCATGCCCGCCATCGACCAGATTCTGGGCTTCAATCAAGTGGTCAAGTACAACCTGTTCCCGGGCTGGCATCAGCAGTTCACGGCTCAGTACATGCTGATCAACAAGGATGAATGGAATCGTGCCACTAAAGCGCAGAAGGCGCTGGTTGAGGCTTCCTGTACCGCGGCGACCACCCGAGGTCTGGCCGAGGGCGAGTACAAGAACGGCAAGGTTCTGGCCGAGTTCCAGGACAAGGGCGTTCAGGCCGACCAGATTCCCCGCGACGTTCTGCTCAAGCTGAAAGAAGTAACTCAGGAAGTGCTTGAGGAGGAAGCGTCCAAGGATGCCGACTTCAAGCGTGTTTACGAAAGCCAGCAGGAATTCATGGAATCCTACAAGGTGTGGGATACCCGCGCCTATGTTCCGGCGGACCTGTAAGGTTCGGGGCTGACCCTGAGCACCGGAAGCAATTCCGGTGCTCTCTGATTGAGTCCGGATGGCCCTGCGGGGCCATCGTTGTTTCACGGCAGGCTTTCTGAACGAGGAACTGTTGTATGGCAGTGTCTGATAAAGGCTCACCGCCCGATGTGCACGCATCGGCGTCGGACGCCGGTCAATTTATTCATCATCACACCGAGTTCCCGACCACCCGGCTCAGCCAGGTTATGGACGGTGTGATTACTGCGATAGGCAAGAGTGCTTCCTGGCTCTGGTTTGTGGTCACCGGCGTGATCATCTATGCAGTGGTGGGTCGCTATGCCTTTGGCATGGGGTCGGTAACCCTGGAGGAAGTCCAGTGGCATCTGGCGGGTGTAGGTTGGTTGTTGGGGTTGGGCTATACCCTGGTAACAGATGATCATGTCAGGGTGGATGTCATCCATGAACGCCTGTCATTGAAAGGCCAGGCCTGGATAGAATTCTTCGGTCTGGTATTCCTGTTGTTACCGTTTCTTGGGCTGGCGGTCTACGAAATGATCCCCTATGCCATCAGTTCCTGGGAACAGGGTGAGACCAGCCAGGCACCCGCTGGCCTTCCCTATCGCTGGATTCTCAAGGGCGTTCTGGCACTGTCTTTCGTGCTACTGATTATCGCTGCCCTGTCCCGTCTGCTGAAAGTCACTGCCCTGCTTTTCGGCTTTCCGAAGCCAATTCGGATCGAGTCCGCGGATAATAAGAAAGAGGATGCGTCCTGATGGAGCTTGAAACCCTTTTTGTAATCGGCATGTTCCTCACCTTCGGGGCGCTGCTGATGACCGGTTATCCGGTTGCATGGGTGTTGGGTGGCACCGCGGTTATCTGGACCGTCGTCGGTGTCATTGCTGTTGAGAATTTTGGTGCCAATCTGTGGTTTGACTACTCCTCCTCCATGGGGCTTGTTCCCGAGCGAATATGGAAGGTTGTAAGCAGCGAAACCCTTGTCGCCCTGCCCATGTTTATCTTCATGGGCATCATGCTAGACCAGTCCGGCGTTGCCGAGCGGTTGATGAACAGCATGGTCAAACTGTTTGGCGCCGTTCGCGGCGGCTATGCCGTTACGGTCATTGTCATCGGCGTACTGCTGGCCGCGACCACCGGTATCATTGGTGCCTCCGTCGTGCTTCTGGGCATGCTTTCCCTGCCTGTGATGATGGAGAACAAGTACGATAAAGGGTTTGCCGTGGGTACCGCCTGTGCCACCGGGACCCTGGGTATCCTGATTCCGCCTTCCATTATGCTGGTGTTGATGGCCGACCGACTGGCGGTTCCGGAAGCGTCGGTAGGCGACCTGTTCATGGGCGCGTTCTTTCCTGGCCTGATGCTGGGTGCCATGTACGTGGCCTACGCCATTATCCGTCCCATGCTGCAACCCCACATCGCGCCGGTGCCGGAGGGCACAGAGAAAGTGACCTGGGGCATCGTCTGGGAAGTGGCCAAAGCCGTAGTGCCGACGGCTGCGCTGATTCTGGGTGTGCTGGGCTCCATTTTTGCCGGCATTGCAACACCAACAGAGGCTTCGGGTGTTGGTGCTCTGGGCGCTCTGCTGTTGGCCCTGATGTCTCGCCGACTGAATCTGGAAGTGCTCAACGCCTCCTTGCAGCAGACCACCCGCACGGCTGCGTTCATCTTCGCCATTTTCCTGGGTGCAACCGCGTTCTCCGTGGTCCTGCGGGGTCTGGGGGGCGATCAGGTGATCGAGGACGCCCTGCTTGGATTACCGTTCGGACCCTATGGCGTCGTGCTGACGATCCTGTTCGCGGTGTTCCTGCTCGGCTTCTTCCTGGACTGGGTCGAGATCACCCTGATCATCCTACCCCTGGTGGCGCCGGTAGTACAAAGTCTCGGGTTTGATCTGGTGTGGTTCACTATCCTGTTTGCCATGTGCCTGCAGACCTCGTTCCTGACGCCGCCGGTTGGATTTGCGCTGTTTTACATCAAGGGTGTGGCGCCGCCGGAGATCAAGGTCACTGATATCTACCGGGGTGTGATCCCCTTCATCATTATTCAGCTGGCAGCCCTGGTTATCGTGTTCCTGGTCCCGGAAATCGCGACCTGGTTGCCTGGCGTAGCTTACGACTAAGGAGAAAATAACCATGCGTCTGGAAAACCGGATTGCCCTGATTACCGGTGCCGGCCGAGGTATCGGCCGAGCCATCGCCGAAGCATACGGCCGGGAAGGCGCCAAAGTCGCCGTGGCAGACCTGAGTCTGGAAACCGCACAGGAAACCGTGACTGCCATCGAGCAGGCCGGAGGCACTGCCATGGCGCTCGAAATGGATGTTACCGATGAAGATGCGGTTGACGTAAACGTAAACCTTGTGGTTAAACAGTGGGGTGGTTTGGACATCGCTCTGGCGAATGCCGGCGTTCAGCACATCGACCCGGTGCACAAGCTTGCTTATTCCGACTGGAGCAAGGTTATGAGCGTGCATCTCGACGGGGCGTTCCTGGTGACTCGCGCGACCCTGAAGCATATGTACAAGAACGGTGGCGGTACCATGCTGTACATGGGTTCGGTGCATTCGCTGGAAGCCTCGCCTCTGAAGGCGCCTTATGTGGCGGCCAAGCACGGCATGCTGGGGCTTTGCCGGGCGGTCGCGAAGGAGGGCGCCGAACACGGAGTGCGGAGCAATATCATCTGCCCCGGGTTTGTGCGCACGCCTCTGGTGGATAAGCAGATCCCGGAACAGGCCAGGGAGCTGGGCATTTCCGAAAAGGAAGTGATCAGCAAAGTCATGCTTAAGAACACAGTGGACGGGGAATTCACCACCCTCGAAGACGTGGCGGAACTGGCCGTTCACTTGGCTGCTTTCCCGTCCGCTGCCCTGACTGGCCAGTCCATCGTGGTCAGTCACGGCTGGCATATGCAGTAACATTCAGGAGAGACGGATGAGCAATGAAGAACAATCACCGGTAGTCTGGTCTCCTACGGAAACCACCCTGACCCAATCCCGCATGGGCCGATTCAAGGCCTGGCTGGAGCAGCAGGGATTCGGTCCGTTTGCCGACTACCATGCCCTGCACCAGTGGTCGATCAGCGACCTCGATACCTTCTGGCGGAAGGTTTGGGACTACTGCGGCCTGGTCTGTGACACGCCAGCCGAAAAGGTGCTGGGCAAGCGCGAGATGCCTGGGGCCGAGTGGTTCCCCGGTATGAAACTGAACTTCGCTGCCAACCTGCTACGGTTGGCGGACGGAGACTATGCCGACCGCGAGGCGGTGGTCGCTTACTGCGAGACCCGCCCGGTGCTGCGCAAGACCTACGCCGAGCTGAAAGCCGATGCCGGGGCCCTGGAGGCCTTTCTGCGCAGCAAGGGAGTCGGACAGGGCGACCGGGTCGCGGGTGTGGTCACCAACGGCTACGAGGCCATGGTGGGCATGCTGGCTTCCACCAGCATGGGTGCCATCTGGAGTTCCGCCTCCCCGGACTTTGGCATCGGTGCCATCAATGACCGCTTCGGGCAGATTGAGCCCGCGGCCCTGATCGTGGTGAACGGCTATGGCTACGGCGGCAAGGTGTTCGCCCGCCAGGACGACTTCGCCGAACTGATCGCCGGCCTGCCGTCCCTCAGGACCGTCGTCAGCATCCCGCAACTGCCGGATGAAGCCCCCATCCCCGGTGAGCTGATCACCACCTGGGAAGACGCCCTGGCCTTGGGCGGGGGACAGGCCCCATCCTTTACCCCCATGGACCCGGATCATCCGGTGTACATCCTGTATTCCTCCGGCACCACCGGCAAACCCAAGTGCATCGTCCACGGCACCGCTGGCCTGCTGGTCAACCACGCCAAGGAACTGATGCTGCACGGTGACGTCGGCCCCGAGGACCGCTTCCTGTACTTCACCACCTGTGGCTGGATGATGTGGAACTGGCAGGCCTCCGCCCTGCTGACTGGCGCGGCCGTCATTACCGTCGACGGCTCTCCGGGCTATCCCAGCCTCAACTTTTTGTGGGACACCGTTGCCGAAGAAAAAGTCACCCACTTCGGCACCAGCGCGCGATTCATTGCCGGCTGCCGGAAAGGCGAGCTCCAGCCCGCGAAAACCCTGGACCAGAGCAAACTGCGGGTGGTGTTCTCCACCGGCTCCCCGTTGTTGCCGGAAGACTATGACTGGGTGTACAGCGACGGCGCCCCCAATGCCCTGCTCGGCTCCATCGCCGGCGGCACCGACATCTGCGGCTGTTTCGTGGGTTCCACCCCGCTGCTGCCGGTCCGTCGCGGTGAAATCCAGTGCCGTTTCCTCGGCGTCGACGCCGTCGCCTACGGCGATGACGGCAAACCAGTCAGCGAAGGCCGCGGCGAACTCGTCTGCCGCCAGCCCCTGCCGTCCATGCCCGTGTGCTTCTGGGACGACCGGAACGGTGAACGCTACCGCGACGCCTACTTCAACACCTTCCCCGGCGTCTGGGCCCACGGCGACTTCATTGAATTCACCGAACACGGCGGCGCCATCATCTACGGCCGCTCCGACGCCACCCTCAACCCCGGCGGCGTTCGCATTGGCACCGCCGAAATCTACCGCCAGGTGGAAACCATCCCCGAAGTCAAAGACAGCCTCGTGGTCGGCCGCCAGATCGAAGGTGACGTGGAAGTCGTCCTGCTGGTCGTACCCGCCGACGGCCAGGAAGTCACCGACGACCTGAAACAACAGCTCAAAACCCGAATCCGCGAAGGCGCCAGCCCCCGGCACGTGCCCAGGCACATCGTCCAAGTGCCGGACATTCCCTACACCCGTAGCGGCAAGAAGGTAGAGTTGGCGGTGGCACGGCTGATCAACGGCTCGAAAAAAGCCGATAACCGGGATGCCCTGGGTAATCCGGAAGCCCTGGACCAGATCCGGGAGCGGCTGGCTGGGGCGAACCTGCTGCCGGCGGAATAATCTGACTGGATAGCCGGTGGATTGTTGACAACTTGGCGCTCAGAAAAGGGGGTTCCTGGGCGCTTTGATGTTAACTTTGCAGTCTGCCAAGCGGTGTGGGAAGGGGCATCCGAAACTGTGCGGAGCCATGGATGACGGAGCTCAAGCGTCACAGGGACGTGCCGAAGGAGCGGGTTTCGGATGCCCCTTCCCACACCGCGCCACTCCAAACTCATAATGTTAGAAAATTTCGTAAATTTCCGCCATTTCATCGTCCCGTAACCGAAGATACGGCATTTTTAGTCCGTTCTTATACTAAGATCGTAACCAAAAATCACCAAAAAATGATATCTTAGTAGGTCTATCAAAAGTTCCCAAATCAGTCATGGCACAGGCCGGGCGTCCAAAAGACGCCTGCCCCCGCAATGACCGTCCTGAACCCACCCAATAGCCTGAGGACGAAAATGACATCATCCAAAGCCAAGATTGTCTACACACTGACCGACGAGGCCCCCGCCCTCGCCACCCGGTCACTGCTTCCCCTCCTGGAAACCTTCGCCAAGCCGGCTGGTATCGAGTTCGAAACCAGTGATATCTCTCTCGCGGCGCGTATCCTGGCAGCGTTTCCCGACTACCTCGAGGAAGACCAGCGGGTTCCGGATGCCCTGGCTGAATTGGGTGAGTACACCAAGGATCCGGACGCCAACATCATCAAGTTGCCGAACATCTCCGCGTCCATCCCCCAGCTGCGCGCAGCCATCAAGGAGCTGAACGAGCAGGGCTACAAGGTGCCCGAGTACAAGGAGCATCCGGAGACCGACGAAGAGAAGGAAATCCACGCCCGTTACAGCAAGGTTCTGGGCAGTGCCGTCAACCCGGTACTGCGCGAAGGTAACTCCGACCGCCGTGCCCCGGCCGCGGTCAAGGCCTTCGCCCGCAAACACCCGCACACCATGGGTGAGTGGAGCCCGGCCTCCCGTACCCACGTGGCACACATGCGTGGTGGCGACTTCTACTCCAGCGAGCAGTCCGTAACCCTGGACAAGGCCACCAACGCCCGCATCGTGTTCGAGAACAAGAAGGGCGAGCAGACCGTCCTGAAATCCGACCTGCCACTGCAGGAAGGCGAAGTGCTGGACGGCATGTTCATGAGCAAGAAAGCCCTGGTCAAATTCTTCGAAGATGCCATCGAAGACTGTGAGAAGACCGGTGTCATGTTCTCCCTGCACGTGAAAGCCACCATGATGAAGATCTCCCACCCGATCGTGTTCGGTCACGCGGTGAAGGTTTTCTATAAGGATCTGTTCGACAAGTACGGTGAGCTGTTCGACGAAATCGGCGTGAACCCGAACAACGGCCTCTCCAGCGTGATCGAGAAGATCAAGCAGCTGCCGGAATCCAAGCAGGAGCAGATCCAGGAAGACCTGCACGCGTGCTACGAGCACCGTCCGGAAATCGCCATGGTGGATTCCGTCAAGGGCATCACCAACCTGCACGTGCCAAGCGACGTGATCGTCGACGCCTCCATGCCGGCGATGATCCGTAACTCCGGCAAGATGTGGGCCCGGGACAACAAGCTCAAGGACACCAAGGCCGTGATGCCGGAGTCCACCTACGCCACCATCTACCAGGAAGTGATCAACTTCTGTAAGACCCACGGTGCCTTTGATCCGACCACCATGGGTACCGTGCCCAACGTTGGCCTGATGGCGCAGAAGGCCGAGGAATACGGTTCCCACGACAAGACCTTCGAAATCAAGGAAGACGGCATTGTCCGCGTGGTGACCGAGGACGGCACCGTGCTGACCGAGCACAACGTCGAGCAAGGCGATATCTGGCGTGCCTGCCAGACCAAGGACCTGCCGATCCGCGACTGGGTCAAGCTGGCGGTCAGCCGTGCCCGCGCCACCGGTATGCCGGCGGTGTTCTGGCTGGACGACGAGCGTGCCCACGATGCCCAGCTGATCAAGAAGGTCGAGAAGTACCTGAAAGATCACGACACCGAGGGTCTGGATATCCGCATCATGTCTCCGGTGCGCGCCATCCGCTGGACCATGGAGCGTCTGATCCGTGGTCTGGACACCATCTCCGTGACCGGCAACGTGCTGCGTGACTACCTGACCGACCTGTTCCCGATCCTGGAGCTGGGTACCAGTGCCAAGATGCTGTCCATCGTACCGCTGCTCAACGGCGGTGGTCTGTACGAGACCGGTGCCGGTGGTTCCGCGCCGAAGCACGTGCAACAGCTGATCCAGGAAAACCACCTGCGCTGGGACTCCCTGGGTGAATTCCTGGCCACTGCGGTGTCACTGGACGAGCTGGGTGAGAAGCAGCACAACGAGCGCGCCCGCCTGCTGGGCCAGACTCTGGACAAGGCCACCGAGCGACTGCTGGAAAACAACCAGTCTCCGTCGCGGGTGACCGGCGAGCTGGATAACCGCGGTTCCCACTTCCACCTGGCCCGCTACTGGGCGGAAGAGCTTTCCAAACAGGATGAAGACAAGGAACTGAAGGAGTTCTTCACCAAGCTGTCCAAGCAGCTGGAAGAGAACAAGGACAAGATCCTGGAAGAGATGACGGTAGTGCAGGGTCATCCCGCGGATATCGGTGGTTACTATCACCCGCCGATGGAGAAGGTCTGCGAGATCATGCAGCCGAGCAAGACCCTCAACACGATCCTCGAGGATGCCCGTGCATCCGTGAAATAAGACTTCAGGATCAGGGCCGGGTTCCCGACCCGGCCCCGTAAACCCGGACAGCCGTTTGGTTCTCCGGGTTTTTATTGCCTGCTATCAGTCCTCATCCGTCTCTTCCTCAAAACCCCGACCGCTTTCGCCTGCGCGTCGCAGGTTGTACATCGTGACCGGTGGGCCGAGAACTTCAAAAAGGACCGTCGTGCCGATCACCAGTGGCAACAAGTACGTCAGTTCCGGCATTCGGTCCGTTGCCACCAGCGCCAGGCCCATCGCAACCCCCGCTTGTGGCAGCAGGCAGGCGCCGTTGCGTAATCGGATTTCGCGTTCCGAACCGGCGAGCAGGCCTCCCGCATATCCTCCCAGTATCCGCCCGGCAATCCGGGCGACAACGTAAACCGCGCCGAGCAGGCCGAGTGTCGGCAATAACGACCAGTCCAGACCGAAACCGGCCAGGAAGAAGAACATGGCCAGAAACGGCTCGGCAATGCCCTCGATGGATCGGAACGGACGAATATGATGTCGGGCGGCATTGGCCACCGTGACGCCAAGGGCCATGCAGGTCAGCAGGTAGGAAACCTCCAGCGCACCGGCGATACCCGCAGCCAGAAAAACGAAGCCCGCCGATTCCAGTAGCATGGGTTCGCCGGGCTTGAGGCGGCCGGTCATCCAGGCCATGGGCAGGCCCAGTAGCACACCCAGAATAAGCGCACCAGCGACCTCGGTTACCCCGTGAGTCATGGTTTCCATTACGGTGGCGCCATTGCCAGCGAGCAGTTCGGCAAATACCAGCAGGATACTGAAGAGGATGGCTCCCCAGGCATCGTCGATAGCAACCACCTGTGCGACTACGCGGGTAAGGGGTCCCCGGGATTCGGTTTCCCTGATGACGTCCAGGGTCGCTGCCGGATCGGTGGCGGTGGCAATGGCGGCCAGAAGAAGAGACGCCGCAAGGTTATGGGTCACCGCCCAGGTTGCGAGAAAGATCACCAATGCCGTGAACAGGGTTACCGAGAGGCTGATAATGATAGCTTGACGCCCCTGGCGCAGGTCGCGGAAAGACATCCGTTCGCCAAGCAGAAAACCGACAATGGCGAGGGTCAGCTCGGTTACCAGACCGAAGTTTTCGCTGGCCCGCGCAGGGACTACATCCAGCATTTGGGGTCCGGCGAGTGCTCCCAGCATCAGAAGCAGCGTAACGCGGGGAACATGCAGTCTTTGACCCAGGGCGTGCGCTCCCAATGCCAGGAGCATGATTCCCCCAATGAAGAACAGATCCATTGAGTGGGACACGTCTTACTCCTGCTGCAACGGGCTGAAATCTGCCGAGGTCAGGCGCGCCAGGTCCTCCGGCGCCAGCTCGATTTCCAGCCCCCGGCGACCGGCGCTGACATAGATGGTGTCAAAGTTGCGGGCGGACTGGTCAATGAAAGTTTTCAGACGTCGTTTCTGGCCCAGGGGGCTGACGCCGCCCAGAACATAGCCGGTGGCCCGTTGGACTTCCTGTTTGTCCGCCAGGGTCGCCTTCTTGCCGCCGACTGCCTTGGCAATCCGCTTCATGCTGAGCATGGCCGTCACAGGGAGTACACCCACCACCAGTTCGCGATTGTCCACCGAGGCCACCAGGGTCTTGAACACCCGGGCCGGATCGGCGCCGATCTTCTCCGCCGCCTCGATGCCGTAACTCTCGCTGTTGGGGTCGTGCTCGTATTCGTGAATCCGGTGGCTGACCCTGGCTTTCTTCGCCACATTGATTCCGGGGGTCATGGCTACTCCTGCTGTGATTGGCGGGGCGACTGGCATTATGCTCGACTTATGGGTTCGGTGCGGCTATTTTCGTAACTATCCAGCATCGTTATCTGATAACAGGGTATCCATGGCTTCAACCGGTGTCGACAAGCAGCGGAACAGGCGATTGTCCGATCACCGGGGTCCCGCCCGCCGGGCACTGTGGGCGGCTGCGATCTATATCGCGGTCGGACTGGTCTGGATCGTTTTCTCGGATCGCCTGGTCGAAGCCTGGTTTTCAGACGCTGACACCCTGTCCCTGGTACAGGCCTGGAAAGGGTTCCTGTTCGTGATGGTAACTGGCGCCGTTCTGTTTGCCGCCACCTTTCGGCAGTTTCACAAGGATCGCAAGTTGCTGGCGCTGCAGTATGATCAGCGCCAGGCGTTGCGCCAACGGGAACGCCAGCTCTCGGTCCTTATGGACAACCTCCCCGGCATGGCCTACCGGTGTCGTTTTGACGAGCATTGGACCATGTTGTTTGTGTCCCAGGGCTGCGAGCGACTGACCGGCTATCTGCCGGGGGAGCTGGTCCGCAACCGTAAGGTCAGTTTTGCCGAGCTGATTGCCGACCCCGAGAGTAGCGAAAAGGTGCTCGATGAGGTTCGCCACGCCGTTGAGAATCGGGAACCGTTTTCCATCGAATACCCGCTGGTCCGAAAGGATGGTAGGCCGATCTGGGTCTGGGAGCGTGGTCGCGGTGTCGAGGATGATGATGGTGAAATGCTGCTGGAAGGAGTCATCCTGGATATCTCCGATCGCAAGTTGCTGGAGGATGAGCTGGAGGAGTTGGCGACCCGTGATCCCCTGACCGGCCTGTACAATCGGCGGGAAAGCGCGCGCCTGCTGGAGGAAGAGCTGGAGCGGGCGCGCCGCTATAATCGCCCCATGGCCTTGCTGTGGATTGATTTTGACCACTTCAAGGAAATCAATGACACCTACGGCCACGCTTCCGGCGACATAGTTCTCAAGTCCATCAGCAAGCTGCTGGAGGACAGTGTTCGTAGCGTAGATTCGGTGGGCCGGTTCGGCGGTGAGGAATTTGTCATAATCCTGCCCGAGATGGGAGTCCGTGAAGCCCATGAAACCGCAGAGCGTATTCGCCATCGGGTCAGCGACCAGCTTCATGCGCTGGATGAGGGCCCGGCCGTTCCCATGACCATCAGTGTCGGGGTGGCGGTCTACCCGGACCAGGGTACCGACGGGGCCTCGCTTTGTGCGGCCGCTGACCGGGCCATGTATGCCGCCAAGAGCCGGGGCCGGAACTGCGTAGTCATGGCGCCGGACATCGATGGGGATCATAATGACCGAAAGGGTGCCGGCGGCTGAGTGCAATCAGTGACGTGCTTGCCGTTCCACTTTGGCCAATGCCTCGGTGGCTCCGGCTGTCCACACTACAATAAAAATAGTCCACGATGTCAGAGTAACAGCCATGATCCCCATTGCCCGCCGTGCCCTCAACACCTCATTGATTCCCAAAGACCTGAGTTCCGTGACCTGCAGGGACGCAGCAGGCGAACACCCGGATGCAGCAGGTATCAGCCGGGAAACCGTCGAGGCGGTCTGGCAGAGTGTCGAAGCCCTTTACCGCACCGGAGTCCACCCC
The DNA here is from genome assembly GCF_046484525.1 of Marinobacter sp. Taxonomy (GTDB): domain Bacteria; phylum Pseudomonadota; class Gammaproteobacteria; order Pseudomonadales; family Oleiphilaceae; genus Marinobacter. The sequence continues at coordinate 25,852 of NZ_JAWOIS010000016.1, forward strand.
GGTATCCAGGTTTCGGTCCGGCACCGGGGCCACCAGGTTCTGCACCGGGCCATCGGTCATGCCAGTGGCAACGGGCCACACGACCGCCGGGATGTGGTGCGGGTGCCAATGACCACGGACACCCCCGTTTGCTATTTCTCGGCCTCCAAGGCGGTTACCGCGTTGCTGATGCACATGCTGTCAGAGCAGGGGCTGGTAAACCTGATGGATCCGGTCTCCTATTACTGCCCGGAGTTCGCCCGTGGTGGCAAGCGAACCATTACCGTTCACCAGATCCTTTCCCACCGGGGCGGGATTCCTGCTATTCCCAGGGAAACTCCAATCGAGGTGCTCTGGGATCGGGAGGAGATCTGGCGAATCCTGTGCCAGGCCCGGCCAGTGGAGGTAGATGGCGCCAAGGTTGCCTACCACGCGATTACCGGTGGTTTCGTGTTGCAGCGGGTGCTGGAAAAGGTCACCGGCGATACCATCGAGAACTACCTGGACAAGCACCTGCGCAAGCCCATGGGTATGAAGTGGTTCACCTATGGCATTGCCCCGGACCACCTAAATGACCTGGCGGTCAATTATGCCACCGGACCGACCCCGCGTTTCCCGGTGTCCTGGGTGGTGCGCCGGGCTTTGGGGGGCGATATCGGAACGGTGGAGTCGGTGACCAATGATCCACGTTTTCAGGAAGCGGTCATTCCGGCCGGCAACCTGTGTGGAACGGCCGAGGAAATGGGCCGTTTTTTCCAGATGATGCTCAACGGGGGGGTGTGGGATGGCCGGCGGATCTGCAGCGAAATCACGGTAAAGCGCGCCATCCAGCAGTTCGGCTCCCTGCAGATCGACCGTACCATGCTGGTTCCGATGCGGTTCAGCGCGGGCATGATGCTCGGTGGCAATCCTGTGGGTCTGTGGGGACCGAACAGCCGGTACGCCTTCGGTCACGTGGGATTGATCAACAAGCTGTGTTGGGCCGATCCGTCCCGCGATATTTCCGTGAGCCTGCTCAATACCGGGATGCCGATTGTCGCGCACCACCTGCCGGCGCTGGCGAAGTTTGTCTATACCGTATGCCGGCAGTTCCCTCTGATCCCGGAGACCCAGCGGCCATTGGTAGCCGCCTGATTACAGGGTCTGGACCTGCGCTTCGAGGATGCCGAGCACCGATGACAGCAGGTCCCGGAAATCGGTCAGCGTCTGGGTGCGCTGAATCACGTCCTCACGCTGTTCATCCAGCCGCTCCAGTTTGGGCACCAGGCGCCGCATTCCCTCGGTGATGACCTCGTAGGGGTAGTGGTGGTCCTGGGTGTTCAGCTTGTTGATCTCCGCAATCTCCTGACTGAGAACGCTGATGATGTCGTACAGCATGTCCTTGTGCTGGATCGTGCCTGCTTCCCAGTAGGCATCGTCCAGCAGTTCCAGCAGGGACTGGTATTCGCGCAGTGTGTCGGCAATGGTGGTCTGGATCATGGCGTGCTCGATTCATTCCGGGCCGGAATTGGCCGGTTTGGGGGTTTGATGCTACAAGGAACTATAGCAGGGGATTCGTCGTGTAATGTGCTGGTCGACGGGTCCTGCCTCCAAAAGCGTCAAAAAAAGTGAAACTGTATTCATTTTATTGCAGGATACCGGAAAAAGGGGCAGACTCTCGCTGAACGAATAGGGATTATTCATGACTCAATGCACGAGGCCGCAAATGGACAAGCCAGCTTCCCCCGAAAAACCGATTCGTCGAGCTGTGAAGCTCGATCATCATGACAGTGTCCGCAGCCATGTGCGTGAACGCATCAGCTCGGAAGTCGAACATCTCGAACGCCGGATTGTGAGCCTGCGCCTGAGCCGGGCGCCTCACGCCGATATTCTGATCTCGACCTACCAACGGTTGCTCGATCGCAAGAAGGGTTTTCTGCAGAGCTGGAACCTCAAGGACAGTGGCCCCCGCTGATCACCGCTTCAGGTGCGCAGCCCGGTGTCCACGGTCTGATAACTATCAGTTGCGGCGTCCAGGTTGAGGCAGTAATCCGGATTGGCCATCAGCGTTCCGGGATTATCAGGATCCTCCACCCGCGGTGGCTGATCCAGTGAAGTAAACACCTCGACCCGTTTCTCAGCGTAATGCATCCGGATCTTCAGGCAGTCCACCGTCTTGCCGGCAAACGAGAATTCCGGACCACCGGTAGTGCCCTGATCGGTGCCAGTGTTGGTGCCGTCGATATTGATGGTATCTGTATTCAGCCCGTCGTACTCGCGGACAAACGCCATCTCCCGCTCGGCCGTGATGACAATGCTGCCTTCGCTGTGCAGGCGGGCCTGATCATTGTAGCCGGTGGCCAGAAAATCCCGGGGCAGGAATTCGGTCCCCAGGGTCGCGCTTGGCCGGGTGCTGCCCTCCGGGAAGGTGCCGGAGGAGGCCCAGGTAAACACCCGGGTTACCCGGTTGGATGTGTCCGGGGTGTAGACCCATTTGACGATCGGATAACGCCACTCATAATCCGCCACCGGCAAACCTTCCTCGACCGCGCCTTGATCGGTGAAACGGACAGACACATCATTGGTGGTGTTGCTGTACTCACCAGCTTCGCCGGCGTCGATCCGGTCACTAATGTACTGACGGGCCTCCACAAAGTTTGCGATCTCACCTTCACCAATGACCCGACGCATGAGGTCCAGGGGGTTACGCACGGAGGCGATGGCCGGAGGTGCGGCCTCCCCGTAAACAATATCCAGAAACACCGACAGCTGCTGGCGAATGTCCCTGGCCATGGCACTGGCTTGGGTGTCGTCCGACGCAGTCGGTTCGACGGCCAGCGAAAGGTCGTTGAACAGGGTGGTGGCGGTCTGTTCGGTCAGGGTGAAGCTGGAAAACACCAGGTCCACGTTGGTGGCCGGGTTCAGGGCTGACGGGCCGGTATCCTCGAGGCCACAACCGCCAAGGTTCACCAAAGCGAGGGAAACGACAGCGAAAATGCAGGAATGTCTCATTTCAGAAGGCCCTGAGATGCGTTACGGATTATTAACCGCTAAAGTGGATGCGCGCGGGGCCCGCTTCGGCCCGAATGCTGACAATAAAACATAACACCGGCATCTGCCCTCGCGGAGATCACATTTTGCAGCAACGGCTCACAAACCTGATTTTGGCCCCGGCCCTGTTGACATGCGTGCTGCTGGCGCTGGTTATGCTGCCTTCGACGGCCGCGGCAGACGACCTCTGCCGTGACGGCAAGCTAGTGCTCGACCGTAGCACCAGCAGTATCCGGAACCTGGGCAGTTGCGTCCGGTATCTGGAAGATCCCGGCCAATCCATGACGTTCCGGGAGGTGCAGGCGCTGGAGCCCGGGGCCTTCACCCGTCACGAAGGCGGTGTGCTCAACTTTGGTTATACCGAATCCGCGTACTGGACCCGCATGGAGCTGGAGCCCCGGTCCGGCGCGGCCCGGACGGACTGGATCCTGGAGCTGGCGTTGCCCCTGGTGGATCAGGTCAACCTTTTCCTGGTGCGTGACGGTAAGCTGGTGGACCAGCGTCAGGCCGGGTACCAGGATAACTGGAAGGAGCGGGACCTGGCCGTTCCCAACCCGACTTTCCGTCTGAAGCTGGCGCCGGACACCGTCAACACGGTGTACCTGAGGATTACCAACACCAATACCTTCCGCCTGCCCATCAGCCTCTGGCATCCAGACAGTTACATCGAGAAGGTTTCCGTGGATGAAGCGGTCCGCGGTGTCCTTCTGGGAGCGGTGATGGCGATCCTGGCCTACAACATGTTCGTCGCCGTGTCCGTGCGCGAGCGCAGTAACATCTATTACGTCCTGTACCTGGTCTCAGCTACGATCTCTATCTTTACCGAGCAGGTCCACGGAGTGCAGCTGCTGGACAGCCGTCCGGCCCTGTTCAACAAGGAATACCTGCATTTCCAGATAGTGCTGACATGGTTCTGGGGCCTGCTGATGGCCCGTTCGCTGCTGGAGACCCGGGAACGTTCGAGGGATCTGGACCAGATTATCCTTCTCTGCCTGTATTCGGTCGGGACCACCTTTGTACTCTGTTTCTTCCTGCCCTACCACGTGGCGATGGAGTGGATCGTGCTCGGCTCCATCCTGCTCAGCATCATTCTGATCGTGGTCAGTTATCTGTCCTGGCGGTACTACAACCCGGCGGCACGGTCCTATTTCTTCGCCTGGACTCTGGCTCTGATCGGGTTCGGGATCTATGCCCTGACGGTCATGGGTTACCTGCCACTGAATACCTTCACCAGCTATTCACCACAGTTTGGCCTCACCGCCCAGATCATCCTGTTCTCTTTTGCCCTGGCTGACCGCATCAAGCAGGTGCAGGGGGAGGCACTGGGCTGGAGCGAGCGGGCACTGGCCAACCTTCGCCGTTACCAGTCGCTGTTCGATAATGCCGTGGAGGGGGTGTTCCAGATGTCTCCGAATCGCCGGCTCCTCACGGCCAACCCGGCCATGGCCCGGATGCTCGGTTACAACAGCAGCCGGGAGCTGCTGCGGCATAATCCCGATGTGCTGGAAACCTGTATCGCCGATGACCGCCTGCGGCGCCTGGTGGTGGAACAACTGAAAGCCCGGGGCATCGTGAAGGGTATCGAAGCCGGTTACCTGACCCGGCATGGCGAGGAACGCTGGGCCACCATCTCCCTGCATACCGCCTACGATTCCGATGGTGAGCCCACCCATTTGGAGGGCACGTGTATCGATGTGACCGAGAGTCGCCAGCGCCAGCGAATCGAGCGGGAGCGGGAACAGGAGCGGCTGGAGAAAGAACTGGCACGCAACTCGGCCGAGGCCAAGAGCCAGTTCCTGGCCAACATGAGTCACGAGATCCGCACTCCGCTGGCAGCGATCATCGGGTACGGAGAGACCTTGCTGGATCCGGACCTGACTGAGACGGAAAAGAAGAGCAGCGCCGAAACCGTGGTGCGCAGCGGTCGCCACCTGCTCGATCTGATAAACGACATCCTCGACCATTCCAAGATTGAAGCCAACAAACTCGATGTGGATGTGATTCCGGTCAATCTGCCGGAGCTGCTGGACGAAATTCGGGCCTTCTTTACCCCACGGGCCCGGGAGAAGGGCCTGGATTTCTCCATCATCTGCGAGTATCCGCTGCCGGAGCAGATCCGCACCGACCCTACCCGCTTCCGTCAAATCATCATAAATCTGTGCGGAAATGCGCTGAAATTTACGGAAAAAGGCTCGATTTCCCTTGAGATTCGGTGTGATCCTGAGGCTGAAATGCTGGTGGCCAGGGTGGTCGATACCGGGATCGGCATGAAGCCGGAACAGCTGCGCCGGTTGTTCGACCCGTTTGCCCAGGGTAGCGCCGCGATATCACGCCAGTATGGCGGTACCGGCCTGGGGTTGAGTATCTCCCGGCGACTGGCGGAGCTGCTCGGTGGGGATATCACGGTGGCCAGCACCTACGGTGAGGGCAGCGAATTCGAACTGGCAATCCGCACCGGCCCGCTGGATCAGGTTCATTTTCTCCGGGATACCTCGGAACTCAGCCAACGCCGGCGTGCCATACCCATGGTGACTGCGCCCCAGTTGACCGGGCGCATTCTCTGTGCCGAGGATAACGAGGTAAACCGTCGTCTGGTGTCCCTGCTGGTGTCACGCACGGGTGCGGACCTGGTACACGTGGTGAATGGTGCCGAAGCCCTGGAGCAGGCGATACGGGAGCCGTTCGATCTGATCCTGATGGATATCCAGATGCCGGTGATGAATGGTCGGGACGCCACGGCAGCCTTGCGGGAGGCGGGTGTGAATACACCGGTCATTGCCCTGACCGCCAATGTCATGGCCGAGGACATTGCCGATTACCGCCGGGCCGGTTGTAATGAGCACCTGGCCAAACCCATCGACAAGCAACTTTTCTACGAGGTGCTGGCCCGCTACCTGGTGGTTCACCATGATGCCGTGTCGCACCGGCGCCGCGACTGCCGGGGCCGGGTACTGGTCGTGGAGGACAACGAGGAGAACCGGCAGCTGGTGGAGCGCATGCTGCGCCGGCTGGGCCTGGAGGTGATTGCGGTCGGTTCCGGAGACCAGGCGGTGCGCACGGCGCTGTCGGACACGGTGCAGCTGGTGCTGATGGACCGGCACATGCCCGGGCTGGATGGTGTGGCAGCGACAAAGCTGCTTCGCCAGGCCGGCTTTCGGCGCCCGATCATGGCCTTTACCGCGGGTGATCAGCAGGAAACTGATGCCCTGCTTGCAGCCGGTTGTGACGGGGTGTTGAATAAACCGATAGACCAGTCCCGCCTGGAGGCCATCCTGGCCCGCTATCTCGCCAGTACCGGCCGGGAGGTTCGGGATTCGTCCGAAGACCGGGAATTTGCTGCGCTCTTGGCGCGCTTTCTGGAGCGCCTGGCGCAGCGCAAACAGGTGATGGACGGCGCGCTTGCGGACAGACAGGCCGATGTCCTGCGTACCGAGGCGCACCATATCAAGGGGACCGCCGGCGCCATGGGGTACCCTGCAATGACCCGGCAGGCCGGGATTCTTGAAGCTTTGTTGAAGGACGATAGCGAGCCGAACTGGGACAGGGTTCGCAGTGAGTTGGCAGCACTCGATGAAATGATAGACCGTGCCCGTGGGGCTAAGGCGACATCGCCCCTTGTCTCCGAAAACAGAAACAACAGGAAAACGCCATGACAGACAGGTCGCCCCAATACAGTGAACAGCACTCCCTGAGTATGATGTACGGAACCTACGCGGATATCCTGTTCGTGCTCTTTCCGTTCCTGGTGATTGGTATGCAACGGCTCTGGGACGGGCGGTTGTACGATACCCTGATGCGGCCGGACCTGAGCATTGCCGCGGCCATTCTGGCGGGACTGGCAATCGGCAAGTTTGTCCTGGGCCTGGTGACCAACCGGGAGCTGGGGCGCTACAAGGAGCGGATCGTCTTCTTTATTGCCCTGACCCTGTTCGTGGTGCTGGGTCCTTCCATTATCCTGATGCTGAGCATTGTCGGTAACGAGGAAGTTCCCGGCTTTGTCGCTTTCGTCCAGCCGGTATTGCTGATTATCGCCATATCGCTATACAGCACTGCGGTGAGCATTAGCAACCTCCTGACCCGGTTCGGAACTGAAGCATTGGTGGTGGGGCAGGAAGATGGGCCAATGGCGGAGGGGCCGCAGCAGGACAGCGGGCCCCGGCCAGCCCCCCTGGACCTGCCCCGGCGCGCTGGCAGCGACCGGTTGTAACCGGACTTACTTGAAAATGCGGAACAGCCAAGGAATCAGTGGAGAAAACCAATGACGGATCTGAATGTTCTGGTTGTGGAAGACGACCCCCTGATGCGGGAACGCCTGGTGGAGATGCTTTACCGGGCTGGTGCCACGGAAGTGACCGAGGCGGTCGATGTGGGTTCAGCGAGGCAGGCATTCGACGCCCGCGAGTACCACGTCATCCTGCTGGATCTGGGACTGCCAGATGGTGATGGTCATGAACTGATGCAGCAGTTCAAGCAGCGGCGGGAAGAGCAGCACATTGTGCTGGTGACAGCGGACGATTCCATCGACAGTATCCAGTGGGCGATCAGTGCCGGTGCCAACGGCTACGTGGTCAAGCCCTACTCACAGGACAAGATACACGATGTGATCAATAACTACGCCATGGTCCACGGTGGTGAGATGGCGACGCTGGGGGGACTGAACCGGCAACATTGACCGGTTCAGACTTTCTGTTTCGGGCTGGCTGCCTGCTCAGGCTACCTGGCGGGCAATCCAGGAGTTGTAGCGCGTCGCCAGCGCCCGCACATACCGGGCCTCGGCGCCACTGAGGTTGGCCAGCACACCGTTGAAAATCCAGCCTCGCTCATACAGTCCAAGCACCCGCTGCTCGTCATCCAGATTGACGCGTTGGTTCAGCTTCTTGCAGATCGCATCCAGCAGCGGCAGCTTCTCCGGGCGCTTGATTGCGCCTTGGCGGTTGCCCATCGGCTGGTTCGCCGCACGTGTTGTCGGATGTCTTTTCATGATGTTCTCCTTGTCGTTTTGCGGCTGCAAAAACAAAAACCCCGGAGCCGAGGGCAACCGGGGTTTGGCGGAGAACCTGACCCGGTCGCTGCAAAGGCTCCCGGGACTGACCGAAAGCCGTTAGATGTCTTTCACCATGGCGCGCGCAGACTGCCCTTTCTGGCAATCAGCGGCTGGGTAAACAATGAACTGTAAAATCATCCTGGTCATACCGGCTCTTTGGTTTCGGTTCACTACTCAGTGTATAGGCTATCGGAAGGTTTGCAAGAGCCCGCTGGCTTCGGCAAACCCGTACAGACGTGCACGGCTCTCAAGCCGATAATTCGCAGCGTCACGTGTTTTTACGTTGTGCAATCCGCGATACCTGCCGAGTCGGGTATCAATGGATCTCTCCTTTCTACGCAGCCGTCTTGGCTGCGTTTTTTTTGGCATCTCGGAAAGTTCGTAGCCACTACTTCGTACAGAATGATCAGTCCTGATTGACGATAATTTGCACACTAACCTGTCAATCAACTTATTTTGAATACAGAGGTTGAAACCTAAGCAAATGCCCGACGAACCCGGATCTGCCAGAAACAAGTTCCGTTCTGATTTTATCGTTGAAATAGCACTGATCGCCGCCCTGGCGATTTACATGGTGCTGGCCCAGGACAAGACCGTAGGGGATGACCTGAGCTTTACCGTCGCTGGAGCGGCACTGATGGCCGTGGCGACCTATTGGACCCTGCATACCCTCAAGGACGGCCTGCAGTTCATTGCAGTGCGGCTTCGCCCTGGAAAATAATCCGCCGCCAGGTCTTGTGGAGGATGAGGGCGTCGTTGGCAGCCCGGTGAACGGGTAACCCCAGTTCCGAGATTACCTGCTGGCGTATGCCCGACCATTGCCGGACCTGCTGGCTGTTCAACAGCATGGAGATCGATTCCAGCTGGAATTCGGGTTGCACGTTGGCGGCCCGGAACAGCCGGTGCAGCCAGAAGCTGTCGAAAGTCCAGGCGTCACAGAATACCTGCTCCGGCAGCAGGCGGTTCAGGTGGTGAGCCACTTCCTCCACTGCCTTGCCTTCCTCGTTCAGGGTGTCCCGGGAGATGCCGTGAATCTGTTCGGCGCTCTGTGACCAGTCATGCCAGAGCACATGTGGCTGGATCAGCCAGCTGTGCAGTTCGCCGCCCGGCATGCAGATACCCACCTCGATCGGGTAGCTCGCAATCAGATCCAGGCTTGAAGCCTCGAAATCGATGAATGCCGGAGTGAAGTCGCTGGTCATGGTATCAGGGTCATTGCTGCGTTGTTTTTCGTTGAGTTTACCCGCCCCGTACCCGAGACGCGAACCCAACCTGTGCGTCCACTGTTACAATATGTCCACTCAATGTAAAACCCCGATGACACGCCGTTGTTGTCCCGGAACCTTGTGGGAGCCTGAATGACTGAAACCGTAGTTGTAATCTATTCCGGAGGCATGGACTCCTTCACCCTGCTGAACCTGGCCCGGGCCCGTGGCTATCAGGTCCACGCCCTGTCCTTCAATTACGGCCAGCGCCATGTTCGTGAGCTGGATTGCGCCCGGCAGGTATGTGCGGACCTGGGCATTTCCCACAAGGAAATCGACATCCGTGCCATGTCCGGAGTCATGAGCGGTTCTTCCCTGACTTCCGACATCGAGGTGCCGGAGGGGCACTACGAGGAGGACAGCATGAAGGCGACCGTGGTGCCCAACCGCAACATGATCCTGCTGTCCCTGGCCACCGGTTACGCCGTGACCGTGGGTGCCTGCGCGGTATGGTTCGGCGCCCACGGTGGGGACCATGCCATCTATCCGGACTGCCGCCCCGAGTTTGTCGAGAAGATGGATGTGGTGTGCCGCGTGGCCAATTATGAGCCGGTGGCTATCGAGGCGCCGTTCATCCGAATGGACAAGGGGGAAATCCTGGCCGAGGGCCTGAAACTGGGGCTGGACTACAGTCTGACCTGGACGTGTTACAACGGCCGTGACAAGGCCTGCGGTCGCTGCGGTTCGTGCGTGGAACGGCTCGAGGCCTTTGCCGCCAACGGTGTGACCGATCCGCTGGAATACGAGGAGCAGGCCTGATGTACCGGGTCAAAGAGGCGTTCTATACGCTCCAGGGTGAAGGTGCCCAGGCGGGCCGTGCGGCGGTCTTCTGCCGGTTCAGCAAGTGCAACCTGTGGACCGGCCGGGAGAGGGATCGCGCCAGCGCGGTGTGCGATTTCTGTGATACCGACTTTGTCGGCACCGATGGCCAGAATGGCGGCCGGTTTGAAACCGCGGACGATCTGGCCCGGCATATCCGCAGTCTGTGGCCCGACGCCCCGGGCCGGCCCTACGTGGTATGCACCGGAGGTGAGCCTCTGCTGCAGCTGGACGACGCGCTTATCGACGCTTTCCACCGTACCGGTTTTGAAGTCGGCGTGGAGACCAACGGCACCCTGCCGGCGCCGGAGGGTATCGACTGGTTGTGTGTCAGCCCCAAGGCGGATGCGCCCGTGGTTATCGAAGCCTGCGATGAGCTCAAGTTGGTATATCCCCAGCCGCTGGCCATGCCCGAGCGGTTCGAGCATATCCGGGCCCGGCACTACTTCCTGTCTCCCATGGCTTCCCCGAGCCTTCCTGCCAGCGGTGAGGATCCGGTCAAGCAGAGTAACACCCGCAAGGCCACCGACTATTGCCTCGCCCATCCCCGCTGGCGCCTGACCCTGCAGATGCACAAGATCATCGGGATCGACTGATCAGGCGGTGGCCATCGGCCGGAGCGCTTCATTGCGGTACTGGCTCGGGCTGACGCCGGTCCAGCGCTTGAATGCCCGGGTGAAGTTGGCGGCGTCGGCGTAGCCCAGGGCATCGGCAATCTGGCTCAGGTTCATACCGGTGCTGGTGAGCAGTTCCCCCGCCCGTTCCAGCCGAACCTGGTCCACCAGGTTCTGGAAGCTGGCATCCTCCTCCTGCAGGCGCCGTTTCAGGGTCCGTTCCGAGACAAAGAGCGTGCCGGCGACCCGAGCCAGTTTTGGCGGAAACGGGTGGCTGGTTTCAATCACCCGCCGTACCCGGGTGGCGAAGCAGGCATCCTCGGTCAGGCGTTGCAGGGCCTCTTCGCACTGGGCCCGGGAGGCGGCCGCCAATTGGTCATTGGTGAACCGGATCGGCAGGGCCAACCGGCTCTCCGGAATGATCAGCGCGTCTTCACGGGCTTCGTATTCCACGGGCACCGGGATGATCTGGCGGAACCTCGGGAAATAATGGGGTTCCGGACCTCGCCTGATGATTCGTGTGCCGTCCACCGGTGCGCCGGTCAGCTGGGCTCCCATGAAGACGCAGCCAAACAGGGTGGCATCGAGGATAAAGCCCTGCAGCGGCCCCAGGTCGACGTCGCAGGACACGGAATAGCGGGCCTTGCCTTCGAGCCTGTGCCGGCTCACCTTCAGGTGGGGTGCCCGAAGGGTCAGATAGCGGGTCACCAGTTCCAGGGCATCCCTCAGGGTCCGACTGCTCATCACCGCCGTACCCAGGGTGCCATGCAGGGGCAGCTTCATTTCCCGGGCCAGCAGGATGCCCAGACCCGGTTCCCCGCTTTCGATGATGGCGCGGGTGACAAACTCACTGGCCTGGGCCTGGCTTACCCGGAGTTCCGGACAGTTCAGGCGGGTGGGGTCGAGGCCGACGCGGAGCAGAAGGTCCTGTTCGTCGACGCCAATCGAGTGTAGCAGTTCGGCCAGGGTGTGCAGGTAGATGGCCGGCATGCCCAGATCCTGAGCGGTCGAGACGGAGGCGCGCATGGGTTTCCTCGTTCAGTGCTGTTTTTGTTATGTAATGGGGCGGTGATGGTGAGGAATTATGCCGGGATGACGGGGCAATCCCATGGCTGCTCTGACGGGACGCAAGGCCGGTCGGGCCACTGTCAGTGCGCATGGCGCTCAACAAACCGCTCCAGCACGGCCGCTGACTTGCCCGGGGCCTCAAGCATGGGCAAGTGGCCGACCCGACGAAATACATGCACTTCGGCATCGGGCGTTGCGGTGTCAAACCAGCGGACGCACCGGGTCGGGGTAATTACGTCCCGGTCCCCCCACTGGACCTGCAATGGCGGCGTGTCCGACCCCAGGTAGCGAGCCGGAGCCAGGGCGTCGGCGACCATGTCCGCAAAGATATGCCGGAGGGCATCGGTCCGGCTCAACAGATCCGGCCCGAGTAGCCCGGCCATGGCAATGCCGGTGGCTGTGGCCTTGCCGTTGCCGACGCTGTTGAACATTCGGTAGACGCCCTTCCAGTCCTCCGGAATCAGGAGGTCGTCACGATCTGTCTCGAACGGCGTATCCAGGTCCACGTCGGGATGCTCGGGAATGCCGGCACTGTTAAGCAGGGTCAGGGATTGTGGTGCCAGTGCCATCTCGTGGGCCAGCACGGCGGCGATGGCGCCTCCCATGGAGCTACCGACCAAGTGAATGTTGTCCGTTTGTTGGTCGGCAAGCCATTCGCGCAGGCGGAGCGCCTGGGCGACATAACGGTAGCTGGCATCCTCCCAATAGTCGCTTTCGCCCAGACCGGGAACATCGGGTACCAGCAGATGCCAGTGCCGCGGCAACCGTTGCAGCCACAAGGCCCAGTTCTCCTTCATGGCCGCAAAGCCATGGATCAGCAGGACCGTCGGGCGGTCAGGGCCGGGCTCGCCCCGCTCCAGGTAAACCATGCGGTGGCCATCAACACTGGTCACCCGGCGCCGGGCATTCAGTAGCCAGCGCTGGCCGGTGCGGGCTGCGGGCCAGAAATTCGGAGCAGGAATTCTCATCAAAGGTCCTGTCGGAGTGAGACACTTCTTCAGTTTACCTGTCGGCGATCAGACAGCCTTGGCTGGACTGCCCTCCAGTGCAGGCGCGGGAGTCACCGGTATCAGGCGAATTACCCAGACGGGACACTAGAGCCGGATGTCGACGATGACGGGATTGTGATCCGAGGAGCGCCAGGGCCCGACACTGTTGGGTGCAACATCAGACTGGTAGCCGAGCGATCTGGGTTCGTCGGCATTGATGCGCCAGGTGACGGCGTTCACGACCTGCCCCGCAAGACGGGCAGAAGCCAGGGCATGATCCAGCGAGCCCTTGCGGCCCTTGTAACGGTAGGTGTAATGGGGGCACTGCTCAGGCGTGCAGGGGTGATAATGCGCCACCATGCTGGTGTAGCCCCGTTTTTGGAGCAGCTGCAGCGGTGTTTCCCGAGTGTAGCTATTGAAATCCCCGGTGATCAGGGTCCCGGCTGTCGCGACCTGCGCGGGCAGGCGATCCAGCCAGTCGGCGATTGCCCTGGCGGCCCGGATCCGGCGTTGGGTGTAGCAGCCCTGGCCATCACGCTGGTCTCGGTCCGGGCCGGTGGCACCGCGGCAGGATTTGGATTTGAGGTGGGGAACCACCACCCGAACCGACGCTTTACCATTTCGTAACCGGAACGCCTGCGCCAGTGGCGGCCGGCCCGTGTTGTGGAAGGGGCCGCTGGTCAACCGTTCCGCCGCGCCGACCGGGACCACCCGGTCCTGGCGATAGTACAGGGCTGTGCGGATGGCATCGTTACCGTCATTCCCCGGGGTCTGGATATAGCGCCATTGGGAGCCCATGGCCCTGGCCAGTGTGGCGGCGGCGCTGTATTCACCATAGCCGTCGTTTTCCAGTTCGCTGACCGCCAGGATGTCTGGGTCCGGGGCGGTCAGGGCCGAGACGAGACGCGTCTGTTGTTGTCGGTAGGCGGATTCGGTTGTTGCACCTCTGGAGGTCGGGAAGTCGCCACCCCGGCCATCGCCGTTGAACAGGTTAGCCAGATTGAGGGTCATCACCCGCAGTATCGCTCCGCCGGGCCGCTCTGGTGCGAGCTCCCGGGGGTTGGTGGCCATAAACTCCGGTGGTGACTCGGGCTGGACCCGCCATTGGCCGAACCGGAAGTCCAGCACTCCTCGCACCCCGCGCAGGGTATCTCCGGTACGCACGGTGTTGTCGGCGCCGAGACCTTCCGGTGGCCAGGGCACTGGCCGTGGATCTCGTTTGCCCTGGCCGTCATCAAGTGTGATCTGACCCTTGACCGAGCTGTCGAGCTTGCCTGATGTCGGCCCGGGTGGCAGGTATTCGGTGGCAATCACCCGGTCTTCGGGCGCCAGGGTGAGTTCGCCATAGCGCGCCAGGTTGTAGCTGTCTATTACGGTCAGGGGCGCGGGAATGGAGATCCGCATGTTTTCAAGGGCCTCGTGTGCGCTGGCCCTGGATGCCTTCAGTGCGACCGGCTCCGGCAAGGTTCCGGGGCCGCATACTTCCAGCTCCCGGACCTTTACCAGTTCGGTGAGCCCGTGAAATTCCTTCACCTCACCGGTCACCCTAATCCTTTGGCCCCGGCTGCCCTGCTGGCGACGGCTATAGACAAACAGTGCTTCGGAGGTGGCCGAATTGTCGTCGGTTTGATCGTCTGCCTGTTGCAGGTAAAAGCCGCGGAAACCACCTTTTCCCCGGGCGTCGAGGGTCATGATGCCCTCCACGGTCACGGTCTGACCGGTGAAGGGGGAGTGGTCTCCGTTGCCCTGGATGTGGGCAATGGGAGTGGCGGCACCGCCACAGGCAGTGGCTGCCGACGCGAGAGGTGTCAGCAGAGAAAGGGCAAGATTCGTGGCGGCAAACAGCGCGGATAATTTCACGCCGGGCAGTCTAACAGAGACCGGCCACGGCTTTGAGTGCCTGTTCCCTGCGGCTGCCGAACCCCAGTTCGTCCGGGTTGGCCAGCTCCAGTTGCTGGACCAGAGGGTCCGGATGCTCGTTGTCAAAGGTGATGCCCATGCGTGACAGGACATAAGGAGTCAGTGCGGCCCGGGTCCGAATGGTCAGTCGGCCGTCTTGCATGCCATAGTCTCGGGCGATGATCTCCTGCTGCGGTTCGGTCAGGCGGTGGTCCGGTGTGATCACCAGGGTGACTTCCCGGGTCCAGTCCTCGTCGTGCTGGCAGGTGTGGCGGGCCCGCTGGCGCAGGGCTTCGGGTATCGTGCGCAGGCGGCTCAGGGCAAAGTCCCGGAACTCCCGATTGGAGTCACACCACGCTCTCAGGTGCCAGCTGTCACCGGTGCACACAAGGGTATGGGGTTCCAGAATGGTTTCCACCGGCTCGGGGCGGCTCAGCGAGGTGTAGCTGGCACGCAACTGCCGGCCATTGCGGGTCGCGGTCACCACGGCGCGCATGGCTTCCGGAGCGATCACCCGGCTCGGACCTGCGACTACGTGACTGTCGGGCAGGCCCAGATCCAGTGTTTCGAAGGTGTGGCTCAGTTTCTGTTGGCGGGCGAGCAGGTCGAGGTACTCGTTGACCTCGCCACGGGTGACCACGGGCCGGAATTTCGGTGCGGGCACGTAACCCTTGAGGTGGCGGTTATACAGCAGGTTGCCCGGGGCCAGCTCGCGCAGGTAAGTGTTGATGTCCTTGGATGCCTGCTGGCGGCCGATGCCAAAGCTGTGGCAAATGTGGTTGGTGGTCAGTCGACCTTCCCACAAGGCAATCGTCTCGATCAGTCGATAGCGTAACAGCAAATCCCAGCGGATGGGCCAGTCCGTCTTTTTCATATCCAGGCGCTCACGGATCCATTGAGTATCTTGAATTTATGTTACCTGCTCTGAGTCACCCGGTCTGTTACGAGCCATTAATGTAAAACACTGTAAACCCAAGGTTTAGCGACCATTCAGCGATTATTCGAGCAAATTTCCGGGGTCTCGGGAAGTCCCTAGTAGTCTGCACTCGATGCCGCTGGTCTAATTCCGTTCCGGCACAGGCCGGGGGCTGGTGCTATCTTGTTGCCCGAAAATTAAAGTCTGTTGTCTGCCGCCCGGAGCCGTTGTCATGACCCGAATGGTCACTTCTCTGTCTGCACTGATCCTCAGCATTGTCTTGCTGGTGAGCGGTAATGCCTTCCTGATGACCCTGCTGGGCATCCGGTTGAGTATCGAGCAGGTGGCTCCGGACGTGATCGGCTGGGTACTGGTGTGCTACTCCATCGGTTTCGTTCTCGGCACCCTGTACGTGCATCGGGTGATTGGCCGGGTAGGGCATATCCGGGCCTTTGCGGTATTTGCGGCCATCGCCGCGGTGGCATCGCTGATGTACCCTATGGCCGTATCCATGGTGTTCTGGGCGTTCCTGCGCGTGCTCTCCGGGTTCAGTATTGCCAGTGTCCTCGTGGTGATCGAGAGCTGGTTCTCCAGCCGCGCCACCAATGCCAATCGCGGTGCCCTGTTTGCGGTGTACCAGATTGTCTTCTACCTGTCGGCGGCGGGCGGCCAGTTGGTGGTCAATGTAGGCGATCCGGCCAATTTCATGCCGTTCTCGCTGGCCGCGATTCTGCTGGTCCTGGCGCTCGTTCCCCTGTCACTGACCCGAATGGAAGCGCCGGCCATTGAACAGGCCAGCCGTATGTCCATCTTTACTCTGGCCCGGCAATCCTTCTCCGGGATTGCGGGGGCGCTGATCTGTGGGGTCATGATCGGCGGTTTCTACGCACTGGGGCCGGTCTACGCCACCCTGGTGGGACTGGATGTGGCGAAGACCTCTACCTTCATGGCGAGCGCCATCGTCGCGGCCATGGTCCTGGCCTGGCCGCTGGGGCGGGTCTGTGACCGGTTTGACCGCCGCCGGGTCATGTTCTGGGTGGCACTGGTTGCGGCTGCGGCCGCCGGAGTCGTTGGTGTACTGGAGCCGATGAATCTGGCTCTGCTGACCCTGGTGGTGGGGCTTTTCACCGGCCTGTCGGCCAGCGTTTATCCCATTGCGGTGGCAATCACCAACGACCGGTTGGAAAGCAGCCGGATTGTCTCGGCCAGCGCCACCCTGTTGCTCAGCTATGGCGTCGGTAGCGTAATCGGTCCCATCGTCATGGCGGAGCTGATCGGGCTCCTGGGCCCCAGGGGCCTGTTCCTGGGAAACGCCGGATTCCTGGTGCTGCTGGCGCTGATCACCAGCTATCGCATCAGTCACACCGAGGATGTGCCGGTGGCAGAGCAGGAGCACTTTGTACCGGCCATGCCTGAGACCTCTCCGGTGCTGACCGAGCTGGATCCCCGGAACGAGGAATTTCACGAATCTCCCGAGGTCGAACAGATGAAGGAGAACGAAGAGAGGCGTCAGGCTGGCTGAGGCAGCTTCCTCTCGGTTTTCCCGATTATATTTTTAATCTGATATCTGTTTTTCTTTCAATGGTTAGCATACTATTGGTAACTATCCCATAATGTGAGTTTTTTGGCCGACAGCCCGGCTTTTCAGAGCAAACGGGCGGCCACCGGACAGGAGCAATAACCCATGAGAGAACAGTTTCCTTTTGCCGTTGCCCGGGTTACCCGCCGTTGGCGCAAGATGCTGGATGAGCGCCTGAAGGATCTGGGTGTGACCCAGGCGCGCTGGAGCACCATGGTCTATCTGCAGCAGGGCGGAGAGGGACTCACCCAGCGTGAGCTGGCCAGCCTGATGGCGATCGAGAACCCCACGCTGGTGCGCCTGCTGGACAGCCTGGAACAGCAGGGACTGATCGAACGCCGGCCCTGCCCCAACGACCGCCGGGCTCGCCGCCTGCACCTGACCGATGCCGGTCGGGCCTTCATGGACGATCTTTCCGAGCGGGCGGCCAAATTGCGTGAGGAAATGCTGGAAGGCATCAGCGATGAAGAGATCGAGGGCGCGCTGAAAATATTCCAGAAGATCATGGAAAACGCTGAAAAGCAGAAATAGGAGTTTTGTCCTGACGGATAACTCTGTCGACGGACTCAGGGCCCGTTACGGCGACCGCTGGCGGCGGTGCTGCTGACCCTGTTTGTCCAGACCTCCCTGGGGTTCAGCGCCACCGAGGCGGGATTGCCGATGCTACCCGCCGGCATTGTACTGGGCATGACCTTTCCGCTCGCCGGGCGACTGGCCGATCGCCAGAGTGCCCGCAAGCTGGTGGTGTTCGGTATCGCCCTGTTCGCCGCCTCGGCCGCCGTTCCGGTCTGGCGGATGCGGGCATAGTTGCGATCCGGGACGCAATTAGCTAGCATGCACCCTCCTTCAGGGGAGTAGCCTCCGCGCCGGATGATCCGGCCGGACGGTGGTCAACATACTTGGAGCTCAATCTCCATGGCCACCGTGTCCCGCATTCGCAATGCAGGGATTGGCAAGACCTGAGGCAGATCACCTCCTATGGGCGGAAGGTGAGCTGTCTCATGTCTTGGATATCCGCCCTGGAGTTGTTTCATGGACGCATTCCTCGCCTCCACCGTTGCCGTTGCCATAGCTGAAATCGGCGACAAGACTCAGTTGCTTTCCCTTTTCCTCGTCGCCCGCTACGCCAAGCGCACCCCGATCATCCTCGGTATTCTGGTCGCCACGATCCTGAATCACGCCCTCTCGGCCTGGCTGGGCGCCTGGATTGCCAGCTTCATTCCGGAAGCCTGGTTGCCCTGGATCCTGGTGGGAAGCTTTCTCGCCATAGCCCTGTGGCTGCTGATTCCCGACAAGGATGACAGTGAGGATTCCAAGTTTCTGGGCATGGGCGCGTTCATGGCCACCACCATCATGTTTTTCCTGGCCGAGATCGGTGACAAGACCCAAGTGGCCACGGTTGTGCTTGCAGCGAAGTTTACGGACACATTCTGGGTTATCATGGGAACAACGGTGGGGATGTTGCTGGCCAACATACCGGTTATCATGGCCGGTCGCTGGCTGATGGAGCGGATGCCGCTGGCAACAGCAAGAATCAGCGCCAGCATCCTGTTCGTACTATTGGCGATGGTAACGGTCTGGACCACGGCCATGAACTCCTGATTGGGTTTGCTGTCACCGTTTGCGTGCACATTGAATTTCGGAACAGAACTATGCGGTTTGGAAAGTATTGGAACGTACTGGCGCTGCTGGCCACTCTGGGGGCCGCGCCGGCAATGGCGGCGACAGATACCGCCCCGGACAAAGGGTCTGAAGCCGAGCCCGACCGGAACCCGCGGGTTCCCACCTTCGAGCTCAAGGGTGATCTCGCCGGTGAGTTGCAGGCTTTTACCACGCGCTATGAAGACACCTTCGCCACGCTTGGCAACCGTCTGGCGCTGGGCTACCTGGAACTGGTGAAGGCCAATCCCGGGGTGGACCCCTGGCTGCCCGGGGAAGGTACGACTATTACTCTGCCTCGGCAGTATGTGATTCCCGACGAGGCCCGCCGCAAGGGTATCGTGATCAACCTGGCGGAGTACCGCCTCTATTACTTCACCGGCGATGGTGGTGTGCAGGTCTATCCGGTCGGAGTTGGTACCGAGGAGAATCCCTCTCCCCTGACCAATGCGGAAGTGACCATGCCACTGGAATCGCCGGCCTGGTATCCGCCGGCCAGTATCCGTGCCGAATACGAGGCCAATGGTGAATACCTCCCCAAGATGATCCCGCCCGGCCCCGGCAACCCGCTGGGCACCCACGCCCTGTTGCTGAGCGAAAAAGGCTACCTGATCCACGGCACCAATAAGCGTTTCGGGGTTGGTATGGCGGTCAGTCATGGCTGCTTCCGGATGTACAATGAAGATATCTCCCGGTTCATCTACCAAGTGGACAAGGGAACACCGGTGCAGGTGATCCGCGATCCGGTGAAGATCGGCTTTTCAGGTGACGAAGTCTGGCTGGAAGTACACCGGCCCGATGAGGATTATCCTCGGGAAGACCGGGACGAACTCTGGCAACGGGTCTTTGCCGAGGTTGAGTCTTTCCGTGAGCGGAATCCGTCCGTGGAGGTGAATCGCCGAGCGATCGAGCTGGCGGTGGACCAGGCCGATGGCATTCCCACCATGATCGGTGAGCAGCTCACCCAGGTGGCCACGGATGAGAGTGTCGGGGAGAAATCCCCTGAAACAGGGAGTGAGCAGGAGCAAAAACTCTACTTCTGATGACTGAAAAGGGGGAAATGCCATGCCAGGAAAGCAAGCCATCAGAGCCGGGAAGTCCCGGAGACTGAATCTGTTTGCGGCGGTCTTTCTTTTCGGGGCGTTGCTCGCGGGGATCTCCCTTTCCCACCAGTTGCTTGCCCAGACCAGCCCGGACCGGGCCCTGGTGCTTACCGTGCAGGGTGCCATTGGCCCGGCGACCATGGACTACGTGACCCGGGGCATCCGTCGCGCGGAGTCCGAGGGCATGGGGCTGGTTGTTATCGAAATGGACACGCCTGGTGGTCTGATGGACTCCATGCGGGAGATCATCAAGACCATCCTTGCCTCCGAAGTGCCGGTGGCAACCTATGTGTTCCCCCAGGGTGCCCGGGCGGCCAGCGCCGGCACCTACATCCTTTACGGCAGTCACATCGCGGCCATGGCGCCGGCGACCAACCTTGGCTCGGCGACGCCGGTTCAGATGGGTGGTATTCCGGGATCCGAGCCTGCTGAACCGCCCGCTGACCCGGAGGAAACGGAGCAAGGGGCCGAGTCCGACGGTACAGAGGGTAGCGAAGAGGACAGTAAGCGCCGGGGAGATACCGCCATGGAACGCAAGGTTCTGGAAGACGCGGTCAGCTATATCCGGGGCTTGGCGGAACGTCATGGCCGCAATGTCGACTGGGCGGAGGAGGCCGTACGGGAAGCGGTGAACCTGGGAGCCTCCGAGGCCCTGGAACGCAATGTAATTGATGTGGTGGCCCCCAACCTGAGGGATCTGCTGCGCCAGATCGACGGCCGGACAGTCCGGATGGCTTCTGGTGACTTTACCCTGAGCACCGCCGACCTGGAGCTGGTGCGTGCCAAGCCGGACTGGCGCACCAACCTGCTGTCGGTAATCACCGACCCGAACGTCGCCTACTTCCTGATGATCATCGGCTTCTACGGCATCATCTTTGAACTCGCCAATCCCGGTGCCATCGTCCCGGGTGTCATCGGTGCCATCAGCCTGATCCTCGCGCTTTTCGCCTTCCAGGTGTTGTCGGTGAACTATGCCGGCCTGGCGCTGATCATGCTGGGGCTGGCCTTTATCGTCGGCGAGGCCTTCGTGCCGAGTTTCGGCATGTTGGGGGTCGGGGGCATTGTTGCCTTTGTAGCCGGTTCGGTGATCCTGATGGACGGCAGTCACCGGGATATCTCATTGCCAACCATCGGGGGTACTGCCATTGTGGCGGCAGGTTTCATTCTCTGGACAGTCACCCGTTTCATCGGTTTGCGACGGAAAGCCCCAGTCAGCGGTTCGGAGCAGATAACCCATGAACAGGGCGAGGCCCTGGATGACTTCACCCGGGGTCACGAGCACTACAATGGTCATGTACGTATCAGCGGCGAGCGCTGGAACGCCCGCAGCGAGCAGCCGGTGAGTGCCGGTGACCGAGTTCGGGTCATCGGCATCGAAGGTTTGACGGTAGCCGTCGAGGTCCTGGAAGACGAAGCCTGACCCGACGTTCAACAGTTCACGGCGAACAAGGAGGCCGTATGATTGGTGATCTGATTCCCTATCTCGCACCGACGGTGGTGCTGTTGCTGATCCTCGGATCGGCGATCAAGATCCTGCCCGAGTATGAGCGCGGCGTGGTGTTCTTTCTGGGGCGCTTCCAAGGCGTCAAAGGACCAGGTCTGATCATTGTCATTCCCGGAATCCAGCAGATCGTCAGGGTGGATCTGCGAGTCATTGTGCTGGATGTTCCCAGCCAGGACGTGATTTCCAAGGACAATGTGACAGTGCGGGTGAATGCCGTGCTCTATTTCCGTGTGGTGGATCCGGAGCGGGCCATCATCCGGGTTGAGGATTTCAATTCGGCCACCAGCCAGCTGGCCCAGACCACCCTGCGTTCGGTGCTTGGCAAACACGATCTGGACGAGATGCTCTCGGAGCGTGACAAGCTCAACGCCGATATCCAGGAGATTATCGATTCCCAGACCGAAGAATGGGGAATCAAGGTAGCGAACGTGGAGATCAAGCATGTGGACCTGAATGAGTCCATGATCCGTGCCATTGCCCGTCAGGCCGAGGCGGAGCGCGAGCGTCGGGCCAAGGTGATTCATGCCGAGGGGGAATTGCAGGCGTCGAAGAAACTGGTAGAAGCGGCCCAGGTCATGTCCGCCGACTCCGGGGCCATGCAGTTGCGTTACCTGCAAACCATGGCGGATATGAGTGGCTCGAATTCTTCGACTATCATGTTCCCGATGCCCATGGACCTGCTCCGGCCTTTCATGGAAAAGTCGTTCCGCAACAAGCAGGGTGGATCCACCGATTCCCCCGAATAGGGGGCAGGCACAAAAAAGGCCGGGAATCCCGGCCTTTTCAGCTGGAGCGAGCCGATTACTTTTGGCTGGCGCTCTGCAGCATGCGCTTGGCACGCTCGTTGGCTTCGTCAGCAGCTTGCTGGGCTGCGCGGGCAGCGGCCAGAGCTTCTTCTGCAGTCTGCTGCGCAGTGCGTGCGTCAGCGGCAGCGCTATTGGCGGTGTTCAGTGCGTTCTCAGCGGTCTGCTCGGCAGAAGTTGCAGTAGCATTGGCCTCGTCGATGCCAGCCTGGTTGCTGGCACAGCCGGCAGTCAGTGCAGTAGCCATTGCAAACCCAGCGATCATCAGTTTACGCATAGTAAATCCCCTTATTGGTCGTTTTATGTCCTGAGTCTCGGAAGTGAGTATAGACCACTTCCTGTAAAACCGGGTCCGACAGAAAATACTTTCACGTCGGTGTCGTCAAACAGTGTAAAACACTCCGAGACAAAATGTTAACTAAGGATACGCAAAATTTCTTAACTTATGACAACAACTTAATCGTGGTGTCATGCACTATTCACGGAAGAATGCGGATCGGGGTTCCATTGGAGACCAATTGCCAGATCTCATCCATGGCTTCGTTGGTGACTGCGATGCAGCCATCGGTCCAGTCCAGGCC
This sequence comes from Marinobacter sp., assembly GCF_046484525.1. Lineage (GTDB taxonomy): Bacteria > Pseudomonadota > Gammaproteobacteria > Pseudomonadales > Oleiphilaceae > Marinobacter. Next base: position 48,704 of record NZ_JAWOIS010000016.1, read on the forward strand.
GACATAGGCAAAAGCCATGTCACCGGCTTCATTGGGCAGGCCATGGATCATGATGCTGCCGCCGGGATCCAGGCCCCAGGCCTCGGCCAGCTCGCGGTCCCTCGGACTGGGGTAGGAAATGTGGATGGACTTGTAGAAATCGCTCTGATCATTGCGCCAGTCCAGAAGGTATTCACCTTCCGGGGTGCGCTCATCGCCTTCGTAGAGCTTGTGGCCTTCAGGGTTGTCGCCAAGCGAGATGCGATAGCTCCGAACAACGTCCTCGCCATTCAGCAAATACAGGCGGCGTTCGGTTTTTTTTACAAGCACCTCGCTGATGTCGAAGCGTTCCGGTTTGAACTGTTGTGGTTCAGACATGCGAGCGTCGGCTTTTGCAAGCAACTCCGAGGCACTGGCAGTTCCTGACACTATTACCACAACCATCAACAAACATCGGCACATGTTTCGAAGCAAACCCATATCCCTGACTTACCAAACATTAATATTTCTATAGAGCCGTTTATATCATAGCTCAGGGTGAGGCTGTTAACGGGTTTTGTTAAGTTTTATAGCCTTCCCTTTCGTCAGTCAGTTATTTGGCGAACTGTCCATCTTCATGCCAACCTTGGTGACCCGGTCGGCTTCCATGGCCCGGGCGACCAGGGTGACGGGGCCGAGGGTCACGGTGTCGCCGACAACCGGGTGCCCCTTGGTGCGCCGGGAGAAGCACTCCGCCAGACTGATGTCCGGAGAGAGTTCATCGAACTCGATACCATAGACCTGCTCTACATCCCCAAGCAGCGCGTCCCCGTTCAGCACGAAGTCCCCGAAGAAGGCCCGTTCTGCCAGGTATTCCGGCGCATGGCGGCCGCTAAGGGCCTTGCCCAGCTCCGGCAGCACGCCGGGAGTGGCAAACATGGCAACCATGTCGCCACTGGAGACTTCCAGGTCGGCCTTTGGCTGCAGGCAGACCCGGTTGCGGAACACGCCGGCCACTGCGGTATTTGCCGGAAATCTCAACTGACCCAGGCGCCGGGGCGTTTCCCAGTTTTTTCCACGCAGGGGAAACAGCATAAGTTCGTGATCACCGGCGGCCGGTGCGTCCAGCGGCAGGCGACGGTATGGGTCATCGCTGGCGGGCACTTCCAGTCGGAGCTTTCGGGCCAGTGGCGCCATGGTAGTGCCCTGAACCACCAGTGAGACCAGCACGATAAAGAACGCGGCATGGAAGACCTGTTGGGCCTCTGGCAGACCGGCGATGATCGGAAACAGTGCCAGCACGATTGGCACTGCCCCTCTCAGGCCGACCCAGCCGATAAAGCCGAGCTCGCGACGTTTGAAGCCGAAAGGCCAAAGTGTGGCAAAGACCGTGGCCGGGCGGATGACAAAGATCAGCGCCAGGGCCAGGATCAGACCGCTGCCAGCCAGGGGCAGCAATTCCGATGGTGACACCAGCAGGCCCAGCATAAGGAACAGACACAGCTGGGCCAGCCATGCCAGGCCGTCATGGACCTGGAGAATCATCGGCATCATCCGCACAGGCCGGTTGCCAATCACCACGCCGGTCAGATAGATGGCCAGGAAACCGGAGCCGCCCAGGGCGTTGGTGGCGGAGAACACGGATATTCCGGCAGCGGCCACCAGCAGCGGGTACAGGGACGGGGTCAGTCGGATACGGTTGGTCAGCTCTACCACGGCAAAACCTCCCAACAGACCGGCGACACCGCCGATGCCGAACTGCTGGACCAGCATTATCAATGCCGACCAGGTAGCGCCCGCCCCGCCGTTGCCAATCAGCGTGACCAGCAAAAGGGTCAGGAAAATGGCCATGGGATCGTTACTGCCGGACTCGATCTCCAGGGTGGCGCTGACCCGCTCGTTCAGGTGCAGCCCCCGGCCCTGCAGCAGCGAGAACACCGCCGCGGCGTCGGTGGAGGAAATGATGGCGCCAATGAGCAGGGCGGTCAGCCACTCCAGGTCGAACACCCATCGGGCGACCACTGCCGCGCCGGCGGAAGTCATGAAGACGCCGAGGGTAGCCAGCACCAACGCCGGTCTCAGGCCCACCCGGAAGGTTTCTGCCCGGGTGCGCATACCGCCATCGAGCAGGATCACCCCCAGGGCCAGGTTGGCGATCAGGAAGGCCAGTTCGAAATTATCGAATTCGATGCCGCCGGGGCCATCCTCGCCCATCATCATGCCCACCACCAGGAAGATCAGCAGCACCGGCATGCCGACGCGGCTGGACAGCGGGCTGAGCACGATACTGATCACCAGCATCAGGGCTCCGACGAGGGTGAGGGTTGGGTCCATTCAATCTCCAAAAACAGGGCTTGCCCAAAAGCGGGCCGTCCGCTTATATTTCAATCGCGGCCACTGCTTATGCGGGTGTAGTTCAATGGTAGAACGGCAGCTTCCCAAGCTGCATACGAGGGTTCGATTCCCTTCACCCGCTCCATTTAAAATAATCAATAAAAAAACAATAAGATAGATGGCTTAGGTAGGACGCTTCCCCCTCTCAAGGTAGGACATAAGAATTCTTATGTCTTGAGTATGGGCTACGTAATCCTTTGTGCTCAAGGGGCAATTGATCAGGGTATCGTGTTAAGGCTGTTGGACTTGAAAACCTTTTGACTAAAGCGCCAGTGTCGACTTCATCATCACCATTTTTCAGTGAGTTGCTGTCAAAGTTAATGCGAACGAGGCTCAATAGTTCATATACCGTTATTTGGTCTGCCCGCGCTTTCGAGTTGATCTACGGATTCCTCAATAACTTCTATGGCCTCCGCCACTTTTTCATTTGGCGTGTCGCCAACACCAGCGTACCCCGTAAGCCGCAGCTACCCTGACCAACCTGGTCAGGCGCGCCATCGACCTGCTACGCAGCCGGGTACTGGCCATGGATGGGACGCTCATCAAAGCCGGTCATCAGGGCCGGGCAGGCCCACATCGAACAGGTGCCCAGCGACCCGCTGGCCGAGGCCCTGAACAACGTACTCAGCCGGGAAGCCAGCCTGACCGCATTCCTGGAAAACCCGGACGTGCAGCCAGACACCAACCACCTGGAGCGGGCCCTATGCCCAATTCCAATGGGCAAGAAAAACTGGCTGTTCTGCTGGACCGAACTGGGCGCGGAACACCTGGGCATCATCCAGAGCCTGATCAGCACTTGCGAGCTGCACGGTGTTAACCCCTACACCTGCCTGGTGGACATGCTGCAGCGCATCGGCCAGTGAGGTCGCGTATGCGCATTGAAGACATGAGCCTCGACCAGTCGGTGGAGCTGAACCACTGCATCTGCCGGCGCATCGACGAACTCCGGGACCGGGAAAATCTCCAGGCGCTAAGCCAGTTGCGGGTGGGCCTGAAAGTGACCATCGAGGGCCAGAAAGGAGCCGTGTTGGGGATCGTCACCAAGATCAATCGCAAGAGCGTGTTCGTGCCGGCTGAGAATGGAACGACACAATATAAAGTCTCACCAGGAGTACTCCGGCCTCCGCGTGAGGAGAAGTAGGTCAACTACGTCGTGGAACGACCGCTTACATTCCTGGTGCTCAAATCGACCGTTTTCCCGCATCGGTTCTTGAATCGTTTTTCAGCAACCCATACACCCTGAGTCCGCAAACTGACCGGATGGGCGCACGCCTGAACGCCCCCACGCTGCATCCGTTGGGAGAAAGGCTGATATCGGAAGGCACCAGCCTTGGCGCCATTCTGGTTCCAGCCTGTAACGCTCCATGAGGCACAGGTTGAGGAGAAACGTTTTCTGGCATTTTTCTCTGATACCGGCCCGGGGCGGAATGCAGCCCGACCGGGTTCATAGCGAAGCCGCAGTAGCCCGTACCTTGGCTACGTAGGGAGACGTCATAGCCTGTAGTAATGCGGCATAGTTCAACCGGAAGCCCACTATGTCGCCTAACTGCACCGCATCATTGGCGACGTCCAGAATCAGGTGATCACTGCTTCCCCCCAAGATTGTGATGGTCTCATCTTCGGGAGTGAGCTCTTCTACCGGTACATCTTGCCGACCGATCGCAGCAATGGCCCGGGTGTGCCGACCGAGGTCGTCGAACTCCTGTACCTTTCCAAAAGCATCCATGCCACTTAGCCCCTGAGGTACAGAGTTTTTGATCTTTACCTCAATCACCTCCGCTTCCAGTGTAAACACATCACAGTGCATGCCAGCCACAGGTTGCCCTTTTGCGGTTTCCTTACCCAGAAATAGTGCTTCCCCGAGCCGCAAGTGGTTAATACCCTCCGGCATATCACCATCCAATAGGAGTGGCAGTGAGCTCGAATTACCGCCGGACACAATGCTCAGGCGGTGCCCCAGTTCCCCCATGATCTTGTCACGGAGGATGAGGAGATCACGCATTTTCTCGGGCGTGGGCAGAATGCCGCCATAGCAGGTCAGGTTGGTGCCGATACCGCACCAGTCGATGTGATCTTGCTCAAGAATGAACCTCCCGAAATCCAGTATGTGCTCCGGTAACACGCCTTCTCGCAGATCACCAAGTTCGACCATCAGAATCACTTGGTGAATAACGCCGACCGCTTTGGCTTCGGCCTGGAGTCGGCTCAGGGTTTCCTGTTCCGAGATCAGGCTGGTGTCTACGTATTTGATCACGTCTTTAATTTCGTGCCAGCCCGGGAGACGAAGCAGCAGGGTTTTGCAACGAGGTAACAAGGCTTTGATTGTCTTCAGGTTGTCGACCCGGGAATCGGCTATTTCCGAAATGCCTTCATCCAGAAGTACTCTGACAATATCGGGATGAGCACAGGTGGCTTTGGTGACGGGCACCCAAATGACTGGCCAGGTTTGGCTATCACAGGATCTTTTGAGGAAGCGGATGTTCTCGCGAAGTTTGGTTTCGTTCCAGAGCAAGCGGGGGAATTTCTCCACGGGTATCAACCTCAGCGCTGATGATCTGACGAAAAAAGCCCATTGGTGCTCCGGTAGCGACCAATGGGCTTAAGGGTTCCGGGATCAGGCTTTGTAGTCCGGATACGCCAGATCGTCGTTAATCACCAAGGGCTCCTGCTCCTCACCGGGCTTCAGTTTAACGATCGAGAAACCGGTGATGGCATAGATGATGGAAATGATCGGCACCACAAAGTTCAGGATGGCGTAGGGTGCGTATTCCCAGGCGCCCACCCCCAGAGTTGCGAGGATAAACACACCACAGGTGTTCCAGGGAATGAAGACTGAGGTCAGTGTGCCGCCGTCTTCGAGTGCCCGGGACAGGTTTTTGGAATGCAGGCCGCGTTCACGATAAACTTTGGAGAACATCCGTGCCGGCACAACCACCGAGATGTATTGCTCGGAACAGGTAGCATTGGTCAGGAAGCAGGAACCGATAGTGGTCGGAATCAGAGTTCTGGCCGATTTGGTCATGTCCTTCATCTTATCTACGATTGCCTGCAGCATACCGGTGTTTTCGAGCACGCCGCCAAAGGTCATGGCGACAATGGTCATGGACACGGTGTACATCATTGAATCAATACCACCGCGGTTGAACAGTGAATCAATCACGGAGTTACCGGTTTCAATCACGTAACCGTTTTGAAGCGCGCTGACGGATACGGCAACGCTGTCGCCCTGAACAAATATCTGGCACAGGAAACCCAGTACAATACCAGCAACCAGAGCTGGCAAGGCCGGAATTTTCTTGGCGACCATCAGGATGACGGTTAGGGGCACTACCAGCAGCCAGGGTGAAATAACAAAATTGTTCTCAAGCACTACCATGGTGTTGCTGATTTTGGCCACTTCGGCATCTGTTGCGGCAAAACCCAGGCTCATGTACCAATAGGCTGCCAAGGCAATCAGTAAACCGGGAATGGTGGTGTAAAACATGTGCTGAATGTGGACAAACAGATCCGTGCCCGTGAGGCCTGAAGCCAAGTTGGTGGTGTCGGACAACGGAGACATCTTGTCACCGAAGTAGGCTCCGGTGATGACAGCACCGGCAACCATAGGTGCGGGAATGCCCATACTGATACCAATGCCCATCCCGGCAATACCGATGGTGCCCATGGTGGACCAAGAGCTACCGATAGCTATCGATACCACGGCACACATCAGGGCAATAGAGACCAGGAACAGCTCGGGGCTTAGTAGTTTCAGACCATAAAAAATCATGGTCGCAACTACGCCACCGCCCATCCAGGAACCGATGGCCAGGCCAACCAGTATGATGATAACCACTGCCGGAAGCGCCAGGCGTATCCCCTTGTAAATACTGTCTTCAATTTCTTGCCAGTTAAAGCCGAATTTCCAGGCCACCAGCGCTGCAATCACAGTACCAAATGCCAGGGGGATATGAGGCCCGCCTTCGAACACTACGATGGTGATCAACATGGCCACCACCATCAGAACGATGGGCGTTAACGCCCAAAAAAATGGCATGGGTTGGTTTTTGCGAATCATGTAAATGTACCCTTCTTGTTTTATGCGACGGTTAGAAATTCGCACAGCATGAGCGCTCGCGTAAGCTTGACAACCCGGAATCGTCGCAACTATGAAAATGCAGGTCGCATAACCGAAAAAGACGCCTTTGCGAGGCGTCTTTTTCGGTTACTTCAGTGGGTGAAAGCGGTCAGAATAGCCGCTCAGCCGATTTTCAGGCCAGGTGCCAGACTGGATGGCAAAACCAGTTCTTCTGCCTCAATGCCGGCAACGGGATAAGAGCAATAGTCCGCCGCGTAGAAGGCGCTGGCACGGTGGTTTCCGCTGGCCCCCATGCCACCAAACGGCGCCGCACTGGACGCACCGGTCAGCTGCTTGTTCCAGTTCACGATGCCGGCCCGAATCCGATCGTAGAAGTCTTCAAAACGTTCCTGACTTTCACTGAACAAACCAGCCGACAGCCCGAACCGGGTGTTGTTGGCCAGCTGTATGGCTTCATCAAAGTTCTGGTAGCGGTATACCTGCAGCACCGGGCCAAAGATTTCTTCATCGGGCACATCGGCTACCGCCGTGACATCAATTAGCCCCGGTGAAAGCAGCCCGGTGCCCGGCTTCAGGTGCCGGCTGGTGACCAGAGCACAACCGCCCTGCTCCAGCAGCTGTTTCTGGGCAGCCAGAACGCCCTGTGCAGCGGTTTCGGAAATCACGCTGCCCATAAAGGGCGCGGGATCATCAAAGGCGCCACCCACCTGAATGGCCTCCACCGCCCGGGCCAGGGCATCCAGGAAGTTGTCCCCCCACTCACCGGCCGGCACCATCAACCGGCGAGCGCAGGTGCAGCGCTGGCCAGAGGTAATGTAGGCAGACTGGATGGTTTCGTGTACCGCTGCAGTCACATCTACGGTTTCATCCACAATCAGCGGGTTGTTGCCGCCCATTTCCAGTGCCAGGATTTTACCCGGGTTGCCGGCGAACTGCCGGTGCAGAATTTCGCCGGTGGTGGAGCTGCCGGTAAAGAACAGGCCATCAATATTCGGGTGATTGGCCAGGGCAATGCCAGTTTCTTTCGCACCCTGAACCAGGTTCAGAACACCGGCAGGCAAGCCGGCCTCGAGCCAGAGTTCTGCCATCTTGCCGGCGACCGCCGGCGTCTGCTCGCTGGGTTTGAACACCACGGTATTACCGGCAATCAGGGCCGGAACAATATGCCCGTTGGGAAGGTGACCGGGGAAGTTATAAGGGCCAAACACGGCAACCACGCCGTGAGGTTTATGCCGCAGCACCGCCTTCGCACCCGGCATATCGGTACTGCGCTGGCCGGTGCGCTCATTGTAAGCCTTCACCGAAATTTCGATTTTGCCCATCATGGCGGCCACTTCAGTCAGGGCCTCCCACAAAGGTTTTCCGGTTTCCGAGGCAATACAGCGGGCCATAGTCTCTTTGTGTTCGCCCAGCAACTCGCCAAAACGGCGAGCTATGGCTACACGCTGCTCAAATCCGGCCCGCGACCAACCGCTACTTGCGGCTCTGGCTGCTTCTACCGCGCCGGCCACCTGGGCTTCATCGGCGGCATTGCCCTGCCAGAAAACCTCTCCCGTCGCCGGGTTCAGGGAAGACAACGAGGGCCCGATGCCTACTTCCCACTGATTGTTTATAAGAACCGGTAAAGTCATATCAGGCACTCCTTTTCGCGGAAAGCGGCACAATTCGAACCCGGCCATTTTCAGTAATGTTCAACGCATCCAGCACGTCCTGAGGCAGGCCCACCAAATCATCGTCAAGGACAGCAATCTGGCTCAGGCAGCAGCGGAAATTCAGAAATTCGGTGTTGCTCACCAGGTAGAGCTCACCCTCCGGATCAACCTCGCTCAACCTGGCCCGTCGATGGCTGCTGTCGTTGATGGCCCTGATGTCATCCATTCTGGCAACCAGAGTTGGTCCGCCATCAAAAATGTCGATATATCCGGTGTAACGCAGGCCTTCTGCTTCCAGCAGCTTCCGGGCAGGCGTCGTTTCCGGATGGGTCTGCCCCATGGCATCCTGCGCCGCCTGTGGCAGCAAATTGGTGTAGATAGGGTTTTTGGGCATCAACTCGGCAATAAACACCTTGTCCATAGACGAAAGCTGATCCGCCTGAGCGAACTCCAGGGAGAAAAAGTGTTTTCCCAGGCCTTCCCAAAAGGGCGGCACACCCTGCTCGTCAGCATAGCCACGCATTTCAGCCAACATGAATTCGTTGAACCGTTCGGGGAACTCCGCCATGAACAGAAATCGGGATTTGGAAAGCAGCGCGCCGTTCTTGCCGTAGCGCCCCTCCGGAGCCAGGAACAGTGTGCACAGTTCCGAGTAGCCGGTGTGGTCGTTGCTCAGGGTGAGCGTGTTCACCAGATTCCGCACGCCTAGTTCACGGGACGAATGCAGCAAAGTGCCCATGTGGTAGTTGTACCAGGGCTCACTCACACCCACGGCGGCCTCGACCGCGCAAATGCCCTCAACCTTGCCGGTGGCGGTATCTTCCATAACAAACAGATAAAAAGCTTCGTCGGGAACCTCTCCCTCTTTCCAGGCCTCCAGGGCCGCTTCCATCTTGCGGGCCACTTGGGTGTCGTCATCCTGAAGGGACGTAAAGCCTTTACCGGTTTTACGGGCGAGTTCTCTCAGAGACGGATGATCTTCCGCTCTAATGGGGCGTACTGCCATCATATTGTTGTTACTCCAGATGTTCAGATAATAGAAGGCGTGGCCTTAATCAAGCCAATAGACCCGGGCCCTGCTGCCATCGGTAAGCCCCAGGGCTTCGGCTGCCGGGCGGTTCAATGTGGGCTCAGCCGGATTCAGCATCACTTTCAGGCAGCAGTAATCCTGCAGGCCATCATTGCTTACCAGTGCCGGCCGGCCATCCTCGGCGGTCATCGCCTCCTCGCGGACTGCCAGCGGCATCAGCCGGCTTTGCGTCATCACCTTCAGCATATGGGTGGGTGCTTCAAGGGTTGGGCCGGCATCGAAAATGTCGACGTAGTTACGGTAGGTAAAGCCCTGCTCCTCAAGCAGCTCCAATACTTCGGCCGCGTCTTTTCTCGGGCGCCCCAGAGCAGCCCTGGCGGTTTTTCCCAGTAATGGCAGATACACCGGATGCTGGGGCAACAGGTCTGCGATAAAGCTCTTGGAGTCGATACCGGTAAGATAAACCGCTTTACGTAACTCCATACTGAAGAAGTGACGCCCCAGGTTTTCCCAGAACGGAGACTTACCCTGGCCGTCCGTCACGCCCTGCAACTCGGCAATGAGTCGGGAAGCAAAACGTTCCGGGTGAGCTGCCATAAACATCAGGCGCGAAAGCGACAGCAACCTGAGGTTATCCGGGCTGCGGAAATCATCTTCAAGGAACAGGGTATAGAGCCGGGATGCACCGATGTAATCCTGGCAAAGGTGCAGTGCCGGAATGCGGTTGTGAATTTGCAGTTCGGCGGACGCCTGAACCACATCGCTGATGCGATAACTGTAGAACGGAGAACCTAATCCCACGGCCGCTTCGATACCAGCAATACCGACGATCGAGTGGGCCACCGTGTCTTCCAGCACGAAGTGGTAGCTCTCACTGCCAGGCTTTTCGACAGAGGCTTCCACCGAGCGGGTACTGCGACTGATCAACTCGCTCAGATGGTCGCGATTGGCGGGCAGCGTTGTCAGCCGGCCACCACAAACAACCGCCAGTCGTTCTATGCCCTGAAGGTCTGAGAAATTTACAGGCCTGAGTATCAACATGATCAATCCACTCCCAGCCAGTCCAGATCCGGGCTGGTTGCCAGTTCCATAAGCATAAGGGCACTCAGTTTGGCCCTCTGCACCAGGCTATCCACCTTCATGTATTCGTCTGAAGAGTGGATAGCGCCCCCTTGCACGCCAAGGGTGTCTATGTTCGGAATTCCGGCGGCCGCCAGATTATTGCCATCACAACAGCCGCCGGTGGGTTTGTGTTCAATACGCATACCCAGGCTGTCTCCGCATTGCCTGGCAAGTTCGAACAGCCGCAGATTGGCCTGGCTGAGTTGCTTGGGTTTGCGACCAAAACCTCCGTGCAGTTCGATGGAAAAACCGTCTTTTTCCGCAGTGGCGGCCAGCAGATGATCAAGCTGTGCCTGGCACCAGGCCTCATCTTCAGCGCGCTCCAACCGGATATTGAAACGGAACACACACAGATCCGGCACGATGTTCACTGGCCCGCCCCCTTCAATGTAGCCCGGATTGATGGTTACTCCATCTCTCTGGCCGTTCAGGCTGTCCAGGGCCGAGACAAAGTCTGCCATGGCCCGAATCGCATTGCGCCCGAAGTGATGCTCACGACCCGCGTGAGCCGCTCTGCCACGTACCACCACGCTGAAGTTGCCGCTGCCCTTGCGCTGCCCGGCCAGATTTCCGTCCGGAAAACTCGGCTCGTAGATCATGCCGAGGTGTACCCGTTCCGCTGCTTCGGTAATCAGCTTCGCTGATGATGGCGAGCCAATCTCTTCATCCGGGTTGAACAGGATTTCCCAGCCGATACGGTCGCTGAAGCTGCTTCGCTCCAGAGCCTCAAGAGCTGTCAGCATAACCACCAACCCACCTTTAAGATCAGCAACGCCCGGGCCATTCAGTGTGTTGTCATCCAGCCAGCTTACCTTCTGAAAACTGTGATCCTTCGGAAACACCGTATCCAGGTGGCCACACAGAAAGATCTGGAGCGGAGCCTCCGGGCGTTTGCGCACCCGGATCGCATTACCCAGCGGAAATTCTTCCACCTTTCCCTGGCCGGACACATGGCGATAAGACGCCACCGGCACCACTTCAACTTGCCCGCCCAGATGCTGGCAGTGTTCCGCCAGCATCTGGCCTACACGGTTTACGCCCTCGGCATTCAGTGAACCGGAATTGACCTCAGCCAGCGCAATCGTTTGCTGCAGCATGGCATCTTGCCTGGAGTCAATCCAATCGAGGCCTGGCTGGAACTTCGGATCAAAAACCATGTTCACTCCGACAGTTTCTTTTCAATGGCGGCATCAAGGCGTGCCATGGCCTGGCGAATTTCGTCTTCCGGAATGTTCAGTGCCGGTGCCATGCGCAACACGTCGGGGCCAGCCACCAGCACCAGAACACCCTCGCCCCGGGCCGCCGCCAGAAACTCGCCGGCTTTGCCGTGCCAGGCGTCAACCAGCTCAGCGCCAATCAGCAAGCCCTTGCCACGAATCTCTTTGAAGATATGGTGGCGAGCATTGATTTGTGCCAGCCCTTCTTCAAACAGTGCACGTTTACGCAAAACACCTTCCAGAACATCCGGACGGTTTACCTGATCAAGCACTGCTCCGGCGACCGCGCAGGCGAGCGGGTTACCACCGTAGGTGCTGCCGTGGGTTCCAATACCAAGACTGTCTGCAATCTTGCTGGTTGTCAGCATCGCACCTATCGGGAAACCACCGCCCAGAGCCTTGGCTGACGTGAGAATGTCAGGTACCATCGGCGTATCCATATAGGCGAACAGGTGGCCGGTTCGGCCAACGCCGGTTTGCACTTCATCAAACACCAGCAATGCGTTGTGCTGATCACAGAGTTCACGCACACCTTTCAGGAACTCGGGGTCGGCGGGAATAACACCACCCTCGCCCTGGATCGGCTCCAGAACCACGGCACAGGTATTGTCCGAAATCAGAGCCTTCAGTGAATCGAGGTTGTTGTATTCTGCATGGGTGATGCCGGCCGGCACCGGCTCAAAGCCCTGGCGGTACTTTGGCTGGCCGCCAACTGAAACCGTGAACAGAGTGCGACCGTGGAATGACTGGCGGAACGAGATGATTTCGTTCTTATGTTCGCCGTAGTGGTCGAAAGCGTATTTACGCACCAGCTTGAATGCGGCCTCGTTGGCTTCACCTCCTGAGTTACAGAAAAACACCCGCTCGGCAAAGGTGGCCTCAGTCAGTTGACGTGCCAGTTTCAACGCCGGCTCGTTGGTGAAGACATTGCTCAGATGCCAGAGATTGTCTGCCTGATTTTTGAGAGCATCGACCAAAGCAGGGTGACAATGCCCCAGCACGTTCACCGCAATACCGCCGGTTACATCCACATATTCCCGGCCGTCCTGATCCCAGATTCGGCTGCCCTCACCGCGAACCGGAATAATCGGCTGAGGATTGTAATTAGGTACCATTACGTCGTTAAAAAGTGCACGGGATAAGGGATTATTGTTCATACGTTTTTTCAACCTCTGTTCAATCCGGTTTGAGCCCGGCGTTGGGCTTCATTGTCTTCTTCAGTATCTGGGATAACCCGTTCGGGTAATTTCGAAAGTGCGACACCAAATTGCACTAAGCTGACCTGAGGGAGGTAAGAGAGGGGTGAAAATTTAAAAAAGCGTTTAGTCTTGCCGGTAACTTAAATAACCCGTGATGCCACCGTGAAAATGGATAGCTGAGCCAGTGAAGCTCATGGAAATTACCGGAAAATGCCAGAAAATCGGTTTTCTGCTAATGCCAAACTTCTCGCTGATTGCCTTTTCATCGGCGATTGAACCGCTGCGCATGGCAAACTGGATTACCGGCGCAGATCTCTACTCCAGCTGCCTGATCAGTCAGGATGGCAACGCAGTTATCAGCAGTGCCGGAGTATGTACCGAGGTTGAATACAGCCTGGAACAACTTCCCGTGCTGGATATTTTATTTGTCTGCGGGGCCAGCCCGATAGCGCGCACAGGAAACGAGACCATCATTGCCTGGCTGAGAAAGGAAAAGCGCTCCAGCCTTGCCATTGGCGGAATCGGCACAGGCTCTTATGTTCTTGCATGTGCAGGGCTTCTTAATAACCACCGGGCCACTATTCACTGGTGGGATATGGATAGCCTCAGAGAAGACTTCCCCCATATCCAGGTGACCAACAACCTGTTCGAAATTGATAACTCACGCTTTACCTGCAGTGGCGGCACTGCTGCCATGGATATGCTGCTATTCCTTATCGGCCAGCAGCAGGGTGCGGATCTGGCTGCAGCCATTTCCGAACAGTTTGTCTGCGAGCGTATACGTACCAGTCAGGATCAGCAGCGAGTACCGTTACGGGCCCGGATAGGTGCCAACCAACCCAAGCTCATTGAGGCGGTGCAGCTGATCGAGGCGAACATTGAAGAGCCTCTTTCCACCAGCGACCTGGCCCATCACGTTGGTGTTTCCCGGCGCCAACTGGAGCGACTATTCCGGCAACACCTGCAAACCATGCCCTCCCGATATTATCTTCAGGTGCGACTGGAAAAAGCCCGGCAGATTCTTCACCGCACCGACAAGCCGATTTTGCAGGTAGGCATAGAGTGTGGCTTTGCCAGTGCGTCCTACTTCAGCACCGCTTACCGTAACCATTACGGTATTACCCCCCGTGAAGAGCGCAAGCGCATGGTCGAAGATCCGCAGGAAACAAACGCCGGATCAGGTGCCCTGCTCCACCATTCACGACTGATGACGCCAGACGCCGACTTATAATCGCTGCAAAGGCGATGAACGCATTTTCAAAATTCAAGGTCGACTCTTTGCAATATTGTTTTCTGTCGCCGGCCTACATTATGGCGCTATAAGCCAACACCCGGCTTGCAGGGTGCCCCGCACAAAATACAGTTGGAGACACAAAGCAGATGACCATCCGCACCACCAAAAACAACATTCTCTCGCAACTCAAAGACCGCCTGTTCAGCGAGCTTGATCAGGACACGGCGGTCCGGATAAACGATTTCGCCCATAGCTTTTTCCATACATCACCGGCTTCCGATCTGGTGCAAACGCCTCTGGAGAGCCTTTACGGGATTACGTTATCCAGCTGGGAGTTTCTGCAAAGCTTTGATGGCACGACACCCAAGGTGAGGGTCTTCAACCCCAATCCGGAACAGCATGGCTGGCACAGCAACCACACGGTTATTCAGGTTCTCTTCAACGACATGCCGTTTTTGGTGGACTCTGTGCGGATGGAGCTTAACCGCCAGCAAGCCGGCATTCACGTAATTCACAGCGCGGTGCTCCGGAACCAACGGGAGAACGGCAAGCTTCAGGCCGCCGGCGGTGAGAAAAAGGCGGAATCGTGCATGTATGTCGAAATTGACCGCCACACCGATGACGACTGGATGAAACAGCAGGTCCGTTCACTGGCAGACGTACAGCTGCTGGTGGCTGCTGCCGTCAGCGACTACCCGGCCATGACCGATCGCACCGGTGAGCTTCAGGCCAGGTTAGCGAACCAGAAAGGACAGCAAGCGCAGGAGGCCGCCCGGTTTCTGGGCTGGCTTCTGGAGGACAACTTCACCTTTCTGGCCGCAGACGAGCTGGAATTCGATGATGTCAACGGGCAACTTACGGCACGCCGTATTCCCGGCCGCGAACTGGGCACCCTGAAGCGGGAATCATCAGCCATCCGCAAACAGGTTTTCAATGACCTGACTGAAAACGAACAGAGCGCCATGCGCGATACCAGCCCGCTGCAACTGGTCAAATACAGTAAAGCGGCCCGGGTACACCGCCCTGCTTACCTCGACACGGTGGTCGTCAAAAAATTCGATGCCGAAGGTCGGGTATGCGGCGAGCACCGGCTCTTTGGGCTCTACACAGCTCCGGTGTACACATCCGCACTGGATCGCATTCCGATGGTGAGCACCAAGTTCGGAAATGTGGTGGCCAACAGTGGCTTCAGCCGCCATGGTCACGCCGGCAAAGCCCTGATTCAGGTCCTTCATGAATTGCCCAGGGATGAAGTATTTCTGTCCAGCGAAAGCGAATTACTCGATCTGGCTTTAGGGGTCTTCAATCTTCAGGAGCGCCGGATGCCCAGTTTGCTGACCCGCAAGGACTCCTGTGGCAAGTTCCTGACCTTTCTGTATTTTCTACCCAGAGATAGTTTCAATACCGAGCAAAGGCTGCGGGTTCAGCGGTTGCTGGCAAAACACCTGAAGACTCAGGAAATCGAGTTTACGACGCATTACAGTGAATCAATTCTTACCCGCGTGTACTTTGTTGCCCGGGTAGACAGCCAGGTCATCAATCAAGTGGACTTCCAGGCCCTTGAGGACGAAGTTATCGCCATTTCCCGGTCCTGGAATGATGACCTGGCTCAGGCTTTGGTCACCACCTGTGGTGAAGAACACGGAAGCTCCCTGGCCAACCGGTTTCGCAACTCGTTTCCATCCGCCTACCAGCAGCACTTCACCCCAATGAGGGCTGTTGGCGATGTCCAGCGACTGGCAGAGCTGACAGACACCAATCCCATCGGCATCAGCTTCTATCATCTACTGGAAGAGCCAGGGAACATCCTGCATTTCAAACTCTTCAATGCCGGCGCACCACTGGTACTGTCAGATATAATCCCGGTTCTGGAACAGTTGGGCATGTGCGTTCTGGGTGAATACCCCTACCGGGTGCAGGATGAACACGGCAAGCAATACTGGATTCACGATTTCAATCTCCGCTATCAACATGCCGAAAACGTAGACCTGGACCAGGTCAGAACCCTGTTTCAGGACGCATTTACCGCCGTCTGGAATGGTCAGGCCGAGAGCGACTCCTTCAATCAGCTAGTGATCGGCGCCGGCCTGGATTGGCGGGAAATTGCTATGCTGCGCGGATATTCCCGTTATAATCAGCAGATCCGTTTCGGGTTCAGTCAATCCTTCATTGCCTCGGCTTTGGCCCGACACCTTCAGGTTACCCGCCTACTGGTAGCGTTGTTCCGTGCCCGCTTTGAACCCTCCCGGCAGAAACGCAAAGCCGCAGCGGTGTCGGAGCGCATAGAGGCCAGCATTCTTGAAGCGCTGGATAAAATCGAAAACCTCAACGACGATCAGGTGCTTCGGCGTTATCTGGAACTGATTCTGGCCACACTGCGAACCAGCTATTTCCAGCGGGATAAGCAGGGCTACCTGAAAGACTACGTGTCTTACAAGATCAATCCCCACGCCATCGCCGACATACCGCTGCCAAGGCCCATGTTTGAGGTATTCGTTTACTCTCCCCGGGTGGAAGGCGTGCATCTGCGCGGTGGCAAAGTGGCTCGCGGCGGCCTGCGCTGGTCTGACCGCCTGGAAGACTATCGCACCGAAGTTCTTGGCCTGGTGAAAGCCCAACAGGTCAAGAATGCCGTGATTGTTCCGGTTGGTGCCAAGGGCGGTTTTGTTGCCAAGCAACTGCCGGAAGGCGGCTCCCGTGAAGACATTCAGGCCGAGGGCATTGCCAGCTACAAGGTGTTTATTTCGGCATTGCTGGACATCACTGATAACCTTCAGGGTGGTGATGTGATTCCCCCGAAAGAGGTGGTACGCCATGACGGTGATGACCCCTATTTCGTTGTGGCCGCAGACAAAGGCACGGCTACCTTTTCGGACATTGCCAACAGCATTGCCGAAGAGCGCGGCTTCTGGCTGGGTGATGCCTTTGCATCCGGCGGTTCCCAGGGCTATGACCACAAGGGTATGGGCATCACGGCTCGTGGTGCCTGGGAATCGGTGAAACAACACTTCCGGGAGCTGGGCCTGAACACCCAGACCGAAGACTTCACGGTTGTAGGTATAGGCGATATGGCCGGCGATGTCTTTGGCAACGGTATGTTGCTGTCTGAGCATATCTGCCTGGTGGGTGCCTTCAATCACCTGCATATTTTGGTTGACCCCACGCCGGACGCCGCCGCCAGCTATCAGGAGCGAAAGCGCCTGTTCAGCCTGACCCGGTCCAGCTGGGAGGATTATAACCGCGAGCTGATTTCCAAAGGCGGTGGTATTTTCTCCCGCGCGGCCAAGTGGATAGAGCTGACACCGGAAATGCAGCACTGCTTCGAGATCAAGGCGGACCGGCTCTCGCCGAACGAACTGATTCAGGCGATGCTGAAAGCAAAAGTAGACCTGATCTGGAACGGCGGCATTGGCACCTACGTAAAAGCCTCTTCGGAAACCCATGCCGATGTGGGGGACAAGGCCAATGACAGCCTGCGCATTAATGGCTGTGAACTGCGCTGCCGGGTGCTGGGTGAAGGTGGCAACCTGGGCTTTACCCAGCTCGGCCGTATCGAATTCTGTCAGGCTGGCGGCAAAGCCAACACAGACTTCATCGATAACGCCGGTGGTGTGGACTGCTCGGATCACGAAGTAAACATCAAAATCCTGCTCAACGAGCTTGTTGCCCAGGGCGACATGACCATGAAGCAACGCAACAAGTTGCTGCGGAATATGACCGACAGTGTGGCGAAACTGGTACTGGCCAATAATTATGATCAGGCCCTGGCGATCAGCCTTGCCGAAAGCCATGCCCGTCGTGCCCCCAATGAATATGCCCGGCTAATCCAGCGCCTTGAACAGCAAGGCCGGCTGAACCGTTCTCTGGAATTCCTGCCGGACGATGAAGCCCTTACGGAACTTGAGGCAAAGGGCGCCAGCCTGACACGGCCGGAGCTGTCGGTGCTGATTTCCTATGCGAAAGCTGAAATCAAAGAGTCACTGATCGATTCCGACTTGATCAACGACCCGTATCTGCGACTGCAGATCGATATGGCCTTCCCGCAACAGCTCACCGGTCTTTACCAGAGCCAGGCCCACGACCACCGCTTGCGTCGTGAAATACTGGCTACGCAGTTGGCAAACGGACTGGTCAATCATGTCGGAATTACATTTTTCGACCAGATCATCCGCTCCACCGGAGCCGCCGCAACGGAGGTTGTTCGGGCTTACATACTGGCTCGTGACGTGTTCAGCATGGCGGACACACGGGCCGCCATTAAAGCACTCGACAATCAGGTAGACACAGCGGTTCAGCAGCAAATGCTGGCCGACTTCAACCGTCTGATGCGTCGCGCCACCCGCTGGTTTATCCGAAATGCTGGAGAACAACAGGATCTCGGAGCCTTGATCGAGCAATACCAGCAACCTGTATCCGGCCTGATCAGCGCCCTGCCGGGCCTGCTGTGCGGTAGTGCCCGTGAGCCGACCGACCGCCGACTGGCCGCCCTGACCGAGGCGGGTATTCCGGAGGAACTGGCCAATCGGGTTGCCGCTATTGACAGCTTATACGCCCTGCTTGGCATCGTGCGCTCGGCCATCGGCAGCGAGCAGTCACCTCTGAAAACCTCCGAGGTTTATTTCGCCATTGGCGAAACTCTGAAGTTGCAGGACTTTGATGAGCGAATCCGCGGCATGGAGGTAGACACCCATTGGCAGGCGGTCGCCCGTGAAGGGATTAGGGAAGAGTTAACCCGCTTGCAACAGACGATCACCGAAACGGTACTGTCTGAACCGGCCGGGGTAAGCTCCAACGGTCCAGACGCCGTGAGTGCATGGCTCAAACGCCAGAATGGCAATCTGTCCCGCTGGCATGCTATGTCTGGCGAGATTGTCTCTCAACTGGCCCTGGACGTATCCATGGCGAGTGTTGCAGTGCGGGAACTGCGTGACCTGAGCAACCGGCTATAAGGTTTGACGACCGGGGACGACACTGACCAACTTAATTCAAAGTGTAGTGGTTCAATGATTCCGGACACCAACGTAGGTGGTAAGATCACCACCATAAACGAGGTGTCTGATGATCAGAAAGCGACGTTCTTTTTCTCCTGAGTTCAAACAGGAAGCAGCCAGCCTGGTGCTGGATCAAGGCTATACGATACCTCGGGCCAGTGTGTCCCTGGGGGTCGGTGAAAGTGCTATCCGGCGCTGGGTTAATCAACTGACCGAGGAGCGTGAATGTAAACTTTACCGGATAAGGGATGATTCGAACCAGTTGTATATTGATGTTTGTCCCAATCGATATGAATCCGGGAACGTTCGCCTGAGCTGGTTGGGCAAAAAAAATAGAGCTGGAGGGAGCTACCCACCAAGAATCAATTATATTTCCCATAAATCGTCTATTAGTGCGAAACCATGATATGCCGCATAACAGAGTAATCATCTAAGGCAAACGCCGAGAGATCGTTACCGTATCCAGACGCCCTTAATCCACCGTGCGGCATTTCGCTGGCGAGGAGGAAGTGGCTGTTAATCCAGGTCGCACCGTATTCCAGCTCCGAAGCTACGCGCATCGCCCGACCGATATCGGCTGACCAGACTGAAGACGCGAGACCGTATTCGGAGGCATTCGCCCAGCTAACAGCTTGCTGCTCGTCGTCACAGCAGGTGACCGATACCACTGGCCCAAAGACCTCGGCCTGAACAATCTCATCGGAGTGTTGAGCTCCGACAATCAGCGTTGGAGCATAAAAATATCCCTCCAGATCAGGAATATAACCACCCACTGCCACATCGATATGAGACTGCTCCCTGGCTCGCTCCACAAAACTGGCAATACTATTGCGCTGGCGATCACTGATCAGCGGTCCAACATCATCCTGCTGCCGTGACACCCCGAACCGGAGCCCGCGAACCCGCTCCGACAGCATTTCAACAAACTGGTCGTAGATCCCTTTCTGAACGAAAATGCGACACGCGGCCGTGCAATCCTGCCCCGCATTGTAATAGCCATAGCGCGCAACGCCGGCCACGGTCTTTTCAACATCGGCATCGTCAAGGACAAGCACCGGCGCTTTGCCGCCGAGTTCAAGGTGTGTTCGTTTAACACATTTATGGGCTGCCTGAAGGATCTTCTGGCCCGTTGGAATGCCGCCTGTGAGAGAAATCATACGGACCCGGGGGTTTGCGATGAGCTGGCGACCCACGCTCTCACCCCGCCCGGTGACAATGTTCAAAACACCCGGGGGCAGCACCGACGCAATCAGGCGGGCGAGCGCAAGCGCCGTGTAAGGCGTCAGCTCGGATGGTTTGAAAACGACGGTATTACCCGCCGCAAGAGCTGGAGCAATTTTCCAGGCCGCCATCATGACGGGATAGTTCCATGGTGCGATGGCGACAACGACGCCGACGGCTGATCGCCGCACAAAGCTGGTCTGCCCCGGGCAGTACTCTTGGGCCACGGGGGCCGCCTGATTACGAATCAGGCCCGCGTAATATCGAAAGGTGTCCGCGGCGGCCGGGACCTCTTCATCCAGCGCCTGACCGGGATTTTTGCCACAGTTGATCGTCTCCAGGCCGGCAAGCCATGGCTTCGTCCGCTCTATCGTTTCGGCAATCGACAGTAGCAGCCTGGAGCGCTGGTTAATGGACATTCGCGACCAGGCATGAAAAGCGGTGCTGGCCTGTGCTATAGCGTCATCGACCTGATTGGCCGAGGCCTCAGGTACCGCGCCGAGCGATTGGGCGGTCCTCGGGTCATAGATGGTTTCGGCTGCGCCCAAGCCAGTGCAAAGCTGGCCGCCGATCAGTAACTCTGTGGGCCAATCATCAATCATTATGCATAACTCTATATAGGCAGGGCGGATCCTGAAGCCGATGGCAGTTGCTCCCGTGCCACCGACACAAAATATTCAACCAGTGCGTTGCGACGACCACCCCGACGCCAGGCCAGTCCGATGTCCAGCGTGTCGGAGAGATCAATGATCTGCCGCGCTTCAACACGATCACCTTCCAGTGACCAGGGGCGGTAGGTCATATCCGGCATCAGAGCCACTCCCATTCCAGCATAAACCAGGCTTCGCACCGCCTCTACAGAACCACTCTGAATGGCGATTTCCGGTTCCTGCGAAAAGCCGCGCCACAGACTTCGGATCTGATCGCTGAGATCATCAACTCTGAGCAGAATCTGGGGTTCCCGCAACAACTGGTCCATGCTGATGGACTCTTCCAGCAACAGAGGGTGGTGCGGCGGTAACCACGCCCGGTAACGGGAATAGGTCAGAACTTCGGTATTGAGCGCTTTGTGGTTCTCGATACTGGAAAGAAGAAGCACCCCCACGTCCAGTTCACCATTGACCAGCAAATGTTCGATGTAGGAACGGTCGTCCTCGAAAACACGCAGTTCCACGTTGCCATAAATTTTCTTGAAACCGGAGAGCAGGTCAGCGAGATAGTAACCTGAGACCAGGCTTGTCACACCAATGTTGAGGGCACCAATGACTTCATCGGTTGCCTCGGTCAGGCTTCGTTTTGCGTTGTCGACGGCCGACATTATCTGGTAAGCCTGACGCAGAAACTGATGGCCGGAATGGGTCAGCTCCATGCCCTTGGAATGCCGAGCGAACAGACTGACGCAGACATCGTCCTCAAGCTGTTTGATGGCGGTTGTGAGCGTCGACTGGGAAATATGTACGGCATTGGCCGCCGATGACACCGAGCCAGTCTCTGCAACCGCAATGAAGTATTGAATCTGCCTGAACGAAAACATGTCGCCATGCTCCTGCAGGGTATCCGTTATGCCGGGCCCGAAATCCGATGATTCGTTACGGGAAGCTCATTATTCAACGAGATATCGATTTTTTCAATGGCAGGCTTCTTTATTTTGTATTGGCTATGCCCCGCGATTGCTGAATAAGCTCTAGGAAAGAACTCATAAAAAAAGAATCTTCAACAACAAGTAAAATACGTTGTGCTAACAACGCGGCTCACTCAGACGACAGGTATCGGCCATGAAAATAATTAATCTGAAACTAGCGGCGCTTTCGCTCACCCTTATTTGCACCAGCGCTTATGCTGCCGAGGGCTTGGAAGGTCAGGTCAACATCGTGGCCTGGCCGGGGTACATCGAACGCGGGGACACTGATCCCAATTACGACTGGGTGACCCAGTTTGAACAAAATACCGGCTGCTCGGTTAACGTTAAGACTGCAGCGACCTCGGATGAGATGGTCAGTTTGATGGCCAAAGGCGGTTATGATCTGGTCACCGCGTCGGGTGACGCCTCGCTTCGCCTGATTTTTGGCAAGCGCGTTCAGCCTATCGATATCAGCAGAATAAAGGCCTGGGACTCGATAGATCCCCGCTTGCAGGATGGTGCCTGGTTTACCATCAACGGCGAGCACTACGGCGTGCCTTTCCAGTGGGGCCCCAACCTCTTGATGTACAATGCCGATGTATTTCCTACTCCGCCTGACAGTTGGGATGTGGTCTTTGAAGCCATGACACTCCCGGACGGCAAATCCAATGAGGGCAGGGTTCAGGCATACGATGGACCGATCTATATCGCTGACGCTGCGCTTTACCTCAAAGACAAGCGGCCTGAACTCGGCATCACCGATCCTTACGAACTGAATGAAGATCAGTATCAGGCTGTCCTGGCCGTGCTGCGTAAACAGCATGACGTGCTGCATCGTTACTGGCACGACTACAACGTGCAAATGAGTGATTTCAAGAATGAAGGCGTTGTTGCGTCCAGCGCCTGGCCCTTCCAGGCCAATGCCCTGAAGGCGGAAGGTCAGCCCATTGCAACAACCTTCCCCAAAGAAGGCGTTACGGGATGGGCAGATACCACCATGCTGGCTACAAATGCTGAAAACCAGGAGTGCGCCTATGCCTGGCTGAACTGGTCAATCACGCCCAAGCTGCAGGGTGACCTGGCGTCCTGGTTTGGTTCCGTACCCGCCGTACCCGCAGCCTGTGAAGGCAACGATTTGCTGGGCGAAGATGGCTGCAAGGCCAATGGTGCAGACCATTTCGAACAGGTCTCGTTCTGGAAGACTCCGAGAGCTCAGTGTGACGGCGACAAGGGCTGCGTGTCATACAGTCGCTGGACGCAGGATTACATCGCCATCATGGGTGGCCGCTAGCCCCCCCCCCGCCTGCCGGGAGCCTGTTCCTGTGCGTAACGGGGACAGGCTCGATTGCCGTCAATTTCAGGAATCCGCGTCATTTATGTCAGTGATCTTTGAGAATGTGAAACGTCACTTTGGCGATGTTAAGGCTGTCGATGATGTGTCTATTACAGTCAATGAAGGTGAGTTCTTTTCCATGCTCGGACCTTCCGGGTCGGGCAAGACCACCTGCCTTCGCCTGATGGCGGGATTTGAGCAGCCAACGTCTGGCACCATCTACATTAACGGTGAAGATGCCACATGGCTTCCTCCCTACAAACGCAACGTGAATACGGTCTTCCAGGACTATGCCCTGTTTCCTCATATGACCATCGAAGACAACGTCGGTTACGGGTTGATGGTCAAAGGGGTTCGGCGCAAAGACCGTGCAATCCGGGTCAAGGATGCGCTGAAACTGGTGGATCTGGCGCACGTCGCTAATCGCAGACCCAACCAGTTGTCCGGTGGGCAACAGCAGCGCGTGGCACTGGCGCGGGCACTGGTGAACCAGCCCCGGGTGTTACTGCTGGATGAACCGCTGGGCGCACTGGATCTGAAGCTTCGCGAACAGATGCAGGGTGAACTCAAGGCCCTGCAGAAACAGCTGGGCATCACTTTCGTCTTCGTCACACATGATCAGGGCGAAGCCTTGTCCATGTCCGACCGGATAGCAGTATTCAACCAGGGCCGCATTGAGCAGATCAGCACCCCCGAAACACTCTACGAGTCGCCGAAAACCCGCTTTGTTGCCGACTTTATGGGAACGGCAAACATCATTGATAACAGCCTGCTTCCCGACTTCATCGACCGCCCTCAGGTTTTCGCACTGCGCCCGGAAAAAATCCGACTCAACAGCGGCCAAGGCGATATGACATTGCAGGGCCAGGTGTCCGAAATTTTCTACCAGGGCGCGGTAACCAAAATTGAAGTCCGGCTGCCCAACCATCGGACGTTACTGGTCCAGCCTCCCTATGTCTTTGATCGCAGCTCGCTGGGCGACCAGCCCGTCAGTATCAGCTGGGACCGCGCGGACATGGTGAGGCTGGAGGAACCGGTGTCATGATGCCTGCTATCACGGAAAACCGTGCCACCGCCAGCAACTCGAGATCTCTGTTCAACCGGCCACGCCTGAAGCTGATACTGCTACTCGGCCTGCCCGCCGTCTGGTTTCTGGTGATTTATATCTATCCACTGCTGCATCTGCTGAGCCAGTCCTTCTATACCTTCGATGACTTCACCATGACTGTGGTCAGGGATTTCAGTCTCGAGAACATCAGGAATCTGTTCACACCCGCCAACGCCGACATCATTATCAGAACAGCCACCATGGCACTGGCGGTGTCGGTATTCAGCGCGGTTATCGCCTTTCCTGTGGCCTACTACATGACGCGTCATGCCTCGGGGAAGATGCAGGCGTTTCTGTATATCTCCGTCATCCTGCCCATGTGGACCAGCTATATCGTCAAGGCGTATTCCTGGACCCTTATCCTCTCGCAGGAAGGTGTGGCTTACTGGATCATTGATGGACTGGGCCTGACCAGCGTACTGCATGCGATCCTTGATATACCGTCCATTGGTGGCAATACCCTGTCCACCTCCAATGTGGGACGTTTTCTGGTATTCACCTATATCTGGTTGCCGTTCATGATATTGCCGATACAGGCGGCTCTGCAGCGGCTGTCGACGAGTTTGCTGGATGCGTCGAATGACCTTGGCGCACGCCCTTTCCAGACGTTTCGCCATGTCATTCTGCCACTCTGCATTCCCGGTGTTATTGCCGGCTCCATCTTCACCTTTTCTCTGACGCTTGGTGACTACATCGTTCCGCAGCTAGTGGGTCCGCCCGGCCTGTTTATTGGCAACATGGTCTACATCCAGCAGGGTTCGATCGGCAATATGCCAATGGCGGCGGCTTTCACTCTGGCACCGATCCTGATAATCGCGGTCTATCTCTACTTTGCCAAAAGGGCGGGGGCGTTCGATGCACTCTGATAAATCGACCTGGCTGCTGAAAGGGCTTGCGCTGGCGGGTATCTGCTTTCTATATTTCCCGATACTGATCATTCTGATCTATGCCTTCAATACCGAGGAATCGGCGTTCTCGTTCCCGCCCAAAGGGTTCACGGTCGAGTGGTTCTTCAAGGCCGCCGAGCGTGATGACATCTTTCAGGCGGTCGGCTTTTCCCTACAGATTGCGGCGATATCCACGCTGATCGCACTGTTATTGGGATCACTGGCAGCGCTGGCACTCTACCGGAACAATTTCCCTGGCAAAAATGCCTTCACGCTGATTATGATCCTGCCTATCGCACTGCCCGGCATTGTCACCGGCCTCTCGCTGCTGAGCACATTCAAGTCAGCCGGCATCACCCCGGGTATGGCGACCATCACCATCGGGCACGCAACCTTCTGTGTGGTGATCGTCTACAACAATGTTGTCGCCCGGCTGCGCCGCATTTCATTCAACATCGTCGAAGCTTCCTATGACCTGGGAGCAAGCGCCTGGCAGACTTTCTGGCACATCATCCTGCCCAACCTGGGAGCATCCCTGTTTGCGGGGGGCCTACTGGCATTCGCGCTGTCTTTCGATGAGTTGATTGTGACGATTTTTACCGCGGGTCATGAGCCGACCCTTCCGTTGTGGTTGCTCAACCAGCTATCCCGGCCGCGTGATGTGCCCATCACCAATGTAGTGGCACTGCTGGTCATGATGATGACCATGCTTCCCGTACTGCTTTCCTACTGGCTCACCAAAGACCGATAAGGACCAAGCCATGAACCAAATGATCAAAGATATTGAACACCAGATGCTAATCAACGGGGTGCTTGTGGCTGGACAGGGCGAGTCCGTTGATATCATGTCCCCTCATAGCGACGAACGCGTTCTGGGCATCAGCGAAGCAACCGAATCGCAGGTGGATGAGGCGGTCAAAGCCGCACGTGCTGCATTTGCTGGCTGGTCGGAATTGACCCCCAAGGATCGTTCACTCCATATGCTGTGCATTGCAGACCTGATCGAAGACAATGCCGAGTTATTCGCAAAGTTGGAATGTCTGGACACGGGAAAGCCGTACCACCTGATGCTGGACGAAGAGATTCCTGCTGTCGTTGATATTTTTCGATTTTTTGCCGGTGCTGCCCGTTGCATGAACGGCTCTGCCGGCGGCGAATACCTGCCTGGCTTCACCTCCATGGTTCGCCGCGACGCGATTGGCGTTGTTGCCTCAATTGCCCCATGGAATTATCCGTTGATGATGGCCGCCTGGAAGCTGGGGCCTGCACTTGCAGCCGGGAACACCGTCGTTCTCAAACCGTCTGAACTAACACCACTGACAACCCTGCAGCTTGCAGCCATGCTCAAGGACAAGCTGCCGGCCGGCGTTCTCAATATCGTTTTTGGTCGTGGACAGACAGTCGGCGCGCCACTGACATCACATCCGGACGTCGACATGGTGTCACTGACAGGATCAATCCCTACCGGTCAAGCCATCGTCAGTGGTGGGGCTGCCACGATGAAGCGGACACACATGGAACTGGGCGGTAAAGCCCCGGTTATCGTTTTTGAGGACGCGGATTTCGATAAAGCCGTTGATGGCGTGAAGAATTTCGCGTTCACCAATGCGGGGCAGGACTGCACAGCAGCATCCCGAGTCTATGTCCATGAATCCATATACGACCGGTTTGTCGACGCATTGACCGACGCCGTGCGCACCATCCGGGTGGGAAAGCCATTTGAGGAAGATAGTGAAATTGGGCCGGTAGTCAGCAAGGCACATCTTGAGCGAATCGAGGGCTTTGTAAAACGTGCCGCGGCATTGGAGCATATCAGGATTACCACCGGGGGTGGCAGGCTGGACCAACCCGGTAACTTCTTTGCGCCAACCGTGATTGCAGACGCCAGGCAGGCTGATGAAATTGTCCAGAAAGAAGTCTTCGGCCCTGTCGTTTCCGTGACATCATTCGCGACTGAATCCCAGGTGCTCGATTTCGCCAATGACTCCATTTACGGCCTGGCATCTTCAGTCTGGACAAGGGACACCTCCCGAGCCGCTCGTCTGGCGGCAAAACTCCGCTATGGTTGCACCTGGATCAATACCCATATGCTGCTGGCCTCGGAAATGCCCCATGGAGGAGTGAAAATGTCGGGCTATGGCAAAGATATGTCCATGTACAGCCTTGAGGACTACACCGTTGTGCGACATATCATGATCAGCCACGACTAACCCCATAGGCGACTTTTAATGCCGCCACTTCCTGTTACCTGGGCCGCGCGCCAGATGCTGAGTTGCATCTGGCCGAGCCCGACCGTAGCACTCTCCCCTTGAGCCTTGATACAAGCTTTACCGGATTAGGATTGGCCGGAACCAGTTCAATGTTTTGGTTTTATCGGTGGGAACCGGTGTTTACGGGAATAAAGGCGTTGCCTGATATTCCCGGAACTATTGACTTGTGAGTAGCTGACAGCTGAGTCCCCGGTTTGAGTTCCACAACGTCGACACGGGGATGGTGGTTCAACTCGTGGATGAAATCTTCCATGAGCTCACTACTGATCTGACGCAGGAACGCCGATGGCCGATTGAGGAACATGACCCCAATGAAATGCTCGGCAACCTTCTGGACAATGCGGGTAGATGGTCTGAGCCGTGCGTGGAATTGTCGTTACTGGAAACCCGTGAACAGACGCAGCTTGTCGTGAACGATGACGGCCTGGAGGCGAACGTCGTGTTTCCCCTGTTAGCGACGCCATTTGCTCAATAGGCAAGACGTTGCTAGGTTTTGTGTAGGTGTTTGAAAGCAACCGCCGTCAGCAGTTTAGAGGAACCCCCATGTCGCAAACTGTGGCGAATGGCATTGCCGAGTACTGGGCCACTGGCTTTTTTATCTTTGCCGTGGCTGGTCTGTGCGCCGTCATGGTGGGCGTGTCGAGCCTGCTTGGCGGGCACAGCCACGGTATCAGCAAGTCCCTTCCTTTTGAATCCGGCATTGTCGGTGCCGGCAGTGCGCGCCAGCGCTTTTCCGTCAAGTTCTACCTGGTGGCTATGCTGTTCGTGATCTTTGACCTCGAGGCGGTATTCCTGTTTGCCTGGGCTATCGTCATCCGAGAAGTCGGCTGGACCGGGTTCTGGGGCGCTGCTGTGTTTATTTTTATCCTGCTGGCTGGCCTCATATACGACACCCGCACCGGTGCGCTGGACTGGGCGCCGAAAAGCCGGCCAGCAGGCAAAAACGGTTCTTAGCAACGCTTTCACCGGGTGTCCCGGACCCCTTTTGGAGGATCGGGCTTGCGAGGAGGCGTGAGCATCAATGGAGGCATTCCATGGCCTATAACCTGACCCGGGCCGAGGGTTCAGCGGGAGGGAGCGCCCGTTATCCGGTTGATCGTCGGGAGAAAACTGAGGATCCGGTGAAACAGCAGCTTGAGCG
This sequence comes from Marinobacter sp., assembly GCF_046484525.1. Taxonomy (GTDB): domain Bacteria; phylum Pseudomonadota; class Gammaproteobacteria; order Pseudomonadales; family Oleiphilaceae; genus Marinobacter. The sequence continues at coordinate 77,160 of NZ_JAWOIS010000016.1, forward strand.
CAATGTCTTTACCGGCAAGCTCAGCGAGGTTCTTAATTCGGTGGTGAACTGGGGCCGGAAAAACTCCCTCTGGCCCTATAACTTCGGGCTCTCCTGTTGTTACGTGGAAATGACCACCGCCTTTACCTCGCCCCACGACATTGCCCGGTTCGGCTCGGAGGTGATCCGGGCCTCGCCCAGACAGGCGGATTTCATGGTGATTGCCGGCACCTGTTTCATCAAGATGGCCCCGGTTATCCAGCAACTGTACGACCAGATGCTAGAGCCGAAATGGGTTATTTCCATGGGCTCCTGTGCCAATTCCGGAGGTATGTATGACATCTACTCGGTGGTTCAGGGCGTGGACAAATTTTTGCCGGTGGATGTCTACGTGCCCGGATGCCCCCCCCGCCCGGAGGCGTTCCTGCAGGGTCTGCAACTGCTGCAGGACTCCATCCAGGAGGAGCGTCGGCCATTGTCCTGGGTGGTGGGTGACCAGGGCGTTTACCGGGCCGAGATGCCCTCGCAGCGGGTGAAATGGCGGGATCAGCGAATCCAGGCCACGGAATTGAGGAGCCCCGACGACCTCTAAAGCCGCTTGCCGTCGTTTCCAACGGATTGCCAGGAGTCAAACCACGAGCATGAGCAGTAGCGCAGAAAACGCCGACGTTGAACTGGTCGAAGCCCTGCAACGGGACTTTGGCGAGGCTGTGCTGTGCTGGCAGCAGACCCGCACCGGCATGCCCGTGCTCTGGGTGTTGCGGACGGAACTGACCAATATCCTGGGCTATCTGAAGATCCTGGATGCGCCCTTCGATCTGCTGTACGACCTGTCGGCGATAGACGAGCGGCTGCGCGGCCATCGCCAGGGCCTGCCCGATTCGGATTTCACCGTCTTCTATCAGCTGATGTCCATTGCCCGTAATCGCGACATCATGCTCAAAGTTGGTCTGGCCGAGGAAGACCTGAGCGTCCCTACCGCCACCGGCGTTTTCCCGGCAGCCAACTGGTATGAGCGGGAGGTGTGGGACATGTTCGGCATCCGCTTTCCCGGACACCCGCATCTGGAACGCATCCTGATGCCACCCACCTGGACGGGGCACCCCCTGCGCAAGGATTACCCCGCCCGGGCGACGGAATTCGACCCCTACACCCTGACGGTGGAAGGCCAGAGGGCCGAACAGGACGCCCTCCAGTTTGTGCCCGAAGCCTGGGGCATGGCCAGAGAACGGGACGGCGCGGAGTTCATGTTCCTGAACCTGGGGCCCAATCACCCTTCCGCCCACGGTGCCTTTCGTATTGTGCTGCAACTCGATGGTGAGGAAATCATCGACTGTGTGCCAGACATTGGCTACCACCATCGGGGCGCGGAAAAAATGGCTGAGCGCCAGTCCTGGCACAGTTTCATTCCCTACACCGATCGTATTGACTACACCGGCGGGGTGATGAATAACCTGCCCTACGTGCTGGCGGTGGAAAAGCTGGCCGGCATTGAGGTGCCCGAGCGGGTGAAAACCATCCGGGTGATGATGGCCGAGATGTTCCGTATTACCAGCCACCTGCTGTTTCTCGGCACTTACCTGCAGGACCTCGGGGCCATGACGCCGGTGTTCTTTACCTTCAGCGACCGCCAACGGGGCTACAAGGTGATTGAGGGCATCACCGGTTTTCGAATGCATCCGGCCTGGTATCGTATTGGCGGTGTTATGCAGGATTTGCCCCGGGGCTGGGAAAAACTGGTCCAGGAGTTTCTGGACTGGATGCCGGCCCGCCTGAGGGAATACGAGCGGGCCATGATGGAAAACACGATGGTTCGGGACAGGACCCGAGACGTGGCCGCCTTTGATACCGCCCAGGCGCTGGCATGGGGCGTTACCGGCCCCAACCTCCGGGCCACCGGCTGCAACTTCGATCTGCGCAAACAACGCCCCTATTCCGGCTATGACAACTTCGAGTTCGAGGTGCCCCTGGGTCACCGGGGCGATGTCTTCGACCGTGGCCAGCTCCGGATCGACGAAATGCGCCAGAGCCTGCGGATCATCCAGCAGTGCGTGGATCACATGCCGGCGGGGGACTTCAAGGCGGACCACCCGCTGACCACACCGCCGCCCCGTGAGCGCATGCTGGAACATATTGAAACCCTGATCACCCACTTTCTGCAGGTGTCCTGGGGGCCGGTGCTCAAACCCCAGGAATCGATGCAGATGGTAGAGGCCACCAAGGGCATCAACAGCTATTACCTGACCAGTGATGGCAACACCATGAGTTACCGGACCCGGATCCGAACGCCCAGTTTCCCGCACCTTCAGCAGATTCCCAGTGTGATACGCGGCGGCTTCGTCCCGGACCTGATTGCCCACCTGGGCAGTATCGATTTTGTAATGGCCGACGTGGACCGCTAATGATGGAACCGACACCCGTACCTGATCTGAAAACCATAGCCACCGATGGCTTCCGGCTGCACCCGGACGACGAGGCGGCCATGCGTGAGGAGGTGGGCCATTTCGAGCAGCCCCAGGCGGCCTGCATCGAAGCGCTGAAGATTGTCCAGCGTCGCCATGGCTGGGTGCCGGATGACGCCATTCCGGCCATTGCCCGGGTATTGAATGTGGGGCCGGCCAGTGTCGAAGGCGTGGCCACCTTCTACAGCCTGATTTTCCGGAAGCCCGTGGGACGCCATGTGATTCTGGTGTGTGACAGCAGTTCCTGCTTCCTGACCGGCTCCGACCAGCTCCGGGAGAACCTGGCGGGCAGGCTCGGTATTGGCCTGGGCGAAACCACCGCCGATGGCCGCTTCACCCTGCTGCCGGTGTGTTGTCTGGGCGCCTGCGACGGCGGGCCAGCCATGATGATCGGCGACGACGTTTACGGGCCGGTGGGCGCGGACGATCTACCGGACATTCTGGAGGGCTACCCGTGAACGGCCAGCGCCAGTCACTGATCTATAAAAGCCATCTGCTGCAGCCGGCTGCCGAGCGCTTGCCGGAGACCCATCCGCTGACCTGGCGGCTGCGAGAGGATGGCCAGGTGGTGGGCCTGATGGAGTACGAATCGAAAGAAGGCTATCAGACGGTCTCGCAGATTCTGAAAGGGCACAATCCCGGCGCCGTCATTGCTGCCATGAAAGAGGCCAATGTTCGCGGACGCGGCGGCGCGGGGTTTTCCGCCGGTTTGAAATGGAGCCTCACCCTGCAGGGAGGCGACATGCCCCGCGGGTACATCGTCTGCAACGCCGATGAGATGGAGCCGGGTACCTTCAAGGATCGCCTGCTGATGGAACAGCAGCCCCATCTGCTGATTGAAGGCATGATTCTGGCGGGCTTTGCCAACAACGCCCGCTACGGCTACATCTTTTTGCGCGGGGAGTACGTGGAATCGGCCCGGGTTCTCACGGCGGCCCTTGCTGAAGCCCGGGAAGCCGGCTGGCTGGGTCCGGATATCGCCGGCAGCGGCTTTGAGTTTGACATTGCCCTGCACACCGGGGCCGGGCGCTACATCTGCGGTGAGGAAACCGCCCTGCTCAACTCCCTGGAAGGCAAACGGGCCAATCCGCGGGCCAAGCCTCCGTTTCCCGGACAGTCCGGGGCCTGGGGCAAACCCACGGTGGTGAACAACGTGGAAACCCTGTGCAACGTGCCGGCAGTGTTGTTGAGGGGAGCGGATTGGTACCAGGCACTGTCCGGGGATCGCACCGATGACGGCGGCACCAAGCTGTACGGCGCCTCCGGGCTGGTGAATCGCCCGGGCCTCTGGGAATTGCCCATCGGCACCACCGGTCGGGAGCTTCTGGAGCTGGCCGGAGGTTTGCGGGACGACAGGAAGCTCAAGGCCTGGCTGCCCGGAGGGGCCAGTACCGGGTTCCTGTTGCCGGAGCACCTGGACCTGCCCCTGGATTTCGACACCGTGGGCAAGGAGGGCAGCCGTCTCGGCACCGGCCTGATCACGGTGGTGACCGAGGATCAGAGCATGGTCGCGCTGATGCGCAATCTGGAAGAGTTCTTTGCCCGAGAGTCCTGCGGCTGGTGCACGCCCTGCCGGGATGGGCTGCCCTGGACCGTGAAGCTGTTGCTGGCGCTGGAGCGCGGCGAGGGTGAAGTCGGCGATGTGGAACTGCTGGATAAACTGGCGGCCGACTGCGGCCCAGGCCTGACCTTCTGTGCCCATGCGCCGGGTGCGGCCATGCCCCTTCAGACCGCGCTACGGCATTTCCGGCACGAATTCGAGCAGGGCGTGCGCTCTTCGAAGGGCAAGCCCCATGCCGATCCCATACCGGCGGGGGAAGTATGAAACGATCACTGACGGCCAACAGGGAGTAAACCGGCACCATGGCAACCATTCATGTGGACGGCCAGAGCTACGAGGTGAACGGGGCAGACAACCTGCTTCAGGCCTGCCTGTCCCTGGGTCTGGACATTCCCTACTTCTGCTGGCACCCCGCCATGGGCAGCGTCGGTGCCTGCCGTCAGTGTGCCGTCCGTCAGTACAAGGACAACGAGGACGACAGGGGCATGTTGGTGATGTCCTGTATGACCCCGGCCGACGACGGCACCCGCATCGATATTGAAGACGAAGAAGCCCGGGCTTTCCGCGCCAGCGTGGTGGAATGGCTGATGATCAACCATCCTCACGATTGCCCGGTGTGCGAGGAAGGCGGCCACTGCCACCTTCAGGACATGACCGTGATGACCGGTCACGACCGGCGCCGCTACCGGTTCCGCAAGCGCACCCGTCGCAACCAGTATCTGGGCCCGTTCATCGCCCACGAGATGAACCGCTGCATCACCTGCTACCGCTGCGTGCGCTTCTACAACGACTATGCTGGCGGGACGGACCTGGGCGCTTTCGGGGCCAAGGACAACATCTATTTCGGTCGCCATGAGGAAGGCACTCTGGAAAGCCGCTTTGCCGGCAACCTGACCGAAGTCTGTCCCACCGGTGTCTTCACCGACCAGAGCCATTCCGATCACTACACCCGCAAGTGGGACCTGCAGTTCGCGCCGGGTATCTGCCACCAGTGCGCGGTAGGGTGCAACATCAGCCCCGGTGAACGCTATGGTGATATCCGGCGAATCGAGAACCGCTATCACGGAGAGGTAAATGGTTTTTTCCTGTGCGACCTGGGCCGCTTCGGCTACGGCTATGTGAACCGGCAGGACCGGCCCAGAGTGCCGGAATTCCGGCCAGCCCGGGAGCGGGAACAGGAGCCAGAGGCGCTGGGCGTGGATACGGCCCTGGCCCGGATCACGGAGGCCCTGCGCCATGCCGGTCAGATTATTGGTATTGGCTCCCCCAGGGCCAGCCTGGAAAGCAATCACCAGCTGCGGGAACTGGTGGGTGAAGCGAACTTTTCCACGGGCATTAATTCGAGGGAGCAGTCCTGCCTCAAGCTGATGGATGAACTGGGCCGCAGTTGCGGATTGCCGACGCCCACACTACGAGAGGTTGAAGAACACGATGCTGTCCTCCTGCTTGGGGAGGATCCCATGGAGAGCGCGGCTCGGCTTGGTCTTGCCATCCGCCAGGCGATCACAGCGCCATCGGCGGAGTACGCGGCAAAATTGGGTATCCCACACTGGAATGCCGAAGCCATGAAAACTCTGGCCCAGGACCACCGCCAGCCCCTGTTCATTGCCTACCCGGCCGAAACCGAACTGGACGGGCTTGCCCGCAAGCGACTGGCGCTCGCGCCCGACGACATCGCCCGGCTCGGATTTGCGGTGGCCCACGCCATTGATCCGGCAGCCCCCGGTGTGGCTGATCTTGATGAAGACCTCCAGTCGCGGGCTACCGAGATTGCCCGGGCGCTGATGGCCGCGGAACGGCCGCTGGTGGTCAGCGGCAGTGCTCTGGATACCCCGGTCATTATCAAGGCGGCTGGTAACATTGCCCGGGCCTTGGCCCGTCGGGCCCGTCGGGGCGGACTGTTGCTTGTGCGCCGGGAAGTGAATAGCACCGGTTTGTCCCTGTTGGGCGGCCAGCCCCTGGAATGGGCTCTGGAACAGTTGGCAGACGGAAGCGCCGAGGCGGCGGTTATCCTGGAGAATGACCTGTATCAGCGCCTGCCGGAAACCCGGGTTGATGCCGCCCTGACCAGGGTCCAGACGCTGGTGGTGCTGGATCATCAGCGCACTCCCACGCTGAATCGGGCAACCTTCTCACTGCCGGCGGCCAGCTTTGCCGAGGGCGATGGTACTCTGGTCAGTCTGGAGGGTCGGGCCCAGCGCTTCTTCCAGGTCTATGAGCCCGGCTATTTCCGCCCGGAAACGACCATCCATGAGAGCTGGCGCTGGCTGCACGGGCTCTCGGCCAGCTTGAGCGGCGATACGCCCGGGGATATTACCCTCGACGAAGTGACGGCGGCCTGCAGTCGTGCCTGTCCTGACCTTGCAATGATTACCGCTGCGGCACCAGGCGCTGATTTCCGGATCGAGGGGCTTCGCCTTGCTCGGGAACCACACCGTTACAGTGGTCGCACCTCCATGCGTGCAAACCGAAGCGTCAGCGAACCTCGGGTGCCCCAGGATCCGGACACGGCTTTCGCCTTTTCCATGGAAGGCTACAGCGGCTTCCGGCACCCTCACCAGCAGGTCCCTTTCGCCTGGGCGCCAGGCTGGAATTCGCCCCAGGCCTGGAACAAGTTTACCGACGAAGTAGGCGGCCATTTGCGCGGAGGCGACCCGGGTATTCGGTTACTGGAGCCGCGGCCCGGCCACTACAGTTACGAATCGGATATTCCGGCCGCCTTTCAGCCGTCTGATACGGATTTTCGGCCTGTCGTGCTGTCGCGCCTGTTTGGCGGCGAGGAAACCTCTGCCCGGGCGGAGCCCATTCGCCAACGGGTGGAGTCGCCTGTGCTGCTGATGTCAGAAGCTGATGCCACAGCGCTGGGTGCCGAGCTGGGTGGGCTGGTTATGGTCACCGGTGGTCAGGCCTGCGTGACACTGCCGGCCCGGGTACAGGCAGACTGGCCCCGGGGCCTGGTGGGCCTGCCGGCGGGTCGCGTTCCGGCGGGTGTCACCGATGGACCGGTCAGGCTGACCGCGGGCCCGGGTTATACGCCGGCAGGCGGAAGGGAGAGACGCCCATGACCTGGCTGACACCGGAATGGCAGGCCATTCTCTGGGCCATGTTCCAGGCCCTGGTGATTCTGCTGGGCGCGGTCGTGCTGGGCGCCGCCCTGACCATTGTCGAGCGTCGTCTCCTGGGCCTCTGGCAGGACCGCTACGGCCCCAACCGGGTCGGGCCGTTCGGGCTCCTCCAGCTGGTCGCGGACATGATCAAGATCTTTTTCAAGGAAGACTGGATTCCGCCGTTTGCGGACCGGCCGCTGTTCATGCTGGCGCCGGTGATTGCCTTTGCCTCCCTGCTGCTCTCGTTCATCGTGATCCCGATAACGCCGGGATGGGGCATTGCTGATCTACACATCGGGTTGCTGTTTTTCCTGGCGATGGCGGGCATCAATGTGTACGCGGTTCTGCTCGGGGGCTGGGCCAGTGGCAACAAGTACGCGTTGCTGGGTGCCATGCGCTCCTCGGCCCAGACGGTGTCCTACGAGGTATTCATGGGGCTGTCGCTGATGGGCGTCGTGGCCCTTGCCGGCTCCTTCAACCTGCGAGAGATCGTCGCGGCCCAGGAAGGGTTGTGGTTCGTGGTACCTCAGTTCTTTGGCTTCTGTACCTTCCTGATTGCCGGTATTGCGGTAACCCATCGCCATCCCTTCGATCAGCCGGAGGCCGAGCAGGAGCTGGCGGACGGCTATCACATCGAATACTCGGGCATGAAATTCGGGCTGTTTTTCATTGGCGAGTACGTGGGCATGGTGCTGGTGTCTGCGCTGATCGTCACGTTGTTCTTTGGTGGCTGGCATGGTCCCTGGTTGCCGTCGGTGCTCTGGTTCGCAATCAAGACCGGCTTCTTCCTGCTGCTGTTCATCCTTCTGCGGGCCTCGCTGCCCAGGCCCCGTTATGACCGGGTGATGAGCTTTGGCTGGAAGGTGTGCCTGCCCCTGACCCTGATCAATCTGCTGGCCACCGGCGCGGTGATGCTGCTGGTTGCCCCGTAAGGCTGAGGAGGACCCGTTTATGGATAAGGAAAAGGTCCCGTTCATAAAGTCCGTGTTGTGGCTGGTGCCTGCGACATGGAGCCAGCTGCGAACCCTCGGCATGGTTTTCATGCACAGTTTCCGCAAGCGGGAGACGGTGAATTACCCGGACGAGGAGGTCTACCTGCCGCCGCGTTACCGGGGCCGCATCGTGCTGACCCGCGACCCCGACGGGGAAGAACGCTGTGTGGCCTGCAACCTGTGCGCGGTGGCCTGCCCGGTCGACTGCATTTCCCTGCAGAAGGGCGAGCAGGAAGACGGGCGCTGGTACCCGGAGTTCTTCCGGATCAACTTCTCCCGCTGCATTTTCTGCGGTATGTGTGAGGAGGCCTGTCCCACCTCGGCGATCCAGTTGACGCCGGACTTCGAGATGGGTGAATACGACCGGCAGCAGCTTGTTTACGAGAAGGAAGACCTACTGATTAACGGCCCGGGCAAGGATCACGATTATCACTTCTACAAGGTGGCCGGTATGGCCATCGGCGGCAAGGACAAGGGCCAGGCTCTGAACGAGGAGGAGCCGGTGGACGTGCGTTCCCTGTTGCCCTAAAGCGGGAGGTAAAGACCCATGGAATTGGCCTTTTATCTGAGTGGCCTGGTGGCGGTACTGGCGACGGTCGGTGTGATTACCGGCAGCCATCCGGTGCATGCCGTGGTGTATCTGATTGTCTCGCTGATTGCCGTTGCCCTGGTGTTCTTCGCCCTCGGGGCGCCCTTTGCCGGCGCGCTGGAAATCATCGTTTACGCCGGTGCCATCATGGTCCTGTTCGTGTTTGTGGTGATGATGCTGAACCTCGGCACGGACCAGGACGGCTACGACGCAGGCTGGCGCCATCCCCGGCAGTGGCTGGGCCCGTCGGTGTTGGCCCTGGTGCTGCTGGGCGTGCTTTTCCACCTGATTGCCGGGGGCGATATGGCGAGGGTCATTGATGGCGAACTGCTGACCGCGCGGGCAGTTGGGCTGACCCTGTTCGGCCCCTGGCTGATGGTGGTGGAGCTGGCGGGCCTGCTGTTGCTGGGGGCGCTGGTAGCCGCCTCCCATGTCGGGCGGCGGACGAATCCGTTGCAACGGAGGAGGAGGCCCTGATGGCGGGTATTCCCATAGAGCATGGCCTGATCCTGGCTGCCATCCTGTTTGTGCTGGGTCTGGCGGGCCTGATGCTGCGTCGTAACATGTTGTTTGTACTGATGAGCCTTGAGGTGATGCTGAACGCCGCGGCGCTGGCATTCGTGGTTGGTGCCACGGCCTGGAATCAGCCCGACGGCCAGGCGATGTTTCTGCTGGTGATTACCCTGGCGGCCGCCGAAGCGGCCGTGGGTCTGGCGTTGATGATCCAGCTCTTTCAGCGGGTCAGGTCCCTTAATCTCGATCTGGTCAGCAGGATGCGCGGATGATGGAGCTGGCGGTCACCCTCTCATTTGTCATGCCCCTGGTCGGTACCCTGGTGCTTGCCCTCTCCGGTGGTCGCCTGGGGCCACAGGCCGGCGCTGTTATCGGTGTTGCCAGTGTCGGGGTCGCTGCCCTGGCGACGGCTTGGGCCATTGCGCTTTATGCCGGTGGTGATGGTGCCGTGCGTTTCACGCTCTGGACCTGGATCCAGGTGGGGACCTTCCAGCCAACGATCGGGCTGGCGGTGGATGCCCTGGCCCTGGTGATGATGGCCGTGATTACCGGCGTCGGTTTCTTCATCCATCTGTTTGCGGTCTGGTATATGGGTGGTGACGCCGGCGTTTCCCGCTTCTTCGCCTGGATGAACCTGTTCGTATTCAGCATGCTGATGCTGGTACTCGGGGACAACCTGTTGCTGTTGTTCCTTGGCTGGGAAGGGGTTGGACTATGCAGCTACCTGCTGATCGGCTACTACTACCAGGACAGTGCCAATGGTCGGGCTGCGTTCAAGGCTTTTGTGGTCACGCGGATCGGCGACGTGTTCCTGGCCCTCGGGCTGTTCCTGATCTTCCGGGATCTGGGAACCCTGGATATCCAGCAGGTTATGGTTCGGGCTGCCGAGGTCTGGTCAGTGGGTGATCCCACGGCGACCCTCGTTGCGTTGCTGGTGCTGGGCGGAGCCCTGGGAAAATCGGCGCAGGTACCGCTGCACACCTGGTTGCCGGACGCCATGGCGGGGCCGACTCCGGTATCGGCGCTGATCCACGCTGCCACCATGGTCACAGCCGGGGTTTACCTGATCGCCCGGCTCAACGGTGTATTCCTGCTTGCGCCGGACGTCTTGTGGCTGGTAGGGGTCATCGGGGCGGTGTCGCTGCTCCTGGCGGCGTTCGCGGCCCTGGCCCAGACCGATATCAAACGGGTGCTGGCCTATTCCACCATGAGCCAAATCGGCTATATGTTCCTGGCCCTCGGGGTGGGCGCCTTCGACGCCGCCATATTCCACCTGGTTACCCACGCGTTTTTCAAGGCGTTGCTGTTCCTGTCGGCCGGGGCGGTGATTACCAGTTGCCACCACGAACAGGACATGGCGAATCTGGGCGGCTTGAGAAAGCGGCTGCCGGTGGCTTACGCTGGCTTTCTTGTGGGTGGTGCGGCGTTGGTGGCATTGCCGCTGGTGACGGCCGGTTTCTACAGTAAGGATGAAATCCTTTGGCAGGCGTTGGCGGCGGACCAACAGGGGCTTCTCCTGGCAGGCCTCTTGGGTGCGTTTCTGACCTGCCTGTACACCGTGCGGTTGATCCTCGGCACTTTCCACGGAGAGTGCGGCAGCGACAAGGCCAGGAACGCCGAACCCGGTACCCGTCTTCTGACACACCACCTGCCCCTCGGGGTGCTGGCGGTGCTGTCCACATTCGTGGGCGCCTTGCTGTATCCGCACCTTAGCGGTCTGTTCCCGGTGGCCCCCGGGGCTCGCACCGACGCGGGCCATACTCTTTTGCAGCTGCTGGCCAGTGGCACCGTCATTGCCGGTCTGGCGGTGGCGGGCTGGCTGTTCCTGGCGCGGCGCTACTGGCTCCGCCGGCAGGTCAGCGGTGGCGCGGGAGCCTTCCTCTGGACACTCTGGCACCGGGCCTGGGGGTGCGATGCGCTGTATGACCGGCTGCTGGTTCGGCCCTGGCAGTTCCTGGTGCGCATGCTGCGCCATGACCTGATCAATCTCACCATCAACCTGTTGGCTGTGCTCGCCCGATTGCTCAATAGCGGGCTGGTACGGGCCCAGAATGGCCGGATTCGGAGCTATGCAACGGCCATGATCCTGGGTGCGACCCTGATTCTGCTGGCTCTGGCCATCGGCCCCGGAGGTGTTGTGTGATCCTGGTGTGGCTGATCGTGATTCCGTTTCTGGGCGGGCTGCTGTGCTGGCAGGCGGATCGCTGGGGCGAACAGGCGCCCCGCTGGATCGCTCTGGCCACCATGCTGTTTGTTCTGGTGATCAGCCTCGGGCTCTGGGTGACCGGAGATTTCGCGTTGCCCTCGGGCACTAAAACGCCCTGGTTGCTGGAATGGCGGGCCGACTGGATTCCCCGTTTCGGCATCAGAATCCACCTGGCGATGGACGGCCTCTCACTCATTCTGGTCGCACTTACGGGCTTTCTCGGTGCCTTGGCGGTGCTGTGCTCCTGGCATGAAATCAGTCATCGCATCGGTTTTTTCCACCTCAACCTGCTGTGGATCCTTGGCGGCGTCGTGGGCGTGTTCCTGGCCCTGGATCTGTTCCTGTTCTTCCTGTTCTGGGAAATGATGCTGGTGCCCATGTACTTCCTGATTGCGCTCTGGGGGCACAGCGGCTCGGCAGGCCAGACCCGCATCCGCGCTGCCACGCGTTTCTTTATCTACACCCAGGCCAGTGGCCTGCTGATGCTGGTGGCCATCCTGGCGCTGGTATTTATCCATTTCGGCAACACGGGCGAGCTGTCGTTCAGCTACGAGGTCCTGCTGCGTACAGACGTTCCGGATGCCATCGCCCCCTGGTTGATGCTGGGCTTTTTCGTGGCGTTTGCGGTGAAACTGCCGGTGGTGCCTTTCCACGGTTGGCTGCCCGATGCCCATGCCCAGGCTCCCACGGCTGGTAGCGTGGATCTGGCGGGAATCCTGCTGAAAACCGCCGCCTACGGCATGTTGCGTTTCGCCCTGCCGCTGTTTCCGGCCGAATCGGCGGCCTTCGCGCCGGTGGCCATGACCCTGGGGCTGGTCGGCATTGTCTACGGGGCCGTGGTCGCCTGCGGCCAGCAGGACATCAAGCGACTCATTGCCTATACCAGCATTTCCCACATGGGCTTTGTGCTGATCGCCATCTATTCCGGTTCGGAGCTTGCCATCCAGGGGGCGGTGGTTCTGATGGTGGCCCACGCGTTTTCCTCCGCTGGACTGTTCATCCTCAGCGGTCAGCTTTACGAGCGTATCCATACCCGGGACATGCGCATCATGGGCGGGCTCTGGGGCAGGATACCGACGTTGCCCGGGTTTACGCTGTGCTTTGTGGCCGCATCGCTGGGTATGCCGGCCACTGCCAACTTTGTTGGTGAGTTCATGATTTTGTTTGGCACCTTCCCGACCGCGCCGGTGGTGGTGGTTATTGCCAGTACGGGGCTGGTCATGGCCGCCATTTATTCACTGATCCTGATGCAGCGCGTGCATTTTGGCCCGGCATACCGTGAGGGCACGCTCGCCGGCGCGGACTGGCGGGAATACGGCATGATGCTGGCGTTGCTGGCACTGGTTCTGCTCATCGGACTTTACCCGCAACCGCTGCTGGACACCACGGCCGGCATGTCCGGTAGGGTGGCAGAACTGTTTGTCGAAGGTGTTCAGAGCCTGGCGGAGACCGCCGGAGAGGTGCGCTGATGCTCACGGCGGCGGACCTTTTGACACTGCTGCCATTGATCATCGTGGGTACGACCGCGGTGGTTGCCTTGCTGGCTATCGCCTGGCGGCGCCATCACGCGGGTACGGCCCTGATAGCCGGCGCCGGCCTCGTACTTGCGCTTCTGGTGTTGCCCATGGCATCCACGGGATCCCCCCCGCTTATGGAGCTGGATGGGCTGGCCCTGATGGCGTCGACACTGATTCTGCTGTCGGCGCTGGTCACCGTGATCCTGAGTCATCACTACCTGACCGGTTACATCGGCCCGAAGGAGGAGTTCTACCTGCTGGTGCTGTGTGCCACGGCGGGCGCCCTGGGACTGGCGGCAAGTGACCATCTCGCCATGCTGTTCATCAGCTTGGAACTCCTGTCGATGCCCCTGTATGGCATGCTTGCCTACAGCTTTCGGGCGGAGCGCTCCCTGGAAGCGGGTATCAAGTATCTGCTGCTGTCGGCTGCCGCCACCGCCTTCCTACTCTTTGGTATGGCGCTGATTTATGCCCGCACCGGGTACCTTGATTTGGCGAGGATCGCGGGTGCCCTGGCTGAGGGACCTGATGTATGGATGCTGGCGGGTGCCATACTGATGATCGTGGGCCTGGGTTTCAAACTCTCGGTGGTGCCATTTCATCTGTGGACGCCGGACGTTTATCAGGGCGGTCCGGCGCCGGCCACGATTTTTCTGGCGACGGTCAGCAAGCTGGCAGTCTTCGTGGTGTTGTTGCGGCTGGTGCTGGCGGCGCCGGTTTTCCAGAGCGACTGGCTGCAGACGGTGATCACGGTGCTGGCCTTGTTGACCATGCTGGGCGGGAATCTGTTGGCTCTGTTCCAGCCAAACCTCAAGCGGCTGCTGGGCTATTCGTCCATTGCCCACTTCGGTTACCTGCTGGTGGCGATTGCCGTCGGCAACGCGCTGGCGGTCGAAACCACCGGCGTTTACCTGGTGACCTATCTGGTGACCACGCTGGCAGCTTTCGGTGTGGTGACCCTGGTTTCCAGCCCGTTCGGAGGCGAGGACGCAGATGGCTTGCCCCTCTATCGCGGCCTGTTCTGGCGGCGACCCTATCTGGCGGCAGTGATGACGGTCAGCTTCCTGTCGCTGGCGGGTATTCCGCTGACCGCCGGGTTCATCGGTAAGTTCTATGTCATCGCCCTGGGTGTCGCCGACAGCCGCTGGTGGCTGGTGGGCGGTGTTGTTACCGGCAGTGCCATTGGTCTGTATTACTATCTGCGGGTGATGGTGACCCTGTATCTGCCGGAACCGGGGATACGACGCCGGGATGTCACCAACGACTGGGGTAGCCGTCTTGGCGGCATCACCCTGATAACCCTGGCAGTCGCGATTCTGCTGCTTGGCATCTACCCCGCCCCGATGATCGACTGGGTGCAGGCACTGAGTGTCGGCTAGTGCAGTTTCAGCCTTGGATGCATGGCGCGGCTGATCCGGTCCATGAGCCAGATAATCCCGGTACGAACCATGCCGTGCAGAGCGACCTGATGCATCCGGTACAGGGACAGATAGAACAGGCGGGCCACCTTGCCCTCAATGTACATGCTGTGGCCGGACAGGTTACCCATCAGGTTGCCCACGGTGGTGTAGCGGCTGAAATTGATCAGTGAGCCGTGGTCGTTATACACAAAAGGCACATCTTCTTTACCTTCCAGACGGTTGCACAGGGTCCTGAACAGGGCGCCGGCCTGTTGATGTGCAGCCTGGGCCCGGGGTGGGACCGGTCGATCAGAGTCCGGTTGCGGGCAGGCGGCGCAATCACCCAGGGCGAAGACATCGACATCCTGGGTGGTGTGAAGGGTCTGCTCCACCACCAGTTGGTTGCCCCGGTTGACCTCCAGTCCGTCCAGCTCGGCCAGGAAGGCGGGCGCCTTGATTCCGGCGGCCCAGATGGTCATTTCCGACGGCAGTTCGGTGCCGTCCTTCATGATGATGCCGTGTTCCCGGACTTCGCTCACCGGCTGCCCGGTCAGCACCTTCACATGCTGGCGTTCCAGTTCCCGCGTGGCTGCCGCGGAGAGCCTGCCGGGCAGGGCGGGCAGGATCCGGTCGGCGGCTTCGATCACGGAAATGGAGACGTCCGAGGGCTGGAGGTGGTTCATGCCGTATACCGGCAGTTCCCGGGACGCCAGTCGCAGCTCGGCGGCCAGTTCCACCCCGGTGGCCCCGGCCCCGATGATGCTGATGTTGAGGGTGTGTTCGTGGCCCTGCAGTGCTTCGTGATTCTTGCGTAGAAACGCATTCAGCATCAGGTTGTGGAACCGTCGAGCCTGTTTCAGGCTGTCCAGGAACAGGCAGTGCTCCTGGGCCCCGGGAGTGCCAAAATCATTGGCGGTGCTGCCAACGGCAATCACCAGGGTGTCGTAGCTGATCGTGCGGGCCGGTACCACTTCCTGGCCCTCCTCGTCATGAAACGGGGCAATGACCAGTTCCTTCGCCTTGCGGTCGAGCCCGTTCATGCGTCCGAGCTGGAATTCGTAATGGTGTTTCCGGGCGTGGGCGCGGTAATTGATCTCGTTGGTGTTGGCGTCCAGGGAGCCAGAAGCGACTTCGTGCAGCAAGGGTTTCCAAACGTGGGTCAGACCGGCATCGACCAGTGTAATCCGGGCCTTGCGTTTTTTGCCCAGCTTGTTGCCGAGGCTGGTGACCAGCTCCAGACCGCCGGCACCACCGCCGACCACCACAATATGAGGAAGGTTATCCATAAAGGTCAGACCTTGAAGTGAAGAGAGCCAAGTACTCTTGCGGCCAAAAGTACTTGGCTGTCCTCACTGGGAAAGGCATCGTTAAAGGTAGGGTGCTAATGCTGCTGAAGTAATCCTAACGCGGAGCCGATAGCCGGCACAATTCCACGGAAGGCGGGTTTACCCCACCGAAACGTTTAACTGCTTTGCTTGAACGCCCATAATGTCGACTATCCGAACAGTCAGGGAGCGGGAGAAACGATGAAAGTGGCAGTCTATTGCGGGTCCAAAACCGGTAACAATCCGGTGTTTGTGGAAAAGGCCAGAGAGCTTGGTACCTGGTTCGGCCGCAGTGGCATTGATGTGGTCTTTGGTGGCGGACACGTTGGTTTGATGGGCATTGTTGCCGACTCGACCCTGGCTGCCGGTGGCCGGGTCTATGGCGTGATTCCAGAGACCCTGAGGGACCGGGAGCTGGCTCATGACCGCCTGACCGAACTGCATGTGGTCAAAGATATGCACCAGCGCAAGGCCCGGATGGCGGAACTGGCGGATGGCTTTCTTGCCTTGCCGGGCGGTATCGGCACCCTGGAGGAGCTGTTCGAGGCATGGACCTGGGGGCAGCTGGGTTTTCACCAGAAGCCTTGCGGTCTGTACAACATCAACGGCTTCTATGACCCGCTGCTGGCCATGGTGCAGACCATGCAGGAAAACGGCTTCCTGAACCAGGAATACATTGACATGATCATCCGGGCCGAAACCCCGGCGGCGGTGATTGAAGCCTTTGGCAACTACCGGCCGCCGCATGAGAAATGGACTTGAGGATGGCTGCCAGAGTGCCGGTAACGGGCTGGGTCAGCTACCTTCTACGCCCCGGGCTTTCTTCAGTTCTTCGAGTTTTTCGTGGAGTAGTTTCTCTAGCTTGATCAGCTGCTCACGATTCTTCTCGTTGGGCCTGTTGGTGTACAGATCCACGTAGGTCTGGGTCACCGAACTCAGAATCGGATGCAGTTTTTTGTAGTCCTCTTCTTCACTCATACTCGCTCTCCTTGGTTTGGGCTTTCTGATAGTAACTATGGTTGATCTGGTGCCATGATCAAGGGCAACTTTCCGAAGCCTTGAGCCGGGTCATCCGTCGTTTCGGGCAGCCAATCGCTGCGCCGCGTCGGTGGCGGCATGAGCTTTTGCCAGGTCCAAAGCACTGGCGCCGTCGGTATCGGTAGCCCGGGGGTCGGCTCCGGCCTCCAGCAGAAGCTCCACTATGCCCACCTCATTGGTCATCGCTGCAGACATCAGCGGCGTACGCAGCTGGCTGTTGGCCAGGTTGGGGTTGGCACCCTTCTCCAGCAGGAAGCGAACTGTGTCGGTTTGGCTATGACCGGTGGCCAGCATCAGCAGACTGTCGCCGTCACTGGTCCGTATATCCACAGGCACGCCAGCCTCCAGGAGCGGCCGGAGCATGCGGGTGCCGCCGTTGCGGGCAAGATCGAACAGGCCCTGGGCAAGGGCGATGGCATCCTCATCCTTCTGGCTTTCGGGCTTCCGTGGACTGCCTGGGTTCTGGTCGCTCATGGTGACCTGGTTCTCCGTTGGTTGGGGCATGGCCATGGCCAAACGTGGCATGCGTCGTTGTCTGCTAATCTGGACATAGGGTCGATACCACCGTTAAAACCGTTGGTATCAAAGATCTGGTCGCCGACTGCCAAAATCAACCAGGTCAACGTCAATTATCAACAGGAGACATTGCCGTGAAACTGCAGGTCCGAGGCATTGAAGAAGGTCAGCCGATTCCCGAGAAGTTCGCGTTCGGCGTCTACAGCGAAGAGGATCACATGAGCTTTGGTCCGAACAGGAACCCGGAGATAACCTGGGAGGGTGTCCCCGAAGTGACCAAAAGCGTTGTGGTGATTATGTTTGATCCGGATGTGCCAAGCGTGGCGGATGACGTGAACCAGGAAGGCAAGACTGTCTCGAAGGACCTGCCCCGGGTGGACTTCTTCCACTGGCTGCTGGTGGACATTCCCGCCAACGTGAACCGGATTCCGGAGGGCGAGGATAGCGATGGTGTGAGTCCGAAGGGCAAGGACCATGGCTCCGGTCCGATTGGTGTGCGGGGCATCAATAACTACACCCAATTCCTGGCAGGCAATCCGGACATGGCCGGTACCTACGCCGGCTACGACGGCCCTTGTCCGCCCTGGAATGACGAGATCATCCATCGCTACCATTTCGAGGTTTATGCACTGGATGTGGAAAGCCTGGGCCTCGAGGGTGAGTTTGATGGCAACGATGTCCGGGAAGCCATGAAAGGCCACGTGCTGGACAGTGCCCGGGTAACCGGGACTTACACCCTGAACCCGGACCTCCGGTGAGGCTTGGCCGGTAACCAGACTGTCTTGTGGGCGTCACCCGATTGTGCCCCGTCCGCAGGTTTGCGGGGACGCCCGGCCAGTGCTGGAGCGCCTGCCAACCGGGTTTGTGGGACACTAGGCACACCAGAGCAGGGAGCGTTACAGAACTCTTCAAAAATTGTCTTCTTATTCTCCAGGGGCCGGGGTCAGTCCGCACGATAGGCTTCGAGAATCCGCGCCATATCATCACCCAGGGCTTCCAGTTCGGCATGAGGGAGGTTGCGCTCGGCGATGGAGCGTAACCCCATGATCTGGCTTTGCAGCAGCCGGGCAAGGCGCCCGGGATCGACGGATTCCTTCAGTTCACCGTGTTCCCTGGCCTGCTCAAGCAAGTCTGTGAAGGACTGCTCTATCGCGCCGAGAATTGCCTGCGCCTGTTCGGACAAGCCCGCGTGGGTATTGCTGGATTCAAGCAGGGTTTTGACGATGAGGCAGGCACGGGAGGGGGTGATGCCTTTATTGGTGCAACCCAGGGCAATCCGGCGGAGATAATCCTGCAGCCCTTCGAGGATGGAATCGTAACCGGCCATGTGTTCGGCGAGCTCCGCGCCGCCCGCTTCGGCATAGCGGGTCAGGGCTTCCGAATACAGCCCATCCTTGCTGCCAAAGGTGGCGTAGATACTGCCGGGCCGCATATCCAGGGCCTGCTCGATCTGCTTCATCGAACTGCCGTGGTAGCCCTTTTTCCAAAACAGGCTGACGGCCCTCGCGAGGGCGGATTCCCGATCATAACTTGGAGGTCTGGGCATACCGATACCCTCTGTCGTCACTTTGAATGTTCGCTCAATTATATCTTGAATGATTGCTCAATAACAGTTAGCCTCAATGTTGTTGAGTAAACATTCAAGAACGGAGATAAACCATGGCTGATTTCAAGTTGCATGACATCGAATCTGCCCCGGAAGGCGCCAAGCCACTTCTGGAGAAGTCGCAAAAAGGTTTCGGCATGATTCCGAGCCTGCACGCAGTAATGGCGGAATCCCCCCAAGTGCTGGAGGCCTACCAGAAACTGCACCAGCTGGTGCTGGACAGCAGTTTCGATAATGAAGAGAAAACCGTGGTCTGGCAGACCATCAATGTCGAGAATGCCTGCCATTACTGCGTGCCGGCACATACTGGCATCGCCAAGATGATGGAAGTCTCCGATGACATCATTGAGCCGCTGCGTAACGAAACGCCGCTTCCGAACGAAAAGCTTGAAGCGCTTCGCGACTTCACCCTGGCGGTGATGCGCAAGCAGGGGAACGTCAGTCAGGAAGACCTGGATGCTTTCTTCAAGGCAGGCTACGGTCACAGGCAGGTGCTGGACGTTATTCTGACCCTGTCCCAGAAGACCATGAGCAACTACATCAACCACATTGCCCAAACGCCGGTTGATGAGCCGTTCCAGAAGTTTGCCTGGAGCAAGAACCAGTAAATCCGCCAGTTCAGGTCGTGTGGTTGGTTCCACGCGGCCCGCCCGCGTTCTTTTACCTTCCCGATGCCCCTGTGACGGGTAGAATACTCCAATGATCCGTTCACAGTGGCTGTTCCGTCTTTCCTTCCTGGCCATCGTCGCGTTGCTGATGGCCGCTATCTGGTTGCTGCTTCGGCAGCTGGGCATGCCTTCCAGCCTGGCGCCCGCGGCCCTGTCATACTGGCTGATGCACCAGGGTATGCTCGGCCCTGTGTTCCTGATGCTGATGATGATCCTTGCCGTCGTCGTCGGGCCGATTCCCACGCTACCCATCAGCGCCGCCGCCGGTCTGGTCTATGGCATGTTCACCGGTACGGCCATTGCCGTGGCTGGGGCGCTTGCCGGCTCCCTCATCGCCTTTTACCTGGCGCGGATCCTCGGGCGGGAGGCGGTACAACGCAAACTGGACCACAACCCGGTATTTTCGGCGCGGGGATCCCAGCGTTTTCTGTTCGTTGCGGTGCTGTTGACCCGCCTGATTCCCCTGTTCTCCTTCGCCCTGATCAGTTACGCCGCCGGGGTTACGGCCATCCAGGTCTGGCGCTATGCGCTGGCGACCGCTCTGGGAATGTTGCCGATGACCTTCGTTTTTGCCGGACTTGGCCACGGTTTCGAGCTCAACCCGGTGCTGACGGTCATCGCCGCAGCCACCATCCTGTTGGTCATGAGCACCTTGCCTTTGTATCTAGGCCGTCGCCCGCATTCCCGCCTTGCCCGTTGGCTGCATCTGGATGGCAGGGTTTGATTGCAGGGTGGAGGCAAGGCTGAGCGAGGCAAACTGCCTCGCCGTGAAAGTGGTTATTTTGCGGATACCCGCACATCCGCGACAGAGTCAGCGGTTTTGTTGGGGTAGCTGCGGGCCTCGTTGATGTCGTCCGCTTTTCCATTCATGGCCAGCGCTGTGGTGGCAGACAAGGCCAGAACAAAAGAAGCCAGAATCAGGGTGATTCTTTTCATGATCCATACTCCATTGCCGTTTCAGAGATGGCAGCGTCTTTCGCGAAGTCGTTGCCGTTAGCTCATAGACACTGGAATCATGGGGGGCGTTACACCGGAGCGAGCTTTTGAGTGGAAATTTTTCTCATTTGCATAGATTAAAAGGATATAAATTAATCTATTTTAATAACGCAGGCTGCGATTCATAATGGTCATTCAAAATCAAACTCCCTTCGGAGGTGCGCCCATGATTCGTTTGGCGACATTATCAGTTCTATTCCTGTTCAGCGCCTTTTGCTTCGGGGCCAAGGCCGAGGTGCCGGCCCTGGTAGACGCTGCCTGGTTGAATAACCGCTTGGGTGATGACCAACTGGTGGTTCTGGATGTTCGCTCCGGCATTGATAACGGTGGTGATCGGAGCAGCTTCCAGCAAGGCCATATTCCCGGCTCAGTTTATAGCAGTTACACCAACGATGGCTGGCGGGAAAGCCGGGACGGAGTAACCGGGCTAATACCCCCGGTGCGTTCCCTGGAGCGCCTTATTGGTGGTTTGGGTATTACCAATGACGCGACCGTGGTTGTTGTGTCGGCTGGAACAGGAGTAACCGATTTCGGCAGTGCGGCCCGGGTCTACTGGACGTTCCGGGTGTTGGGCCATGACGCGGTAACGATCCTCAACGGGGGTTTTGCCGGCTGGAAAGCTGCGGGCTATGACGTTGCCACGGGCGATGGCGCACGCTTGCCGG
Source organism: Marinobacter sp. (assembly GCF_046484525.1). Classification (GTDB taxonomy): domain Bacteria; phylum Pseudomonadota; class Gammaproteobacteria; order Pseudomonadales; family Oleiphilaceae; genus Marinobacter. The sequence continues at coordinate 98,300 of NZ_JAWOIS010000016.1, forward strand.
TGGCACAGTTCAAGGGCGACTTTCAGGAACCTCTCCTGGCCAGCCTCGAGGAGGTCCAGCAGGCCCGTGAAACCCAGGCACAGTTGGTAGACGCCCGCCCGGCGGATTATTTCCGGGGTGAGACCAAGTCGCCGGCGGCCAAAGCACCCGGCACCATTCCCGGTTCCCGGAACCTGCCCCATGACTCGTTCATCAACCAGCAGGACCAGGTGTTCTATCTGAACCGGGATGCGATTACCGAAAAGGTAAACATAGCCGAGCTGGATCCCCGGGCCCGTACCATCGCCTTCTGCAACACCGGACACTGGGCCGCGACCGACTGGTTCGTGCTGAGCGAGCTGGCGGGTTTCGACGAAGTGGCGCTGTACGACGGCTCCATGGCGGAATGGTCCCAGGACAGTGACCGCCCGATGCAGGTGGCGAAGAAAGGCCTCAGCAAACTGCTGGACCTGTTTAACTGATTGCCTGATTGAATGGAAACGTGATGACTGATTCCGCAGTTCTTCAGCCGGATCTCCAGCAACCACCCTGGCAGGTGGACCGGTTTATTGTCTCGACCGCGCTGGCGGGCTTCGCCCTGCTGGGTGGGTTGATCTGGCTGGAAACGGCCCCCTTCATGGTGGTGCTGTTTGTGGTGGGCACCGTGCTGGGTATGGCCCTCTATCACGGTGCCTTCGGCTTTACCGCCGGCTGGCGCAACCTGGTGGTCAAGAGGCGCGGCGCCGGCATGCGCGCCCAGTTATTGTTGTTCGCGGTGAGCTCCCTGGTCATGGTGCCCATGCTCCATAGTGGTCAGGAAGGCCTGGTGGGTGCGGTGGCGCCGGTGGGCACTTCCTTGGTGGTTGGCTCATTCCTTTTCGGCATCGGTATGCAGCTGGGGGGTGGTTGTGGTTCCGGCACCCTGTTTACCGTGGGCGCTGGCAACATTCGGATGGTGGTCACGTTGGTGTTCTTCATTGCCGGTGCGGTGCTCGGCTCCATCCACCTGCCCTGGTGGCTGAATCAGCCCGGGTTCGATCCGGTACCGCTGGTGAACAGCTTTGGTGTCGTCGGGGCCATTCTGGTCCAGTTTGTTGGTCTAGGTTTGATCGCGTGGTGGGTCAACCGGATCGAACGCAAGGCTCATGGTTCGATTGAGCGGGATGAACTGCTGTGGAAAGGTCAGAGCCACGGTGTGCTGAGAACCCTGCTCAGCGGCCGCTGGCCGTTTACCTGGGCCATACTGATTCTTGCGGTCGGCAATGCCCTGACCCTGGCCATCGGTGGTGCGCCCTGGAGTATCACGTTTGCCTTTAACGTCTGGGGCGCGAAGGTTCTGGAAGTGGTAGGCGTTAACATGGCCCAGTTCGAGTTCTGGACCTGGGATTACCCCGCCATGGCCCTGAAGGATTCGGTGCTGACCAACATCCCCTCGGTGATGAATTTCGGGATACTGCTGGGCGCGATGCTGGCGGCGGGTCTGGCCAACCGTTTTAATGAAGCCAGCCGCAACCGTCCGGAAGGGCGCCAGTTCCTGGCTGCCGTGGTGGGTGGCTTGTTGCTCGGCTACGGTGCCCGTCTGGGCTTTGGCTGCAATATCGGAGCGCTGTTTTCCGGTATTGCCTCGGCCAGCTTGCATGCCTGGGTATGGTTTGCCTGCGCTTTCGCTGGTTCACTGATCGGAATCCGGCTGCGGCCCTGGTTCCGTCTGCCAAACTGATGCGAGAGGAGACGATGGACAGACCGTATAGCCGTACTCGCATTCTGGTAATGCTTACCATCATTCTGGTGCTGATTATGGCGGACCACCTGAGAAGCCCCACCTTTGCCTTCAATTCGGGCCAGGGGAATGTGGAAACGGCCTTGATGCAGCGAGACGACAGGGCCTGTGCCCCTTGTGGGGCGCCCTGTCCTTCAACACGAGACTGACCATTTCCTGACAGACGAGCCGGTACACCCGGCAGGAGAGACGGATGATGAGCAAGGTATGCGTGGTAATGGGTGTTGGCCCGGGTAATGGCGAGGCCTTTGTAAAACGCTTCTGCAACGAGGGTTATCAGGTGGCGATGCTGGCCCGTAGTGAAGACTACCTGAAGCAGCTTGAACAGTCGGTGGACAGCGCCCATGCGTTCCCCTGCGACATGATGCAGCCTGAGCGGATTGGCTCGGTGCTGGCGGCAATCGAGAGCAAGCTCGGGCCGGTTTCGGTGATGTTGTATAACGCCGGGGGCGGTGTGTTCAAAAGCGTGGAAGAAGCCAGTCTGGAAGACTTCGAGGCCAACTGGCGCCTGAACGTGCAGGGCCTGGTGGCCGCTACCAAAGCGGCATTGCCACAGCTTCGCCAGCACGACACTGCCAGCATTGTCGTCACCAGCGCGTCGGCAGCGACCCGGGGACGGGCCAATACCGCACCCTTTGCATCGGCTAAGGCCGCACAGCGCAGCCTGGCCCAGTCACTGGCGCGACAGCTGGGGCCGGAGAAGATTCACGTGGCCAATGTGGTGATTGATGGCGTGGTGGATTTACCGCGCACGCGCGAGATGCTTCCGGACAAGCCGGACGATTTTTTTGTCCAGCCCTCTGCGGTGGCGGACGCGGTCTGGGACCTTTGCCAGCAGAATCCTTCCGCCTGGACGTTTGAGCTGGATATCCGGCCGTTCGGGGAAAGCTGGTAGCGAAATCTCATGAACCATACACCAGTGATTCAATATCCCGGTAAACAGTTGCTGCATCGGTTACCCGTGCCAACCAGCTCAGAGGGATACCGTGTTCCGTGCCAACGCCATGAACAGACGCCATGGCCGGGCCGATAATCCAGGCCCGGCCACAGGAATCGCCGCCGCAATGAATATTGGCGCGAATTGCCTCTGTATAACTATTGGCATGGCTCAGGATATGAAAGATCACCGGCATGGCTTCATGCAGATAGCAGGTGCGGCCGAAGGTGTCGCCGGCAGCTGCCGCATCCAGTCGATCACCGCACCGTGCCTTATTCAGATTGTCCGGGTCCTCCGCTTCGGCCGTGGCGGAGTCCAGAGCGTCTGATATCGGTTTGCCCTGATAAAGACCCTCCAGAAGTCTTGCTGCGCACTTCGCCCAGGCAACGGCCTCATCGTTGTGGTTGGTCACCTGCACCGCCCCTTCCGTTTTTTTCAGAAGGTCATCGCTACCGCAATAACAGGCCACCAGCGGTGGCAGTTTGGAGACAGCCGGCAGTTGCATGTCATTGGCGCCGCTCTCAGGCAGCAGGTGCTGGTCGATGGTTTCAGCAATATAAACCCCCGCTTCCTGGACTGCGGTTTCCTGATAGGTCAGGTCGATGGCCCGGCGAACCGGGTCTGCCAGCTGCTTGCCACTCAGGCGGCGGGAGTAGGGCAGCACTTTCTGCACCAGTATGCGCTTCTGCTGGTCAGTCAGGTCGGCCGTGGTCGTTGAGAGAGCCTGTTCAATGGCGTTCTGTTCAATGGTGTTCAGGTTATTTAGGGTGACCCGCGTGGGGTTGTCGATGTAGCCCTGCCACTGACCACCCGGCCCAAAGTACGCACGAAAGCGGCGTTGGTAATCGCGGATATCCAGCCTGCCCTCGTTTGCCAGCAGGCTGTCGGTGATCACACCTGTGGCAGCACCATAATGACTGACATCGCCAACCTGTTTGCCCTCATGGGCAAAGTAACCGAATACGCCTTTGAAATAGTCGCCATCCGGCGGCAGGAATTCCGGTGATTCACCGCCTACTTCCAGAATGCGCGGGCTGTCATACAGCCAGTGCAGACCAAGGCTCGCTGCATCCCCAACCCAGCCTCCGGCCAGGGCGGCGATAACACCAGGTTTTCTGTCGTTGGGCAGGAGGCTGTTCATTGGAAATCCTCTCTGGTCGGTTTCAGGGTCTGGTTGATTTCCGCACAGGAAAGATGGCTCAATCCGCCCATTGAAATTGTCGGTAATCAAATCCCTGCTCGACAGTGGGTTTGATGACGTCAAAGTAGGGAGAGGCATCGAAATCCCGGGGGGCGAACAAGGAGTGATGACGAATGCGGAAGTGTTCGCGCGACTGGGCATTCGAATCGTAGTCATCATCTGGTGTATCCAACCTTACAGGTAGTATTGGATACCGGATCGACTGAAAGCCCTGGGCGATAAACGTGGAACAAATCGCCCTGGTGGGGTCCCCGCTGCCTAGCGCCAGCATGGAACGCCGGTAGCGAGTAGGTACCGGGGGTGTAGGGCAAAGATAGCGCGCCAGGTCCCAGACGTTTTTCAGGTCATATTGGTGCCCGAGTCGGCTTTTCGAGTAGCTGACCAGCTTGCTGATGTCTTCGTCACACAATCCTATGGGACGGCAGATGCGGGTGTGAAAGTGCCGGTAGAAGGATAGCGGAAGTGAGCGGATACCTTCCTCGAGATCCGCTTCGACCAATACCTGAGGCTCGCCGTCTTCCATTATTGCCAGGGATGCGTTCGGGCCCAGGTAGAGGGCGGCATGGGACCAGGTAGACTGGGTCAGGTACTTGATGGCGGTACTGATTCGCGTATTACCTTCGACCAGAAGCACATCGCCGGGCTTGATAGAGCACTGCATGGCCTCCCAGCTGGAGGTTCGAACGGAGTGGCATTTGATCTGTTTGGAAAGATAGGCGGCCAGGCGCCGCGACAGCCAGTCAAGCAGCATGTGATACCCCGGTTGCGCGTTCGCAGTCATTTATAGGACTGACAAACCACTGACAAAATTGTTACAGATCGGTGTAATAGTTCCGGAACTCATGTGTCTCTTTCCTGACCGCCCCTTCGGGCGGTGACGGGCTCCGAAGGCCCAAACCATAACTCCATGATCAGGGAGAGAGACAATGTCCACAATACATCCTCTGAGAAATGCGATTCGTACTTCGTTCGAACATCACCGCGCCACCTGGTGGTCTGCGGCCCTGGTGACGGCCATGCTGGGCACCGGCGGGCTCGCAGCTGCAGCCTGTAGCCCCTGTTCTCCTTGCAAGAACAAGTGCAAGGCAGAACAGTACTGCAAGGCCGGGTGTAACCCTTGCGCAGCCAAAAATCCTTGTGCCACCAATAATCCCTGCGCCGCAAAGAACCCCTGTGCCAGCAAGGGCTGTAATCCCTGTGCCACAAAGACCTGTAACCCCTGTGCGGCTTCGGGGAAGTGTGGCGCCAAACCCAACCCCTGTGCCGCGAAAAAGGTCTCCAGGCCGGCCAACTATCAGCCCTATGAGGGGAATCCCTGCAAGCTGATGGCGCTGGGGGAGAAGCTGTTCAACGATACCTCCCTGAGTGGCAATGGCCTGTCCTGCGCGACCTGCCATAACGATGGCGCCGGCTACAACGCCACTTTTGCAAAGGCCTATCCGCACTCCGTGGCCATGGCTCGCGATATGTTTGGTATGGATTCGGTGCATCTGGATGAGATGGTCCAGATCTGCATGGTCCAGCCCATGGCAGCCGAGCCTCTGGACTGGAGTGGCGAACAGCTGGCGGCACTTACCACCTATATGGGTAAGGTCCAGGAGCAACTGGCCGTGAATCCATGTGCCCTGAAGGGTGGTAAATGCGGTGCCCGCAATCCATGTGCCGGTAAAAACCCCTGCGCCACGAAGAATCCGTGTGCGACCAAAAATCCCTGTGCGGCGAAGAACCCCTGTTCCGCCAGCGCCCGGAGACCACTGGCAGATGCCGCTGCCTGAGGTTGCTGCAAATGTTCATGGGCGCGACTTCCGGGAATTTCCCGAAGTCGCGCCGACAGGAGGTGAAAGGTTATGACAGAACTTCGTATTCCCGGCTTGGCGAACCTGGTCGCCATTTCCATGGACGCCTGGGGCTATCCCACCGACCTGTTCACGGTAAATCGCTGGGTGACCGATGAGAGCTGGCTACCGGCCTCAACGACTGCGACCGTGCTTGATCAATTCACCATTGACCACGCTTACCCCAGCTGGCCACTGAACCGGTGGTTGACGGCCATGGTGCGTGGTTTCCGGCCCCAGATCGAAGCGTTGTTGCGTCACCGGGACCATTCCGATCGATGTAGAGAGTTGGGCGGACAGGCTCGAGGCCGAACGGCAAAGACGAGTTCAGGCGGTTGGTCCGAGAGAAAACAGGGGCATGCAAAAAATCCCGGGAGTGTGAGACCGACGCCGGGAGTATTCATTCGTCGTCTTTGTCCCGGGTTCTTCGCGTCTTGAGTGCTTCGGAGACCCGTTCGTCGATCCGGCGCAGGAGTTCCTCATCCGGATGGCCGGCGGAGTGCGCCCGCATAAGGTCGGTACTGGCGCGCAGGTTGCCGATAAAGGTCCGGCAGTCCTTGCACATCATCAGGTGCATTTTCACGGACAGATTCCGCCGGCCGTTCAGTTCGCCATCGATGTAGTCGCTGGCTATTTCGGCCAGGTCCCTGCACATTAACATTCGCCCGTCTCCTGGAAGTTCTCCACCATGAGGAAGATCTTCTGCCTCGCTCGGTGTAAAAGTACCCGAAGGTTAGAGGCACTGACATCCAGAATGTTACAGACATCCTCGGATTTGTGCTGGTGGGCTTCGTAGAGAATCAGGGCGGAGCGCTGGGACTCCGGCAGAGCGGACAAGTGTTTGTTGAGACAATCGCTGAGTGCGCCATTTTCCATCAGGGTATCGGCGGATTCGTGGAACTGCAGCTTTGGCGGCACATCCCATCGGCCAGTGGCGTTGAAGCGTTCGGCCAGCTCCGGTTCGAGACCCTCGGAAAAGTCGGTAGCCACCTCCCGTTTGCTGGCGCGGAGCTTGTTCTTGCACCGGTTTGCGACGATCCGGTGCAGCCAGGTTTTCAGACCGGAACGGCCTTCAAATTTGTGTATGGCATCAATTACCGTAACCCAGCAATCCTGGACAATTTCTTCGGCACTGGAGTGGTCGAGATAGAACCGGGCGACCGCCAGCATACCCGGGGAGTACTCGCGCACCGCTTGCTTGTAGGCGCTCGAATCACCTTGTTTAAGTGCTTCGATCAGTGAAGTTTCAGCTTCCGGATGCACCGCTGTGTTCATGGGTTTCCGTCCCTTGTCAGTCTGCCTTGGATCTGTGTGTCTTTATAGTGTTTCGGATTCCGGAAAAGTTCCGCTATTCTGTAGCGATTGCTCAAAAATATCAATTCAGGGACGATGTAACATCCTGCCGGTGATCGTGTCTCAGCAATAACAGCGTACTGGTTTATAAATTTTTTGCAGGTATGGACATGAATCGAAGCAAGCTATTACTCATTCTGGCTATCGCCACCATCGTGGCTGTTTTTATTGGCCTGGACGGCCACAAGCTGTTGACCCTGGAAAACCTGCAGTCGCATCAGGCTGCCTTGGGGCAATGGATTGACCGACACCTGCTGGTCGCGGTGATCGGTTATGGGTTGATTTATGTGGTCGTGACGGCCCTGTCTCTGCCTGGCGCAACCATCATGACCCTGGCCGGCGGTGCCTTCTTCGGAAATCTCTATGGCTTGGCTGCGGTATCCATTGCTTCGACCGTGGGTGCTTCCCTGGCCTTTCTGGTGGCAAGATTCCTGTTAAGGGATACCCTGCGGGAGCGCTACAAGGACACCATTGCAAAGATCGACAGAGGCATTGAAAAGGACGGTGCCTTCTACCTGGCAACCCTGCGCCTGGTGCCGGTTTTTCCGTTCTTCCTGATCAACCTGGCCATGGGCCTGACCGGTATGAAGTTGCGCACTTATGCCTTGGTTAGCTGGATTGCCATGCTGCCGGGGACCTTTGTCTACGTGAATGCCGGCACCCAGCTGGGTCAGATCCAGTCCACTGGCGACATCGTGTCCGCCGACCTGCTCCTGTCCTTCGCCCTGCTCGGGCTGTTCCCCCTCATCGCCAAGTTTGTGGTGGGTTTCATCCGTCGCCGCCGGGTGTATGCCGGCTGGAAAAAACCCGAGCATTTTGACTACAACCTGCTGGTCATTGGCGGTGGTTCTGCAGGCCTGGTCTCGGCCTACATTGCTGCGGCCGTCAAGGCGAAAGTAGCCCTGATCGAGAAGCACAAAATGGGCGGTGACTGTCTCAACACCGGCTGCGTACCCTCCAAGGCCCTGATTCGCAGCGCCAAGGCGGCCGACACCTTGCGTCACGCCAATCGCTACGGCCTGGAGTCGGTGCCGGTGAAGGGCTCATTCAAGACCATCATGAATCGGGTCAGGGACGTGATCGCGCGGGTGGAACCCCACGATTCCCCCGAGCGCTACCGCAAGTTGGGTGTGGACTGCATCTCCGGCGAGGCGAGCTTCGTATCTCCCTGGGAGCTGGAGGTTCGGCACAACGATGGTCACGCCGAACGGCTGACGGCGCGCAGCATCGTCGTGGCCACCGGTGGCAGGCCAGCCATGCCGCCAATTCCGGGGCTTGAAGACATGGAGCCGCTGACTTCCGAGAACCTGTGGGAACTGCAGGAACAACCGCGGCGCTTGCTGGTGCTGGGCGGTGGTCCGATCGGTTCCGAGCTGGCCCACGCCTTTGCCCGTCTGGGCAGTAAAGTAACCCAGTTGGAGGGGGGCGAACGTCTGCTGTCGAAGGAAGATCCCGATGTTGCCTTGGTGGTGCTGAAACAGTTCGAGGCCGATGGCATAGACGTCCGGCTCAAGCATTCTGCGGCCGAGTTCCACATTGAGAACGGCGAGAAGGTCGCTTACTGCGAGCATGAGGGTGAACGCGTGAGAATTCCGTTCGATCAGGTGCTGGTAGCGGTCGGCCGTGCAGCCAACACCTCCGGCCTGAACCTGGAGCGGATAGGCGTGGACACCCTGCCCAACGGTACCGTGCCGGTTGAAGAGGATATGAGCGTACGTTACCCGAACGTGTTTGCCTGTGGAGATGTGGCCGGTCCTTACCAGTTCACTCACGCCGCCGCCCATCAGGCATGGTACGCGGCGGTGAACGGCCTGTTTGGCCAGTTCAAACGTTTCCGGGTGGACTACCGGGTGATGCCTTGGGTGACCTTTACCTCGCCGGAGGTGGCGCGGGTTGGCCTCAGTGAAGCCGAAGCGAAGGATAAGGGAATTGCCTACGAAGTCACCCGCTATGGCCTGGATGATCTGGACCGGGCGATAGCCGAGAGCGAGGACTATGGCTTCATCAAGGTGCTGACACCTCCGGGCAAGGACAAGATTCTGGGCGCGGTTGTAGTAGGCACCCACGCCGGTGAAATCCTTGCGGAATTCACTCTGGCGATGAAACATGGCCTGGGCCTGAACAAGATCCTCGGTACCATCCACCCCTACCCAACCTGGAACGAGTCCGCCAAGTACGCGGCCGGCGAATGGAAACGCGCCCACGCGCCGGAAGGCATCCTCAAGCTTCTTGAGAAACTTCACGGTTGGCGCCGCGGTAAAAAAGGCCAGAGCCAGCAGGAAAAACGTAAAGAGGTGACGACGGGCTAAAAAGTCGGGCGGTTGCTGTAACAGAACTGCCTAACCCGTGTCTTTGCCCAATAACATTGAATGATCGAGGAGCATCTATGCCCCTGACCGAAACCCGACCGGCCCGCAGTAAACGCATTCCGGCCGTGGAAGTCCTCGAACCCCGGGCGTTCGACAGCTGGACCCACACCCGCAACGGTGACCCCCGGGGTTACATCGATTCGGACAAGCTCAAGGAACTGTGGATTCACACGGGCACCGCCTGCAACCTGGCCTGCCCGTTCTGCCTCGAGGGTTCCCACCCTGGCGACGGCCGCATCCCCGGCATGAAACTCAGCGATGTGAAGCCATTTATCCACGAAGCCATCGACATGGGTGTGGAACAGTTTTCGTTCACCGGTGGCGAACCGTTTGTCATCCGGGATTTCGTCAACATCCTCGATTACGCCAGCCAGCACCGGCCCTGCTTTGTGCTCACCAATGGCACCGGGCCCTTGCTGAAGCGTCGGCAACAGGTGCTGCCGCTGTTGGACAATCCCTTTCCGATCCATTTCCGGGTCAGTCTCGATTTCCCGGACCGGGCGCGTCACGACAAGGACCGGGGCGAAGGCAGCTTCGACCAGGCGCTGGAGGGCATTCGCTGGTTGATCGAGCAGGGCTTCAAGGTGTCCATTGCCCGCCAGACCGACCCGGAAGAGATTCCCTCAGACGTCGAGGCGGCGTTCCGTGACATTTTCCGTGAGTGGAATATCCCGGAGGACCTGGCCTTTACCGCGTTCCCGGATCTGGGCACACCGGGTTCCGAGGATGGCAGTCCGGAGATTACCGAGACCTGCATGGATACGTATCCGACCAAGGAATCGCGGGCGCATTTCATGTGTACCTATACCCGGATGCTGGTGAAGAAGGGCGATGCGGTGCGGGTCTATGCCTGCACGCTGGTGGATGATGATCCGCAGTATGACCTGGGCGGGTCGTTGGCCGAGAGCATGGATGAGCGGATTATGTTGCGGCATCACCGGTGTTTTTCCTGTTATCGGTTTGGGGCTAGTTGTTCGGCTCCTGGGTAGTTGGTGTTTCAGGACTGATAGTTGGGAGTTGGCGGCCTGGGGGGTGGGGATCGTTTCTCCTTGGAAAAAAGAACTCGCTGCGCTCAGACAATTTTTCCGGCAGAGAAACGATCCCCACCCCCCAGGCCGCGGAAACGATTTTGCTATTCGTTAGAAAAAGAAAAGATAAGAAACAAAGAAATTTGAGTTTTCGTGGTGACCAGCAGCTCTGATCGGGGAATTCACGACCCTGTCCCTGTCATCGCCGGCACCACTCAAGCCAAGAAACCCCGGGAAGAGCCCCGGACAAAACAACAGACCGGAAAGAAAGATGAACTTTACTGAAGCCTCCCTGTTCTGGGGATTTCTGCTGGTATACGGCGTCGTGATGTATGTGCTGTCGCCAAAGAGCAAGAACGCGAATTCGTTCTATAAAGGCGCCGATGATCAGGGGAATCCGGTTGGTCAGTGGTCACTGACGGCCAGTATTTTTATCAGCTGGATCTTCGCCAAGTCGGTGACCAATGCGGCCAACCTGGGGGCGGCCTACGGCGTTGTCGGTGGTCTGGCCTATGCCAGTTACTGGTTGTCGATTCCGGTGGCCGGTTATGTGATCTACCTGATTCGGACCCAGACCGGGGCAAGGAGCCTGCAGGATTTTCTGACCTCCCGGTTTGGCCGGCTGGCCAGTCTGGCGTTTGCGGCGGCGATTCTGATCCGGCTTTATAACGAGGTGTGGAGTAACACCGCGGTCGTGGGTGGTTACTTCGGACTGCCCGGGGAGTGGGAGTTTTACGCGGCGGCGATGGTCTTTACCGTGTTTACCCTGGCCTACAGCCTGAAAGGCGGGCTGCGTTCGTCGATCTTTACCGATGTGATCCAGGCCTTCGTGTTTGTGTTCTTTGTCGGGGCAGTGCTGTTCCTCATCGTTCCGGCCAATGATACCAGTGCCCTGCTTTCCAATGGTGAGTTCCGGCTGGATGCCGGCTTTGATCTGCTGCTCGTGGCCCTTCTTCAGCTGTTCAGTTATCCGTTTCACGATCCGGTGCTGACCGACCGGGGATTCGTGAACAAGGAAAAGACCATGCTCAGGAGTTTTGTGGTCGCCGGTCTGCTGGGCTTTGTTGCGGTGTTCATTTTCAGCCTCGTGGGTGTCCATGCGCGCCTGAACGGTATCGAAGCCATGGGCAATGCGCCGGCGGCTGTGGGTCAGTCGCTCGGGCTGGCGGCGTTGTTCTTCATGAGTGTGGTGATGATGACCTCTGCCGGCTCCACCCTGGATTCCACGTTTACCTCGCTGGCGAAATCCTTGGCGGTAGACCTGCCACGACTTGCCGGGCGTGCAAAAGACCGTTTGCCCAGCATACGGGTTGGCGCTGTGGTGATGGTCGTGTTTGCCTTTGCTGGAAACCTCCCGATGTTTGCCGGCACCGACATCCTGAAGGCCACGACCATCTCCGGCACTATGGTGATGGGCCTTGCGCCGGTGTTCCTGTTCTACGGCTTCACCCGCTGGTCGCCCTGGAGTTTTCACCTGAGTTTCTGGACCGGCCTGGGGCTGGGTGCCTTGCTGGCCGTGGGCCTGATTCCCCCAAGCTGGGCCATTGGTGAGGGCAAGTACGCCATGCTGCTGGGCGTGAATGCCTGGGGCTTCCTGATCTGTTCCGCCGGGTTCTTTATGCCTCTGGTGCTAAGGCGCCTGGCGGGGCGCTCCCTGGCCGCCGGGGAGGCCTGATTCATGGCGGAGAAAGGTCGCATTTGTCCCCTGGCTTACCGCTATGCTCCCGTTGACCTGTGCCGGCAGGTCAGCGAGGGTTCCGCCGATGTGCTGTATGTGATCGGCGGTCTCTACGGCAATATCCTTGCGCTGGATGAAATCGAGCGTATGGCCAAGGCGGAAGAGCGGGAGGGCCGGCGCGTCCAGCTGGTGTTCAACGGCGACTTCAACTGGTTCAACGCCAGTGACGAGCTGTTCCGGGCCGTCAATGAACGGGTGCTCGGGCATACCGTCAGCCTGGGTAATGTGGAGTATGAGGTGGCCAATCCGAGCCCCGGCGCCGGCTGCGGTTGCGTCTATCCCGAGTTTGTCGATCAGGGCGTGGTGGATCGCTCCAACCGGATCATTGAACGGCTGCAGGGTGTGGCCTCAGTTCACCCGGATATCCGGAAGCAACTGGCTGATCTGCCCCGGTATCGCTGCCTTATGTTTGGAGGCCTAAAGATTTTGGTGCTACATGGCGATCCCGAATCCCTGGCGGGTTGGGGCCTGGCTCACGAAGCCTTTTCTGAAGGTAACGAAGCCACCCTGGTGGATTGGTTCAGGCTGACCGGGGCCGATGCCATGGTCTGCACCCATACCTGCCTGCCGGTGCTGTGGTCGGGGATGGTGGCAAGGCAGGCCCGGCTGGTGGTCAATAATGGCTCGGCCGGAATGGGCAACTTGCACCGCGACCCCCGGGGGCTGATTACCCGCATCAGCGTATCCGGACCCTCTGTTGAGCCCGTGGCAGCGCTGGAGTGCCGCGATCTGAACTTTTCGCTGGTGCCCGTGGCCTTTGATCACCGGGCCTGGCTGACCCGGTTTGACGCACTCTGGCCCTCCGGTTCCGATGCCGAAGTGTCCTATCGGAATCGGCTTCTCAACGGTACTTCCCTGGCGCCGGAAGATGTCGTTTTTCCTTCCGGTTTTTAATCCGATTGTCACTGGCGATTGCTTCGATTCGGTCTATTCTTAAAGCGTGAGGACGGGCGTCTTGCCGTGGACAAATGGACCGCAACTTGAAATATATTTTGTGGTCTATATAATTCAGCACTAATTTTTAGAAGCGAATTGATCACGTTATGACATCAGAAGGTTCGAATACCACCGCCATCAGTCTTCGTACACCCACGAAGGATGATGGCTACAGGCTCCACCAGCTGGTGGCCGAGTGCCCGCCGCTGGACCCCAACTCGATTTACTGCAACCTGTTGCAGTGCAGCCACTTTGCCGAGACCGGCGTGGCCGCGGAGAAGGAAGGCGATCTGGTCGGCTTTATCTCCGGATACATCCCTCCCCAACAGCCCGAGACCGTGTTTGTCTGGCAGGTGGCGGTTCACGAGAAAGGTCGTGGACAGGGCCTCGCCAAACGGATGCTAAAAGAGATCGTTTCCCGTGATGCGTGCAAAGACGTCACCCATATGGAGACGACCATCACCGAGGACAACGAGGCCTCCTGGGCGCTGTTCCGTTCATTTGCCCGTGATATGGGAGCCGAGCTCACCTACCACGAGCACTTCGAGAAAGAGAAACACTTCGGTGGCAAGCACGATTCCGAATTCCTGCTGCGCATCGGACCTTTCACGAAGCCTGTCTGAGAGCCCTGGTCTCACGATCTCTGATCGTGAATGACTGACTGTGAATTGGACTAGCCGGCAGACCACCCGAGGTAGGTCTGCCACCAAGGCTTAAACCAACGCACGGAGGGCTTGTCGCGACCGACATGTATTAACCGACAGGTCCCCGCGCATCTACCTCGAACCTGAAATGCTAAGAGGCAAGACAATGGAAATTTTCAAGTCGACCGAATCAGAAGTACGCGTTTATTCCCGTGCCTTTCCGGTGATTTTTAACCGTGCCAAGAACGCACATCTTTACACCGAAGACGGCAAGGAATACCTGGATTTTCTGGCCGGCGCCGGTTCCCTGAACTACGGCCACAACAACGACATCCTGAAGAAAGCCCTGCTCGAGTACATCGAGGCAGACGGCGTGAGCCAGGGCCTGGACCTGTTTACCACCGCGAAGCACGACTTCATGGAGTCGTACAAGAAGTACATCCTTGACCCCCGTGGCCTGGACTACAAGATGCAGTTCACCGGCCCCACCGGTACCAACTGTGTGGAAGCGGCCATGAAGCTGGCCCGCAAGGTGAAAGGTCGTACCAACATCATTTCCTTCACCAACGGTTTCCACGGCGTAACTGCCGGCGCCGTTGCCGCCACCGGTAACGAGCATCACCGCGGTGGTGTGGGTGTCCCCCTGGGCCACGTGGACTTCATGTTCTATGACGGCTACCTGGGTGAGGACGTGGATACCCTGGATATCATGGACAAGGTGCTGTCTGACAGCTCCTCCGGTGTTGAACTGCCGGCCGCTGTGATCGTTGAGGCGGTCCAGGGTGAAGGTGGTCTGAACGCCGCCCGTGCCGAGTGGCTAAAAGGCCTGTCCGAGCTGTGCAAGAAACACGATATCCTGATGATCCTGGACGACATCCAGGCCGGTAACGGCCGGACCGGTGAGTTCTTCAGCTTTGAGTTTGCGGGTATCAAGCCGGACATCGTGACCGTGTCCAAGTCCCTCAGTGGCTACGGCCTGCCGATGGCACTGGTGCTGTTCAAGCCGGAGCTGGATGTCTGGGATCCGGGCGAGCACAACGGTACCTTCCGTGGTAACAACATGGCGTTCATCACCGCCCGTACCGCGATCGAGACCTACTGGAAGGACGACGCCTTTGCTAACGAAGTGAAGGCCAAGACCAAGGTTCTGGGCGATGCCCTGCAGGCCATCTGCGACAAGTACCCGGGCGAGTTCAAGATTAAGGGCCGGGGCCTGATGCGTGGTATCGAAGCGAAGGACGCGGATCTGACCGGTCCGATCACCAAGCGTGCCTTCGAGCGCGGCCTGATCATCGAGACCAGTGGTCCGAACGATGAAGTCATCAAATGCCTGATGCCGCTGACCACCAGTGAGGATGACCTCCGTAAGGGTGCCTCCCTGCTGGCGGAAAGTGTCGACGAGATCATGCAGGAAGGAGTCAGCGAGGCGTCGTAAGGCGCCCGCACTTCCGGGACATTCATTCTGCAGGATAGCGAAGGCAACTATATGACTACTGCACAGCATACCGTCGAGAAGATCGGCGGTACTTCCATGAGCAACTACGAGACCGTTCGCGACAATATCATCATTGGTAATCGCAGCAAGGACGACCTCTACCAGCGCATCTTCGTGGTGTCCGCCTATGGTGGCGTGACCAACGAGCTGCTCGAACACAAGAAGACCGGTGAGCCCGGGGTCTATGCCCTGTTTGCGGATGCCGAGTCGGACTGGGCCTGGGGCGATGACCTCACCAAGCTGGTGAAGTTCCTCACCGACATCAACGGTGAGCTGTTCCAGGATCCGATGCTCAAGCAGCAGGCGGACCAGTTCATCACCGACCGTATCGAGGGCGTTCGCGGCTGCCTGATCGATCTTCAGCGGCTGTGCTCCTATGGCCAGTTCCAGCTTGAGGAGCACCTGCTGACCGTTCGTGAGATGCTGGCGGGCATCGGTGAGGCCCACAGCGCTTTCAATACTGCCCTTAAACTGCAGCAGGAAGGCATCAACGCCCGTTTTGTCGACCTGACCGGCTGGCGCGACAGCGAGCTGCTGCCGCTCGATGAGAAGCTCAAGCAGGCCTTCGATGCTGTTGATCTGAGCCGAGAGCTGCCCATCGTGACCGGTTATGCCCAGTGCAAGGAAGGTCTGATGCGGACCTTTGATCGGGGCTACAGCGAAATGACCTTCAGCCGGGTGGCGGTGATCACCAACGCCCGCGAAGCCATCATCCACAAGGAATATCACCTGAGCTCCGCCGACCCGAACATTGTCGGCGCTGACAAGGTGGTACCCCTTGGGCGGACCAACTACGACGTGGCCGACCAGCTGGCCAACCTGGGTATGGAGGCGATCCACCCCCGTGCCGGTAAGGGTCTGCGCCAGAACGAGATCCCGCTTCGGGTGATGAACACCTTCGAGCCAGAGCATACGGGTACCCTGATCACCGGTGACTACATCAGCGAGACCCCGCAGGTGGAAATCATTGCCGGCGCAAAGGGTGTGTTCGCCATCGAGGTGTTCGACCAGGACATGCAGGGCGAGCCGGGTTCCGACCGCAGGATCCTGGACGTGCTGAGCCGCTTCAAGGTGCGCTTCATGTCCAAGGACACCAATGCCAATACCATCACCCACTACGTGGACAGCACGCTCAAGCATGTCAAGCGTGTGGTCAAGGCGCTGAAGGAGGAATTCCCGAACGCCGAGCTAAATACCCGTAAGGTGGCGCTGGTATCGGCCATCGGCAGCGACATGAAGGTCCCGGGCATCCTGGCGCGTTCCGTCAAGTCACTCGCGGATGAAGACATCAGCGTACTGGCGATTCACCAGTGCATGCGCCAGGTGGATATCCAGTTTGTGGTGGATGAGGACAACTATAAAAAGGCGATCAGTGCCCTGCATGCGAGCCTGATTGAGCCTCACAACCACGAGTACGCCATCGTGGCGGCATCCATCGAGTAAAGGATTACCGGTGGGCGGAACCGGTCGCTCCGCTCACTGGTAATGGAGGACGTCTTGCCTCCAGATCGGGCGCCCGGTCGGCAGGCTCACTTCAGGTGGGTTCTCACGGCCGGGCGCGGCCGATCCCACTTCCGGCGTTCCATTCCTGTTACTTTTCTGGCCTGACTCCGGCCTCCGCATTTCCCCCTACCGCGCCAATCTGACTGCTTGCTCCAAACGTATTCATTCACGAATATTCTGACCCAGACCGGTACCGTAGCCATGCGAAAAGATGACAGGCAGGGGCCGTCTCCGACTCCGCCCAACGATGGTGAAAGGGATTCCCTGGTCGGGCTGTATTTCAGGGATGCGTCCCGTTATCACATGCTCTCCGACGATCAGGAGCGTCGTCTGTCCCGAAAACTGTCCCTGTGTTTCCGGATTGTCAGCACCGAACTGGGACTGCCCGAATCGACACCCCAGACCTTTCGCGAGGTGATGGGCAGTATCGGCGATGCGTGCGCGTTCTCCACGCGCTGCCTCCGGGCCTACCACCTTGCCATGGCCTGCCGGCGCAAACTGATTCAGAGCAACCTGCGTCTGGCCGTGCACATCGCCCGGAGGTACAACCAGCACGGCATCCCCATGCCGGATCTGATCCAGGATGCCAATGTCGGCCTGATCAAGGCCGTGGAACGGTTTGATCCCACCAAGGGGTTTCGTTTCTCCACTTATGCCTACTGGTGGATCAGCGAGGAAGTGAAACGATGCCTGCAGCGGGGCACCCGGGTGGTCCACACGCCGGAGAACGTGGTGGGCGAAATTCGTCAGCTCCAGAAAGTATCGCTCCGCCTGCATCAGCAGCTTGGCCGCACGCCGTCGCAGTCCGAACTGGCCAGCGCCATGGAGGCGACGCCGTCGAGGATTGGTGAATTGCGGGCGTTGGCGGTGCGGGAAGTGTCCACCGACGTGCCGATCCTGAAGGACGGCTCTGCGACCATGGCGGACGCGCTACCGGCCGCGGAGCAGGTGGCTCCGGACTATCCCATGTCCCAGCGGGACCGGCGTAGCGAGCTGCGGATGATGCTGAACGAACTGAGCGATCGCGAGCGGGATATCCTGTCCCGGCGATTCGGTCTGGGCCTGCCCGATGCTGAGACGCTGCAGGTCATTTCCGATGCCCTCGGTATCAGCCGGGAACGGGTCCGCCAGATCGAGAAAGGCGCGCTGCGCAAACTGCAGAGCCGGTTCGGCTCCGCGGGAGATGAAACGGGCGCCTGAATTCAGGCGCCATGGATAAGGAAGAACCAGGCACCGACAGTGACCTGGCACATCAGGACCACTGCGGTCAGCACCAGACGCATCTGACGGTACCAGGCTGGCCAGTAGATCCTCATCCAGCGAGTGTCCACCAGATAGAGCGCCATGTAGGCCAGGGTATAGACCACGACCTGGGCCGTTGTGGGCAGCAGCAGACCTATGCCGGCAGTGACGAAGAAGGCCTGGCTCAGCAGCATCGTCACCAATGGGGACAGCGGATAGCAGCGGTTTTCCAGTTGCATGGAGATGGGCCAGTAGATGCCCGCCATGAACGCCAGGATGCCCGCGCTGTAGAGATAGAAATAGGCCAGGATCGCCACACTGTTTCCGGGCATCAGGAACAGCCCGGCGGTACCGACAATGAACGGAATCAGTCCGGCGATGCCTACGAGGACCGCAAGTCGTGCCACAGAAATCACTGCCGCTGCCTCTGGATCCTGATTCTCATGGGTTCGATGTCGGCCGGTGCCATGCCGACCATCTCATGGTAGGCGGATGGGTGCACTACCTGGGTCTCGAGAATATTGAACGATCCGAGGCTGTCCTGGATTTGCCAGGCGCTGCGGAACAGCGCGGTCTTGCCCCCGGCATCGGATAGCAGAAGGGCCTGGTCGCCGATAACCAGTCTGGCTATGTATTGCTGGCCTTCCAGGGATAGGATTTCCAGCAGGTCAACGACCAGGTCTTTGGTGTCCCTGAGTTCTTCGAGGGTGATTCTCACAGTGAATCTCCGGAGTTGGTGTTACCCCGGTATTTACGCACTCTCGGCGTGACAGGATCATCCGGCCAGCTGCGCACATTCATGATGTTGCGGGCAACCGGTCAGGTGATCATTGACCATCCCGGTAGCCTGCATGAAAGCATAGACAATTGTGGGGCCGACGAACGTGAAGCCCTGCTTCTTCAGCGCCCACGACATGGCCTCGGATTCCCGGGTGGTGACGGGCACCTCGTCGAGCGTGCGCCACCGGTTCTGGATGGGTTGGCCATCCACAAAGGACCACAGGAAATCGGCAAACCCCTGGCCCCGTTCCCGAAGCGCCAGATAGCCTCGGGCATTGCGGATAATCGACTGAACTTTCAGGCGGTTACGGATGATGCCCGGGTTGGCCAGCAATTCGGCCACCTTGTCGTCACCATAGCGGACAATCCATTCGGGATCGAAGCCGTCGTAAGCGGCCCGGTAACTGTCCTGCTTCCGCAGGATGGTGATCCAGCTCAGGCCGGCCTGCTGGCCATCCAGGCAAAGCTTCTCGAACAGGGCCAGATCATCGTATTCGGGCCGGCCCCAGACCGTATCGTGGTAATGCACGTACAGCGGATCGGTGCCGCACCAGGGGCAGCGTCCGGATTCAGTCATATTGTCTCTCACTCTGTCCTGGTTGCAGGGTGAATGATGCGCTGGACAGGCGGTTCCCAAGAAGTTTCCAGGACCTCCGCATCACCCAGGCCGAAGTCCTCGGCCGGCGGCTGCAGCAACTGGATGGAGGGCCAGCCGGGCTGGCCGGTGGCCCCGGATTGCCGGCAGACCAGCGTCACCAGGAACCCCTCGCATTCGTAACAGTAGGCCGACCAGTGGCTGTCGTCCTGATCGCCATACAGTTCAAAACCCTCCAATACCTCCAGGGTCTGCAGGTTGTTGGCGATACCGCGGCCGGTAGCTTTCAGCCAGGCCTCCTTGAGGGTCCAGGAGAGCAGGAAGTTGCCCGGATCATCGGCACGGAACAGCCATTCCTGCTCCCTGGGGGTAAACCAGCGTTTGACCACCTTGTGCCACTGAGGATGCCGCTGCAGAGGCTCGATGTCGACCCCGAGGCCCGCCACCGGGCTTGCCACACAGGCCGACAGGCCATGGCTGTGACTCAGGGACAGGGAAAAGCCGGGTGGCACCTCCGAGCGGTTCGGACGCCCGGGTACCGGACGACAGTCGGTGACCGGTTCACCACTGGTGCGGCTGATGGCCTGGCGGATCAGCCAGCGGCTGGTCAGGTATTCCCGTTTGCGGGGGCCGCCGAATTTCGCGACGGTCTCCCGTTCATAGTCGATGAGCCATTCCGGAACCACCGGATCCCCGCCCGGCGTCTCATGGCACAGCCAGATCTGCGGCATGGACCTGGGTACTCGTTCAGGGTTGCAGTCGTTGGATGAGCCAGCCATCGCCTTCCCTCACATACTCGAAGCGATCATGAAGCCGGCTCGGTCGGCCCTGCCAGAATTCGATCCGTTCCGGAACCACCCGGTAACCGCCCCAGAAGCTTGGCAGCGGGACGTCACCTTCGGAGAACTTGCGTCTGATTTCGGCCACCTTCTGCTCCAGCAGACCGCGGGAGGTGATGGCCTTGCTCTGCTCCGATACCCAGGCACCAATCTGGCTGCCCCGGGGCCGGGAAGCGAAATAACGCAGGGATTCGGCCTTGCTGACCTTCTCGACCGGGCCCTGGATCCGGACCTGGCGGTTCAGACCAATCCAGGGGAACAACAGGGCCGCGCGGGGATTTTCCTCGATCTCGAGGGCCTTGCGACTGCCGTAATTGGTGTAGAACACGAAGCCCTGCTCATCAAAGTACTTGAGCAGAACCGTGCGCAGGTCCGGCATGCCGTCGTTGCCGGTGGTTGCCAGGGACATGGCGTTCGGCTCCAGTATGCCGGCTGTCCGGGCATCCTCGAACCACTGCTGGAACTGCCGGACCGGATTGTCGTCCAGATGCTCCCGATCCAGGCCTTCGCTTTCGAAATCACGACGCATGTCGCCGATGTCCATCCACTCCTCCTCGTCTTGCTCAACCGCCGCGCGAACTGTCTACAGGTAAGGCCTCTGAGCATAGCGGGTTCACACCTTTGTGTCAGTCGCCAGCGTTGACGTCGGGCTGACGGTCTCGATTGTCATTGCCGTTACGGCCTCTCCAGACTTCGTTGTGCCGGGTCAGAACACCACAAGCTGACAAACGGACACCGGGCCGACTATCCTTGTGTCAGGTAAGGGGCTGATCCAGCCCCGGTTTTCCGCCAAACACAAAGGAGAGTTTCGTGCCCCGGAGCCGTCAAAAGAGTCGTCTATCGAGGAACCTCGCAATCGCGGTCCTCGTTCTGGTTGTTCTCTATGCCCTGGCGGGGTTTCTGCTGTTGCCCTGGTGGCTCAAGCGCACCATCCCCGAGCAGCTGGATCAGCAAATGAAATGGCAGGGTGAGTTAACGGACCTTGCCATCAATCCGTTTGCCCTGACGGTGCAAGCGACGCAACTGTCTGCGAACGACAGTGACGGTGAGAAGGTCCTTGGCTTCGAGCGGCTGTTTGTGAATCTCAGTTTTTTCCAGTTATTTCGGGGTATCGTCGGCTTCCAGGAGATCCGCCTGCAGGAGCCCTACATCCGGGCTGACCTGCTCGAAGACTACAGCATCAATTTCGCCCGCGACTGGCAGGCCGCTCACCCGGAATCGAAGCAAGTGCCTGAACCCGAAACCCAAACGTCCGATCAGGACAGTGGCCCTCCGAAGCTGTTTTTCCACCAGCTGGCCATTGATGGTGGCGAACTCCTGTTCCGGGATTTCAGCCAGGCAGAACCAGCAGAATTCCGGATCACGCCCCTGGACCTTTCTCTCAACGACCTTGCCACCTGGCCGCGGGAAGAGGGCGACAGCAACTACTACCTGCTGGCGGCCATCGGCGGCCAGACGGTTGAGTGGCAGGGCGACTTGAGTGTGACGCCGCTCTATTCCAGGGGTAGCCTGCGCATTGCCGACATAAGTTATGAAACCCTCGAACATTTCCTGGCACCCTACTTACCCTATGACCTGCGTGGTGGCAGTGTCACCGTCCAGTCCGGCTACGAGCTTCAGGCCGGGGAGGTGTTTTACCTGGCCACGGAGAATGGTGAATTGTCTCTCGCGGACCTGGCGGTGGCTCTTGACGCGGAGGCCGAGGTCGCCCGGCTTACCAGCGGCCGTGTAGGTGTTGACCAGATCGGGTTTGATCTGACCGCCCGGGAGGCCAATGTAGGACAGGTGATGGTCGATAATCTGGATCTGGCCATAGCCCGCGATGCCGACGGATTGATCGACTGGATGGCGCCGCTGGCGGGTGACAGCAGCGGTGCAAAGACCGAGGAACCGGCGCCGGAGTCGGCGGCCGACACCAGGCCGTTCCGGTGGTCGGTGGACGGCATCCGCATCGCCCGCTCCGCGGTGCGCTGGCAGGATCAAGTACCCGCCACCGAGGCAGATCTGCGGCTGCAGGACATTTCCCTCTCCACCGGAACCATAAGCCACCGGCTGGAAGAGCCGGTCAGCTATGATTTCAGTGCCACCCTGGCCAGCGGCGGCCGGCTGGCGCTTCAGGGGCAGGTAACACCGGCGCCGTTCACCTTTGAAGCGGCGGTGTCCGGGTCCCAGGTCACCCTGTCCGCCTTTGAACCCTACCTGCAGCAGGCCGCGAACCTGAGCGTGGCCGGCGGTGAACTGGGTTTTGACGGCAATCTCGACCTGGACAGCCAGCAGGAACCGATGACCGGAACCTTCAGTGGCACCGCAGAGGTCAGCAACCTGAATCTGCGCCTGGCAGGCCAGCAGAACCGGCTGCTATCCTTGCAGACGTTGCGTCTTTCCCCTATCGAATACAACGTCAGCCCCGCACGCCTGGAAATCGGCACTATCAGCGTGGTGCAGCCGGTTGCCAACATCGTGCGCGGGACCGACGCCGTCCATAATGTCGAGCGAATCCCGCTGTCCGGCGGCGGAACGTCCGCGGATACACAGGCTGACGAAACCACGGCCTCCGAAAACGGGCAGCCCTCGTTCATCTTCCGGATCGGGGAGCTGGCTATTGAGAACGGTTCGGTGGCCTACACGGACCGGACCCTGAGTCCGGCCTTTACCACCTCCTTTGACGAGCTTTCCGGCTCGGTCATCGGCATCAGCAATATCCCGCCGCAACAGGGCAAGGTGTCCCTCAGGGGCCGGGTTGGCCAGGTGGGTAAGGTGGACTTCCAAGGCACCCTTGGCACTCTGGGCACCGATGACGTCAGTGATCTCACGCTGGCCATGGACAACCTGTCCCTGCCGGAACTGTCGCCCTATTTCGGCCGCTACCTGGGTTACGGCGTTGACAGCGGGAAGCTCAACCTGGACCTGGATTACGAGATTGCCGGCAGCCGGATTGAGGCCACGAACCTGGTTGTTATGGACCGGCTGGAGCTGGGCCAGGCGGTGGCCAGTGATGAAGCCGTCAATGCGCCGGTAAAACTGGGCCTGGCGCTGCTCCGGGACCGGGATGGAGTGATCGAGGTGGACCTGCCGATCAGCGGCGACCTGTCGGATCCCGAGTTCAGTCTCGGCCAGGTGGCCATGCGTGCGTTCGTGAATCTGTTGGTGAAGGCGGCAGCTTCGCCATTCAGCATGCTCGGTTCGATTGCGGAGATGGCAGGTCTGACCGGCGAGGATCTCGGCCAGGTCAGTTTCGTGCCTGGCAGCGTTGAGCTGGCAGAAGGTGAGGGGGCCAAACTGTCGGCGCTGGCCGATGCCCTGCGCGAGCGTCCCGAATTGTTACTGAACGTGCGTGGCGCGGTGTCACAGGAAACCGACGGACTGGCGCTGTTGCGAGATGAGCTGACCGATGGCGGCCAGAACGAGCTGTCCGAAGAAGCTTGGGCACGTGCCCGCGAGGCCTATCTCTCGGGCGAACGGAATCTGCCGCCAGAGTCACTCAACAATCTGGCCCGGAATCGGGGCCTGGCGGTTCGCCAGCTGCTGACCGATACCCAGGAGGTTCCGGCCGACCAGCTGTTCCTGCTGGACCCGGTGCGTGATGCCCAGGTGGGTGCCGAAGGCAATGTGGTGGTGCCCTTTACCCTGGATGTCCGCTGAGTGTGTTTTCAGTTGTCCGAAGAGTCTGATGGAAGAGATGGCGGCAGATCCAGCCCCCACTTTTGCACCAGGCTCTGGTAACGCCCGGACTCGATCAATGGCGCCAAGAGATCCATCATGTCCCGGGCGGTGACGGGCCCTTCCGGGTGCGTGATGATACTCAGCTGGTAGGTCTGGTCCGGCTGTTCCGAAATCAGGAACCTGTCCCGGTCTTCAGGGTGTTGGTCCAGATGCATCTGCAGATATGAGTCATTGATGATGGCCACCTGTGCAACCGAGGGCCGGTCCGCCTTGATCAGCTCCAGGTTCCGGCAGGGACTGTCCGAGAATTCGATGTTGAAGCGTTGTTCGAGTTCCCGTGGATCGGTTTCCATGCCGGCAAAGCCATAGTGGTAGCCGGAAAGAGCGACAATATTGCGCTGGTCGAGGTGGTCGAAAAAGCTCCCATCACGCCCCGGCTTGTTCAGGGCGATGTAGTAATCTTCTTCCATGAGCAGCGGGGGGCTGATCAGCGCCTGTTTGTCCTGCCACTCCCAGTTCGGGCTTTCAAAGAAAATGACGTCGTACCGGTGCGCGTCGAAATCAAGGTAACGGCGTTTGGGGGAGGTATGGAAGATGCGGAAAGTGACATCCTGATTGACGGTTTCCAGCTCTCTGAGAAGGTCTCCCAGCAGGCCCTCGACTTTTTTATTTTCGTCGATGTGGGCGATCGGCGGGAAATCGTAAACGCCGACAACAATATCCGTTTGAGCCCAGGCGTTTGGCTGCGGTGCCAGTGAGAACAGCGCAACAAAGACGAGCTTGCAAAGACATCGGATTCGAGGCACGTATAATCCACCTGCTAATAGCGCAATACATTCACCAGTTGTAAAGCTAACACGGAAATACCTGAAATAGGGTTCACGGGTTATCACTTAACGAAAAAAAGGAATCGGGGTATGGGGGTCATCGTAAGCCACTTCTTCGCCTATGTTTCGCGCCTGCGGTGGATCAAGCGCTGGGGCCTGATGCGTAATGCCATCGAGGAGAACGTTGCCACCCACTCCTGGGAAGTGGCCATCCTGGCCCATGCCCTGGCGATCCTTCGTAATCACCGCTTTGGTGGCACGGTCAACGCGGATCGTGTTGCCGCCGCGGCTCTGTATCAC
This sequence comes from Marinobacter sp., assembly GCF_046484525.1. Taxonomy (GTDB): domain Bacteria; phylum Pseudomonadota; class Gammaproteobacteria; order Pseudomonadales; family Oleiphilaceae; genus Marinobacter. Next base: position 123,344 of record NZ_JAWOIS010000016.1, read on the forward strand.
GATGCCACCGAGGTGATCACCGGGGACATGCCAACACCGGTTAAGTATCACTCAAGGGTCATGCGGGAAGCCTTTGGCGACATCGAGCACAAGGCCGAGGCGGAGTTGTTGGCCCTGTTACCGGAAGACCTGCAGGGCCCGTTTGCGCCTTACCTGCGGGAGTCGCAACTGGCAAAGGAGGAAAAGGAGCTGATCAAGGCCGCTGACCGGCTGTCGGCCTGGCTCAAGTGCCAGGCAGAGATCCGTGCGGGCAATCAGGAGTTCGGGCCGGCTGCCAGTCAGATCCGGCAACGGCTTGAGCAGGACGGACTGCCGGAAGTTCAGTATTTCCTGGAGGTTTTCGCCCCCAGCTATGACCAGCCACTCGATAACCTTCTGGGCGAGCCGGGCCACTGACCCCATTGCCTGTCGGGAGGGGCGTATGCTGCCATAGGCGCGGCCGCGTTCGGGGCCTAAAGTGGTTTTCCACAGCAGTTCTGCTATACAAGGAAAACCACTACAAGAGGCTCCTGTTATGAAGGATTTGAAGAACAAAGTCGCCGTTGTTACCGGGGCAGGCTCCGGTATCGGTCGCTCCCTTGCCAGGGCCCTGGCGGCCCGGGGCTGCCGACTGGCCATTTCCGACGTGAATGAAACCGGCCTGGCGGAAACAGCGGCGGAACTCAAGGATGCGGACGTCCGCAGCTACCGGCTGGATGTGTCCGACCGTGATGCGATTTATGCCCACGCGGAAGAGGTAGCCCGGGACTTCGGTCAGGTCAACCTGGTGGTCAACAACGCCGGCGTGGCTCTGTCTGCCTCGGTCCGGGAAATGACCGACGAGGACTTCAGCTGGGTCATGGATATTGATTTCTGGGGTGTGGCCCATGGCACCCGGGCCTTCCTGCCGCACCTGATTGCCTCCGGTGACGGTCACGTGGTGAACATTTCCAGTGTCTTCGGCCTGATCGGCGTACCCAAGCAGAGTGCGTACAACGCCGCCAAGTTTGCGGTGCGGGGCTTCACCGAATCGTTACGGCAGGAGATGAAGCTTGAGGGCCAGCCGGTGTCGGTCAGCTGTGTGCACCCTGGCGGTATCCGGACCAACATTGCCAACTCCGCGCGTATGGGCAAGTCCGAAAACGGCGAGGCCCAGCGCAAGGGTTTCGACAAACTGGCCATGACCACCCCGGACAAGGCGGCAGAAACCATCGTCAAGGGCATCCTCCGGGATGAATCACGGATCCTGGTGGGTCCGGACGCCTGGGGCATCGACGCCATCAACCGTCTTCTGGGCTCTGCCTACCAGCCCCTGGTAGAACGCTTCTCCCGCAAGAACCTCTATATCTGAGGCCTGCCGTACATTTTACATACAGTGTCGCCGGACTATACTTGCTGTTCATCCAGGGAAGAATCAGCATGAAATTGCCTCAGCATATGGACCTGGGAGCGACACTGGAGCAGAGTCGCTCGGGTCTCCGACAGGGTCACCGCCGCTCCCTGACGCGGCTACTGTTTCTGGTTACCGGCAGTGCACAGGCGGTTTTTGCCTGCCTGCAGATCCTGAACGGGTTCCTGTGGGTCGGGGTTGGTGAACTGACCGCCAGTGCTCTGCTGTTCTACGGTTTTCGCCGTCTCGAACGAACCCGCCGGTTGCAGTGGTGGATCTACGGGTATCTCATTCCCCTGTTCAGTTTCTTTCTCGTCATCATGTTGCTACCGGAGGCATCGGTGTCGGCCTTTGTGTGGGTGCTGATGATGCCGGTGCTTGCCTACCTGTTGCTGGGCAAGCGAGAGGGCATGCTGCTGAGCGTGCCCTTCATGCTGGTGGGCGGAGTTGTCTACTGGATTCACCTCGGTAACGTGGCCAGTCCCCATGCCCTGACCGACCTCCTTAACATGGTGCTCTGTGGCGCACTGATGCTGGTGTTCATTCACATGTACGAGGTACGGCGGGAAGCCGCCGAGCAGCGGTTGGTGGACCTGGCGCAGACCGATGCCCTGACCGGACTGGCCAACCGTTCCAGTTTCCAGTGCACGCTGCGCCGGACCATTGCAGAATGCGAGAGAAGCGGATCGGAGTTTGCCCTGGCGATCATGGACATTGACCACTTCAAACAGGTCAACGATACCCTGGGCCACGACGCCGGTGATCATGTCCTCGGCCACATCGGCGCCTGTCTGACTGAACGGCTTCGCAGCACCGATTCGGTGGGCCGGCTTGGTGGCGAGGAATTCGGACTGATCCTGCGCGATGTGAAACCGGCGGATGCCTACGAACTGATTGAGGAGCTGCGTCAGTGTCTCGCCAGGAATGAACTGACCTACGGCGAGAGAACCATCCGGGTGACCGCCTCGTTTGGCATTGCCCAGTGGCCGGAGCACGGGCGCGATGCCGAGACCCTGTTCCGGGTGGCTGACCATTGCCTGTTGGGCGGCAAACGTGCCGGGCGGAACCGGGTGGCCGGGGCGGGGATGAACCCCAGTGAGGGCCAGGGTGATCTGCTGGCTGGCATGGGGACCTGATTCCGGTATTCTTGGGGGACACTTGGAACCGTCGGGAAGTCATCAAGTTCATGTGTGAATTGCTGGCCATGAGTGCCAACACCCCCACCGATCTGTGCTTCAGCTTTACCGGCCTGACCCGGCGTGGCGGTGACACCGGCCCGCACAAGGATGGCTGGGGCGTGGCCTTTTATGAGGGCAAAGGCGTGCGTGCCTTCCACGATGCCGACGCCAGTTCCAATTCTCGCATTGCCGAGGTGGTGCAGACCCATCCCATCAAGAGTGAAGTAGCGATCTGCCACATCCGACAGGCCAATGTCGGCTCCATCTGCCTCGCCAATACCCACCCGTTCATGCGGGAGCTGTGGGGCCGTTACTGGGTTTTTGCCCATAACGGCCAGCTGAGTAACTTCCACTCCACCAGTGGCTTTTACGAGCCAGTGGGCACCACCGACAGCGAGGTGCTGTTCTGCGATATCCTCAATCACCTGCGTAGTCACTGTGACCGGGATTGCCCGACCGATGAGATTGTCGAGCGACTTGTCCGGTTGTCCAGCGACTACGCCGGTCAGGGCGTGTTCAATCTGCTGCTAAGCAACGGGGACTGGCTGTTTACCTACTGCACCACAAAAATGGCCAGCATTACCCGGCGGGCACCGTTCGGGCCGGCACGACTAAGGGATGCCGATGTCACTGTGGACTTCGAGGCGGAAACCACCCCCAATGACATCGTCAGCGTGATCGTGACCGAGCCGCTAACCACCGATGAAACCTGGGATATCTACCAGCCCGGGGAGTGGCGGCTCTGGCGCAAGGGCGAGGTGGTACAGTCGGGCCTGGCACCTGCCGAGCCCGACTGACCCGGTGTTACTGCAGCGTGTGACGGTTACCGTTGCGGTACTGGGGTGCGATATGCCCCTGGATCTGTTCCTTGAACCGGGCAATTAGCTCGCTGTTGTCGTGATCCCAGGGATGGAAGCCCGGCTTGAAGTATTCCAGCCAGGTTGGAAACAGGCTCGAGAAGGAGCCGTTCTTGCCCCACATGCGCCACAGGCCCTTGCCGGCGTCCTTCAGTGAAAAACCCTTCCGGTCGTTCAGCATCATTCGCGTGGTGAAATAGGTGGCCATCACGCCCAGGGCGGCGGTGCTGAACGCCAGGTAGAAAGAGCGTTCGGCATAGGTGCCACCGACCTGCTGGAATACATCATAGGTGACCGCCTTATGCTCGGTCTCCTCGATGGCATGCCACACCCACAGCGGCTGCATGGACTCGTGCATGTCCTCGCGCACGTCGTCCCGCGCCAGCAGCATGTCCGCCATCATCGCCGTCATGTGCTCAAGGGCGCAGGTGATGGCCAGCTGGTGACGTTTGGGCAGCTTGCTGGCGATCCCCAGGACCACCTCCAGATGCTTTTCCATCTCCTCCACCGGCATGCCCTGATCACGCACGTGCTGATTCATGGCCACGTGTTCGAGCGAGTGCATCGCTTCCTGGCCGATAAAGCCCCGAACCTCCTCCTTGAGTTTGGGATCGGTGATCTGGTCACGGAACTGGCGGACCGAATCCACGAAAAACTGCTCGCCCTGGGGAAACAGCACCGACAACGCGTTCATCATGTGGCTCAGCAAGTAATTGTCATTGAGCCAGTAACGGGGGACCTGTTCGCCGAACTCGAAGCCCATCCGCTGTGGTTTGATGGAAACGTGGTCCGGAGTCTGGGAAACCGGGGTGGTGGTTCCGGCAGTCTTGGTATTCAGCATGGTGCTACTCCTCTGCGCTTGCGCACTTTGGCTGATGTCATGGCACCAGTGTGCGCCGGTCAACGGCAAGGCTGAATGCTTGAAGGGGACGGCCATCATTCAGGATGGGACAACCACCTGGGCCGCCATTGACTCCGTTGACGCTGCAGGTGGTGTGTGTGGCCCCACTGTCCGGGCCGGTGGCTTCTGATAGAGTCCGGAAACAACCAAAACAGGAATCAGGAACCGCGTATGGCAACAGGTACCCCGGACAACGAGCGGCAGATGCTGGGTTTTTTCCTCGTTCCCGGCGTGTACCTTCGGGTGCTGGCGGAGACGGTCCGGAAACTGGGCCACAATGACCGGCAGTTGTATGAAGGGCTGTCATTCACTGCCAGTGACCTGAAAGCCAACGACAGCCGGGTATTCGTCACCGACGCTACCATCATGGCCCAGCGGGCCCGGGAGCTGGCCGGTCATGAGGGACTGAGTTTTGCCCTCGCCCGGGAACTGCGGCTGACCATCCACGGCACCCTGGGTTTCGCCGCGCTGACCAGCCCCACCTTCGGGGGAGCGCTGGACTCCGTACGCCGCTACCTGCAGCTGCGCGCCCCGTTCCTGACCATGAACCAGTCCCTGGCCGGAGATCAGGTCCTGGTGCAACTGTGCGCCGAATTCGACGTGCCGGATCTGTATGCCTTCCTCGCCGAAACCGTCAGCGCCACGCTGATCCTGCTGACCGAGCAGCTCCTCGACCGGGAAGACGCCGAAGCCCGGGGCTTCGCCCTGGAAGACGGCAAGCTCCCCGGCGTATCCGTCCACCTGAGCGCGTCGGAACCACCGTATTACCACAAGTTCGCCGACCAGCTGCCGGTGCGCTTCGAATACGGCCAGCCGGAACAAATGATGATCTTCCCGAAGACCATGCTGGACGTCCGCATGCGCCTGGCCGATGCCGACGCCTCCGCCATGGCCCGGGAACAATGTGAGTTCGAACTGCAAAAGGCCCTGAAAGAACAGGGCGACATCGCCCTCGCGGTCCGCAACATGCTGCGCATGACCCCCGGCCCGTTACCCTCGTTGGAAGCGATGGCCGACCGGTTCTGCGTCTCCTCCCGAACCCTCAAACGGCGGCTGGCAGACAAGGACACCAGCTACCGGGAAATCCTCGAAGCGGTACTCAAGGACCGGGCCATCCAGCTGTTGCGTTATACCAACCAGTCCGTCAGCGAGATCGCCTACGAACTGGGCTACGCCGACCTGTCCAACTTCAGCCGCGCGTTCCGCAAGTGGACCGGGAAATCGGCCAGCGAATACCGGGAAGATGGTCCAGATCCGGCGCCAGAGGTCGGCCCCTGAAGTCTGTGGTTTCAAAAGCGTTATCGCGAGGTCCAGCGGGACGGGGGGCGGGGAATTTTCCCAGCCGGGAAAATTGTCTGAGCGCAGCGAGTTGTTTTTACCGGCTGGGAAAATTCCCCGCCCTCCGGCCCGGCACAAACCATCAGGCCTTGCTAAATTAAGATCTGACTCCCATATATGTCCCCGAATCCAAAAAACCACCAGGACGTGTAAATGACCGACAGACCCAACACCCACAGCAAAATTTTTGGCTACCTCCTCTGGATCTTTGGATTCCTGGGTTCACACCGCTTCTACTACGGTAAACCGGTGACCGGAACCATCTGGTTCTTCACCCTCGGCCTTTTCTTCATCGGCTGGATCATCGACCTGTTCCTGATTCCCGCCATGGACCGGGAAGCTGATCTGCGCTTCCGCCAGGGCGAGATCAACTACAACATCGCCTGGCTGCTGCTCACCTTCCTGGGCGTCTTCGGGGTGCACCGGATGTACATGGGCAAGTGGATTACCGGCATTATCTACCTGCTCACCGGGGGCCTGTTCCTGATCGGTATTCTCTATGACTTCTGGACCCTCAACGACCAGATTTCCGTGCGCAACGAAGAACGCCGCTTCGGCTGATCACAGCCCGGCGGCGGCCTCCAGTTCGGCCAGACCCTCGTCCAGATAATCCAGCATACGCTGGAGACTGGGCAGGGTGCGCCGGCAACCGATCAGCCCGAACTCCACCTGGTCGTTGTAGCTGGTCAGCGTCATGTTAAGGGCCAACCGGTCCATTGCGATCGAGACCGGATACATGCCTTCCATTTTCGCACCGTTCCAGTACCGGCTTTCCCGGGGGCCCGGAACGTTGGAAATCACCACATTGAACGTTTGCCAGTTCGGGGCCATTCCGGTGAGCAGGTGGAACGCGGCCGGAGCCAGGGTCAGCGCCGTGTAGTTGATGATCTCCTCGGGCGACATGTGGGCATAGCGTTCCTTGGCTTCCTGCATGCCCTGATGGATCTTGCGTAGCCGCTCGGCCGGGTCCGGCTCGTCGGTGTGCAGGTTGGCCAGGATCACGCCCACCTGGTTGCCGCCGGAGCTGTCGTCCCGGCGCAGGGACACTGGCACCATGGCAATCAGCGGCTTGGCCGGTAGCGCCTCCTGGTTCATCAGATAACCCCGCAACGCCGTGGCGCACATGGCCGTGACCACATCGTTCACGGTGGTGCTGTAGGCCTGGCACACTGCCTTGATCCGCTTCAGGCAGAAGGATTGGGCAGCAAACCGGCGGGAGCCAGTGATTTTCTGGTTCAGCACACTGCGGGGTGCATGGAAAATGGAATGGTAGGCCGGATCCTTGCGGGCCTCGTTGATGGTCCTCAGCAACTCTCTGGCCACCGTGGGTATCGTGCCAAGTTGCTTGCCGGATTCCCCCAGCAGATACCCGACGCTGCGCCACAGCGACGCGCCCTCACCTGATTCTCCCCGGACCCTGGGTGGCAAGGCCCAGATTGGCGGCATGCCTCTTTGTTCCGGGTCCTCGGACAGGGTGCGGGTTACCATGCGCATGGCCGAGACCCCATCCACCAGGGAGTGATGGACCTTGGTGTACAGGGCAAACTGTCGCTCCCCCAGCCCCTCGATCAGGTGAACTTCCCACATCGGTCGCTCCCGGTCCATCAGGTGTGAGTGCTCGGCCGAAACAAACTTCAGCAGCTCTCGAACACGGCCGGGTGTGGGGAGCGCCTCGAACCGGAAATGATGTTCCAGATCCAGATGCTCGTCCTCGATCCATACCGGTTGACCCAGCCGGTAGCTCAGGCGCTGATTGAAAGGCGGTGTGACAAGCGTTTGCTCCCGGAGCTGATCTGCGAGTCGGGCCACGTAGTCGTCCGGTGCGTCATCCGGAAAGGAAAACAGCTGCAGGCCGCCCACATGCATGGGTTGCTGGCGTTTTTCGAGCCAGAGGAATAATTGGTCGGTGGGACTCAGGGGCTTCACGGTGGCATCCTTGTCGTTCTGTTTTCCGTGATCTTACCTTAGTCGGATTGTCCTGAAATTGACCCTGGGTGATTGGTGGCGCTGAAAATTGGCAATTCGGGTTTATTGGCCGTCCGAGGGCGGTGCATGGCGCGGGGCCGGGGGTGCTTTTCTTCTGGGAACAAAGAACTCGCTGCGCTCAGACAATTGTTCCCGGCAGAAAAGCACCCCCGGCCCCTCGCCTTCCGGCTTTGGTCAGGCCGCCTGGGGTAGTTGCTGTGTTGCAGGAATTTCAAGGCGGATACGGTTTCCGTCCAGGAGGACCGGGTAGGTTTTTAGCTGGACCGATTCGTCTTCAAGGCAGACGCCGGTGCGCAGGCTGAAATGCTGCTTATACAGCGGAGAGGCGACGACGGGCTCGCCTTTCAGATCGCCGGTGATACCCCGGGCCAGAACATTGACGCCGCTGAACGGATCGGTGTGACTGACCGCAAACAGGGCCGGCAGCCGGTGTGGCAGGTAGAACACCGCCACCGGTCCGTTCTCTGTCCAGACCGCAATACCCGATTCCGGCACCAGATCCTCAACCGAACAAACCACATCCCAACGAGTCCATGCTCTCATTTTCAATCTCCCAGATATTTTCAAGTCACTTTTTCCGCTCTTTGGTTCTCGGCGTTCCTTTTCTGAGGTCCGTGAGCGCGGTGGTGTGGGGGATGCCTTTCTGCCGGGAACAATTGTCTGAGCGCAGCGAGTTCTTTGTTCCTAGAAGAAAGGCATCCCCCGCGCCGCCGTGCTCCACCCCCAAAAGCCGGGTAACGTCAGGCAGACTCCAAAACAGGCCGCCGCTGATCCCGCTCAGTCGTCCACTGCTGAACCGGATCCGTCTTGTTGGGTGCATTCACAAACTCCCGGAACCGCTTGCGCTTCTCCGGATCCTCCACCGCCGTCTTCCACTCGCAATGGTAGGTGCCGACAATGCCTTCCATGTGCTCCTCAAGTTCGGCGCCAATCCCGAGACTGTCCTCCAGTACCACTTTTTTAAGGTAGTCGAGGCCGCCTTCCAGGTTCTCCATCCAGACACTGGTACGCTGTAACCGGTCGGCCGTGCGCACGTAGAACATCAGCACCCGGTCAATGGTGCGGATCAGCTCCTCGTCGGAGAGATCGGTTGCGAACAGATCGGCGTGGCGCGGACGCATGCCGCCGTTGCCGCAGACGTACAGGTTCCAGCCGTTCTCCGTGGCGATAACGCCAATATCCTTGCTTTGGGCCTCGGCGCACTCCCGGGTGCAGCCGGATACTGCCATCTTGACCTTGTGGGGTGCGCGCAGGCCCTTGTAGCGGTTCTCCAGGAAGATCGCCATGCCCACGCTGTCCTGTACGCCATAGCGGCACCAGGTGCTGCCGACGCAGGATTTGACCGTGCGCAGGGACTTGCCGTAGGCGTGGCCGGTTTCGAAGCCAGCGGCGAGGAGTTTCTCCCAGATCTCCGGCAGCTGGCTCAGGGTCGCACCGAACAGGTCCACCCGCTGACCGCCGGTGATCTTGGTGTAGAGATCGTATTCCCGGGCCACCTTACCGAGCACAATCAGTTTGTCCGGCGTGATCTCGCCGCCGGGGATGCGCGGCACGATGGAGTAGGTGCCGTTTTTCTGCATGTTCGCCATGAAGGTGTCGTTGGTGTCCTGCAGGGGCACGTGATCGGTGGCCAGGATGTGCTCGTTCCAGCAGGTGGCCAGAATGGAGCCGACCGCCGGCTTGCAGATGTCGCAGCCATGGCCCCTGCCATACTGGCTGATCAGCGTGCGGAAGGTCCGGATGCCGTTGACCTTGACAAGATGGAACAGCTCATGGCGGCTGAACGGAAAGTGTTCGCAGAGGTCCTTGCTGACTTCCACGCCCCGTTTTTCGAGTTCGCTGTCCACCACGTTTTTCAGCAGTGCGGTGCAGCCGCCGCAGCCGGTGCTGGCTTTGGTTTCGGCCTTGATGCCTCCAAGGTCTGAGCAACCGGCATCGATGGCGTCGCGGATGTCGCCCTTGGTGACGTTGTGGCAGGAACAGATCGAGGCAGAATCCGGCAGGGCATCGGCGCCCAGCGCCGGGACGCCCCCCTGACTTTCCGGTAGGATCAGGCTTTCTGCATTTTGCGGAAGATCGATTCCGTTGAGAGCATATTGCAGCAAGGTGTCGTAGTAGCTGTTATCGCCAACCAGGATGGCACCCAGCAGTTTCTTGCCGTCACCACTCACCACCATGCGACGATAATGACCGGCCTGTTCGTCGTTGTAGCGGATATTGCGGGCGCCCGGGGTCTGGCCATGGGTGTCTCCGATGGAGCCGACGTCCACGCCCAGTAATTTGAGCTTGGTACTCATGTCGGCGCCGGTGAAGGCGGCGTCAGGGTCACCGCTGAGGACCGTCGACAAGGTTCGGGCCATGGTGTACCCGGGTGCGACCAGGCCAAAGATTCTCTGATTCCACAGGGCGCACTCACCAATGGCGTGAATATGCGGGTCGGAGGTGGTGCACTGGTTGTTGACGACGATGCCGCCACGTTCGCCCACCTTGAGGCCGCTCTGGCGTGCCAGGGTGTCCTGGGGTCTGATGCCGGCGGAGAACACAATCAGGTCCGTTTCCAGAAAATCCCCGTCACTGAAGTTCATGCGCAGGCGGGCATTCTCGCCTTCGACAATGTCGGTGGTCGCTTTTTCGGTGTGCACCCGGACGCCCAGTTCCTCGACTTTTCCGCGCAACACCGCGCCGCCGTCGGTATCCAGCTGCACCGGCATCAACCGCGGCGCAAACTCCACCACATGGGCTTCCAATCCCAGGCTTTTCAAGGCATTTGCCGCTTCCAGGCCCAGCAGTCCGCCGCCGACCACCACGCCGGTTGTGGCGGTGTCGGCGCTGGCGCGGATGGCGTCCAGGTCATCCAGGGTCCGGTAGACGAAGCAGCGCTCGTTGTCGTTGCCTTCGATGGGGGGCACGAAGGGATAGGAGCCGGTGGCCAGCACCAGTTCGTCGTAGGCGTAACGACCGACGGGTGTCGTGACCGCTTTCCGGTCACGATCGATGGCAAGGACCGGCTCACCGAGTTTCAGGGCGATGTGATTGTCGGCATACCAGTCGGCGGTGCCCATGGCCAGATCCTCGTGGGTGGACCCCCCGAAGTATTCGGACAGGTGGACCCGGTCATAGGCCAGTTGCTTCTCTTCGCCGAAGGCGATGACCTCATACTCGTTTGCAGCGGGGCTGGCCGCGAACTGCTCCAGGAAATGATGTCCCACCATTCCGTTGCCGATAACGATCAGGGTTTTCTTGCTCATGGTGCCCTCTGCTGCTTTTCTCCAAACAAAAAAAGCCGGAGCCTCATTTCCCGAGCGGGATCTGAGGGTCCGGCGCCAATGCCAACAACAATGATCTGATGGTCCGGCCGAGTCCTTGGCCGGGACGTTCATCCCTGCCAAGGATTTAGCGATCTTCGTGCCAACTTTTTGTTTCTTTGAAAAACAGAAGGTTATGAACCCAAGGCTTTTCGGAGCGTCTGCCCAGCGCCTGCTTTTGCCCTCCCTTGGGGCGTCTTGCACGAAGTTGCAGCCGGCGGAGACGCGACGGTGGCCCGGGAATTGCTGCCGGTAATGCAATCTGATGTGAAAAAAACCGGAGTGACAGGATGAACACCAAACGCCAGACCCACCGACCAGCCGCCCCTTCCGCCGGGGATTACCTGATTGCCTCCAAACAGTGCGAGCTGATGCATCTTCAGCACTTCCTGCAGATGGGTAAGCTGATCCAGAGCATCGGCAATCTCGTGCATGGGTTACAGCAGGAGCGCGGCGCCTCCAATGTCTTTCTCGGGTCCGGTGGGGCGAAGTTCGGCAGCGAACGCACAGCCATGATCCGGGAGTCGGACAGTCGCCACCTGGCGTTCAACGCTGCACTGGTTGAGGTCCACGAGTCGCTGACCGAGCAGCCGGTCAGCCCCCAGCTGCTCAACCACATTGCCAGTGCCGTCCATGGCCTGGAGACGCTGCCCCGCCTGCGTCGTCAGGTGGAGTGCCAGAATCTGAACGCAGTCGAGGCGACCGAGACGTATAGCCGGCTGATCCAGGGCCTGATCACGGTGGTATTCGAGGCTGCGGATACGGCTGTTGACCCGACGATTGCGGGCCTTCTGGTGGCCATGGTGCACCTGATGAATGGCAAGGAATTCTGTGGTCAGGAGCGGGCTGCCGGCTCTGCCGGTTTTTCCAGTGGTGGCTTCGATGCTGCACTGTCCCAGCGCATAATGCACCTGGTTGCAGCGCAGGAGCGATGTTTCGAAGTCTTTGTCAGCCTTGCAGACGCCGATTCCAGGGCGCTCTGGTACGAACTCCGTTCCCACCCCCGGGAAGCGGAGCTGGATCGGCTTCGTCGCCTGGGCTGGTCGGTCGGCCCCCGCAGAATTCTTGACCCGGAGCTGGCGGATCGGTGGTTTGGGCTGATGACCGAACGTATGGACGTGCTCAAAAAAGTGGAAGACGCGGTGGAGAGCTGTTTCCACGGCCGCTGTGTCGACCGGTTTGGTGAAGCGAGGAATTCGCTGGCGCACCAGGAAACCCTGCTGGCGACGCTGGATGAGGATGGCGAGTCCTCACAACCGATGCTGGTTCTTTGCAGCTCCGGCGAGTCCTGGCAGAGCGATGGGGTCGGGCAGCAGTTCGGGCGTTCGATCCTTGAACTGGTCCAGGAACAGACCCGACGGCTGCAGCAGATGACGGATGAACTGCAGGTCGTCAAAGAGACGCTGGAGGATCGACGGACGCAGGAGAAAGCAGTGCTGCTGTTAATGGCGCACCGGAAAATCGACAACGACGAGGCCCATCGGGTATTGCGCAAGCTGGCCATGGATCAGGGTCGGAGACTGCCAGAGGTCGCCCGGGCGCTGGTATCGATGGCTGATGTGCTTAACTGAAGGTGTGTCGGGGAACGGTGTTACCGGCTTTTCCTCAACATCGACAGGGGAACCCGGTAGCGACTGCCTCTGCAATCACCGGTACCCTGGACCGTGCAGGTTTTCCGGTTGACCCGAACGATCTGGCCCTCACGTCGGTGGGCGCCTTCACCGAAGGCTACTGGCTCGCCCACTTGCCACTGGCTGGCAATTGAGGCCCTGTCAGGCAGTTCGAAAGGCGCGTCAGGAATGCGGATGCCTTTGCTTGTGCTGCACCGGAGCAGGAAGTCACGGGTAGCCATGGCTGCGCCGCTGTCATGCAAGTGGTCAAGAATCTCATAGAAATGGCGATTATGGACAGAGCCGTAGGCTCGCTGGCCGGCACTGTACTGGAGCAGGTGGGCGAATTCATGACAGCAGGTGTGGGCCAGAAGATTCAGGGTGCTCAGTTCGCCGCCGAAATAGCTGCGGCCCCGGAGTTCCCGGGTGGACAGCCATCCGTCGGCGGTTTCAGCCCGCTGTTTGGCCGCAATCATCCGCAGCCCGTAGTTGATCAGGTGCAGTTTCCGCCGGGGATCGTAGCGATGGTATGTGGCCTGTCCGGAACCCAGCCGGCAACGCAGGACACCGCCAGTGGCCTGGGTGCTGAGCCGGCCAGCGGCTGGCTGCCAGAGGATTTCCCGGGTAGCCTCGCACATAAGTTGGCCGATCTGATGTAGGGCAGATGATGAGTCGTGCATGATGAACCTGTTGTGCGGACCATCATGTTAACGGGGGGCGGCAGGTAGCACAAACGAAAACGGCCGACCCCTTGGGCCAGCCGTTTCCGGGGATTGGGCCGCGACTATCAGGCCTCGATCGGCGAACGCCAGTCGTCCGCGCCGGAAGTGCCGGCTACGGCATGCTCCCAGGTCACCTTGCGATAGGCCAGGGAGACTTCCACCAACTGGGTGAATTCGGCCTTGGCCGGATCCTGGCAGTGGGGCATGTTGCAGTCGATATTGATGACGGTGGCATCTTCCAGGATGGTGGAGAAGAAGTGTTCCTGCTTGCCTTCAACGGAGGTGCGGTACCATTTAAGCTCAACCTTGGGCAGCATTTCACCGGACGCCAGCGCGTTGTACATCAACGGTGTGGCCTTGTTCAGGGCGGCGGTAAATTTGAAGGGTTTGTGTACCCGCTGACCGGAGGGCTGACCGGACTGGGGGTCAGTCGGTACCGTGACCACATGGCTGAATTCCTGGACCAGGACTTCGTCCTCGTGGCCTTCGACGTAGGTGTTGCCGACGGAATCCGAGGTGAAAGCGCCGGCGGTGATGTTGCCCTGGGTCTGGCCTTCGATACTGATATAACAAGGGGTTGGCATAAGTCTGCTCCATGACTTGGTAATGAATGTACGTCCCTGGATCGCTCCCTGGACACGCCGTTCATAACAAGCTCCGTGCCAGTATTTTAAAACTCAATTAGAACAGTAAGTTGATGATCTTATGGGCGCGAGCATGGTCGGTTCCGGGCAAGACTGTGCCCATGCTGCAGGCAAGCGGTTGCTCACGGGCAAGACGTTGCCCGCTGTCAGTCGGCAATCCATGGAAGTCCTGGTTGACCGGCTTGCGGTCCTTTGAAGAATGCTGACCGGCCGCAATACGCAGGCCGGTCTTTGAGCAGGCCGTTGCCATCGATCAGGCGGGGCTGGAGGACATGGCCGCATTGTCCATGGTTGCAGGAGCAACCTGGCGTTTCGGAGCCGTGCGGACGTGGGTGACATACAGGGTAAGCCCGGTGAAAGCCAGACCACCCACGAGATTGCCCAGCACCGTCGGGATCTCGTTCCAGAGGAAGTAGTCGGCGACCGAGAAGCCACCGCCCATAAGCATGGCGGAGGGGAACAGGAACATGTTCACGACCGAGTGCTCGAAGCCCATGAAGAAGAACAGCATGATGGGCATCCACATGGCCAGAAATTTGCCACTGACGCTGGTGGAGATCATGGCGCCGACCACCCCCATGGAAACCATCCAGTTGCACAGCATCCCGCGGATGAAAATTGTGCCCCATCCCGCCAGGCCGAATTCCGCATAACCCAGGGTTCTGGCCTCTCCCACACTGGACAGCTTCTGGCCAATGGCGCCGGGTTCCGTGTTGAAACCGTAGGTGAAAATAAAAGCCATCAGAAAGGCGACGGTGAGTGCGCCAGCAAAGTTGCCCAGAAAGACCCAGCCCCAGTTGCGGAGGATGGCTTTGACGGTCACGCCGGGACGCTTATCCAGCAGGGCCAGGGGTGTCAACATGAAAACGCCGGTGAGCAAGTCGAAGCCCATCAGGTACAACATGATGAAGCCCACCGGGAACAGCAGCGCACCGATCAGGAAAACTCCGGTCTGGACCGCTACGGTAACTGCGAAGGCGGCTGCCAGGGCGAGGATTGCGCCGGCCATGAAAGAGCGGATGAGCGTATCCCGGGTGGACATGTAGGTCTTGGATTCGCCGGCATCGACCATTTTGGTGGCGAATTCCGAAGGCACGATATAAGACATAGTGTTTCCCTCTGAACGAAAAAACGGCGCTCCCGTTGACCGGTAACACCGGAAACAGGAAGACGCCGTCGTCTGAATAAGTCTGTCGCTGTGGGCGGGGCCCCAGTGGCCTCGCCTGGGAGAGAATCAGCAGAGTTCGTGCCAGATCCCGGTTTATTCCGGAAAGAATCGTGTTTTCAATGGGTTGAAAAAAGAACTTCGATCAGGGGCGCGCCGAGCTGCTGAGTATCTGGGAGATTTCCTGCACTTTAAACGTGCAGGTCCTGGCGTTTATGCGACATGCTGAGGCGAGTTCCGTCGATGGATCAGCGCAGGCGGAATCGAACCGGCAAAGCATAGCTGAAGCTCTGCCCTTCCATCCGGTCCGGAACCTCGGGCAGAGGAGCGGCCTGCGCCAGCATGTTCATTGCAGCCTCATCGAGCAGTTCATGCCCGGAAGAATCCCTGAGGTTATGGCGGATCAGGGTGCCGTCCCGCCGGAACTGGAACACGATCACCGGGGTGCCCTCCTGTCCCAGCCGGCGTGCCCGCCTCGGGTAGTCATAGAACCGCGCCAGGTGACGGCTGAGCTTTGAGAGATAGTTATCCACGTCCGAGGACGATCCTGCGTTCTGCAGGGCCATCGGCTGCCTTTCGCTGTGGATTTTGTCCGGGGACTCCGTATTCGCCGCTGTCATCGTGGGTGCGGGCTCCGGTTGGGGTTCCGGAGCCGGACTAACCGGTCTACGCTCCGTTTCAGGCTCAGGCTCAGGCTCAGGCTCAGGCTCAGGCTCAGGCTCAGGCTCAGGCTCAGGCTCAGGCTCAGGCTCAGGCTCAGGCTCAGGCTCAGGCTTGGGCTCA
>NZ_JAWOIS010000018.1:0-25444 GCF_046484525.1 Marinobacter sp.
GGGAAGATGCCCGCCGTTGGTGGGATGAACAGAATCTGACCGGGCCCTGGGTCATTCCCGAGCTGGCGGATTTCTGGCTTCGTCATACCTCCGGTTTTGCCCTCATCAGCGAGTTGTTACGGCGTATCGCCTCCGGTCAGGTTGGGCCCGGATTGGTGGGCTGCTCCAGCTGGTGCTGGCAATTTTGGGAAAGTTATCTGCCGGATGCCCATCTCAGCCCCCTGACTCCCGCGCCCCTGGATGCCGAACGGCTGGGGCAGTGGTTGGAATATCTTGCCGCTTCCCGTGATCAGCGGGCGATCACGGCGCGAATGACCGACGATGGCCTTTACGTGTTGCCGGTTGAAAATCCGCCCGACGCAGAAAAACGCAAACATGCAGGCTTTCTGAGGGATCTGGCAACAGCCTGCCGTGGTATTCCCGGAGTTGCCCTTTCGATCTGGCAGCATTCCTTGCGCTCCCGACCCGAGGACGAGATGGACGAGGCCGAGGGTGGCGGAGAGCAAAAAAGCCAGGGCCGAAGCTGCTGGGTGGTGCCGCTGGATCAGTTGAGCCTGCCCGCCATGCCCAAAAGTACCGACCGCGCGATCGGTTTTGTGCTGCACGCACTTTTGCTTCATGACGGTCTGGACGACGAACGGATTGCCCTGGTAACCGGCATCGGCCAGCCGGAGTTGCAGCTGGCCCTGGCCCGACTGGCCCGGGCGGAGATGGTGTCTTTCGGGGAGGCTTCCGGGCGCTGGCATGTCACGCCACTGGGCTATCCCACTGTCCGGCGTCACCTGCAAGGCTGGGGCTATCCGGTGGATGTATTCTGAGGAGGGTTTATGGAAGACATGGGGCAGGGGCTCAAGGAAACTTTTTCCGCCATTACCTGGGAAGCATTGGTGGAGGCCTTGCTGGTGGTCGCCGCCGCGGCGCTGCTGATATTCCTTATCCAGAAGCTGGTTCCGCGCGTTGCCGGCAAGCTCGGTGGCAAGTCCCGGCTGTATCTGCTCGCCTCAGTGCCATTGGCGCGGTTGCTGATCATTATCATCACGGTGATCGTGGTGGTGCCGATTCTGGTAGAGCCGTCCTTCGAGAACATGATTGCGATTTTCGGGGCCCTCGGGTTGGCGCTGGGCTTCGCCTTCAAAGACTACGCCAACAGTCTGATCGCCGGTATCGTCACGCTCTATGAGATGCCCTATCGGCCCGGTGACTGGATAGAGGTGGATGGCAAGTACGGTGAGGTCCGTTCGATCGGAACCCGGGCCGCAGAGATGGTGACGCCGGATGATACCGTCGTCATCATCCCCCATGGCAAACTCTGGAACGCGCTGATCGGTAACGGCAACGACGGTTCGGAAAACCTGATGTGCGTGGCCGAGTTCCATCTGGCGCCACATCATGATGTCCGCCGGGTGATGGCGTTGCTGCGGGATGTGGCGTTTGCCTCGCCCTATACCAAGACCATGAGACCGGTCGTGATTGTGGTGGCCAACAAGGCCTGGGGCATGACCTACCGTCTTAAGGCCTATCCCCTGGAGCCGAGGGACCAGTACCAGTTTATCAGTGACCTGACGGCAAGGGGCTCAGAGGTGTTGGCCGGGGAAGGGTTAACCTTTGCATCAGTCCCCGTTGCCGTCAGTGCCTGAGGCCTGCTGGCGTTCCAGCGCCGCAATCATGTTCCGGAGTGACTCCAGGATCCGCTGGCCCCGCTCGCCAGCCTGCCTGAGATAAACCTCTTGCGCCGACTGGCTTGCCTGCCGGAACGCATCCCGCTCCTGTTCGGTGAGCCTGATCACCGAAAGCTGGCCTTCTTCGAGCATGGCTTCCAGTCTGGTCCGGTTCAGCTCCTCCTGGATATCCCAGGCTTCCTTGCCGACCTCGATCAGAGCCATTGCGAGCCAGTCCTGTTGCTGCTCCGGCAACTGCGCATACCATTCGGGATTGGCAACAACCGATGAGATGAAATGGGCGGCCCGGGCCATGGTCAGGGTGTCCTGAACCTCATAAAACCCCATTTCCTCGATAGCGAAGATCGGGTTGGTCTGGCCATCAATCTGCTTCAACTGCAGATCACTGTAGACTTGGGAATAGGGCGTCTGCAGTGGGTCAGCGCCATAGTTGCGGAACGCCTCGGCTGACATTTGTGAGGTCATGGTCCGGATTCTCAGGCCTTCGAAATCGGCGGGTGTCTTCAGCGGTTTGTTGGCTGTCCAGGCATTCCATCCCTCGGGCACAAACCCCAGGAGCGTCAGTAGCTTTTCGTTATAGGCGGCGGAGAACAGCCGGGTCAGTTCGTTCCCGGAAAACAGTGCCCGGGTGATGGCTTCGTCGTCCGGCAAGACATAGTGCAACGTGAAGATTCCGGTTTCCGGAATAAGGTCGGCCAGGTGCCCGGGAGATGCGAAGGCGAGATCAACAGAGCCGTTGCGCACCAGTTCGGTCAGCTGGGAGGAAGTACCCAGGGAGCCGTAGGGAAAAATATCCAGCTCCACCTTACCGTCGGAGGCTTCTTCAATACGGCTCTTCAGTGCTTCGGCATAGGCGTGCTGAACACTGCCTTCAATCTCTTCCAGGGCAAATCGCCAGGTGTTCGGGTAGTCCTCCTGGCTGGATGTTGTGGTGGGGGGCGTATCCCTGTCTTCAGGGGCATCGGAACAGCCCGCGGCAAAGAACGCCACAACGGCAAACAATGACCAGATCCACGAGTGTCGGCATTGCATTTCTGGACTCCGGGTGCATTCCTGGCGGTCGGGTTTATCCCGCAAAGATAACACAAGATGGCATCCGGGGTTATATTCGTTACCCGGCGGTGCAAAATCAAAAAAAAGCCCCGCAGAGGGTGCGGGGCAAAACTGATGAGCATGGGTTGCTGCCGGTTGCGTGCTTACATCAGGGCGTCAACACGGTTGCGAACCTTGGGTTCGCTGTTATAGGCAGTGGCAATGGCATTGTACGTGGGGATGTCCATGCCGGCATCGCGGATGATCTTGACCATGTGGTCGTTGGCTTCCATCTGGAGTTGCTTGGCCTTCTCCTGGGAGTCGGCGGACTCGATTTTCTCGATGTATTCCTCACGAACCTCCATCAGGCCGGACTGGGCTTCTACAAACTGGCGCAGTTCGGCATCGCTGTAATTGGTTTTCTGGGTTCCGGCAGCCTCGGGATTGGCGTAACCATCGGACTCTGTGGCGACCGGTTCGCTGTCCTGGTTCTGTTGCTGGGCGACGGCCGGCGCGGCTGCGAGCAGTGCCAGTGAGGCGGTAACGGATACGAGCAGTTTATTCATCGGATGCTCCTTTTCGGTTTGCGGTATTTGTGAATGTAAGAAATGGGTATCAAGCGGCGTGCCAACTTTTTACCGCTTGAAAAGCGTTTTAAATTCAGTTGGTTGCGTTATTTTTCCGGTTACACTTCTGTAATTCGTGTTGTGGCAGAATGTCACATGTGGCAAAAACGTGTGACATTTATGTCAAAAGGTGAGTCATGAGACTGTCGCTGCGAAAAGCCAGTCGCGTTTTTCGTTCCCTCCAGATCACCCTGTTGCTGAGCATTGTGGTGCCACTGCTGTTGATTAGCGGTATTGCGATCTATGTCGGTCTCGGTGCCGTGGAGAAGAATCTCAACGACCGGCTTCGGGAAGATCTGGAGTTGGTCGCCAGAGCGGTGAGCGGGCCGCTCTCGCAGGCTTTGTCGGATGACAATGAACTGGTCATGGGGGAATCACTCAAATCCATCTTCCGTATTGGCCGGATCTCGGGCGCCTCGGTGTTTGATGACCAGGGCAACCGGATCGACAGCCTGGGGCTGGCCGACCGTGACGTAACCGACAGCGCTAGTGCCGAAGAGGTTATCGTCAGCGGCCGCCTGGGCGGGGCCTTCCGTCGGGTGGAGGGTGAGTCGGTGTTTTCCCAGTTTACCCCTCTGGTGACAGAGGATGGCCGGATACAGGGGTTGTTGCAGGTCACACGTAAGCGTAGCGATTTTCATGAATTGGTCGCGTCTTTGCGGATCTGGGCGGTATCGATCTGGTCGGTACTGGCTGTGACCATCATTCTGGTGGTGATCCTGGGACATTACGGCACCGTCGGACGTCATGTGGCGCGGCTGTTATCGCTGATGTCTGAAATGGCGCCCGGTCAGTGGCGGGTGACGGAGCCTGCCTCCGGACCCCGGGAGTTGCGGCAGATCCATGCCGGGCTGTCTGCCATGGGGGAGAGGATGGCCCAGGCTGAATCTGAAATTGAGGCCCGGATCGAGCGGGAGCGGGAGCTGGCAGAACAGCTGAGGCACCAGGAAAAAGTTGCCATGATCGGCAGGGTCGCCGGTGGTGTCGCTCACGAGCTGGGTGCACCCCTGAATGTGGTTCATGGTCGGGCCCGTATTCTGGAACGTCAGATGCAGGACGAGCCAATGCGCCGACAGATCCGGGATATCCAGCACCAGGTTTCCAGAATGACCACCATCATCCAGCAGTTGCTGGATTGCTTCCGACACGTGCCCGACTCCCGGAGGCCGGCCGTGTTGGCGGACATGGTCTCAGATGCGTTGACCCAGGCCAGGGAAGATGAACGCTGTCGTTGCCAGCAGCTCGGCAGCGAGGGCCTGGATCTGAAGGCACAGGTTCGTGCGGAGCCGATCCGGGTGGAACTGGCGTGTCTGAATGTGATCCGTAATGCCTGTCAGGCTGCGAGCAGCCGGGTGCGGGTAACGGTGCTGGAGCATGGAGCTGAGCTGGAGGTGCGGGTTGATGATGATGGGCCGGGTATCGCCCCTGATCGCCGGGAGGAGATCTTCGAGCCCTTTCACACCTCGCGTGCGGCGGGGGAAGGGACCGGTCTTGGGCTGGCAGTGGTCAGTAGCGTCATGAAGGAGCATGGAGGGCATGTCGAGGTCGCGAAGAGTGATCTTGGCGGGTGCCGCATGAGCTTGTTTTTCCCGAGGGAGGACGACACATGAATTTTCCCGGCGCAAACATTCTGTTGGTGGAAGACGACCAAAGTCTTGGCCAGTTGCTGGCCGAAGAACTGGGAATGGACGGCTACCGGGTACACGTCGCGGGCTCGGTTGGCTCTGCAGCGCAGCATCTTGAAGAGGCGAGCCCGGACTTGGTGGTCTCCGACCTGCGACTACCGGATGGCGATGGCTTGCAGATCCTGGGCAGGCTCCAGAGCGAGGGCGGCAATGTACCGTTCATCGTGATCACCGCATTCGGGACGGTGGACCAGGCGGTGGAGGCTCTCAAGGCGGGCGCGGATGACTTCCTGACCAAACCGTTGTCCACGGATCATCTGCGGCTGAAGATCCGCCGCCTGCTGGCACACGCGGACATCAGTCGCCAGTTGGCGGAGATCAAGGGCAGGGAGCAGGGTGACGGTGCATTCGGACTGCTGGGAGATAGCCGTGCCATGGACCGCCTGCGGGCGGAAATCCGGCAGGTGGCCCGGAGTCAGGCTGCGGTTCTGATCAACGGTGAGAGTGGCACCGGTAAAGAACTGGTGGCCCGTGCCATTCACCGGCAGAGCGATCGCAAGGACATGCCTTTTCTGGCGGTCAACTGTGCGGGCATCCCGGCGGAACTCATGGAAAGCGAGTTTTTTGGCCATGAGGCGGGTGCATTTACCGGTGCCCGCCAGGCTCGCAAGGGGCTGTTTGCCGAGGCGGACGGTGGGACCCTGTTGCTGGATGAAATCGGCGAGATGCCGATGGCGTTACAGGCCAAATTGCTCCGGGTTCTCCAGGAAGGCAGGATAAAACCGGTTGGTGCCGATCAGGAAGAGCCGGTGGATGTGCGCATCCTGGCGGCCACCCACGTTGATCTGCACCGGGCCGTGGCCGAAGGAGGCTTCCGGGAGGACCTCTATTATCGCCTCGAGACTTTGGCAATCAACGTTCCGCCACTGTGTGAGCGCGGTGATGATATTGATCTGCTTGCCATGCACTTTCTCAGGGATGCCGCCAGGCGCCAGGGCCGGGGATTCATGAAGCTGAGTGAGGTGACATCCCGGTTACTGATGGATTACCCGTTTCCGGGCAATGTCCGGGAACTGGCCAGTGCCATGGAGCGGGCTGTCACCTTCTGTGAAGGCGATACTATCCATCCGGAACATCTGCCGGATCGGATTCGTAAGCGCCGGGCTGAAGTAGCTGCAGATCCGGCACCATCCGGGGATGGTAATCTCGCCCGATGGCCAACCCTGGAGCAGCTGCAGCAGGATTATGTAACCCGGGTGATGGATGCCGTCGATGGCAACAAGAGGAGGGCAGCCCAGATTCTCGGCATTAACCGCCGTACACTTTATCGTTGGCTCGAAAACCAGGGAGAACGCGCCGGTGACTGATCAGAAACGGGCCATGATGTACGGCCTTGCCACGGTTCTTCTCTGGTCAACCGTCGCCACTGCGTTCAAGCTCGCACTTCGTGATCTCGCACCGGCCCAGATGCTCCTGATCGCCTGCTCGGCTTCGGTGCTGGTCATGGCGGTCATATTGATGCTTCAGCGTCGATGGCATCTGGTGTTTTCCCTGTCCCGCCGCCAATACCTGCAGTCGGTGGGTATGGGGCTGGTCAATCCCTGCCTGTACTATTTCGTGCTGTTCGGTGCGTTTGACCGGCTGCCGGCCCAGGAGGCCCAACCACTCAACTACACCTGGGCGCTGGTACTCGCCTACCTGTCCGTGCCCTTTCTGGGCCAGAAGCTCAGACGGGTAGACATTCTCGCGGGCCTGGTTTGTTATGCGGGCGTGGTCGTCATCGCCACCCGAGGTGAGGTGACTTCCCTGACCTTCTCCGATCCGTTAGGCGTGGGGCTGGCCCTTGGCAGCACCCTGATCTGGGCCTCCTACTGGATCATTGCCACCCGCGACGAGCGCGACCCCGTGGTGGGTCTGTTCCTGAATTTCCTGTTCGGCTTGCCAGTGATTGCGGTGGTCTGCGGGCTGACCGAGGGTTTTGAGATGCCGTCCGGCATATCGTTGGCCGCTGCCGTTTATGTGGGCGTGTTCGAAATGGGGCTGGCGTTTGTGCTTTGGTCGTACGCCATGAAGAAAGCGGAGAATACCTCGAAGGTCAGTAACCTGATCTTCATCTCGCCGTTCCTGTCCCTGGTGTTTATCTATTTCATCCTGGGCGAGATTATCCTGCCATCCACCTACATCGGCCTGGTGCTGATCATGGGTGGCCTGTGGCTGCAGCAGCGCAAGGTCAAGGCCAGGGAAGCGGAATTGGCCCATGAGCAGTAATTGGCACCTCTACCTGGTGCGAACCGCATCCGGTGCGCTGTATACCGGTATCTCCACGGACGTGGAGCGGCGTTTTGCCGAGCATCAGGCCGGTGCGCCAAAAGGGGCGCGCAGTCTTCGGGGCAAGGGCCCTCTGGAACTGGTTTTTCGGGGGCAGGCCGGTGATCGCAGCCGGGCTTCCCGGCTGGAGTGGTACGTCAAGCGCTGGCCGCGCTCGCGCAAGGAAGCACTGATCCGGGGCGAAATCAGCCTGTCAGATGTGTCCTGATATGATCGCCAGCCGTTTCTACAGCTTCAGTCGCCCGGCGTAGCTGGCCACTGTGGACCTGGAACACGTGCCAGAGGCTGTTGTAGATTTCCAGGTTAACGGCAACGTGGTCCCGTTTCGCCACTTGAGCCAGTCGTTCCGCGTCATTGAGCAGGATTTCATCGCTACCGACCTGGATCAGCATCGGCGGAAGGCCCGTGAGGTCTCCGAACACCGGTGATAAGAGCGGGTTGCCGAGTGGCTCCGCACCGGCATAGTGTTTTGCCGCCTTGGCGGTCCAGGCCGGTTGCAATACCGGTTCCAGCTCGGGCTGATAGAGCTGCGCCTGAGTCAGGTCGGTCCAGGGTGAGAATAGTGTCAGTGACGAGGGCACCGGCTGATTGCTATCCCGCAACCGCATGGCCAGCGACACGCATAGTCCGCCGCCGGCGGAATCACCGGCCAGTGCAACCTGTTCGGGTCTGTAGCCCTCGGAGAGAAGTTGCAGATAGGTTGCCTCGGCGTCGTCGAGGGCCGCCGGGAACGGATGCTCCGGCGCCAGCCGGTAATCCGGGGTCACCACCAGGCACTGACTGGCCTTCGCCAGATGGCCGGTGATGCCCCGGTGGGTATCCGCCGAGCCGATAATGAAGCCACCACCGTGCAGGTACAGAATGATGCCTTCCTGCTGTCTGCCACAACTGGTACGGACCACCGGCACACCGGCCAGGGTGCCATGGCTGAACCGGCAGCCACGGGGTGGAATCGAGCTGCGATAGGCCTGCCGGGTCAGGGCGCGCTGGACCCTGATGGGCACCGCTGGTGTCAGTATGGGACGCACCAGGCGGTTCATGGTTTGCCGAAGACCGGCCTCAAGAAGAGGTTGCAGCATCTGTGTTCTACTCCCGCTATGCGATAGGATGGCAGTCGATCAAGGAGCCTCTGATTAACTCCGCAGAGGCGATTCGGAGTTAATCAGAGGCTCCTTGATCTTATTCCTGAATCATGACAGGCGTTTAACTCTACGTGTACTGGAAAACGGATACCATAGAAATACCCGATTGGGACAGGCACTCGTTGCTGGAGCGGCTTGAGCCCTTCGACCCGCAGGGCGATCGGGAGCTGGGCGACGAGATGGTCGCGTACTGCCGGTTCTACGGCCTGGATCTCTGGCTGGAGCACCCGGAGGTGCATTATCACCAGGGCTACGTGCACGCAGGTGAGCATGAGGTCATGGTGCACTATTACCGGCTGACGGAATCCCGGGGCACGGTCTTTATCCTGCACGGCTACTTCGATCACGTCGGCTTGTACAGCCAGCTGATCGACCGTTGTCTGGGTGCTGGCCTGGATGTCCTGGCCTACGACCAGCCGGGGCACGGTCTCTCCAGCGGCACGCCGGCTGCGATAGGGAGTTTCCTGGAGTACCAGCAGGTGCTGACGGCCGTGCTGGATCAGGCCCGGGGCAAGGTGCGCGAGCCCTGGTTTGCGGTGGGACAGAGCACAGGCGGGGCGATTCTGATTGATTACCTGCTCTCGAACCAGCACTCGACCGAAACCTCGGACTTCAAGGAGGTGGTACTGCTGGCGCCACTGGTCCGGCCCATGGGCTGGCTTGGCGCGAAGGTTCTGCATACGCTGGTCAGGCCGTTCATTACCCGCTGGCGTCGAGTCTTTGCAGAAAACAGCAGTGATACCCGGTTCCTCCGCTTCCTGAAGGAACACGATCCGCTGCAGGCAAGGGCGGTGCATGTGGACTGGGTCACGGCACTGCGGCAATGGGTGCCGCATATTGAATCGGCCCGGCCGATCAACTTCCCGGTTACGGTAGTGCAGGGCGAGAAGGATCTGACCGTCGACTGGCAGCACAATCTGCGGATTATTCGCAATAAATTTTCCTCGGTAGAGGAACTGAGAATCCCGGACGGACGTCATCATCTAGTGAACGAAGCCCAGGATTTGCAGGCAACGGTATTCAATACCATCATTGATACATTCATCAGGAAGGCGGTGAAGGCGGCCTGAACCGGTCGCACACGAGAAACACCGCCGGGTTTTATAATGGCGCAGGAGAAAGCTGTGAAAAAAACGATTCTTGCATTTGCAGTAGCTACCGTGGGTCTGGGTGGCTGCATGACCTACGATCCATACACCGGCGAAGAGAAGACCTCGAGCGCAACCAAGGGCAGCATCATTGGTGCGATCGGCGGTGCCGCCGTGGGTGCTGCAACGTCCAGCAGCAGTGACCGGGGCAAGGGCGCCCTGATCGGCGCGGCCAGTGGTGCTGCTATCGGTGGTGGTATCGGTTACTACATGGACAAGCAAGAAGCAGAGCTGCGCCGGAAGCTGGAAGGCACTGGTGTGCGGGTAGTCCGTAATGGTGATCAGATCGAGCTGGTCATGCCGGGCAACATCACCTTTGACCTGAACCAGTCGTCCATCAAGCCGTCCTTCACCGGTACCCTGGGGTCTGTAGCGCTGGTCCTGAAGGAATATGACAAGACCGTCATCCAGATCGAAGGCCACACCGACAGTTCCGGCTCCGACAGCTACAACCAGCTGTTGAGTGAGCAGCGCGCCGGTTCAGTGCGGGATTTCCTGCTGAATCAAGGTATCGAGCCGAAGCGTACCCGTGCTGTGGGCTATGGTGAGCGCTATCCCATTGCTTCCAACGACACTGCCGCCGGGCGTGAGCAGAACCGTCGGGTGGAGTTGACTCTGGTACCGATGCAATAAGGTTCAGGGAAACCGAAAAGGCTCCGGGTGTGAAAACGCCGGAGCCTTTTTTGTGACTGACTCAGTTCGTGTTGCTGGGCAACCACTCGTCGATACGCTGTTTGAGGTCATCCAACTGATCCTCACCTGATACCTTCAGCTCACCGAGCTTGGTCCTGGCGGTTTCTATCTGGTCCTCGAGGGACTGGATCTTCTCCGAAAACTCTTTCTGGATCTCAGCCTCCGCCTTGTCATCCTCGGCCTTGGCCATTTTGGCGTCCGCCTCTGCCCGTAGCTGGTCGATCTGCCTGCTCCAGTGCTCAGTCTGGGTTTGCAGTTTGTTCAACAGGGACTCCCTGAGTGACATCACCTTTCTCCTGTCGCTGTATGAAAGGGCTGGTCGGAACCAAGCTGTACTTTAACCATGGCTCGTATCCTTGCTTTCTCAAGGGAGAATGCGGGATTTTTCATTAAATCTATGAAACCCCACCTTGTATTGGCCCCTTCTGCATGGACTTCATCGCCCTCTGACGCAACCTTGTGCGGGTAGTTCCACAACAAATCCACGAAGGAAAGGAGCCGATACCAGATAAAAATAACTTTGACCGCCACCTGTCTCAGCATTGCCCTGGTGGCAGCCATACCTGCCCATGGAGGGCTGCTGGATGGTGAAACTCAACAGACCGGCAGTGAACCGACGCTACAGGCCGGAGACATCGTGCCGGGACGTTACATTCTTCGCCTGGACCCGGAACTTCCGAGCCTGCTCGGGGTGGCAGACCTCCGTGCCGGTGTCGATGCCATCCTGGTGGCCGTGGGGGGAGGTGAGATCCTTCACCTGTATCAGACCGCCCTCACCCAGTGCGGCGGTTGAGCTGAGCGAAGCACAGACGGCCATGCTCGAGTCCATGCCGGGTGTGCTGGCAGTGGAGCCGGATACGGTTGTCATGGCCAATGCTACCCAGGCGGATGCCACCTGGGGCCTGGACCGCGTGGATCAGGCGTACCTCCCGCTGAATGAAACCTACCAGTATCCGGATCAGGCCGGCGGCGGTGTCAATGTGTATGTCATCGATACCGGGCTCCGGGCCTCCCACCAGGAATTCATGGGCCGGGTCATTGAGGGGCGTAACTTCGCAGTGAACGACACAGGTCTCTTGGGCCTCGGTGCGCTGCCGTTGGTTGGCTCGCTGCTCAACCTCGGTGGGGAGACTGACCCGTCTGATACCTCCGACTGTAACGGCCATGGTACCCATGTCGCCAGCACGGCTGTTGGCAGCACCTATGGTGTCGCCAAGCAGGCGTCGGTGGCTGCAGTAAGGGTGCTGGATTGCTCGGGCGCGGGCAGCAATGCCGACGTGATTGCCGGCGTTGACTGGGTGGCGGAAAATCACCAGCCTCCCGCGGTGGCGAACATGTCGCTGGGTGGTGGCAATTCCGATGCGCTTGATGAGGCTGTAAGTGGGGCGGTCGATCGGGGTGTGACCTTTGTGGTGGCAGCTGGCAACAGTGATGCCGACGCCTGCAGCGGTTCCCCGAACCGGGTACGCGAGGCCATTACCGTTGGCAGTAGCACCCGCGAAGACCAGCGTTCGTCGTTCTCCAATTTCGGGACCTGTCTGGACTTGTTCGCTCCGGGCTCCGACATTACCGCTGCCTGGTACCAGAGCGACACTGAAACCAACACCATCAGCGGAACGTCCATGGCCTCACCTCATGTGGCCGGGACTGCGGCGCTGTTGCTGGGGACTGATCCGGGGCTGACGCCCGCTCAGGTTGACACAGCGCTGGACGAGCTGGCCGCGACCAATGTGCTCGGAGATACCAAGAGCGAATCACCGAACCTGTTGCTTCAGGTTCCGCGCGTGACCTTCCGACATAAAAAGCCCGGGCGTTGGCCCGGGCTTCTGGTGGTACTGCAATCCTCGCCTTGCGGTTCAGAACAGCACGCGGCAGCGGATAGTGCCCTTGACCTTGCGCAGCTTCTCGAGCGCCAGCTCGCTGTATGCCTTGTCCACATCGATCACCACGTAACCGATGTCCTCCTTGGTCTGCAGGTACTGGCCACACACGTTGATTTCGTTCTCGGAGAACACCTGGTTGATTTCGGACATCACGCCCGGCACGTTCTCGTGGATGTGCAGCAGGCGGTGCTGGTTCGGGTGCGAGGGCAGCGCCACTTCCGGGAAGTTCACGGAGGAAACGGAGGTGCCGTTGTCGCTGTACATGGCCAGCTTCTCCGCCACTTCACGGCCGATGTTCTCCTGGGCTTCCATGGTGGAGCCGCCCACGTGCGGGGTCAGGATGACGTTGTCGAACTCGCGCAGCGGAGAGACGAACTCCTCGTTGTTGGACTTGGGTTCCACCGGGAATACGTCAATGGCAGCGCCCAACAGCTTGCCGGAGCTTAGGGCATCGGCGAGAGCGTCGATATCCACCACGGTGCCACGGGAGGCATTCATCAGGATGCTGCCCGGCTTCATCTGGGCAAACTGCTCGGCCTTGAACATGTACTTGGTGGCCGGGGTTTCCGGTACGTGCAGGGATACGACATCCGCGATGTTGAGCAGCTCCTGCATGGTGCCGACCTGGGTGGCGTTGCCGATCGGCAGCTTTGAGACTACATCGTAGAAGTACACATCCATGCCCAGGCTCTCGGCAAGGACACTGAACTGGGTACCGATGTTGCCATAGCCGATGATGCCCAGTTTCTTGCCACGGATCTCGAAGCTGTTCTTGGCGGACTTCAGCCATTCGCCGCGATGGGCCTTGGCATTCTTTTCGGGTACGCCACGCAGCAGCAGGATGGCCTGGGCCAGCACCAGTTCCGCCACCGAACGGGTGTTGGAGAAAGGCGCGTTGAATACCGCGATACCGCGACGGGTGGCCGCCTTGAGGTCCACCTGGTTGGTGCCGATACAGAAGCAACCTACCGCCACCATTTTCTGGGCGGCTTCAAATACTTTCTCGGTCAGTTGGGTGCGTGAGCGGATACCGATAAAATGCGCGTCCGCAATTTTCTCGATCAACTCTTCTTCGCCCAGTGAGTGAGTCAGATACTCGATGTTGGTGTAACCCGCAGCATTCAGGGTATCAATGGCAGATTGATGCACGCCTTCCAGCAGCAGGATCCGGATTTTGCTCTTTTCGAGAGACGTATTTGACATTGGCTTGCTTCCGAACCTTTCGTCACATGAAATGACCTGGAGCCAGAGATCGTCGGGCTGGCTCACAGAACAGGGGCGGTATGATACCATAAACGGAGATTTTCACAGCGCGCCGGTTTGCCTGAAACAACTCCCTGTGAATGGCCTGGCAACAGGCCCCGGCCCAACCCTGACGAGAATGACGCACTCATGAGTTCTGAACAGATCATTGCCTCCCTCAAAGAACTGATTGCCACTGGCGATACCCCGGGCAAGGTGCTGACCGACCCGGCGGATCTGGATACCTACGGCAAGGACTGGACCAAAATTTTTCCGCCCAAGCCCCTGGCCATTGCATTGCCGAAGACTACTGAGCAGGTGCAGGCTTTGGTCAGGTTCGCCAACGAGAACCAGGTAGCCCTGGTGCCTTCCGGCGGCCGTACCGGGCTGAGTGCCGGAGCGGTTGCCGCCAATGGTGAGGTGGTGGTTGCGTTCGATAACATGAACCAGATCCTCGATTTCAACGCCAGTGACCGCACCGTCCGGTGCCAGGCCGGCGTGGTGACTGAGCAGTTGCAGAACTTTGCCGAGGAGAATGATCTCTATTACCCGGTGGATTTCGCGTCCGCCGGCTCCAGCCAGCTTGGCGGAAACCTGTCCACCAATGCCGGCGGTATCAAGGTGATTCGTTACGGTATGAGCCGGGACTGGGTCGCAGGCCTGAAAGTGGTGACCGGCAAGGGCGACGTTCTGAATCTGAATAAGGATCTGGCCAAGAACAACACGGGCTATGATCTGCGCCACCTGTTTATCGGCGCCGAGGGTACCCTGGGCTTCATCACCGAGGCCACCATGAAGCTGACCCGCAAACCGGACGATCTCACCGTGCTGGTGCTGGGTCTGAATGACCTCACCAACACCATGGACGTGCTCCAGGCATTCCAGAGGAAGCTGGACCTGACCGCCTACGAGTTTTTCTCCCACGAGGCCATGCAGCATGTGCTGGCCCATGGCCAGGTACAGGCACCGTTCGAGACCGAGGCGCCTTACTACGCGCTGCTCGAATTCGAGGCGGTGTCCGACCAGGTGATGGACGATGCCATGGAGCTGTTCGAACAATGTGTTGAAGAGGGTTGGGTGCTGGACGGTGTGATCAGCCAGAGCGAAACCCAGGCCCAGAACCTGTGGCAGCTGCGGGAGCGCATCTCCGAGTCCATCGCGCCCCGGATTCCCTACAAGAACGATATTTCTGTGGTGGTCTCCAAAGTGCCGGGTTTCCTGGAGGAAATTGACAGCGTGGTGGCCGAGCATTATCCGGATTTCGAAATCATCTGGTTCGGCCACATCGGTGATGGCAACCTGCACCTGAACATCCTCAAGCCGGAGGATATGGCCAAGGAAGACTTCTTCGAGAAGTGCCAGCAGGTGAATAAGTGGGTGTTCGAGATTGTCCAGCGCTACGAGGGTAGCGTATCCGCCGAACACGGCGTGGGCATGACCAAGAAGCCGTATCTGCAGTACACCCGCAGCGAGGCGGAAATCGCCTACCTGAAGGGCATCAAGCAGGTATTTGATCCGAACGGTATCATGAACCCGGGCAAGATCTTCGACTGATGCAGGACCATATCGTCGTACTCACCGGCGCTGGCATCAGCGCCGAAAGCGGTCTCTCCACTTTCCGTGACAATGGCGGCCTGTGGGAGCAGTACAGCGTGTATGACGTGGCCACGCCCGAAGCCTTCGAGCGCAATCGGGAGCTGGTGTTGCGCTTCTACAACGAGCGCCGTCGCCAGCTGAGCGGCGCCCAGCCCAACCAGGCCCATCGCCTGCTGGCTGAGCTGGAGAACCGTTACCGGGTGACCATCGTGACCCAGAACGTAGATGACCTGCACGAGCGGGGCGGTTCTTCCGAGGTGATCCATCTTCACGGAGAGCTGACCAAGGCCCGCAGCTGCATTGATCCCGGGCTGATCTACGACATCGGCTACAACGACATCAACCCCGGTGACCGCTGTGACCGAGGCGAACAGCTCCGCCCGCACATCGTCTGGTTCGGTGAGGAAGTGCCGATGTTGGAGAAAGCCGGCGAAGTAGTGCGCACGGCCGACTACCTGTTGATCGTGGGTACCTCGTTACAGGTCTATCCCGCAGCGGGGCTGGTGTATGAGGTGGATATGGATGTGCCGATTACCGTGATTGACCCTGGCGAGCCCGCCTCGGTGTCCCGCGCGAATGTGATTCGCAAGGGAGCCAGTGAAGGGGTTGCCGAGTGGGTGTCGAGGCTTGCGGGTAACCGGTAGGTGAACATGGGGTCAGATGAAAGCTTTCATCTGACCCCGACTTAACGCTCAGTCTTACTCAGGGGTCAGATGAACGCCTTCATCTGACCCCATCTTCAGATATCTCTCCAATTCCGACCGAAACGCCGCCTGAACCCCCAGCCGCTTCAGCATCCAGTAATGCCCGGCAATCATCCGGTCGATAAAGATGCTCTCCACCGGTGGCTTGAAATAATCCAGGTACTTGAACACCGTGCTGGTCTTGGCCGCCACAAGCTTGTGAATATCCGCCTCGGCGAAATCGTAGGGCTCGTCGCCTTGGAACGGAACAATAAGAATATCCCGCCACATGGCGTAATAGGCCTCTTCCACCGCCGGCTGGCTGCCAACTCTCGCGCCCAGGTCGATCAGGTGCCGGTCCAGGGCCTCGTAGTCTTCCTCCAGTGCCGCGATGAGCGCCTTGCGGTAGGCTTCCACAATTTTCGGTTTCAGCTTCTTCACACAGCCGAAATCGTAAAGGATGACGCTGCCATCCGGGCGGTAGGCAAAATTACCGGCGTGGGGGTCGCCGTGGATACACTGGAACCGGAACAGCTGGTCCGCCATGATCATGAAAATCCGGTGGCCGATGAGATTGATCGTGTCCTGGTTATAACGGTCCGGGGTCACCTGACTGACGTGATCGCCTTCCATCAGCTCCAGGGTAAGGACCCGGCGGGTGGAATGGCTATGGATCACGGCCGGGATCAGCACCCACTGCTGATCCTTGTGGAACTCCCGAAACAGCCCGATATTCCTGGCCTCGTTCTCGTAATCCAGTTCCTCCCTGAGTCTCTCCCGGATCTCCGCGAACAGCTGATCGACGGATTCCTTCGGCATTTTCAGCAGCCCGCCCAGGCGCAGGGTCATCCGGAGCTGCTTGAGGTCAGAGTCGCAGGACTCATCCACGCCCGGATACTGAATCTTAACGATAACATCGGTGCCGTCGTGCAACCGAGCCCGGTGCACCTGGCCAATGCTGGCGGAGGCGTAAGGCGCCTCCTGCACGTATTCGTAGAGTTCCCCCAGCGGTTTGCCCAGCTCGGATTCGATCTGCTCGACAATCACCTCAAAGGGCATGGGTGGCGCTTCTTTCTGGAGCTTCTCCAGTGCCTCTGAGAATTCCCTGGGCAAGAAATCCTGGGTCTGGGACGCGATCTGGCCAACCTTCATCACCGCACCCTTGAGCTCGCCGAGGGTGTCCGCGATCTGGCCGGCCATGCGGGTGTAGCTTTCGCTACGGGCGCCTTCGTCGTTTTCACTGCTTAACATCCGCCTTGCCCGCTGGCCGGCATACTGGCCAGCCACGGAGGCGGTCATGCCCGCGAGTTTGAAGAAGCGTCCTGTTCGGGAGGTAACCGGTTTTCTTGCCATGCCACTTATACGTCCGTTATCGGGGGAGGGATCGTCACTGACAACGGGCAGTCACGACGGTTCAGGTTACGCTTGTTTGCAGGAACAGCAAGTCGTCCAACTCCAAGGTCAGAGTCTGGCCGGATTGAAGCGGCCCGACGCCTTTCGGGGTGCCGGTCAGCACCACATCGCCGGGCATCAGGGAAAACTGGCTGCTGATATGGGCGATCAGTGGCACGATGGGATTGAGCATGTCCCGGGTGTCGCCGGTTTGGCGGCGTTCGCCATCCAGGTCCATAGTGAAATGGATATTGTCCCGGGGCAACTTGTCAGCGGCGACAAACGGGGACAGGGGGCAAGCACCATCGAACGCCTTTGCGCGCTCCCAGGGCTGGCCCTTTTCCTTCAGTTTGCTCTGGACGTCCCGAAGGGTGAGGTCCAGCGCCAGGCCGTAGCCGAGGATGGCCGATTCGGCTTCGCTGGCGGAAGCGTTGGTCAGGGGACGACCAATCAGCACCGCCAGTTCGGTTTCAAAATGAACTTCGCCACGATCCTTGGGAATCTCCAGGGGGCGGGTAATGTGAACCGCTGCTGTGGAAGGCTTGATAAACAGCAGCGGCTCGTCCGGAACCGGGTTGTTCAGTTCCTTGGCGTGTTCCGCGTAGTTGCGGCCAATGCAGACGATCTTGCCGAGTGGCAGATGGACCGGTGTGCCATCTTTCCAGTGGTGTTGGTAATCGGGCATGGCCGCCTCCTGAGTGTTGGTCAGTCTCCTTCGAACGAACACACAGTATAGACCTGAAGGCCTTCCTCCTGCAGCTTCCGCGAGCCGCCCAGGTCCGGCAGGTCAATCATCGCCGCCACTTCCACGATCTCGGCACCGATGCGGCGGATCAGGCGGGAGGCTGCGAGCATGGTGCCGCCGGTGGCGATCAGGTCGTCCACCAGAACCACCTTGTCGCCCGACTTGAACGCATCCTTATGCAACTCCACCGAGGCGGTGCCGTATTCCAGCTCATAGTCTTCCACCAGAGTGTCGAAGGGCAGTTTGCCTTTCTTGCGTACCAGCACCAGCGAAGCATTAAGCTCATAGGCCAGCGCCGAACCGATGATAAACCCGCGGGCATCGACGGCGGCCACGGCATCGATCTTGTGACCGTGGTAACGGTGGACGAAGGCGTCGATCAGCTTACGGAATGCGGTCTTGTCCTGCAGGACAGTGGTGATGTCGCGGAAGGTCACGCCGGGCTTTGGCCAGTCCGGAACGGTGCGGATGGCCTGCTTGATGCTTTCGGAGAAGTAATCCATGGGAGATCCGATAACAGGTCAGGATGCCGCTCAGGCGACATCCAGGAACATGAATTTCAGGACGAAGACAACGGCAATGGTCACGACGCTGGCATTGAGATCAGACCAGCGGCCAGACAGCGCCTTGATCACCGCGTAGGTAATGAAGCCCAGGGCAATGCCGTTGGCAATGGAGAAGGTCAGCGGCATGGTCAGCGCGGTGACAATGGCCGGGGCTGCGTCGGTAATGTCGTCCCAGTCTACCAGTTTCAGGCCGCTGGCCATCAGCACGGCCACATACAGCAGCGCTGGCGCGGTGGCATACGGAGGAATAATGCTGGCAATTGGAGACAGCAGCAGACACGCCAGGAAAAGTGCCGCGACCACTACCGCGGTCAGACCGGTCCGGCCGCCGGCGGAGATACCCGCGGTGGATTCGATGTAGCTGGTGGTGGTTGAGGTACCCAGCGCCGCACCGGACATGGTAGCAACGGAGTCGGACATCAGGGCCCGGCCGAGCCGCGGAAGCTTGCCGTCCTTGTCGAGCAGGCCACCACGCTGGGCGGCGCCGATGAGAGTTCCGGAGGTATCAAACAGGTCCACGAACAGGAAGGCAAAGATCACGCTGATCATGCCGACATTGAATGCGCCGGCCAGGTCCAGCTGCATGAAGGTCGGTGCCAGGCTCGGAGGCGCAGAGACAAAGCCCTTGTATTCGACCATACCCAGCATCATGGCAACTACGGTGATGGCCAGGATGCCGATCATCACGGCGCCGGTAATCTGGCGGAAGGACAGGGCACAGATCAGGACAAAGCCACCGAAGAACAGCAGGCTCTCGGCCACCTTGATGTCACCCAGGCCCACCAGGGTCGCGGGGTGATCAATCACGATACCTGCATTTTTCAGGGCGATCAGGGCCAGGAAGAAGCCGATGCCGGCCGAGATGCCGAAGCGCAGGGACATCGGGATACTGTTGATCAGCCACTCCCTGATCTTCATGATACTCAGGAGAAAGAAAATGAAGCCGGACAGGAACACCGCGCCCAGAGCCACTTCCCAGCTGTAGCCCATGCTGCCGACGACCGTAAACGAAAAGAATGCGTTCAGGCCCATGCCCGGAGCCAGGGCAATCGGATAGTTTGCCCACAGACCCATGATCAGGGTACCAATCGTTGCCGCCAGACAGGTGGCTACGAAAACCGCTCCGAAATCCATGCCGGTGGACGACAGGATGCTCGGGTTGACCACGATGATGTAAGCCATGGTCAGGAAGGTGGTAATGCCCGCAACCACTTCTTTACGAACAGTGGTGCCATGGGCCTGGAGTTGGAACAGTTGTTCAAGCATGACGTATGTCTGCCTCACAGAGTGCTGGAAGTTGGAGTTTGGGCCCGTTTTGGACCGAACGGTTTTGAATTGCGTGAAAAAACGGCAATGTTACCGCTTGAGCTTTCTCAGGCCAAGGGATGATTGACAGTTCAGTATTACAGAAATATGCCTATTGTTGCCCCGAGTCCCTTTGCAGACGAATATCGAAACGGACAGCCAGCATCCGGACGATCACAATGAACAGCAACCCGATGGTCAGGGCAAGCGCTTCGCTTTCCAGGGACCATTGGCAAACGAAGTACAACCAGCAGCCGGCAAACGAGATCGACGCATAGATCTGGTCCTTGCGGAAGATATACGGCACCTCGTTGCACAGGGTATCCCGCAGGGCACCACCGAAAGTGCCCGTCATGACCCCCAATAGCGAAGCAACAAACCAGGAATGACCGAGATCCAGCGCCAGTTGCGCGCCGAGGATGGAAAAAATGCCTAATCCGATCGCATCCGGGAACATGATACGGGATTCCCGCAGCCTGTGGGCCCGGCTCCAGTAACTGAACACAATGGCCATGGCCAGGATCAGGATGGGTTGCTCCTGATGCTTGATCCAATACAGCGGGTGATTATCCATCATCAGATCCCGCAGGGTCCCACCGCCCAGGGCCGTGATAAAGCCGATGGTAAACACACCCACAGGGTCCATGTTCTTGGAGCGCGCCACAATCATGCCGGAAATGGCAAAGGCGACGACGCCGATCATTTCAAGCAGGTAGATGATGTCG
Organism: Marinobacter sp.; assembly: GCF_046484525.1. Classification (GTDB taxonomy): domain Bacteria; phylum Pseudomonadota; class Gammaproteobacteria; order Pseudomonadales; family Oleiphilaceae; genus Marinobacter. Next base: position 20,411 of record NZ_JAWOIS010000018.1, read on the forward strand.
AACATGGAAAATCCCTGCAAACAGACTACAGAGCGGGCACAGGCCCGCGACAGGCCCGCGAAGGATAGCCGAAATCGTCCCCTGATTCATCTTTGATCCCGGCACCAGCATTCAGCCGAAGCATACCTGTGATCCGCAGCGACAGGTTCGAGCGTATCTTGCAGCCAACCTACTCTTTTCCCTTCGCCAATTAATGGAGACGCAGTATGTCCCTGATACGTCTGGCCTATGCCAGTGACGCTTCGTTTTATGCCTTGCCCGCAGAGAAAGGGGTGGAACCCCACGTTGCCCGGATTCTCCTGACTTCCCGGAAAAACAACGCCAGGGCAAACCTGGTGGGCGGCCTCTACTACGGTAATAACCGGTTTTTCCAATATCTGGAGGGGGAAGAAAGCGAAGTCCGGAAGACCTTCGGCCGGATAAAAGGAGATGATCGGCACCGGAACATCATGACCCTGATCGAGGAGCCCATCGAGGCGCGGACCTTCAGTGACTGGTCCATGAAATACGTCCCTTTATCCGCCGATGTGCGGAGATTTCTGGAGCGCCACGGACTGGACAGTTTCAACCCTCAGTCGTTTTCCTCGGAACAGTGTGAAGAGATGATCCAACTGATTCGTGAGTCAAAGCAGGACCAGAAGCTGGTCAACCATGATGAAGCGGTTACTGCTTCCTCCAGCCAACCCGCGGGCTTTTCTCCGGCCCTGCGGTTCGGTCTGATCGCTGCGGCGGTAAGCCTGGTTGGTGCGCTCATCTATGCCGGATCACTGCTCTGAGCATGTCCCGGAAAAGCCCGACAATAAGCGGCGTTTATTCTGAAAAATAAAGGATCCTGATTTGCCTCATGGCCCGAGAGTGTTTAGCTTGATTCCTGTCAAGAATTCCGGAATCGCTGGTCGAACAACAAACAATCTCGGGTGAATCCATGAAAGCCATACTCTGCAAGGAATACGGGCCCGCCGACAAACTGGTCATTGAAGAAGTACCCAGCCCGGAAGTGAAGGGCAGGGGAGTCAAGGTTCGGGTCAAGGCCGCCGGCCTGAACTTCCCGGACACCCTGATCATCGAGAACAAGTACCAGTTCAAGCCGCCCCTGCCGTTCTCGCCGGGCGGCGAAATGGCAGGCGAGGTTGTCGAAGTGGGCGAGAAAGTCACCCGCTTCAAGCCCGGTGACCGCGTCGCGGGTCTCACCGGCCACGGCGCCTTCGCAGAGGAAGTGGTGACCGCGGAGGACAACCTCCTGCCAGTACCGGATGGTATGTCCGATGAGAAAGCTGCCGCCTTCACCATGGTCTACGGCACCTCCTACCACGCCCTCAAGCAACGGGCCAACCTCCAGCCGGGCGAAACCCTGCTGGTTCTCGGCGCCAGCGGCGGCGTTGGCCTGGCCACTGTTGAGCTTGGCAAAGCCATGGGCGCCCGCGTCATCGCGGCAGCCAGCTCCGCCGAGAAACTGGCGGTCGCCAAAAAAGCCGGCGCCGCCGAGCTGATCAACTACTCCGAAGAACCCCTGAAGGAAACCGCCAAGAAGCTCACCAAGGGCAATGGCGTGGATGTGATCTACGACCCCGTCGGCGGCGATTTCACCGAACAGGCCCTGCGAGCCATGGCCTGGAACGGCCGTCACCTGATCGTCGGCTTCGCCGCCGGTGAGATTCCGAAGATCCCGGCGAACCTGACGTTGCTGAAGGGTTGTTCCGTGGTCGGTGTCTTCTGGGGCGATTTCACCCGCCGTGAGCCGGAGGTCAGTGCCCAGAACATGATGGATCTGATGAAGCTGTTCTCCGAGGGCAAGATTGATCCGAAAATCAGTGCCGTCTACGAATTCGAGGATTACGTGGAGGCCTTGGGGGCGCTCACTGGTCGCAAGGCTACCGGCAAGGTGGTGCTCAAGGTTGGGTCCTGAGTTGTAGTCTGATTTGGGCTCCTAGCCTGATTGGTTCGCGGGTGTGGTGAGGGTGGGTGCCCCCTCCCAAAAATGTAGAGGGCCAAGGACGGCCCGAAACAAGCGCACACGGACGTGCTTGTAGCGGTTTTTGGGAAGACTACCCCAGCCCGGCAAACTCCGGATCATGCAGGCTAGGGCCAAAACAAACGGGCCCGCCAAAAGTCAGAACCGAACCTCCCCAGAATCAATCCGGGAAACCAGCTCAGAATCAACCAAGGTGTACCCGGAAGTGCTCGGCAACCAGGCGTAGACTTCTTCACGGGGTCGGAGCGAGTAACCGAGCTTCTGGATATCCACCTTCCGGTACTTGAAGGTACCCGTCTTCTCGATGGCGTGGGTTACGCGGACAAAAACCGGGACCGCGTAGGGCGGCAGGTTATTCTGCAGGTAGGCGAACAGGCGATTGATGTCGAAATCCTTGCCGTTGTTGTGGGGCACCAATGTGACCATGCCGGCCTTGCCGTTGGTCCCGGGGATCTCAACGCCGTAGACGATGGCTTCCTCCACCATCCCCGAGCCATCAATGATGTTCTCCACCTCCGTGGTCGAGACGTTCTCCCCCTTCCAGCGGAACGTGTCCCCCATCCGATCCACGAACTGCAGGTGGCCCCAGCCGATTTCCTTCAAAACATCCCCGGTGTTGAACCAGGCATCGCCCTTCCTGAAGGCACCCCGGAGGATGGATTGCTCCGTGGCTTCCTTCTGGGTGTAGCCCTCGAACGACCATTTTTTGGTGATCTCGCCGATCAACAGACCAGGTTCGCCCTTCTTGACCTCTTCCAATTTGCCCTTCTCGTCGCGAATCGGATCCCGTGTCCCCTCGTGGTATTTCACCAGCTTGTAGGGTGCGGTGGAGAAGCCGACGGTGTTGTCCATGTTGAAGAAGTTGCTGAAGCCGATATTGCCCTCGGACGAGGCGTAGAGCTCCGCCACGGTTTCGATGCCGAATCGCTCCTTGAATTCTTTCCAGATGGACGGGCGCAGGCCGTTGCCGATCATCTTGGTCAGGGAGTGGTCGCGATCCCGGTCGCTCGGGGGCTGGTTCAGCAGATAGCGGCAGAGCTCGCCCACGTAGCCGAAGGTGGTGGCTTTGTAGCGGCGCACGTCGTCCCAGAATGCGGTGGCGGAGAACTTCCGGCGCAGGGCGATGGCGGAGCCACCGGCCAGTACCGAACCCCAGCACACCAGAAGGGCCGTGCCGTGGTAGAGGGGCAGGGTGCAGTAGAGGACATCTTCCGGCTCCATGGCCAGCGACATCATGCCGAAGCCGCCGTAGGCCTTGACGAACTTGCGGTGCGAGCCGGGTGCGGCCTTGGGCAGGCCGGTAGTGCCCGAGGTAAACAGGTAGATCGCGGTATCGCCCATGGTAGGCGGGTTGCTCAAGAGCGGGCGGGTGCCGGAATAACTGCTGAGCTGCTCCGCCATGTTGGTGTAGCCAGCCGGTGCCTCACCAAACATATTCAAGGTATTGGCGTCCGCCAGGAACTGGAAAGGCTGACTGTGCCGGGGGCGGATATCGTCGCGAATCGCCTCGATGCTGTCTACCAGTTCCTCCCCAACCACGATTACTCGCGGGTGGATCAGGTTGATGCTGTGGGCCAGTATCTTGCCCTTCTGGGAGGTATTGAGCATGGCGCATGCGATACCGACCTTGGCCGCACCAGCCACAACGGCAAGCAGCTCTGGCCGGTTTTCCAGCAAAACGGCAATCGCTTCGCCCCTCACCAGCCCCTTGTCTTTGAGATAGTGGGCAATGCGATTGCTCCAGGTGTCGAGTTCCCCCCAGGTGATGACACGGTCTTCGAACAGGATAGCGGGGCGATTGCGGTGTTTTTCAGCGTTCTGCTCGATCAGCTTGCCCAAGGTCAGGTCTGCGTTTTCATCCTTGACGGAGTAGTAGTAAAGACCCTTTGCTATGGCCGGAAACCGGCGAAGTACGCCGGGCAGGCTGCGGACAATGTCTCGGGCAGATACGTGGTCTTGGCTCATGTTTTCTCTTCAATGACTGTAATTTCCACCAGTAGCTGGCTGCGTTTGACCTGTTCCCCGGCACGGGTGTGCACGCCGGCGACAACGCCAGGTCGGTCGGCCTTGACCGGGTGTTCCATCTTCATGGCTTCGAGGATGACCAGGGTCTGGCCCTGCTCCACGGTTTCGCCTTCGGCCACCAGTACATCAATGATAGCCCCGTCCATGCTGGCCTGGAGCTTGCCGCTCCCGGCGCCGGCGCTGCCAGTCGCTGGCTGGTGAGTCACATCCCGCACCGACCAGGACTGGCCGAACGCCTGCAAATATAAGGAATCGCCTTCCCGGTGGTATTGGCAACGCTGACGAACGTCATTGTCGATGATGCATAACAGGCCATGGGAGTGGCTCTGGACATCCAGATGGTATTCGTCATCGCCGTGGCTCACAGATAGGCTGTTGCCGCTTTTGCGGACCTTCAGTTCCAGGGTTTCGCCCTGAACCGCCAGCTTGATGGGTATCACCGTTGCGGGCGCATTACTCCAGCCGCCTTGGCCCGAATTGCCAAGCCCCAGGGCGCAGGCGCTCAGGGCCAGTTCCCGGATGGTGAGTTTTTGCGGTGACAGGGATGGATCGTCGGCGAACGCGCTTTGCAGGAAGCCCGTAGTGGCTTCACCGGCGCCGAAGGTGTCATCGGCGATGATCTGGCTGAGGAACCAGCGGTTGGTGGTGACACCGAATACGGTTGTGTCCTCAAGAGCGCGAATCAGTCGGCGGCGTGCCTCATCCCGTGTCTGGCCCCAGGCGATGACCTTGGCCAGCATGGGGTCGTAGTGGGGGCTGACCGTATCGCCGGAGCGGACACCGGTGTCGTAGCGCAAGCCTTCACCTTCGGCAGGGTCAAATCGGTGAAGTTCGCCGGTCTGGGGAGTGAAGCCGTGGGCCGGATCTTCGGCGTAGAGGCGCACTTCGATGGCATGGCCGTTGAGTGTGATCTCCTCCTGCGCCAGCGGTAGGGGCTGGCCCTCGGCAACGGCAAGCTGCCAGGCCACCAGGTCCTGGCCGGTGATCAGTTCGGTGACGGGATGTTCCACCTGCAGGCGGGTGTTCATCTCGAGAAA
>NZ_JAWOIS010000068.1:0-19835 GCF_046484525.1 Marinobacter sp.
GTGGCCGGGCTGAACGGCGGGCCGGCGGAGAGTGACCGCAGATCGTCCAGAATCTGCCGAATATGCGGCCCCGCCTGCAGGGCATAGCGGGTTGGCACGATGCCCCGACCGGATTTCACGAACAGCGGATCCCCCAGCGCCTGCCGGAGTCGTTCCAGCGTATGACTGACCGCCGACTGGGTCACGCCCAGACGCACCGCAGCCCGGGACACACTGCCCTCGTCCAGAACGGCGAGGAAAGTGCTGAGCGCACGGAAATCCAGGTTCAATGTATCAATCGGGTTCATGAATGGCAGTGTAACCTGTGACCGGAGGGTCGGCCATCTCTGCGCTTTGAGTGTTTATTCAAAAATGTGAGTGTTCTGTTGTACGGTTAGGAGTAACGGACAAGACAACTACACGAAACGAGGCTCATTTTATGACCATGCAATTGGCGTTCGATGTCTACGGCACCCTGGTGGACCCCATGGGCATGTCCGACCTGTTACGACAGGACGCCGGCGACCAGGCCGAATCGGTCGCCGCCCTCTGGCGTGAGAAACAACTGGAGTTCTCGTTCCGCAAAGGCCTGATGAAAGCCTACGAAGATTTCGGCGTCTGCACCCGCCAGGCGCTGCGCTACGCCATGGCCACCCGAAAACTGGAACTGTCCCAGGACCGGGAAGACGAACTGATGGCCGCCTACCTCGCATTACCCGCGTTCGAGGATTCCCTGCCGGCGCTACAGGCCCTGCAGGGTAAATACCCGCTGTTCGCGTTCTCCAACGGCAGTTACCCGGCATTGGAGAAGGTGCTGGGGCACAATAACCTGCTGGACCAGTTCGACGACCTGGTATCGGTCGACGATATCAAGAGCTTCAAACCCGACCCGGCGGTGTACACCTATGCACGGCGGGCGACAGGCGCTTGGGACCAGCCGCTGTGCTTGGTGTCTAGTAATGCGTGGGATGTCATTGGTGCCAGAGCTGCGGGGTTAATGGCGATCTGGGTGCAAAGGGATGGTAATAAGATCTTTGAAGATTGGGGCATTAAACCCTCTGCAGTAATCAGCAGCCTCTCAGAGCTGCCTTCGACACTGGCAAGCCTCTAAAGTTAGCGGAGGCGGGTGTCGGGTAGGGCTGTCCAAAACTGTGCGGAGCCATGGATGGCGGAGCTCAAGCGTCACATGGACGTGCCGAAGGAGCGGGTTTTGGACAGCCCTACCCGACATCCGCCGCCATGCTCAGAGTCGAAACCTTGAAATCCTGAAAGGCTGAAATGCTAGTCAGACCGCAAAGCAAGCCACTCGGCCATCTCCAACCAGCTCTCCTTGGGCGCTTTGCTCCCCGCAAGAATCCCCATATGCCCCCCAGGCACCACCCGAAACGTCTTGTCCCCAGAACTCACATGATCCATCACTCGCTTGGCCGCCCCCGGCGTCACCATCGTATCCTCTCTGCCGGCAATCGCCAGTAAGTTAGCACTCACGTTCTCCAGCCGGGCAATGTCCTCCCCAATCTGAATTTCGCCCTTTGACAACTGATTATCAATCCAAACCCGAACCACCGTGTCCTGAATGATCCCGCCGGGATAGGCCACCATCCGATCCAGGAACGCCGAGGTCGTGGCATGGTTGGTTACGAACTCCCGGTCCCCCAGACGCACAATCAGCTCCCAGTACCCCATCACGCTGCCGATCGGATTGGTCAGCTTGAACCCCAGGGTATTCGCCCACCCGGGCGTATGAAACCAGTGCGGCTTGAGGTTGTGGATGCGAAAACCCGTGCGCTTGCGAATCACCTCGGCCGCCTCGGCGATGGCCTGGGACGCCACCCCCATGAATCCGGAAGCGTGACTGTCGATGGGTGAACCCAAGACAATGGCATTGCGCACATGCTGGTCCTGGCTCAGGGCGGAATAGAACAGAGTGAACATGCCGCCCATGCTCCAGCCGTGCAGGGACAGCTCCTGTTCACCGCTGTGCTCCCTTACCCGGTTCAGGTAGGCGGGCAGCAGCTCCGCCACATAGGTGTGAAGGTTGTAGTGGCTGTGTTCGCGCTTCGGCACGCCCCAGTCAACCAGGTAAACCTCGAAGCCCTTGGCGCGCAGGAAACGGACCAGGCTGCGCTGCGGGAACAGGTCAAAGATGAGCATATTCACAGCCAGGGGCGGAATGATGACAATCGGGGTGCGATGGGTGGTTCGCTCCACCGGAATGGTCAGATCGTCCAGTTCAATGAAATCTTCCTGCAGCGGCGGGTAGTAGCGCAGGCTGACCAAGCCGTCGTAATGAAGTCTCTCAAAGGGCGTTTGCCCGGCCTGGACCAGGCTGGCGGCGCGGAACACCCGGTCGAAGGCATTGCCGGCATAGATTGCCGTCTGGCGAGTCAGACCGGAAGTTTTGTCGAGCACCGACTTGAACGGGTTGGGCATCGGGATTTCCATGGAACAGTTGATCACACCAGTTTAGAGAAAACAGGTGGCAAGGCTAACCCCGGGAGGGTGTGGTGCCTATGGCAAAACCGTCCACCCTTCCGGGCAAACCAGCCACATCGCGCCACTGCCCATTATCGTCGGCCCTTGCTATCATGCGGCGCCATCGGACACAAAAATCAAAAGCAGGAAAGCCATGCTCAGTTTCCTCCCGGCCCAGGTCAAGGGCGTACTCAACTCCACCCTCCTCGGCATCAACACGCTGTTTTGGTGCATCCTGCTGTACATCCCGGCAATCTTCAAGCTGATCATTCCGATCAAGAGGTTCCGCGTCCTGTGTACCCGCTGGATCATCGCCATCGCCGAAGCCTGGGTGGCTTGCAACATTGGGTGGATGAAGCTCACCCACGGGACTCGTTGGGATGTGAAAGGTGCCGATGAGCTTGAGCGGGAGAGCTGGTACCTGGTGCTGAGCAACCACCAGAGCTGGGTCGACATCCTGGCCATGCAGCGGGTATTCAACAGGCGGGCGCCGTTCCTGAAATTCTTCCTGAAGCAGCAACTGATCTGGGTGCCGGTGATCGGCCTGGCCTGGTGGGGCCTGGATTTCCCGTTCATGAAGCGCTACACCCGGGAATACCTGATCAAGCATCCTGAAAAACGGGGTGAGGACCTCAAGGCCACCCGCCACGCCTGCGAGAAATTCCGCTTCACCCCGGTGAGCGTCATGAACTTCGTCGAAGGCACACGGTTTACCCAGGCCAAGCATGACAAACAGAAATCTCCCTATCAGCACCTGCTGACTCCCAAGGCCGGCGGTGTGGCCTTTGTGCTGGATGCCATGGGCGATTCCATTGAGACCCTGGTGGATGTCACCATTGCCTATCCCGATGGCGCGCCCACCTTCTGGGAGTTCCTCTGTGGCGAGGTGAAGGCTATCCGGATGGAGATTCACACCCAGACCATCCCGGAACCCCTGAAGGGCCGGGACTATGCGGCCGATGCCGAGCATCGTCGTAATGTGAAGAACTGGCTGGCGGAACTCTGGCAGGCAAAGGACGCGCGGCTGGAGAGAATGCTGGGAGATCAGTAAACCGACGGGGACGACTCAGTCATCGTCCCCATCTTCTACTTCATCGGGATGCTCGCGCTTGTAACGCTCCCATTCTTCCCAGTCGTGGGGCGTGCCGGCATGGGGCCGGCGCAGATGCCTGGCATGCTCCATGGCGTTATGCCTCAGGCTGTGGTCCGGCTCTTCTTCTTCCTTGTCGAAGCCGTATTTCTTCAGGAACTCTTGCGGGCTGATGGGCATGGCGCACCTCCGTTAAAAGGCTGTGTCCTGTCAGTTACGATGCGCCCGCCCGGTCGGTTTTTCAACGCTCCGTGGTTTCCTTGCCGTTCTGGAGTTCTTCGGCGTCCACCAGCTTGAAGTTGATCTGTCGGCGCTCGTCATCCACGCCGGCAAAACTGACGTTCACCCGCTGCTCCAGCTGGAAAATCCGGCCGTTCTTGTTGTGCACCAGGCGCAGGGTGACCGGATCGAAGCTGAATTTGCCCTCCAGGTCCCGGCAGCTGACAAAGCCTTCCAGGCCATTGCAGTCCAGGCGTACAAAGAAGCCAGAGGGAACGGTTCGGCTGATGGTGCCGGCCATGGGTTCCTCTTTGAGCGACTTGGCGTAGTCGCTTTTGAGCCAGGCTTCCAGTGAATTGGCGGCCTGGCGGGCCCGGATCTGGCTGGCCTGCAGGGCTTCAAGCTGCTGGGCATTGAGCGGCTTGATTGGAGTCTCCCAAAGGCTCGATTTGATCAGCCGATGCACGTAGAAGTCGGAGAACTTACGCAACGGCGAGGTGAAGGTGGTGTAAGCACCCAGACCCATGCCCTGGTGTGGGGCCGCCTCGAAGCCCAACTCGGCCCGGGCCAGCTGCCGGGAGATGATCGCCTTAACCGGCACCTCCGCCTCCAGTTTTTCGGTCTGCTTCATCAGGGCCTTGAAGCCCTCGGCAGAATTAGCATCCAGGTCCGCCAGGTGCGGAGCGTGGCTTTCCAGCAGTTTGCGGATATTCTCGGCACGGTCGTCGCGCAGGCCCGGATGTTGGATAAACAGGCCTTCGCCCTGCTGCTGCAGGAAGTCCGCAGCGCAACGGTTGGCCGCCACCATACACTCCTCCACCAGACGATGCGCCTCGTTCTGGACCGCCGGTTCAATCAGCCGGATCCTCTTGTTTTCATCCAGACGCAGGCGGAATTCCGGTCGATCCGCGCTCAGCAGGGCATGCTCGCTGCGCCACTTGCGCAGGGCCGTGGCGGCCTGATGCAGCTGGTCCAGACTGTTGGCGACGACATCGGGCAGGGCCTTGATTTCGTCGTCCTCACGGCCCTCGATCAGATGAGATACCAGGTCGTAGCTGAGCTTGCCCCGGGAGCGGATCACCGCCTGGTGGAAGCTGTAATCGCCCAGGCTGCCATCGTTGTTGACCTGCAAGTCGCACACCAGGGCCAGTCGCTTCACCTCCGGCATCAACGAACACAGACGGGTACTGATGGCGTCCGGCAGCATGGGCAGGGGCTCGCCGGGGAAATAAATCGCCGTGGCCCGGTTGAACGCTTCTTCCTCGGCCGGAGTGCCCGGTTTGATGACCGCGGTGGGATCGGCGATGGCGATGGAGAGGGTCCAGCCGGTGGCGTTCGGTGTCGCCATCAGGGCGTCGTCCATGTCCTGGGTGCCCGGGCTGTCGATGGTGACGTAGGGCTGCTCGGTGCGATCTTCGCGGCCCTCCATGTGGGCTGCCAGGCTATCCTCATTCAGGCTGTCCGCCTGTTTCTGGACCGAGTCCGGCCAGGTGTCGGCCAGGTCGAAGCTGGCCAGGGTGAAAGACCGCTCAATGCCGGGCTCGCCCGCCTTGCCGATGATCCGCAGCACCCGGGCCTGGCCCTTGCCATCCTTGAACGGGTGGCGGTGGATCTGGCAGTAGATGTAGTCATCAGGCTGGGCGCCCTTGCGGTCTTTGGGCGGAATGAAAATCCAGCGGTTGATGCCCGGCGTATCCGGCGCCACGAAATGGCCCTTGCCCTTGATCAGGTAGCGGCCGACAAAGGTAGTGAGATGGGTTTCCAGTACCTCGTCCACCACACCCTGGGTCTTGCCCTTCTCCACCTCGTGCTCGGTGACGTTGATTCGATCGCCCGGCAGTACTTTCTGCATTTCCTCCGGCGGGAGAAATACATCGCGGCCCTCATCGAGGGCAACAAAGCCGAAGCGCCCGTTGGTGGCCTTCACGGTGCCGGGGAAGACCACCTTGTTTTCCTTGATATCGGTTTTGAGCTGGCGCAATTGACTGAGAGCGTCGGCGTTGAGCATGTAAGAGGAACCTGGCTGCAAAAAATTGGATGTTGGGGCGGAGTATAACGGTTATGAAAGCAGCCGTCAGATACGGTGTGGTAACCCCGCTTGCTCCTGGATTTCCGCCCAGGACCGCTGCAGGTTCGCCAGGGATTTGGTCAGCAGATCAAATTCCGCCGTTTTACCTTCACGCTCAAAGATCTGGCGGCGGGCGCTGTCTAGGTCAAAAAGCACTTCACGCTGGGCAGGGTCACGGACGGTGCTTTGGATCCAGCCGATAGCTACCCGCCGTTCGCGCACGTAGGATGGCCCCGATCCTGTTCAGCCGTTATCGGGACGGGATGACCTACGACAACCATGTGGATGATCCGGTCATGGGCCGGGGCGAGAACCGCATCCGTACCGACATTTCCTTCACCCTATTCCTCGATGATCCGGGAAGTTACGACGGCGGCGAACTGATAACAGACACCACCGCTGGCGAGGTTGCCGAGGGTCGTCCACACCTGACCCATCCCTGGATCGAGGTTTACCCCATGGCCGAGCGTGGTCTCAAGGCGCACGACCAGGGGGAGTTGGGCAAGCGCCTGAAGAAGCTCGCCGAGCTGCAAAAGGCCTGGCCGACGGCAGTGCCGCCAACCGATCCGGTTGTAAAACCAGCGGATTTGTACGCAGTCCAGGCCAAACTGGAGCTGGCCCTGGCGCCCTACCTGTACTGAGGAAAACTGTTGGGGTGTTGGCCCCGATTCACGCGCCCGGCGAAACGGTGGTTTTGTCGGAGCGGGTGATACAGATTCTGTTGCGGCCCTGTTCCTTGGCCGCATAAAGCGCACGGTCTGCCTGTCGGAGGATGGTGTCGCCGTTTTCACCGGGTTGGCAAAGATGGCCACCAATGCTGACCGTCACAGGTATCCCGGTTTTGAGGCTTTCCTGCTCGACCGCCAACCGGATCCGGCTGCTGATCTGCTTAAGCACCGCAGTGTCGCACGGCGACAGTAACACGACGAATTCATCACCGCCCCAACGGCCGGGATGATCATAAGGGCGCACACTGGTCTTGAGCCAGAGAGCAACACGGCACAGAATCTCGTCCCCCGCCTGGTGCCCTCTTTTGTCATTGATTTTCTTGAAGTGATCGATATCCAGCCAGATAAGGCCAAAACTCTGGTTGTCCCTGCGTGCCCGTTCAATTTCCGCCTCCAGATGCTCGTCCAGCCCCCGACGGTTCTTCAGCCCGGTCAGGGCATCAACCCTCGCCAGTCGGTGAAGCTCTTTGGTTCGATTGGCTACCTGGTATTCAAGGTCACGGGTATTGAGCTGGACCCGTTTTGCCATGGTTTCGAAGTGGTCGACGAGACGTCCGATCTCATTGTCCGGTTTGGGCAGGTAGGGGAGCTCGAAGTGACCGCCCCGGAGGTGCTTGGTTGCATCCTCCAGTGCCAGTACTGGCCTCAGGATGCGGGACTGGATGATGAGGTGGAATACCAGGAGTGAAATCAACAGGCTGGCCAGGAAGACTGCCACCAGCGGCCAGAGGTAGCTGGCGGGAATCAGGGTGTTGAGGTCGAGCAGCGTGATTTCAAACCAACCGATGGTTGGCAGAAAGGCGACGCCGGCCAGATGTTTTCGACCGTCCACCGTAACGAACCCACTCTCCACCGCACCGGTCCCGCCTCCCCGTTGCTTCAGCCTCTGCAACATGCCCAGGATCTGCTGCTTGTCCTGAGGATCCTCGAGCAGAAGGTCCACCGTGTTTTTTTGGCCCTCCGGTTTGATGATGCTGGCGAAATCGATGTAGTTCCTGTCCCGATAGAGCTGGATCGCGCCATTGAAGTCGACGAACAGGGTGGTAATGCCCTCCTGCCCGATATCGACGATATCCTCCAGAAAGTCGTCCAGGTTCAGTCCGGTGCCCACCATCCCCACAATGTCTCCCTGATTGTTGCGCATCAGAACGTCGATCCAGAGTTTGGTCACGCCAAGTTCCACATCCGGATTCACATTCAGGTGGAAATCCCTGCCCTCGTCAATGAGCTGGAAGAACCAGGCGTCCTCAGGTTTGTCGGCATCGAGGGTATAGCGGTACTGGTTACCGGTGAACTCGTTTTCCGTATTGTTGTAGTAATACGCCCCGTTTCCACGCAGTGCGACGAAATAACTGTTATCCCGAAAATTGGACCGGAAGCTCTCCATTTGCCGGATGGCATGGGCCTTCAGGGCGGGGTCGTCCGGACTCTGTGCCCATTCGATCAGGGTCGAGGAACTGGCCATTTGCCTGGCAAGGCCTATTTCGCGTTCCAGGGACTGCAGCAACCGGGCGCTGTCATAACGGACCTGAATCTCTGCGACTTGCTGGCCCCAGCGCTCGATAATGTCTTCTGAAAGTTCCTGGTATGCCACCCAGGAGGCGGACGCTGCCAGGACAATCAGGGTGGCAGCGAGGCCGAGAATGCGAGTTTTGAGACTCAAGAGGTGTCCTTGCCAGTGTTCCGTTTGAGACCGGGTTCTCATCATAGAACACTGACACCGGACAGTGTAGAAAAATCGGCAGAAGTATGAGCCTGCCGGGTGCGGCAGGCATCTGGCAAAGGTTAGTTGTACTCCGAGAACACTCGTGTCTGGCCGGCACCGTTGAACATGATCACTTTGTAGTGATCCTTGCGGTCGCCGACTTCCATACCGGGGGATCCGGCTGGCATGCCCGGCACGCTAAGCCCCCTGGCTTTTGGCGCCTCCGAGATCAGGCGCTGAATGTCGCTGGCCGGTACGTGGCCCTCGATCACATAATCACCGACAAACGCTGTGTGGCAGCTTGCCAGGGCCGGTGTCAGCCCAGCCTGGATCTTGATCGGGTTCAGGTCGTTGGTTTCGGTAACCTTCACCTCAAACCCGTTTTCCTCCAGGTGATCGACCCAGTCCGCACAGCAGCCACAGGTCGGGGACTTGTACACGTGGATATTCTGGGCAGCACCACCGGCGAGGGCCGTGGTGCTGAAGCCGAGGGCGGCGGCAAGGCCGAGGGCAAGGGTATGTCTGTTCATGGTGTTCACCTCAATGATGTTGGTGTTCGTCAGAGCCTGGGCTGCCGGACCCGCTCAGCCAGAACCACCAGACAATGGCGGCCATCAGGGCAAGTCCTCCAGCATTGACCAGAAAAGTGTCCATCAGTTCTCCTCCTTGGATACGTGACGCTCCGGCTTGTGACCGGTCTGGAACAGTCGCAGGCGGTTGGCGTTGGAGACCACAGTGACCGAAGACAGGGACATGGCGGCGCCGGCCAGGATCGGATTCATCAGGGTGCCCCACAAAGGATAGAGCAGGCCCGCTGCCACCGGTATACCCAGGGAGTTGTATATGAAGGCCCCGAACAGGTTCTGATGAATGTTCTTCACCGTGGCCCGGGAAATCTCGATGGCATCGGGTACCCCGTGCAGGGAGCCACGCATCAGCGTGATGGCGGCACTCTCGATGGCCACATCCGTGCCGGTGCCGATAGCGAAGCCCACATCGGCTGCCGCCAGTGCCGGCGCATCGTTGATACCGTCCCCGACCATGGCGACGGTATGGCCTTTGCCCCGCATCTCGCTGACCACCTCGGCCTTGTCCTCGGGCAGAACTTCCGCCCGGTAATCGTCAATGCCCGCCTTGCTGGCGATGGCCCTTGCGGTTGCCTCCACATCACCGGTAACCATCATCACCTTGATACCGGCGTGGTGCAGCCGCTTTATGGCGGCTTTTGAATCCGGCTTGATGGCGTCCGCGACTCCGATCACCCCCAGAACCTCATCGCCGAGGGCCAGGAACAGGGGGGTGCCGGCCTCGTCCGCAATGGTATCGGCGGCCTCGGAGAGGCCGTCCAGCGACAGACCGTCGCCTTCAAGCCAGCGGCGATTGCCGAGGCGTACGGTCTGCCCATCCAGCTCACCCCGGACCCCCTTGCCATTGACGGCCTCGAAGCCGGACACCTTTTCAGGTCCGACGCCCTCATCCCGGGCCCTTGCCAGAACCGCCTCCGCCAGCGGATGCTCCGAATGCTGCTCCAGGCCGGCGGCCAGGGCCAACAGCCGGTTCTCGTCACCGCTGGTGGAATGCACACGGGTGACCGCAGGATGGCCCTCGGTGATGGTGCCGGTCTTGTCGAGGATCACCAGATCCAGTTTGCCGGCAGTCTGCAGGGCATCCCCCTGGCGGATCAGGGCGCCATATTCGGCCGCCTTGCCGACACCGACCATCACTGACATCGGCGTGGCCAGACCCAGTGCACAGGGGCAGGCAATAATCAGCACCGTGGTGGCGGCCACCATCATGTGCACCACTGCCGGCTCCGGCCCGACGTTGTACCAGACCAGCGCCGAAAAGACGGCGATGATCATCACCGTGGGCACGAACACGGACGAGATCTTGTCCGCCAGGCGACCGATGGCGGGTTTGGATCCTTGGGCCTTTTTCACCAGCCGGATGATCTGCGCCAGGGCCGTCTCGCTACCGACCCGGGTGGCTTCATAGATGATTGAGCCGTGAGTATTCAGGGTGCCGGCGGAAACCTCGTCGCCCTCCGCCTTGCTGACCGGCATGGGCTCACCGGTCAGCATGCTCTCGTCCACCCGGCTGCTGCCCTCGCGGATGAGGCCATCTACCGGAATTTTCTCGCCCGGACGGACCCGGACCCGGTCGCCCTTGCGTACCTCTTCCACCGGAATGTCCTGTTCCTGGCTGCCCCGGATCACCCGGGCAGTCTTCGCCCGCAGGTCAAGAAGTCGACGCACCGCTTCCGAAGTCTTGCCCTTGGCACGAAGCTCCAGCGCCTGACCCAGATTGATCAGGCCGATGATCATTGCGGATGCTTCGAAGTAAACATGCCGGGCCATCTCCGGCAACAACCCTGGCACACTGGCCACAACGATGGAATACAGCCACGCGGTCCCGGTGCCGACCGCAATCAGGGTGTCCATGTTGGCGTTATGATGCCGGAACGCCTTCCACGCCCCGGTGTAAAAGTGTCCTCCGGTGACCGCCATCACGATGAACGTCAGTACCCCGAGCCCCAGCCACGTCGTCTGGTTGGCCTCGGTCACCATCATCGACCCGAAGCCCATGCCCCAGATCATCAGACCGAGTCCGAAGGACAGGCTCACCGCCATCTTGATCAGCAGGGTACGGTACTGTTTGCGGTCCTCCGCCTGTTTGCGGTCATCCGCATCGTCGGCATTTTCGATCACACTGGCGCCATAGCCGGCACTCTCGATGGCCCTGGCCAACGCCTGAGGGTCCGCATCCCCGGTGACCGTTGCAGTGTTATCCGCCAGGTTCATATGAGCATGAGTGACGCCGGACACCGACATCATCGCCTTCTCGATGGTGTTCACGCAGGAGGCGCAGGTAGCGCCCGAGACTGAAAGGCTGATCTGATCACCCCCGGCTGGCGCCTCCCAGGCAACCCGATCGGCCTCTTCCGCGTGGTGCCCGGAATGGCCCTGGTGAGGTTGTTCGTCAGAAACCTCCGACTCCACCTGGCCGGCACAACAACTGGCCGGCTGTTCATCCACTTCCTTGATCGCCTCGGCCGGATAGCCTAGGTCCGTCACCCGGCGTGCCGCATCTGCGAGGTCGATACCCCCGGGCAACGCGACGGTCTGCTCTTCCAGATTCACCTCCACCAAATCAGTGTCACCGGTCAGAGGCTCCAGGGCATTACGAATCTTTTTGGCACAGCCCTGACAGGATGCCCCTGAAATGGACAATGCCCGACGCAGTTCGGTTATCTCACTCATTCGTTTACTCCTCCCCGCTGGTGGCGAGGGCCATATCATCCCAATGCTCGATCAGCCGACAGATTGTATGGCCGTCCGGCGTGCCATCCGGCATCTCCCGCCAGATCCCGAGGGCACTCTTCATCCGGTCCCGCAGCTGCTGCAATTCGGCAATCTCCCGCTCCACCTCGGCCAAGCGTTTCTCGAACACTTCGCGAACCATCGGGCAGGGCGAATGGCGGTCATCGGCCTGGTCCAGAATCGAGCGGATCTCCGGCAACGTAAAACCCAACTGCCGCGCCTTGCGGGCAAAGCGCAGCCGGCGCAGGTCATCCGCATCGTATTGCTGGTAGTTGTTGTCCGGGTTGCGGGTCGGATTGAGCAGGCCCTCCCGGGTGTAGAAACGGACGGTGTCGGGGTTTACACCGGCGGCCTGGGCGATCTCTTTTACTTTCATCGGCTCAATCACTCTGAATTTGAATTGGGAGAGTTGACCCTTGAAGCCTCGGCATGCTCCAAAATCACATCATAAGCATAGGCTAAAACCTGTGAGCAACTCACAGGTCAAAGGTTTTTTTCAGAGGAAGGAGAAGTCAGCGCCCCTTGGCGCGCAGGAAGGTTCCGCAGGTCTTGCACTGGTCTGGTGCCATCAGCTTTGCCTGCCAGCCGATCTTGTGGCCACAGGCCGGGCACCGCAACCGCAGCTGGAGCACAATGATGGGTGCAATCAGGGCCGCAATCAGAACCCCCAGGGAGCCCCAGTTCTCGCCACTGGACAGCCCCAGCTGGCTACTGAACACCAGAACGACTGTCAGCACTACAAACGCAAAAATAAAATAATTACGATTCCAGCGTTCCCACCGCCGGATTTGCTCATCCTGATCGGGAGTCAGATACCTCGCAGCCATAAATTACATGCCGTTGATTTGTTCCAGTTATCATGGGGACCCACTCCGGCCATTACAAACCGGCGCGTTCCAGAGTTGCCATATTAAGGATCCCCTCTTCAAGGGCCCTTTCCAGTTCTTCGGCGGGAATCGGTCGACTGATCAGATAACCCTGAACCAGATTACAGCCATGCTGCCTGAGGAAATTCAGCTGCTCCTCGGTCTCCACGCCTTCGGCAATCACCCGAATGCCCAGATTGTGGGCGAGACTGATCACCGCCCGCGTAATGACCGAATCATCGTGGCGCTCGGTCACAGAGGTGATGAACGAACGGTCGATTTTCAGAAGATCCACCGGAAAGTAACGCAGGTAACCCAGAGACGAGTAGCCAACGCCAAAGTCATCGATAGCAAGGTTGACACCAAGATCATGAAGTCGGCTCAGCTGATTCCGGTTATGCTCGATGTTCTGAATAAAAATCTCTTCGGTCAGCTCCACTTCCAGACGATTGGCGGGTACCTGCTTTGACGCCAGGGTTTTCCGGATATTGTCCACCAGATGCTCATCGTCGAGTTCCCGTCCGGACAGGTTGATCGCAATACGCAGGTTCTCGCAGGCAGTGTCCTTCCAGGCCGCCAACTGGTGACAGGCAGCCGCCACCACCCAACGCCCGATATCCGTGATGCGTCCGCTTTCCTCGGCCAAGGGAATGAATTCCACGGGCGGCAACAGTCCGCGGCGCGGGTGTTGCCACCGGATCAGAGCTTCGACACTGACAATCTCGCCGGTTTCCAGATCGACCTGTGGTTGAAAGTGCAGCACAAACTCGTTGTTGGCGAGTGCCTTGTCCAGATCCTTGTCCAGCTCCAGACGGGTGACTTCCCGTTCCTGCATGCCCTCGGTGTAGAACTGATAGGAGTTGCGGCCCTGCTCCTTGGCGCGGTATAGGGCGATATCGGCATTACGCAACAGGGTATCGGCGTCTTGTCCACTCTGGGGGTAGACAGCCACCCCCATGGTGGCGGTAATCCGGCGGCTTTCGTCATGGACTTCGAAAGGCGCCTCGAAACTGTGTTTGATATAGCCGAGCAGGTGGATGACATCGTCGATCTCATCCACCTGCTGCTGGCAGAACATGAACTCATCGCCGCCGGAGTAGGCCACCAGGATCCGCTCATCGCTGAGCTGATTCAGTCGCTCGGCAACTCGAACCAGGAGTTCGTCACCGAACTGGTGGCCAAGCGAGTCGTTGAGCATCTGGAACCGGTCCAGGTCCAGCATGATCAGGGCGACCTGCCGGTTCTGCCGCGCGGCTATGACGAGCGTATGGGCCAGATCCTCCATGAAGAATCGGCGGTTGGCCAGTCCGGTCAGGATGTCGGTGGATTCAAGGCGAGCCAGATCCCGCTGCATTTCTTTGCGCTGGTCAATTTCCTGCTCCAGCGCCCGGTTGCGTTTAAGAATCAACTGGGCCAACAGGGCAGTCAGGCTGGTCAGCAGCCCCATGAACAGGACGGCGATAAAGGTTAGCCAGGGCCAGTCGCTGCGCTGGCTCTCCACCCAACTGCTGGTGGGCCTGATGGTCAGGTTCCGGCCCAGGGTTGGCAGATTGATGGCTTCGGTGTGGGCAAAGCTCTCGCTGGTGTCAGCCAGCCTGTTGAGCTGGTAACTGAGCTCGCCTTTACCGCGGATGTCCAACTGGAATGACTGAAGCACGCGGTTGGTCAGCAGCTGCTGGACCAGAGTCTTGATCTGGAAAACACCGGCAATGAAGCCGTTGTTGTCCTCTCCGGTGCCCACCGGTGCATAGATCACCATGCCCTTGCCACCCTGTTTCAGGTCGATGATACCGGAAATGTCGTACTGGCCGGTGGCACGGGCGGTCTCCAGGGCCTGGCGCCGGCGATCGGAGAAGGCGACGTTGTAGTCCATCACACTCTGGTTACCAGCTACTGGTTCCAGCCAGCGGATGATGAAATCCCGGTCAATCCATTCGATGGCTTGGTAGACGCCGAAGTCGTTGAGGTAATGGCGCGCATCGGCGCGCCACGCTGCTTCGGTGATTTCAGGTTCCTTCTGCATCCGGGCGGCCATCCGGTTGATGGCCTGGGCGTGAATAGTGAACTCCCGCTTGAGGTGGTCGACCATGGCAACCGCCTCGTTGGCGAGGTTGGCCCGGATCTGATGGTTGTCCTGACGAATCATTCCATAGCGCAAACCGGATGCCAGGGCCAGAAATACCAGCAGAATGAGAACCGGAAAGACGGGGTTCACCAAGGCAAGGGCAAGGATGTTGTTGGTGGGGGGCGTCTTGGCCAATGATCACTCCGCAACTCGCTGAAATGTCCCGGAACCACCGCATCGGTGTGCAGAAAGCTCCCTCTGGAAGGGAGGCTGCGTGGCTGGATTAATACGGAACCTCGAGGCTCTAACCAGTCTTCTATTCGACGCGAACGATTATGACACGGGAACTCCGCCCGTTACAGCGGATGCTTGGAAATGGGATCCAGTTCTCAATGCCCAAGGGGCCAATATCGTCCTTCAATGCATTTTGGTAATGCCCAGGCGGGGAATATCCTGTTTCGGGCAGCGGTCCATCACCACCGTGAGGCCGGCATCCTCGGCGCGGGCCGCGCCTGGTTGGTTGATAACGCCGATCTGCATCCAAACCACCGGGATTTTCAGCTCAATGGCTTGGTCAATCACTGCATCGGTGCGCTCGGGGGCCAGGAACAGGTCCGCCATATCCACCGTCTGCGGGACGGATTTCAGATCCGGGAATACGATCTCGCCAAGAAGGGTCTGGCCAGCCAGCCGGGGGTTGACCGGAATTACACGGTAGCCCTGATCCTGGAGAAATTCCATGACCTCATGGGAAGGCCGGTTGGTTTTCTCGCTCGCGCCCACCAGGGCAATGGTGTGAACATTTTCCAGGATGGAACGAATCTGTTCCGGGGAGTTGCTGGGCATGGATGGCTCTCTGCTGGGGGTTAACGGTGCGCCTCAAGGCACACGGACACGGATTCGGCATAGCGTAACGCGTGGGGCTTGTCGATTTCCACCTGCGCCCATTGCACCGTCTCGTGCTCCATGACAATGCTCAGCACTTCATGGGTCAGACGTTCCAGCAGCGCAAACCGAGTGCCATCCACATGAGCGATAATCTGTTTGGTGATGGTGCGGTAATTCAGCGCCGCCTCAATCTCGTTCTGGTGGATGGCATCACTGGCATCGTAAGTCAGCTCAACGTTGATCACCACGTCCTGCTGGTTGTTGATCTCTTCTTCCTTGATGCCAATGTAGGCGCGCAACAACAGGTTCTTGATGCGCACCCGGGCCTGCTTGTTGCCGATAACGTCTGTCATGCGGTCTTCCTTGCCCGGTGGGGACTCAGCGGTTGTTGCCGATCAGGTTGAGGAACTCTATACGGGTCGCCTGGGATTTCCGGAACTGACCCAGCATCATTGAGGTTTTCATGCGGGAGTTCTGTTTCTCCACACCGCGCATCATCATGCACATGTGCTGCGCCTCGATCACCACGGCAACGCCTTTGGCGTTGGTGACACTCTCGATAGCCTCCGCGATCTGCCGGGTCAGGTTTTCCTGGATCTGAAGGCGACGGGCATACATGTCGACGATGCGGGCGAATTTCGACAGGCCCAATACCTTGCCCTGGGGCAGGTAGGCAATGTGGCACTTGCCGATGAATGGCAGCATGTGGTGTTCACACATGCTGTATAGCTCGATGTCCTGGACCACCACCATTTCGTCCATGGCGGATTCGAACACGGCATTATTGACCAGGTCGCCGAGATCCTGCCGGTACCCTCGGGTCAGGAACTGCATGGCCTTGGCCGCGCGCATGGGGGTGTCCTGCAGACCTTCGCGGTCGGGGTCTTCGCCGAGTCCATCAATGATGGCACGGTAGTGGCCCGCGAGGTCGTCAAGGAGTTTGGTCATAATCGTTTCCGGTTAACTGTCATTTTCAGGGGCCAAAGCTTAAGGCAATTCGCCTGTCATCTCTACGCTTTACGCAGCCGGCGGGAGAAAAGACCACTTTGCCGCAAAGTTATGCCGACAGGTACGCGCAGGCTATGGCGGGCTTCGGTTCTTTGCTTTAAAGTTTCAGGCATCCAGTCACATGTCGGGGACGACCCATGGATCACGTGATAGCCGGAGCCGGGGCAGGTGCCCAGGCGCGTGAGGCGGAGAGCCTCGAGGGATGGCAGCAGGGAGGCAAGTGGTTCAGCTACGGCGGCCACGCCATTTTCAGCCGGATGGCCGGTCAGGGCGAGCCGTTGGTGCTCCTGCACGGGTTTCCCACTGCCAGCTGGGACTGGAGCAGGATCTGGCCGATGCTGGTCCAGCAACACTCGGTACTGGCCCTGGACATGCTGGGTTTCGGCTTTTCCGACAAACCCACCGGTTACCATTACAGCATCGAGGATCAGGCGGATCTGGTTCAGGGCTGGCTTGAGGGGCTGGGACTGGGCACGGTGCACCTTTTTGCCCACGATTACGGTTGCAGCGTGGTCCAGGAGTTGCTGGCCCGGGATCAGGAGGAGCGACTGCATTTCCGGATCGGTTCGGTCTGTTTCCTCAATGGCGCACTTTTCCCGGAAGTCCACAACCCGTTGCTTATCCAGCAGGTGTTGCGCAGTCCCCTGGGCGGCCTGATCAGCCGCGGCCTGACCCGTCGCACCTTCGAGTATAACTTGCGGCGCCTGTTTGGCCCCCAGAATCCGCCGGATCGCCAGAATCTCGAGGATTTCTGGCACCTGCTGACCTACAACAACGGCCGCGGGATCCTGCATCATCTGATCCAGTTTATGGAAGAACGTCGCTGTCACCGGAACCGGTGGGTGGGTGCACTCCAGTCGGCCCCTCAGCCTTTGCGGCTGGTCTCTGGCACCGCCGACCCGGTTTCCGGTGTCGCCATGGCCCGGCGCTACCGGGAGCTAATCCGGGAGGCGGATGTGGTCAGCCTGCGCAACATCGGACACTACCCCCATTTTGAAAGTCCCTGGGACGTGTTTACCGCGTACCGGGATTTCCGCAAGCAAACGGGACACTAGCCGGGAACCGGGTCGGGAATCCCGTTGTCCGCTACTTATGCCTTTCGATACACTCCCTTGCACTGAAACAGGGAGCCCGCCATGACCGCCATCCACACCCGAACTCCAGCCCTGACTGTCCGGGCTGGCCGCCGTGCCCTGCAACGGCTCAAAGACAAACTGTTGGTGCCGGAAGATGTCCATCTCATACCCGGTGCCGCCGGCGGTCCGAAAGCGCTAGGCATCAGCGGACTGGACAAGGCGATCTTCGGGGACTGGCTGCCCCGGGCACCACAGGAGCGAGCCCTGATTGGCTCCTCCATTGGCAGCTGGCGCTTTGCCGCGGTGGCCTCCTCGGACGACCCCAAGGCGCAGCTGGCACGCCTGGCAGATCTCTATACGTCCCAGCGCTTTGCCAAGGGCGTGAGTGCCGCGGAGGTGACCCGTAAGAGCATCCGGTTCCTGGAGGAACTGCTTGGTGGCCGGGAGGAGCACATTCTGAACCATCCCTGGTATCGACTGAATATTGTCGTGGTGCGCAGCCTGGGTCTGCTGGAGCACGACACCCAGGGCCGGCTGGGACTGGGGCTGATGAATGCCATCAGTGCCAACATGGTTAGTCGCCGACACCTGGGCCGCTTCCTGGAGCGGGGCATCATTCACGATGCCCGCCTGAAAACGCCGGTATCCAAACTGGAGGATTTTCCCAGCCACGAGGTGGCCCTGACCAGTGACAACCTGCTGCCGGCCCTGCTGGCCTCGGCATCCATTCCGCTGGTGATGTCCGGGGTGCGTAACATTCCCGGTGCACCGGAAGGTGTCTACCGTGATGGCGGTTTGCTGGATTACCACATGGATCTGCCCTACCAGCAGCCGGGTGTGATCCTGTACCCGCACTTTACCGACAGGGTGGTGCCCGGCTGGTTTGACAAGTCGTTGCCCTGGCGCAGGGGCGATGCCACCCGTCTGCAGGATGTGCTGCTGGTGGCGCCATCCCCTGAGTACCTGAGGACCCTCCCTGACGGCAAGCTCCCGGATCGCAAGGATTTTGGGAGATACATGGGTGACGATGCCAGCCGGGAGCGTTCCTGGCGCAAGGCGATTGCCGAGAGCGACCGGCTGGGGGAAGAATTCCTGGAATTGCTGGAGACCGGCCGACTGACGGAGGTGATCAAACCGCTCCATTAGTCTTGGCTATACTGAACCGACACAGTCAGCAAGAGGGGAGAAACCATGCCGGACGAACAACCGAAGATTGCAAAGAAAAGCCCCTACGCCGTGCAGGTCGAAGGCGGCAAGAACTATGTCTGGTGCGCCTGCGGACAGAGTGACAACCAGCCCTTTTGCGACGGCTCCCACAAGGGAACCGGTTTCACACCGGTGAAATATAGCGCCGAGAAAACCGAGAGGGTCTGGTTCTGTGGTTGCAAACGGACCGGCTCGCCACCGATGTGTGACGGCACCCACAAGACACTGGACTAGTTGCTGGTCTTTCCTGTGGGCGTCGCGCTCAGGCGATACCCCATCAGACCGTTGACCGGGTCCTTGAGCGCCCTGATGCGCACGGCCACGGGCAAGGGCGCATCCTGGTTCCTGACCCGCAGGTCCAGGTCAATCCGCTGTGCCTGGTTGTCGTGGCGTGCCGCCTCCAGGGTGCGGTGAAAGTTGTCCCGGAAGGGAGGCGTCACCAGATCCAGGAACGGCTGGGCGGTCAGGTCCACGGGCGCCTGTTCCAACAGGGAGGCACTTTGCGCGGAGATAAAGCCGATAACGCCATGGTCGTCGAGTTCGGCAATCAGGGCCCCGGATAGGGTGACCAGATCGCGGCTGCGCTCCTCGCTGTCGTTGAGCGCCTGGCGCAGGACAGTCTTTTCCACCTGCAGGTTGTTGATTTGCTGATCGGCCCCCTGCTCCTTCCTCTCCAGTTCCAGTATCCGCCGTTCCTGGCCATGCAGGCGCCGGCACAGCTGCAGCGCCAACCCGGCGGCGGCCAGGGTCAGTGCCAGGCCGACCATCCAGGTTCGGGTTCGGGCCTGGCTTGCGGCTTTTCCCAGCAGCGTCGACGTGGGCACCGTGGTCAGTATCCAATGATAATTGCCGGGTTGGACCTCAGTGCGCAGGGCAAGGGTGGGATCCAGGTGTCCTTCGGTCTGTAGTTCCATGATGGGAATCTTGCTGTGCCGCTGCAGGGTGTCGATGCGCAACCCAAGCTGGTCCGGCAGAGTGTCGCCGAGAATGACGGGCAGCCAGCTCGCGGGCGGGGTGTCGCTGTCCAGGTAGGTCGGCGCATTGGCCAGCAACTGATTGACGATGGCCTGGTGCTGGGCACGGTAGCGCGCGTCAGCCAGCTCCCGGGCCTGGTCCGCTTTCAGATTAGCGGTCAGGGCGGT
>NZ_JAWOIS010000029.1:0-7769 GCF_046484525.1 Marinobacter sp.
GTGGTTCCACATCAAGTGCTGGCAACATCGGTCAGGGGCCCCAGCGCCGCGCCCTTCGGGAGCCACTGAGAGCCTTGATAGCTGCGTTGCTCTGACTCGATTTGGAACCACCAAACCTTCGCCATCGCGCCTTGCTCTCAAGGCTCTCAGTGGCTCAGTAGGTCAGCGAATTAACCAGACGGGACACTAGCGTGGATCGCTGGGGTCAGCCGCCCAACAGGCCCGCGTAGGCACAGTAGAAAAAGGCCCCGGAGCCGACGAGGATGACGCCCCAGAGGGGGAAGATCAGAGCCGAGCGAGTCGGTGTTTTCATAGTCATCTCCTGACATTGATGCGACTGCTTGGTGGATACGCTGTAACCCTCACTGTAGACCAGTCTTGATTAATGTCACGGTTTAATTTCTGAACAACTTCTCAGTGCGGACGAATTGGCCAACCGGGACGTTATTTATTGCTATTGAGGCCAAGGCGAGGTCGGCTACTATGCATGTAGAGTCATAACAACAATAAAGCACCGCACTACACCGGCTGAACAATAACAATCAGGAGTTACGAATGGCGGTAGATTCTCGCAAGCAGACATCACTGCACTGTCTTTATTACTGGGCGGAGCAAACCCCCGATAAAGTCTATCTCACCCAGCCCTATCCTGATGGTCGTGTGGAAGATATCACCTGGAATCAGGCAGCCGACCAGGTTTCCCGGATGGCCGGTTACCTGATGAGTCTGGACCTGCCGGACCGCAGCAACATCGGACTCCTGGGCAAGAACAGCGCCTACTGGATACTGGCGGACCTGGCGATCTGGGCCGCCGGCCATGTCAGCGTTCCACTTTACCCGACTCTCAACGGGGAGACGGCGGCCTATATCCTGGAGCACAGCGAGGCCAGGCTGCTATTCCTCGGCAAGATGGATGGCACTGCTGACGGCTGGAACGACATCAAGGGCAGCCTGCCTGCCGATCTGCCGATTATTTCCCTGCCGCTGTCGCCCCGGGACGACACTCCGAAGTGGCTCGACATTATTGCCGAACATGAACCCGCAGAGCCCCGGATGCCGGGTCCGGATGACCTGGCAACGATTGTCTATACCTCCGGCTCCACCGGTCGTCCGAAGGGCGTCATGCACAGTTTCCGGAACATGATTTCCGTGGCTGACGGTCTGCAGCAACTGTTCCCGGTAAGCTCCGAGGAGCGCATGCTGTCATATCTGCCCCTGGCCCACGTGGCGGAACGGGCGGC
Organism: Marinobacter sp.; assembly: GCF_046484525.1. Lineage (GTDB taxonomy): Bacteria > Pseudomonadota > Gammaproteobacteria > Pseudomonadales > Oleiphilaceae > Marinobacter. Next base: position 1,242 of record NZ_JAWOIS010000029.1, read on the forward strand.
GGTGGAGACCCAGTCCCTGTATTTCGGCTTCCATCTCTATTTCGCCAACTCCCTGGACACCTTCCAGGAAGACCTGCAACGGGCCAGGCCAACGCTGTTCTTCTCGGTGCCCCGCCTGTGGATGAAGTTCTACCTGGGCGTGAATGCCAGGTTGCCGCCGAAAAAGCAGAGGCTGCTGTTCAACATCCCGATCCTGAATTCGGTGGTCAAGAAAAAGGTACTCCGGCAACTGGGCCTGGACCATTGCCGGGCCGCGCTCACCGGCGCCGCCCCCCTGTCCGCGGAAATCGTTTCCTGGTACCGCAACCTGGGCCTGGAGCTGCTGGAGGTGTACGGCATGTCGGAGAACTTCGGCTATTCCCATGCCAATCGTCCGGGTCAGGCCAGGGCGGGGTATGTGGGCATGGCCAACCCCGGGGTTGAGCACCGGATCGGTGAGGGTGGAGAAGTCCAGGTCCGGAGCCCGGGCCAGATGCTTGGCTACTACAAGAACGAGGAGAAAACGCGGGAGGACCTTACCGATGATGGCTTCCTGAAGACCGGAGACATGGGTGAAATCGACAATCAGGGCTATCTCCGGATCACCGGCCGGGTCAAGGATCTGTTCAAGACTTCAAAAGGCAAGTATGTAGTACCGGTGCCCATCGAGAACCGCTTCAACCATCCCCGGGCCGAGGTGGTCTGTGTGGCTGGAGCCAATCAGCCGCAGCCTTGTCTGATGGTGCTGTTATCGGAGGAAGCACGGGATGAGCTGGAGCGGGGTGCCGATCGTTCAGAACTTGAGCAGGAGCTGGCAGCCGAGCTGGATGCGGTGAACGCGGCCTGTGAGGCCCATGAAAAGGTGGCCTTCGTGGTGGTTGTGAAGGAGCCCTGGACCATGGAGAACGGAATGCTCACGCCCACCATGAAGATCAAGCGGAACGTGATCGAGGACTTCTATAACAACAGGATGGAGGACTGGTTTGCCCGGAACAGCAAGGTAGTCTGGGAGTTCTGATCGCTTTTCTTCGAGCCAACAAAAAAACGCCGGCGATGATCGCCGGCGTTTTTTGTTGGGCTGTTCTCTGACCCGAATCACCTATGGTGAATCAGTGTCCACCCTGAACCTGAGGCATATCCTGAGCCACAACCGCAGCCTTGCGGTTGAAAATGCGCACCTTGCGACTGATAAACTGCGCCGCCTGCTTTGCTGCAGTACGGGTATACTGGCGCCTGATCTCAGCACTGTTGTGGAGGATACTGGACGGCAGCGGGTTAACGGTTGCGATATGGTTCTGAGTCATAGCGCCTTCCTCCTTTTCATTTGGTGGATTGATTAGCGATCTACCTTTAATTTACGAACTATTCTAAGGATTCTTTTTTGCAGCTTAAATACGTTAAACTCCGTATCCGCGTTGCAAATATGCAGTGATTATGGACTGGGATTATCTTCGATATATAAGGGCCCTTGCAATAGGCGGAACGCTTGCAAAGGCCGGTGAATTGCTGGGTGTGCACCAGACCACTGTTCTGAGGCGACTCGATCAGATGGAAGAGTCTTTGGGTGTGCAATTTTTTGAACGCAATCAGAGCGGGTTGCAACTGACCCCCGTGGGAGAAATGGCATTCCGGGAGGCCGAGAGGCTGGCCACGGACATGGAAAACCTGGAGCGCAAACTGGTTGGCGGAGATTCCGCGCCGGTTGGAAAGGTCCGGATCGCGGCTGAGGACATGATGCTGAACGAGCTGCTCAGCCCGATCCTGTCGGAGCTGGTCCGGGAGTTTCCGGATATCGAGCTGGAAGTGCTCACTGACAACGATGTGGCCAACCTTTCGCACCGGGAGGCGGACCTTACGCTGCGGCCGGAAAACAAGCCCCAGGCGACCCTCGAAGGGGAGCGTATTGCCGCTGTCGAGTCCGCAGTCTATGGTTCCGCCCGTTATTGCCGGCGCAACCGGGACATGGACATCGAGAACCGGCCGGAGGACTGCCTCTGGATCATCCCGGACGAGACCTTCAGCCAGTTGGCGACCGGGCGCTGGTACCGCAAGCACCTGAAGAACGTCACCTCGGTGATCCGCTGCAACAGTCTGGAGTCCATGGCTGCCCTCGCCAGGGCCGGCGCCGGGCTGGCGGTGTTGCCATGTTATGTCGGTGAGAGCGCCAAAGAGCTGAGACGGTTATCAGATCCGCTGGAGGGTGAAAGCGTGGATCTATGGTTGCACGTTAACCAGGATACCCAGCAGATGGCCCGGGTGCGTATCGTGATGGAATTCCTGGTGGATCGGTTGCGGGCGTTGGAATCGGCGATCGAGATCAGTACCACCTTCTGATTACCGCTCCGCCCGGCAGAATGGCCAGAACTGATACCAGCGCCAGCACTGGAACTCCTGTTCGCACTGCTGCAGCTGGTTATGATAGCGGAACGCCCGGCTGCGGACCCGGGCAGCCAGTGCCCGGATCTCAGGCTTCTGGTCATAGCTTCTGCGGGTGTAACCGCCTCGGCCCTCGTGATAGGCCAGGTAGAGTTCCCGGGGAGCGGTGAAGGGAATGCCGAGGTGTTCATGACTCAGTCGGTTGTACCAGCCCACGAAATCCAGTGCGTATTCCATGTCCGAGCGGACGGTCAGCCAGCCACCATCGTTTTCTGCCTGATATTCCCGCCAGGCCGGATCCAGCGCCTGGGCGTAGCCGAAGGCCGTGGTGGGCCGGGTCCACGGGATCAGTCCCCAGAGCAGGGTCCTTGGCGGTCGGGCGTGACTGCGGAACGAAGATTCGTAGTACACGAAGGCCATCTGGGTGGCGATGGGTGTCCCCCATTTGTCCTGGGAGGCCCGGGCGTAGTCGTACCAGACCGAGTGTTCCCGGAAAATCTCGCACAGATTGTCTGGGTTGGCGGGCGGATCCGGCGCCAGCAGGCTGAAACGGAGGGTGGCCCACATGCCCACCAGCAAGCCCAGAACCGGTAACCCATACCACTTTGCCCGCGCACGCCACACATTAAGGCGCTTGCTGCGACGCTGCCTGCGTCGGGAGCGTGGTTTGCGCGATTTCCCTACCAAACTGTCATCTCCCCGGGGCTTTGAATGGCTTGCTGAGGGGGCTGCGGCCGTGTCATAAACGGCGGTATTCCCAACTCAGGATGATAGTGAAATGAGACTTGGCACCCTAGTTAAACCTCTTTTAGTCGTAACGCTGCTGGCTGGCGGGATGGCCCATGCCGCCCCGAGTGCCCAGCAGGTGCTGGCGGCATCCCCCATTGACGACATCGTTGCCCAATACCCGGCGATGATGAGCCAGGGGATTCGCGAGGGCATGAAACAGAGTGGCCAGGTACCGCCGATGGTGGCGGAAACCCTGGGGCATATTGTCAGTAGCAGTTTCCGGGCCGAGGACATCGAACGCCGGATCATCGCCGACCTGGACGAGAACCTCTCGGATGCGCAGTTGGAAGCAGTGCGTGAGTGGTATGAGACACCCGTGGCGCGGAAGATAGCCGAAGCGGAAATCGCCGCATCGGCCCCCGACAACTGGCAGCAGGTTAGGGCTCAGGCTCCGGCCCTGAACGAAAAGTATCAGGGCACCGAAAGGTCCCGCATGTTTGACCGGTTTGATCGCGCCTCCCGCGCCACCGAAAGCGCCGTGGATACGTCCATCGCAGTGCAGCTGGGCATGGCGACGGCGATGGCCGCATTGAGCACGGACTCCGTGCATTACGAGCAGATCCGCCAGCGTATCGAGGGGCAGCGCAGCATGCTGCGCGGCATGATGGAGCAGCAGGTCTATGACAGTTATCTGTATACCTACCGCAACATCAGTAACCAGGAGCTGGGCCTGTACCTGGACTTCCTCGAAAGCGACGCCGGTTCGGCATTTTCCCGGGTGGTTACCAACAGTATCCAGCAGGCGATAACCGAGCCGGTGGAAAGCGTTGGCAAGCAGATGTCCCGTTTCCTCAGTCCGGAATCACCAAACGGTCAGTAAACTCCCGCAGTTCCCGGTAAACCTCCTCCCGTTTGCGTTCATAGCGGTGGGAAAAATGGAACGAGATCAGCTGCCGGGCCCCCGCCCCGTTGGCAATCCGGGCACAGGCTCGGGTAGTGAGGTGGTGGGTCCGGTGGGCCTGGTCCTCATCCGCCATCATGAACGAGGCCTCGCAGAACAGGGTGTGAGCGCCCTGGGCGAGGGCGGTCATTTTCCCGGTGTTTTCCGGGGTATCCGCGAAATCCGTGCCATAGACTACCTTGTCCCCGGGTGCCTGGATCAGCAGCTTGCGGGCTAGGTCCTCTGCTCGCCAGGTGCGGGAGGCGTCCGGTGAAATCAGCTCGTCAGGCTGCTTGCGCAACACCGCCATTTTCAGATCATGCAACCAGGGTCCCGGTTGTAATCCCATGGCCTTCAACCGGTCGTTGCGTACCTGCAGCTTGCCAAAGGGCTCCCAGGCGTACGCCATAACCGGCGTGCCGTGGTCCAGCAAGGCGGCGCGTATCTGGAATTCCGGCTCCCGGTAAAGCACACCATCGGGCGTGGACTGATCCGCCAGGGGTGTCGGTGTCGGTTCGCCCGCGGTGATCTTCCAGCGTTTGAGATGATCCCCGTGCCACTCGTGAACCATGAACCGGGGGGCCCGGTCCTCGACCCGGTCCCACAGGATGCCGCTGATCATACCGGTGATGTGTCGCATCAGTCCGGGCGGTCCGAACAACCGACAGGGCGGGAAGTGGCCGATCCGACTGCGCAGGAACCACATGAATCCGCCGATGTGGTCGGCGTGGCAATGGGTGATAAACACATCGCTGACCTGGTGGGCGGAGCGAAGGGGCATGCGCCCGGTATCCCCGAGGTCAAACAACAGACTCCGGGATTCATGCAGCAGCCGTAACTGCAACAGCGGGTCACCGCCCACGCCGTTGACCAGGGAAGCCACCACCGGTCCGACCCTTACCACCACTTGAGGGTCCTTGGCCACGCTGGTCAGCGCACCAAGCTCAACGCTGACCTGTACTGCGCCGGTCGGCTGTCGTTTGCAGTCCATATGGGCTCCCGCGTGGTGAATTTTCGGGTGTCTGAAATTTGTACAAAGCCGGATTTCGGTCCACTCTCCCTAGTATATGCGAGTGAGGAGAGTCGCAATGGATTTCAATGCCTATCAGAAAGCCTTGTCCTCGCAACTCAGGGGGCTGGAGTGCCCGTTTACCGAAAAGGAATTTGACCAACGGCTGGCCCGTGTCCGGGATCGTATGGCCCGGGAAGACTTTGGGGCACTGCTGTTGACCGATCCCTCCGATATCTTCTACCTGACCGGTTACAGCACCTTCGAGGTGTCCGTTCATGTGGCCCTGGTGGTCACCCAGGAAGATCTTCTGTTACAGGTGCCCTCCATCGAAATGGGACCGGCCATGGTCACCACCCGGGTTGCCCGGGTCAGCGGCTACCGTTGGGAGGGTATCGGCGAAGTGCTGGAGCCGCTCGTGAAGATCCTCAATGACGGAGTCGAAACCGTGGGCATTGATGCCTGGCACGGCTCCCTGCGCCAGGGGGTACTGGAAGGGCTCCGGGCCCGAATGCCTGGCGTCCGGTTTCTCAACAATGGCGGCCTGCTGAAAAAGATCCGGATCGTGAAGTCGCAGGCCGAGATCGGCTTGCTGCGCGAAAGTGCCCGGATAACCGCCGAAGGGCTGGAAGCGGCAGTAGCGGCGGTGCGCCCCGGTGTCACCGATAATGACATTGCCGCGGTCGGTGCCCGGACTTTGCTGGAAGCCGGCAGTGAATTCATGAGCATGCAGCCGATCGTGACCGCCGGCCGGCGCAGCAGCGTGATTCACTGCAACCACAAGCGTACGGTGATACAGGAAGGGGATCCGGTGTTCCTGGAGTTCGGGTCCGCCTGGCACCGCTACACGGCACCCATGATGCAGACCATTGTGGCCGGAGCGCGGCCCTCCTCTGAAATGGAGCGGGTCCACGACGGCTGCCGACGCATTGTGGAAACGCTGCTGAACTCAATCCGCCCGGGCGTCACCTTTGATCAGGCCGCCCATGACGCCGAACGCGCGCTCCAGCCACTGGCCGACAAGGTGTTCTTTTCTGGCGTATTCGGCTACACGGTAGGCGCCCAGTTTCCGCCCTCCTGGGTCGAAGGCTCGGGTTTCATCGCCCGGGGCGGCAACATGGAGTTCCGTCCAGGCATGGTCTTTCATCTGCCCATCTGCCTGCGTATTCCCAACCAGTGGGGAATAGGCTGCAGCGAGACCATCCTGGTCACGGACGACGGCGCTGAGCCGATTACCCACAACCCCTGGACCCTCGGCTAGTGTCCCGTCTGGTTAATTCGCTGACCTACTGCGTGGCGCTGGAGACCCTGGCCAAGGCGCCAGTGCGCAGGTGTGGTGGTTCCACATCAAGTGCTGGCAACATCGGTCAGGGGCCCCAGCGCCGCGCCCTTCGGGAGCCACTGAGAGCCTTGATAGCTGCGTTGCTCTGACTCGATTTGGAACCACCAAACCTTCGCCATCGCGCCTTGCTCTCAAGGCTCTCAGTGGCTCAGT
>NZ_JAWOIS010000062.1:0-103574 GCF_046484525.1 Marinobacter sp.
CAAACGAAATCACTATCACTGTCAGTCCAACTGACCGTTCTATCCCGTCCCCCAGTGATCAACCGTTTTGCCTGACGACCATAGCGGTCTGGAACCACCTGATCCCATCCCGAACTCAGAAGTGAAACAGACCTGCGCCGATGGTAGTGTGGCATGGCCCATGCGAGAGTAGGTCATCGTCAGGCTCCTAATACAAAACCCCAGCACCGCAAGGTGTTGGGGTTTTTTATTAGCTGCAAGAAAGAGATGACCTACGAGAGTGTCCGCACTGGTGCCGAAGGCAGAGCGAGCATCGCTCGTTCAGGTAAGGACGAGCACCCCGTCTCGGGATGCTCCGGGTCATCGTCAGCAGCGCGAAGCACTGATAACCCTTCTCCAGGATGGCGAGATTCATTCCGGGGAATTGCTTGCCCAACCCCTTGCCGATGCCCTGCACCAATGAATACTGGCGCACCGCCAGAAAGTGCCGGATGGCTCCGGCACGGCCAAAGCATGGATTACAGCCTAAAACGCTGGGAAACGCTCACACGCTACCTGGATGACCATCGATGAGCTATTGCCCCATGACTGGAAGTCCATTATAACCTTGACAACGTGGGATGGCCGTGCGCAAATTGGTTACAACCACCGAGATAATGACTCGCGTTCGCCGGAATAAGTCAACGTGATGAGTCAGCCCGGAACTCGGCCGATTTCATAACCGAGACGACAAATATAATAAAAAGGCAGGCAGTAAAAGTGGCTCGGAATCCGGTTTCTCTACCGCCTAGTGAAAGCTGTAACGAGAACATGGGTATATCCCAGTTAACCAATCAGCAATTGCAGTTGGTGGTTACACAGCTTGATCGGGCTATTCAAAGCCACGATCAGTGGTACAAGAATTTTTTGCGTGTGTTGATTGCTCGCCTGTCACCAGATGAAGCCGATATGCTGCCGGATGCACACCGGCGATGTGACTTCGGTCAATGGTATGAGGGCCCTCAGGCAGCGTCTCTACAAGAAAACCCGTCCTTCGCGTTATTAGGCGATGCGCATGAAACAATGCACAACGAAGCACGAACTTTGCTTCAGCGGATTTCCGAGAACCTACCTATTTCAGTGAGTGAGTGGGACCATTTCGACAACAGCCTTGGCAGAATGCGTCTGGAGTTCAAAGCGTTACGGGATGCGTTTGCCGGAATGGCGCAAAACCAAGATCCACTTACTGACACTCTAACCAGAGCCAGCCTGCTTCACGATCTTCGCGAGCAGCACGCTTTAGTCGAAAGAGGAAGGCAGACCTGCACAATAGCACTGTTTGATCTTGACCATTTCAAGCGTATTAACGATGAGTATGGCCATGCTGCTGGTGATAAGGTGCTTGTCTCAACCATACACCACGTGAAATCTCATCTTCGTCGATTCGACCGAGTCTACAGGTATGGGGGAGAGGAGTTCATTATATGCATGCCCGGTACAAACATAGACCAGGGATGCCATGTGGTAGAACGAGTAAGGGCGGCTATCGCCGAGCAACGCTTTCAATTTGATAAAGCTAGGGGGGGCCAACAAATGACGGCTTCCTTTGGTATTACAGTACTCACGCCATTCCAAACCGTCGAAGAATCGATAGATCGTGCGGATAAAGCTATGTATGAAGCTAAGGCGACTGGCCGAAACCGTGTGGTAGTCCATGTCTAACAAGTAGCTGCACAGCAATAATAGTCGCGATCCAACATGGTTCTCCTGTGGCCGAGGCGTTAATTGCCAATGTCACGATGGTGTCCACTGATCTGCGAGTGGACACTCAACCTTACCAACATAATCATAACCGAGCCCTGTCCGGCGTCATGGTATATCAGCAAGTCTCCTGTTCCGCTGAAAGCAGCTGAGGAAAGGCGGTGGCATGTCCGCGATATGGGGTAGGTAGTGCCTTTGAGGTGAAAACTCTGAACAAGAAGTTTAGTGGGCTGTAGCGGATGTTGGGTCGGGTCGCTCGGGGAATTCCGCGCTTCCCCCAGACCGAAGGGAAGACTGGCAGAGCAATTTGGTTCGTGATAATTAGGCCGGTCACAAGGCTGGCTTTGCCACTGGCGTCAATGAAATCGGCTGTATGGCCAACGCCAGGCGCAGGTTCTGCGATCTGCACGAAGCGAACGGGAGCGAGTTGCCCGCCAAGGCGCCGGATTACGTCGGAGGTCTCTACGGCATCGAGCGGGAAACCAAAGACTTGCCGCCGGATAAACGGAAGGAAATCCTAGAACCCAAAGCCCGGCCTATTGCCCATGCGTTACATCAGTGGTCCGCGCGGCGGCGGCCATTATGAGCCTGATCCGTCAACACTGTTGAACGGGCACGGATCCCAAGGATGTGTTGCTCCGGGTGCCGGTAAAGAAAACAACGCCAAGCTCAAGATAGGATCACCGGACGGTTATCGAAGGCCGACAGGCCTTAGCAAAGTAGGTCATCTGCAGCACGCAGTGCTCCCAACACAAAACAAAAACCCCGGGCCATGACGCCACCGGGGTTTTTATACATACTGGAAGCCAATTGAGAAGGCTCTCAGTCAATCACCCCCGCTTCTGCTTCAGCTGCTTGTTCACCATCGCCCTCAACGCAGCAGGCTTAACGGGCTTGTAAAGAATCTGGTAGCCCCTTTCGATCGCATCCTCACGCACTTCAGGCGCCATATAGCCGGTGATGAGTATTCCTGGAATATCCTCGCTGATAGCAGCCCTGAGGCTGTCCATGGCATCCAGGCCATTCCGGTTATCATCCAGCTGGTAATCGGCAAGTATAATATCCGGCTGCTGGCCATCGAGCTTCTCGAGTGCATCCTCAAGGCTTTCCGCTGAGGTTATGTCACACTGCCAGTTGCCCAAAAGGGCAGCCATGCCCTGTAGGATTGCCGGATCATTGTCAATACACAGTACCTGGAGCCCTCCCAGGTTTGAAACCCGCCTTGGACTGGATGCAGGCTTGGTGCTTGGTTCGGTCTGCTCAGGAGCGGCCGAAGGCACCGTAATGCCGAACACGCTACCGCGCCCCTGGACGGAATGGACGCTCACAGGGTGGTTCAGCATGCCACTGATCCGATCGACAATCGCCAGTCCCAGGCCAAGCCCCTTCTTGTCCCGCCCGTGCTGGAAACGGCGGAACTCCTCAAAAATATGGGCCAGCTGGTCTTCCGGAATGCCGGGGCCGGTGTCCCAAACTTCAATCCGGATATAGCCCTTCAGGCGACGGCACCCCATGAGTATCTTTCCGCTGGGTGTATAGCGGATAGCATTTGACAGGAAATTCTGGACCACCCGACGCAGCAGTTTTGCATCGGATCTCACCCAGGCCGTACTGGGCACCACGTGCAGTTCCAGGCCCTGTTCCTTGGCGATGGCAGTGAAGTCGGTCGCCAGGTGGCGTAAAAGCTCATTGACCGGGAAAGCACCGATATCCGGTTCCAGGGCCCCGGCATCCAGTTTTGAGATGTCCAGCAGGGTGCTGATAATTTCTTCCGCTGCACCCAGGGAGCTGTCGATATGTTCTACAAGTTCCCTGGTTTCGTCATCATTGGCCTTGCCGGCAACAGCAGAAGTAAATAGTCGGGCGGCATTCAGGGGTTGCAGCAGGTCGTGACTGGCTGAAGCCAGAAACCGGGTCTTGCTCTGGTTGGCCTGCTCGGCCACGGATTTGGCTTTGAGCATCTGCTCGTTGATGACCTGCAGCTCCTGGGTACGTTCCTTCACCCGTTGTTCCAGGTATATATTGGTTTCTTTCAGCGCCTGTTCGGTTCGGCGCATTGGCGTGATGTCCTGGAAAGTGGTCACGTAGCCGCCACCGGGGATGGGGCTGCCGTCGATCCGGAGCACCGTGCCGTCGGGACGTTGGCGCTCGTAGGACATCGGCTTACCCTCGCGCATACTGTTGCAGCGGTTGGCAATGATCTCATCGATGCGTCGGGCGGAATGATTGGCGTTGGTGAGGTTGTAACGCATCAGGTCTTCCACCGGCCGGCCAACCCGGACGAAGCCCTTGGGGTAATTGAACAGCTCAAGGTAGCGGTGATTCCAGACCACCAGTTGCTGCTGGTGATTCACCACCGAGACTCCGAGGCTTATGTTCTCGATGGCCGATTGCAGCAGTTCCCGGCTGAACGTCATCGCCTGAGACGCTTCATCGACGATACTGACCACATCCTCGATCTGCATGTCCCGGCCGGTGAGGGTGGATTCCAGCACCACACGGGCGGTGGAAGCGCCAATCACCGAGGCAAGCTGGCGCTCAATATATTTCATCAGGTGCGTGGAGGCTGGCCGGTGAGGGTGCAGACGAATGGCGTTACGTCGTTCGTAGTTCCGGAAAATGGTCTCGGAGCGGTCCTCGCCCATGAAACGGTCGGTCAGCGCCTGCAGATCCGAAATCAGGATCTCTCCCTGCCAGCTCTGGTGCTGGGCGGTCTCCGCTTTGGGTTGGGGGTCATGGAAAAACGAGGCGATCTGGATCTTCTCGCGCACCCGCTGACGGGTCAGCATGGACAGGACGATATAGGTCACGGTGTTGACCCCGAGACTCCAGATGATGCCGTGGCTGGTCTGGTCAAGATCGGAGCCGAACAGGGCCGTGGGTCGGGTCCAGCCAAGGCCCCAGAGGCCATGGTTGATCAGGCTGTCTGCAATCCAGCCCGTGGTCGTCAGAGCCGGCAGCAGTAAGGTGTAGCACCACATCAGGAAACCCAGGGCCAGGCCCCAGACGGCGCCCGTGTAATTGCCCTGGCGCCAGATGATTCCACCCACGAGTGCCGGGCCGAACTGGGCCGCCGCGGCGAACGACAGCAAGCCAAAGGCCGTCAGGCTGTAGTCTTCGCCGGCCATCCGGTAAAAACCATAGGCGGTGAGCAGAACTACAAAGATCGCTACCCGGCGGATGCTCAGTAACAGGTAGCTGAGGTCTGTACGTCGGTTCATGCCAGGGCGGAAGAACTTGAGAAGCGCTGGCATGACGATTTCGTTACTGACCATGGTGGCGATCGCAACCGAACAGACAATCACCATCGCGGCGGCCGCAGAGCCACCCCCAAGGAATACGAGAATCGCCAGCCACTCTTCGCCGGCAAAAATGGGCAACTGGAGGATCAGGATGTCCGGATTGCCCATCATGATATCCGGCGACAGCAGTCCGGCGGCGGCAATGGGCAGCACAAAGGCGCTGGCCACCACCAGGTAAATGGGCATCGCCCAGCGCGCCACTTCGAAGTCCCGGTGATCGGTGTTTTCCACCACCATGACGTGGAATTGCCGGGGCAGGCAGATGATCGCCAGCATCGCCACGAGGGTCTGGGTAATGAAGGCGGGCGCCTCCAGGCCGTCTGTGGTCAGTGCGCTGGCAAGGTCCGCCGCCCGAACCTGGTCGAACAGGTCGCCGAACCCGTTGTACAGGCCGAAGCCTACGAACAGACCGACGGCAACAAACGCAATCAGTTTGATCAGGGATTCAAAGGCGACTGCCTGTATCATGCCCCGATGATGCTCGGTGGATTCCAGGTGGCGGGTGCCGAAGAGCACGGTAAACACCGCCAGAGCCAGGGTGATGTACCAGGCCGAATCATTCCAGGCGGCTGAGCTGAGCTCACGGTAGCCGGTGCCGCTCTCGGACAGGACGTTGAAGCCCATGGCAATCGCTTTTAGCTGCAGGGCGATGTAGGGCACGCTGCCGATCAGGGCAAAGGTGGCGATCATGGCCGCCAGAAGCTGCGATTTGCCGTAGCGGGAGGCGATAAAGTCGGCAATCGAGGTACTGTTGTTGCGTTTGCTGATGTAAATGATGCGCCGGAGCAATGGGGCTCCGAAGATGAACACCAATAACGGTCCGAGGTAGATGGGTAAGAAGCCCAGGCCTTCCTGGGTGGCACGGCCGACGGCGCCGTAGAACGTCCAGGAGGTGAAGTAGACCGCGAGGGAAAGGGCGTAGATGTGGGTTCGCGCAAGGCGTTTCCGGTAAAGTCCCGGATGCTTGTCACCGGCCCAGGCGATGACAAACAGGATGGAAATGTAGGTGATCGAGATTAATACCAGCAGCCAGGCGCTAATCATGAAACGCTCTTCTCGTTAAAACAGCTTGGAGTCTCCGTTTCAAACCTCCGGTCAGTCGGCGCAGACGGTATGAAACAGCGGGTTACCGGATTCAAGGACCTTCATGTTGTCCACCCGAGGCGTTCCGTCAGCCCCCAGCGGGACCAGCTCACGGCTTTCGCAGTTGATGATATGCACTCGATGGGAGACCGCATCGGTCATCTTCTGTTCGAAACGGTAGAGGGTAAAGCGAACGATTCCCGGGTTGTCAGTATCACGGCTGATGCTTTTGACATCCACAGTCGAGAATGCGGTGACGTAAGGGAACACGAACGTCCATGGGCGCCAGAGGATACCATCATTCTCGGTACCGACGATTACGGCCTCTTCGGGCAGCAGGGTTTTCTTGTGATCGTACCAGGTGTACTCGCCATAGATTAGATAGCCGAGCATGCCGGCGCCGGCAAATACGGGGATGAGCCAGCGGGGAGCCTTGTTGCGGGTGATGGCGCGGATACCCAGGGCAATGCCGGCCGCGCCGAGGCCGCAAAAGACTGTGGCGATAAAGGTCCAGAACATAAATCTACTTCCTCAAAAAAGAACGGGCTCCCTCGATGAGGAAGCCCGTCCAGTATCAACCTGTCAATTCATCGAATGAATCAGGTTGAATTGTTGCTTAGTGGTCTTGAGCCTGACCGGCACCACGCGGGTAACGGACGCTTTCAACCAGCTCCTGAATCTCAACGGGCGGTTCTTCAGTTGCATTGGATACAACGAAGGCTACCGCAAAGTTGACGATTGCACCAACCGCACCGATAGACAGCGGGGAGATGCCCAGTACCCAGTTCTCCGGGGTATCCGGCAGGTTGTTGGTGCCCGGGATGAACAGCCAGCCCTTATACACGAAGATGTATGCCAGGGTGAAAGCCAGACCGGACAACATGCCAGCAATGGCGCCAACGTTGTTTACGCGCTTGGAGAAGATACCCATCATCAGCGCCGGGAACAGGGAGGCTGCGGCGATACCGAACGCCAGAGCTACTACCTGTGCCGCGAAACCGGGCGGGTTAGCACCAAGCCAGGTGGCTACCACGATGGCCACAGCCATGGAAATCCGGGCTGCCCGCAGTTCGCCTTTTTCCGTGATGTTCGGGTTAATGGAACCCTTGATCAGGTCGTGACTCACCGCAGAGGAGATCGCCAGCAACAGACCCGCTGCTGTGGACAGTGCCGCTGCCAGACCACCGGCCGCAATCAGGCCGATTACCCAGCCTGGCAGGTTGGCGATTTCCGGGTTAGCCAGTACCAGGATATCCCGGTTAACGGTCAGCTCGTTGCCAGCCCAGCCACGCGCGTCCGCTTCAGGCTGGAAGGATTCGCTGGCGTTGTAGTGCTGAATGCGACCGTCGTTGTTCTTGTCCTCGAACTGGATAAGACCGGTAACTTCCCACTCCTTGACCCAGTTCGGGCGCTCTTCGTACAGGATCGGAGCCGCGTCAGTGCCATCCGGGTAGATGGTGGTCATCAGGTTCAGGCGAGCCATGGACGCAACGGCCGGAGCAGTCAGGTACAGCAGGGCGATGAAGACCAGAGCCCAGCCGGCTGACCAGCGCGCGTCGGCAACCTTGGGTACCGTGAAGAACCGGATGATAACGTGCGGCAGACCTGCAGTACCGATCATCAGGGACAGGGTGAACAGAACCATGTTCAGCTTGTTATCGATGTCGGCGGTGTAGGAGTTGAACCCGAGGTCGGTGATGACCTGGTTCAGCTTCTCCAGAATCGGCAGGCCGGAGTCAGTGTGGGTTGAGAACAGACCCAGCGGCGGCAGCGGGTTGCCCGTCAGCTGCAGGGAGATGAACACAGCGGGGATGGTGTAGGCAATGATCAGTACGCAGTACTGGGCAACCTGGGTGTAGGTGATGCCCTTCATGCCGCCGAGTACGGCGTACACGAATACAACTACTGCGGCGATCATCAGACCCATGGTGGACTCCACCTCCAGGAAGCGGGAGAAGGCAACGCCGGCACCGGCCATTTGACCGATTACGTAGGTCACGGACGCCACGATGAGGCAGATAACAGCCACCAGGCGGGCGTTCTTGCTGTAGAAACGGTCACCGATGAACTCGGGAACCGTGAACTTGCCGAACTTCCGCAGGTACGGAGCCAGCAGCATGGCCAGAAGTACGTAACCGCCGGTCCAGCCCATGAGGAAGGTGGAGTTGGCATAACCGCCGGCAGCAATCAGGCCGGCCATGGAGATGAAGGATGCCGCCGACATCCAGTCTGCACCGATCGCCATACCGTTGGTGACCGGGTGAACGCCGCCGCCGGCAACGTAGAAGTCCTTGGTGCTACTGGCTTTCGCCCAGATAGCAATCAGGATATAGAGGAGGAAAGAGCCCCCTACGAAAATGAGGTTGATGGCAAATTGGCTCATTCGTCCTTACTCCTCGTGTACGCCGAATTTTTCGTCGATCTTGTTCATGCGCCACGCGTAGTGGAAGATCAGAGCGATAAAGGCAAGGATGGAGCCCTGCTGGGCGAACCAGAAGCCCAGATCGGTTCCGCCAACGGGAATGCCCGCCAGCATTGGACGAAGCAGGATGGCGCAGCCATAAGATACCAGGGCCCAGACAATCAGGCTCCCGAATATCAGGCGGAGGTTCGCCTTCCAGTAGTTTTCAGCGTCGTAGCTATGACCTGACATAGGAGTCACTCCTGTGTTGTTGTTGTGGAGGTTGGATGGATTTTTGGTGAGGTATTTCGGATAGAGAATTTATTATTCATATAAGTACTTCTCCGACTGTTGTCCCTAATGACTTTACTGGTCAACCAACATATAGATATTGGCAAAAGGTCTAATTCTCAGTAATTTGCCTTGGGATTGGTCAATTTTGTGAAGCGGTTTTGCCCTCCCTTAAAAACGATGCATGTTTTGCAATCTCCGGTGATATCGAAGCTTGTCATTCAATTCTTTCAGGGTTTTTACATCTTCCTTCCGTGCCTTGTTCAGCGCCACCAGGGAGAGTTCGCCAGTGGCAAGGGCGTCGGCGGCGGCCTGGTGCCGCTCGCTGACTTCCAGCCCGAAGAAATCTGCCCAGTTGTCCAGGCCCTTGCCACCGGTTTTGGCGTCCGGAAAAAATGCCGGAAGCAGGTCGGCCACATCGATCCACAGATGTTGCTGGGTATAGCCCAGCTCCGCCTTGAGCGTCTTTTCCAGGAATTTCTGGTCGAAGGCGGAGTGGTAGGCCAGCACCGGGTCGCCGTTCATCCATTCCAGCAGGTACAGCAGGGCATCCTCGGTTTCGTGGCCCTGGGTCAGGGCTTCCGGTCCGATGCCATGGATCAGGACCGTTTCACTGATATCCAGTTCAGGGCGCCTGAGAATCAGGTCGAACTGGTCATCGAGGTGGATGACTCCGCCGCTGATGGCCACCGCCCCAATAGCAATCACCTCGTCCTTGGCGGCGTTAAGGCCGGTGGTTTCGAGGTCGAGCACAATCAGTCGGCTGTTGGATAACAGCTGGTCGCCTGCACTTTTGGGTGCAGGAAGGTTATCCCAGTCGTGCTCGCCGATCTGGCCGGCCCGGCGCCGTTCCAGCCATTGTTTGATGAAATCCAGCATCCTGTCCGGCTCTCAGAGTTGATAGGTGACTTCCAGCTTCTGCTGGAGTCGCTGGGCCTGGCGGAAGGATTCGCGCAGGATCCGCCGGTCCAGCGGGTTCAGGTCGTCCGGATCAATGTAGTTGGTCAGGTCCTCGCCACGATCCAGCATTTCCTGGTGGGCGCGCATGCGAATGGCCTGGATGAGGCTGTAGGCTTCTTTCCAGGCATTGGCATCTTTCGGGTCGAATACCCCCTTTTTCGCCAGTTCTTCCATCCGTTCCAGGGTGTTGGCGGTCTCCACGCCATTGGCCAGGGCGAATACCCGCACCGATTCCACAAACGGCGCCAGACCCTGACGCTTGAGATCCAGGGCGTGTTTCTTCTCCTCGTTCAGGTAACGGAAGTTGCGGAACATCGTCAGGGGTGGTTTGCGCTGCAGCGCGTTGCCGGCCAGCATCTTCTGGAAAAGGGCGTTCTTGCGGATTCGTGTCAGGACCTTTTCCAGGAGTTCATGCAAGGGTTCCGTTGGGCCGAACACCGCCCGCATGTCCAGGAATATCGATGAGTACACCAGGTTCTGGGGTGTGGAGGCATCGATAAAGCGGATGAACCAGTCATCCCATTCCCGGTCGCTCAGGCAGAGCTTCGGGTTGCTGGCCATTATGTTGCCCTTGCACAGGGTGAAGCCGCACTCGGCCAGCTCCTTGTTGACGGTCTGGGCGAAGGGCAACAGCTTCTCCCGGACCTGCTCCTCGGTCATTCCCGCTGGCGTCCGGAACAGGATGCCGTTGTCCTGGTCGGTGAGCAGGGTCTGCTCCTGGCGACCCTCGGAACCGAAGGTCAGCCAGGTGAAGGGGATGCCCGGATCGTTCTTCTGCAGATTCAGTTCCAGGACCCGGCGTACGGTGACATCATTGAGAGTGGTGATGATCTTCACCACCTGGCCGGAATCGGCACCATGGGCCAGCATGGCGTCCACCAGCCGGGATACGTCGCTTCGCAGGCTTACCAGGGTGCGCAGATGGGTAGCGGTGCCTATGGTGCGGGCCAGGTTGACCAGATCCACCCGCTGCAGCGCGAACAGATCCCGCTCGGAGACCACGCCGATCAGGCGTTGTTCATCGTCAATTACACATAGG
Source organism: Marinobacter sp. (assembly GCF_046484525.1). Classification (GTDB taxonomy): domain Bacteria; phylum Pseudomonadota; class Gammaproteobacteria; order Pseudomonadales; family Oleiphilaceae; genus Marinobacter. Next base: position 10,796 of record NZ_JAWOIS010000062.1, read on the forward strand.
TGGGCAAAATGGTGCTCGGCCATCAGCATCGCTGCTTCGAAGGCGTCTGCGCCGGCGGGCAGTCGGCACGGCTCGGGTGTCATCACCTGGCGGACCGGTGTATCCAGGGGGCCTTTTTCCTCGGCGATCATGGTGCGTAAGTCGCGCAGGGTGAAAATGCCGATCGGGTGCCGGTTGTCGTCGGTAATAATGATGCTGCCGACATTGTTCTCGTGCATGCGTGCTACGGCCTTGCGCACCGGTAGATCCGGAGAGCAGACAATCGGGTTGCGCAAGGCATAGCGCTCCAGCGGGGTATCCAGGCTGTTGCTGGACCCCATGGACGCCATGGCGTTGGACTGGATGCGCTGGTTCACCTGGTCAAGCAGGCTGCTGACGCCCCTGAGACAGAAATCGCGGAACGGGTCGCTCTCGGAGAACAGGGTGATGAAGGCGTCCTGCTCAATGCTCAGGCAAAAGGTGTCGCCGTCAGCCCGGTGCAGGGTGCGGGTCGGGCGTTCGCCGATCAGTGCTGCCAGGGGAAAGCATTCGCCGCGGCTGATTTCAAAGGTGGTTTCGGTCCGGTCTTCTTTGTCATTGTGGCGTTCGCCGCGGATCCGTCCCTGTTTGACCACGTAAAATCGTTTAACGACACCGTCATCCGGTGAGAGTACTTCGTCACCATCCGCAAAGAACCTGAGGGTCGCGTGCTCGGCAAAATGGGCCAGATGGGCATCGTCCATGCTGGAGAAAGGTGCATGTTCCCGTAGGAAGCTCATGATGGCGCGGGTATTCTGGGGGCGGTTACTGTCCTGGTTTGAGGCCATATCCGGATCCGTTCGCTCGTTATTATTGTCTGCCTGAGTGTAGTGCAAGGCCGGGGATCGAGCCCTACGATTTTCGTCTCAGGCGGCGGTCTGGGTAGCTGCATTCTTTATGGTATACCGGGGCGGTGGTAAAGTTCTGATATCAATCAATCCAGATACACGCCGATCCATGACCAATAAAGATGAGCGCCTGGCCTTCCTGGAAGAAATGAAGGACGTTCGGCGCATCCGCAAACCGAACCGGGCGGAGGTCTCCACGCCCAGGGAGCTGACTCCGGGTCACCTGGAGCGTCAGCGCGCGGCCGTGGAGAAACCGCTGAAGGATGTCAATCCGCTGACTTCCGATATGGTGGCGCCGCTGACCGCGCACGATATTCTGAGTTGGCAGCGGCCGGGCATCCAGCATGGTGTCTTTCGCAAGCTCCGACTCGGTCAGTATCCTATTGAAGCTCGCCTTGACCTGCATCGCATGACCGTTGAGCAGGCCCGGCGGGAAGTATTCACCTTCATCGGTGATTGCGTCCGTTACGGCCTTCGCTCGGTGATCATTCTTCATGGCAAGGGCGAGCGTAACCCTGACGGCATCGCCCAGCTGAAAAGCTACCTTGCCAAGTGGCTACCCGAGCTTGACGATGTGCTGGCGTTTCATTCGGCCCAAAAACACCATGGTGGCACCGGGGCGGTTTATGTCATGGTACGGAAGAGTGATCGCGATAAGCAGCGCAATCGTGAAATCCACGGAAGCCGGTAAGGTATCCAGTCCTTGCCAACATCATGATGAAGCACCGGGAAAACCGGTACTGGAGGTAAGTGTGGTTAAGCAGTTGGTTGTGATTGTGTTCTCAGTGCTGGCTCTGGCCGGCTGCAAGGATCGCGTGATCTGGAATGATAACGGCAAGGTCGAGGAAGCCACGGAGGATCGTGAAGTCTGGAATTCCAACGGTCAGATGGAGTCCAGTGAGCGCAAGATCTGGGAAAACAAAGATGGTGAGGAAGTCGTCAAATAAGGGCCTCTGTGTCGACCTGCCCCCTAATAACAGAAGTGGGCGGACTAAAAGCTCCTGCACAGGAGAGAGGGATTGGCATTGCGCCTGACAGTGAATGGCGAGACTCACTCGCTGGATATCGAGGCCGATACGCCCCTGTTATGGGTGCTGCGGGACGAACTGGGGCTGCCTGGCACCAAGTTCGGATGTGGAGCGGGACTGTGTGGCGCCTGTACGGTGCACCTGAACGGGCAGCCGGTGCGCTCCTGCTCCACACCGGTGGAAATGGCAGAGAATGGCGAAGTGACCACGATCGAAGGACTGGAAAGTGGCGACCGGTTGCATGCATTGCAGCAGGCCTGGATTGACCACGGGGTGCCCCAGTGCGGTTATTGCCAGTCCGGCCAGATCATGAGCGCCGCCCATTTGCTTGCGACCACTCCCTCACCGGGTCGTGACGAGATCGTTGCAGCCATGACCGGCAACCTATGCCGGTGTGGCACCTACAGCCGGATCATCGCTGCCGTGGAATCCGTGGTTGCCGGCGAGAAGCCGGCGCAGGAGAAGGCGTGACATGGCGATGAACCGAAGGGATTTCCTGAAAGTCGGTGCCGGGGCGTCCGGCAGCCTGATGCTTTCCCTGTCTCTGCCCGGATGCGCCGGACTTCCCACGGGCTACGAGGAGGAGACCGGCGAATGGCGCCCGGATGCCTGGCTGGAGATTACCCGGGATGACCGGATCTATTTCACCCTGGCGCGGGTGGAAATGGGGCAGGGCACCTACACCGGCCTCACCACGCTTATCGCTGAAGAGCTGGAGGTGGCCCCGGAGGCCATTGAACCACGCTTTGCCCCCGTTGCCGATGAGTACAAGAATCCGTTGTACAAGCTGCAGCTCACTGGGGGCAGCACCAGTCTGGCTACCAGTTGGGAGCCCCTGAGGACCGCCGGTGCGGAGGCCCGGGAGATGCTGGTCCGGGCGGCCGCAGGCGTCTGGCAGGTTGATGCCGCAGAGTGCTCGGCCAGCGAAGGCCGGGTCATCCACCCCAATGGCATCGATTCCATGCGCTACGGCCGGCTGGTTGAGCTGGCTTCCAAAGAAATTCTGCGCGGGGACGTCGCGCTCAAGCCGGCAGCTGAGTGGAAATACATTGGCAAACAGAACCGGCGGCTGGATGCCCGGGCCAAGTCCACCGGCAAAGCCGTGTACGGCATTGATGTCAGCCTGCCGGACATGGTGTATGCAGTGGTCACCCGTCCACCCCGTTTCGGCGGCAAGGTCCAGTCGTTCAATGGCGATGAGGTCCGGGCCATGGCCGGGGTTCTGGAGGTCATGGAAATCGACCGCGGCGTGGCCATCGTCGCCGACAAGTACTGGCGTGCCCGCAAGGCCCAGGAGGCACTCAAGGTCCAGTGGGACTTCGCTGAGGCATTGGGGCTGTCCACGGCCGAGGTGTTCAAGACCTATCGCAAGGCGGCGGACGAGGATGCCGGCAAGTCAGAGCGCAGCGAGGGCGATACCGAAAGCGTTCTGGCAACTGCTGACAAGGTGGTGGTGGCCGAGTACAGCCAGCCATACCTGGCGCACGCCACCCTTGAGCCCATGAACGCTACCGCCTGGTACCGCAACGATCATATGGAGATCTGGGCGCCGACCCAGGCGCCGGATCTGGGCCGGATTGCCGCTGCCCGGGTGACCGATCTTGCCCCGGACGAGGTCACCATCAACACCACCTTCCTCGGGGGTGGCTTTGGCCGCCGCCTGACCCAGGACTACATCGAAGAAGCCGCAGCCGTCGCGTTCCGTGTGGACCGGCCGGTGAAGGTGATCTGGTCCCGGGAAGAGGATACCCGCCACGACCTGTACCGCCCGGCGATGCTGCACCGGATGAAGGCGGGCCTGAACAAGGGTGAGCTCAGTGGCTGGGATCACCAGATCGTCGGGCCGCAGATTCTGAACTGGTACGTTCGCAATGCTGGCCCGGCGCAGTTCCCGTGGACGCCCAAGTTCCTTTACGACACCCTCGGCAAGGTCGGAGTCTGGGCCGAAGGCATTGCCACCCCGAAAGATATCTCCGCCATCGAGGGGGCGATCGAATATCCCTACCAGGTGGCAAACATCGATATCCGCCATACCCATATCGATCCGGGGGTTCCCATCACCTGGTGGCGCTCGGTGGGTTATTCCCATAACGGCTTTGCCGTCGAGACGTTCATGGATGAACTGGCCCACGAAGCGGGGCAGGACCCTTACCGCTTCCGTTACCGCCTGCTGGAGAACGAGCCCCGACATCGGGAGGTACTGGACCGGGCGGCCCGACTGGGCGGCTGGGACACGCCGGTACCGGAGGGCCGGGCCCGGGGCATTGCCCTGATGCGCAGCTTTGGCACCTACGTGGCCCAGGTGGTGGAAGCCGGACTCGAGAATGGCTCGATCCGGGTCTATAAGGTTGCCGCGGCCGTGGATTGCGGCCAGGTGGTCAACCCGGCGATCGTGGTTGACCAGATCGAGGGCGGTATCCTGTTCGGCCTGACGGCAGCATTGTACGGGGAAATTACCTTGGAACAGGGCGAGGTTCAGCAATCCAACTTCCACGACTACCCGCTGCTGCGACAGTATGAGCGGCCGGATGTCGAGGTGGAGGTTGTGGACAGCACCGAGACGCCGACCGGCGTCGGTGAACCCGGTGTGCCGCCAGTGATTCCGGCCCTGGGAAATGCCCTGTTTGCGCTGACCGGCAAGCGCCAGCGGACCCTGCCTCTGAAGGCGGATGCCTGATGGCTGCGGTAGTGCGCCCGTGATTTCCGCCCCGGCTTTCGTTATGGACAGTGTCCGTCGTTGGCTGTCTGCCGGCGAACGGGTCTGGTTGTGCACCATTGTGGAAACCTGGGGTTCGTCCCCGAGGCCGGTGGGCTCCTGGCTGGCGGTGTCGGAGAGCGGTCGCTGGAGCGGCTCGGTCTCTGGCGGCTGTTTGGAGGAGGAGTTGCTGCGCCGAACCGCCGCTGAGGGGCCCGTCGAATCAATCCTGATTGACTATGGAATTGCCGACGGGGACCGGGACCGCTTCCAGTTGCCCTGTGGCGGACGGATCCGGTTGCTGGTGGAGCCGCTGGTGCCGTCGGACAATCTGTCCCATATCGATAGTCTGTTACGAGCAATCTCTGAACGACAACCGGTTGTGCGGGAAGTGGTGGTTGGCGGCGGTATGTGCCTCGTAGGAGCAGACGGTAACGCCCGCAATGGGGTGACCTTTGACGGCCAGACCCTGGTCCACACTCTGCAGCCAGAGTGCCCGCTACTGCTGATCGGCGCCGGCGAGGTGGCACGCCACGTGGCGGAGTTTGCCTCGGCAACCGGGTTCACCGTTACCCTGTGCGAGCCCCGTGATACCTTTGCAGAAGGCTGGCAGTATCCGCATATTCCCTTGATCCGCCGGCTGCCGGACGATCTCATTGCCGAAGACTATGGTGATCAATGGTCCGGGGTTCTGGCACTGGCCCACGACCCGCGGGTTGATGATATGGGTTTGCTGGCGGCGCTGCAGACGCCGGCGTTCTATGTCGGCGCCATGGGCTCTCACAAAACCTCCGAGGCACGTCGCTCCAGGCTCGCCTCCCTGGGGCTGGATGAGGCGGCGCTCGCCCGGCTCAGGGCGCCAATCGGGGTCAATATTCCCAGCAAGACTCCCGCGGAAATTGCCATTTCCATCGTGGCGGACCTGATTACCGCGCGACATGATTTGCGGGCCGCCCAACCATCCCTATAATGGCGGCAATCGAGGGTTGATAATTTCCGGTAGGCGGGGACACCCCTGTCACCTGGTCCGTGGAGAAACACCGTGTTTGATGTCACCCGATACGCCATTGCGGCAGAATCCATCGCCGAAGCCGGTCGCTTCCTTTACCAGCGGGGCTGGTCACCGGCCACCAGCAGCAACTACTCGGCGCGGATTGATGACGAGCACATCGCGATCACGGTTTCCGGCCGGCACAAGGGCCAGCTGGGTGCCGGCGATGTGATGGTGGTGGATCTGTCCGGTCAGTCCGTCCAGAGCAATTGCCGTTCCTCGGCAGAAACCCGGCTGCACACCGTGCTTTATGAACTGTTCCCGGAGGTCGGGGCGGTGCTGCACACCCATTCAGTGAAAGCCACCGTACTGAGCCGGCTGCTTGAGCCGGGCCGGGCACTGGAGCTCGAAGGCTATGAGCTGCAGAAGGCCTTTGCCGGCGTGCAGACCCACGAATCCGTACTGACGGTTCCGTTGTTCGATAATACCCAGGATATCGATGCGCTCGCCCGGGATACCAAAGCCTGGTTCGCAGAGCACCCGAAGCAGCCGGGCTACCTGATCCGGGGCCACGGCCTGTACACCTGGGGCAACACCATGGCCGATTGCCTGCGCCATGTGGAAGCGTTTGAATTCCTCTTTGAATGTGAACTTGAAACCATGAGGGTCCGCCCATGACCACCCTGAGCATCTTTGATCAAAACCAGCCAGAGCACGCCCGGACCGTGACGGAAGACCCGTCGGAAATCCGTGAGCTGTTGGCCACCCAGGGCATTCGCTTCGAGCAGTGGCCGACCCGTGACTTGCCGGCCGATGCCACCCAGAAACAGATCCTGGAGGTCTACAGCGAGGAAGTGGCCCGGCTGAAGGAAGAATGCGGATTCCAGACCGCTGATGTGGTCAGCCTGAATCCGGATAACCCGCAGAAAGAGGCGTTCCGCCAGAAATTCCTGGATGAGCACACCCACAGTGAGGACGAGGTGCGTTTTTTCGTGCGGGGCCAGGGCCTGTTCTACCTGCACTTCGGTGACCAGGTCTACGCGGTGATGTGCCAGAAGAATGATCTGATCAGCGTTCCGGACGGCACCCGGCACTGGTTTGATATGGGGCCTGAGCCGAAATTCACCTGCATCCGCCTGTTCAGCAATCCTGAAGGCTGGGTGGCCGACTTTACCGGTGAGGACATTGCCAGCAGACTGCCCCGGTACGAAGCGCTGGCGGAGGCGGGTGGATGATCCGGGTTATCCTGACGGATATTGAGGGCACCACCAGCTCCATTTCGTTTGTGCACGACGTGCTGTTCCCGTTCGCGGCTGAACACCTGCCCGGGTTCGTGACCGACAACCGGGAGGAACCTGCCGTGGCTGAGCAGCTCGATGCGGTTGCAGCAAAAAGTGGCGTCGATCGGCAGGATGTCGAGGGCCTCGTCGAGGTGCTCCAGCAATGGATCCGGGAGGACCGCAAGGAAACCTCCCTGAAAGCCCTGCAGGGCATGGTCTGGGAACAGGGCTACCAGCAGGGCGAGCTGAAGGGCCATATCTACCCGGACGCGGCTGATTACCTGCAGCGCTGGCATGATCGGGGCCTGCGTCTGTTCGTATACTCTTCCGGTTCGGTGAAGGCCCAGAAGCTCATTTTCGGCTTTACCACCGAGGGTGATTTTACGCCGTTTTTCTCCGGGTATTTCGACACCCGCATCGGCGGCAAGAAAGAAGCCGATTCCTATCGTAATATTCTGAAAGAGCTGGGTGTCGAGCCGGAAACCATGCTGTTCCTGTCCGATGTCGAGTCGGAACTCGATGCGGCAGAGGCTGCCGGCATGAAGACCGCCTGGCTGGTCCGGGAGGGCGAGCTGCCTGACACTGGCCGTTTCGTCGCCCGTGATTTCTCGGAGGTGGAGACCCTGCTGCGCAAGCGCTGACACCTCCGCCCGACCTACAGGAGGATTCCATGACCGGAAAACACCGGGCCCGCCCGATGGCGCTGCTGCTTATTATTCCGGTCCTGAGTGCCTGTAATCCCTTCTCTGAGGCCCGCCCCATGCTGGATGAATACGTGGAGCGGGTCGCCCGGGTTCTGGAGACGGAACCCGAGCTTTCTTCCCCTGAACCCGCGGAACAGATTCCCCGGCGTCGTGACCGGGTGCTGGCCATGCCGGAACTGGACTTGGGCATGCTCGACTTCCTCTCCCTCTATGGCTGCGAACTGCAGTTTGTGGTGGGCGAAAAGAATTCTGTGATGGGCCGGGTCATGCAGCCCCTCAACCGCCTTCGTTACGAGGTGCGGTTTATCGAGGCGGCCCGGGAATGCCTGCCGGAGGTCGATGATGAAGAGCTTGAAGAGGTCCTGGATGAGGCTATCGAGAGTAAGAGGGAGTCCCTGCCCATCGCAGTGTGGAATGCTATCTGGGGCGTGGAGGAGGTGGAGAACCTGTTCACCCTGGCCAAGGGCTATTACCCGGTAGCCCCGGAAGGCGACCCGGTTTCCGATCTGGCCGTGGATGCGCAGCAGTTAAATGCCGCCACCGCCAGGTTGCTGGATAAGAAGGTGGATGTGTCACTGGACTTCGCTGGCAACGTTCATCAGCGATGGCAGGCGGAATATCGGGCGGGGCAGCTGATAAACAGCGCCCGGTTGCTGGCGGCCAGGCTGGACGACGCCACCGGTCTGTTGCAGGAGCGGCTGAAAGGCCATCCGCTGTGCCTCAATGGCAAGCCGAACAATCAGTCCGACATTGTGCAGAACATGTTCTTCAGCGTATACATCGGGGAGATCCAGCCCTACATGGGAGAGATTCGCCGGGCCCGGAATGCCCTTATCGAACCTCTGGCCAGGCTGGCGCAGCAGCAGGAAGGGGTGATGCCGGAGCGTTTCCGGGAGTGGTACCGGCGCCACCTGTCCCTATCCGCGGAAGGCAGCCTCTGGCTTGAGCTGGACCAGGCAATGGCGGATCACACCCGGGCCTGGCAGGACCTGCTGGGACAGTGTGGCCTGCGCCCCGGGGCATGATGCCAGGGCGCAGGCCAGGCCTGAATCAGCTCGCCTGAGGACGATTTACCTTCAGGTGGACCATTGCCACCACGAACAGCAGCAGCGTCAGCACCGTCAACAGTACCGGGCCCGGTGCCCCCTCGCTGAGCCAGGCTGACACTACTGCCTGGGTGAAATAGAAAATCACCACGAAGGCCATCCAGATGTAGCCGCGATTGTGACCCCGGAATACCGGCACGGCGAAAGCCAATAGAGGCACCAGTTTTACTGCCAGCATCAGGGTGACGGAAACTCCCTCAACCGGCGCGGGGAAAAAGGTGGTGGCAATAAGGGTCGCCAGCACCGACAGGTACAGCAGAATGGTCAGCCGGGCCGTCTGTTTGGCTTTTGCGTTGTGGAGCATGGTTTTTCCCGGTTCAATCGGACAGTTTAAGGGCCAGGGTGGCCAGGCGTTGGCCGAAGGCCTGGCACAGGGTCTTCTCGTGTTTGCTCAGGGGCAGCTGTTCAGCGGTACCGGCCCAGTGGGAGGGGCCGTAAGGTGTTCCCCCGGATTCGGTCTCGCTCAGTGCCTGTTCGGTGTAGGGCAGGCCACACAACACCATGCCATGGTGGAGCAGTGGTATCATCATGGTCATCAGGGTGGTTTCCTGGCCACCGTGTAGGCTGCCGGTCGACGTGAAGGCACCGGCAGGTTTTCCGGTCAGGGCGCCGCTCAGCCACAGGTCACCAGTGGTATCGAGAAAATGCTTCAGAGGCGCCGCCATGTTGCCGAAGCGTGTGGGGCTGCCAATGGCCAGGCCCGCGCATCCGGCGAGATCGGCCTTGGTGGCATACGGTGCTCCCTCATCGGGCACCGGCGGCAGACTGGCCTCGGTGTCGGGGGATACCGGCGGCACCGCGCGCAGGCGGGCCTCGATGCCCGGGACCCGGGCAACGCCCCGACCGATCTGGCCGGCCAGCTCTGCAGTCTGGCCGTTGCGACTGTAGTAAAGAATCAGGACGTACGGTGCATGCTCTGCCATGGAACAGGTTTCCTAGCTTGGCGGTGTGGAACTGGATTCGGTATTTACATTACAGAATGGTCAGAACATTCTCTGGTGGTCTGCCAAGGGCCGCTTTGTTGTTACGCACCACAATGGGGCGCTCGATCAGTTTCGGATGCTCGGACATCGCCTGGAGCAGCTGCTCACGGGACAGTTCAGGATTATCCAGGCCCCGCTCCCTGTACTCGGTTTCCTTGGTTCGCATGAGTTCGCGGGGCTGGCAGCCCAGCATGTCGAGGATATTCCCGAGCTCTTCCGCTGTCGGAGGGGTTTCCAGGTAGCGTATAATTTCCGGCTCGATTCCCCGTTCGTTAAGCAGTTCAAGTGTTTGACGTGACTTGGAGCAGCGCGGGTTGTGGAAAATCCGGGTCGGTTCTGTCATCTTCTGGCCTGATTGTCTGGGATGGATACGGCGGGTTTGTCAAAGGCCCGTAGTCTAACAGGAGGAGTTGCCGTGCAGTACCCTGTGTCGGGTGGCCGAACCCGAGGGTTGATGGTTGCAGCCGTGCTGATGGCGGTTTTTTTGTCAGGCTGCCAGAAAGCCGAATTTGAGCGCGCGGAAGGGCCCCGACTGAATTGGGACAGCCTGCGAGGCCAGTGGGTGCTGGTCAATTACTGGGCCGAATGGTGCAAGCCCTGCCTGGAGGAAATCCCGGAACTGAACGAACTGGACAAAGCGCCGGATATTGCGGTGCTTGGCGTCAACTTTGACGGCGTAAAGGGAGCGGAACTGACAGAGCTGGGCGATCGGATGGGCATCGAGTTCACCATGCTGGCGGAAGATCCCGCTTCCCGGTTTGGTTGGCAGATTCCCGTGGCCCTGCCGGCCACGTTCGTCGTTAATCCGGACGGAGAATTGCTGGAAACCCGCTTCGGCCCCCAGACAGAAGCGGATATCCGGGCGTTGATTGGCGGCTGAGCCCGCGCCCAAGACTGAACACAAGCAGGAACAGCCTCATATTATGGCGCAAACCTTCGTACACCTTCGCGTACATTCCGAATACTCCATGGTGGATGGACTGGTCCGGGTGAAACCCCTGATCAGCCGAGTCGCCGAGCTGGGTATGCCCGCAGTGGGACTGACCGAGCAGTCCAATATGTGCTCGCTGGTGCGTTTCTACAAGGCGGCCACCGGTGCCGGTGTCAAACCGGTTATCGGCGCCGACCTGTGGCTGGAAAACCCGGACGAGCCGGACAACCCGTTCCGCCTGACGCTGCTGGCGCGGGACAACGACGGCTACCTGAATCTTACGGAAATCATCTCCCTCGGCTACACCGACGGTCAGCGCTTCGGCAAACCCATCATCCAGCGAAGCTGGCTGGAAGAACGGGCAAAGGGCCTGATCGCGCTCTCCGGGGCCAAACTGGGCGATGTCGGCAAGGCGATGTTGGCGGGCAAGCCCGAGCTGGCCCGTGAGCGCGCCGAATACTGGATGAACCTCTATCCGGACAGTTACTACCTGGAGCTCCAGCGCACCGGGCGGGCGGGTGATGAAGACTGTCTGCACCTGAGTGTGGAGCTGGCGGCAGAGTTGGGCTTACCGGTGGTGGCCACCAACGATGTCCACTTCCTGGAGGCGGATGACTTCGAGGCCCACGAGGCCCGGGTCTGCATCGGTGAAAGCCGGACCCTGGACGATCCCCGTCGGGAACGCCGGTTCAGTGACCAGCAATACCTGCGCAGTGCCGAGGAGATGATCGAGCTGTTCTCGGACATCCCCGAGGCGGTCGAAAATACGGTGGAAATTGCCCGTCGCTGCTCGGTGAAAGTGCGCATGGGCGAGTATTTCCTGCCCAACTATCCGATCCCCGACGCCATGACCATGGACGAATATTTCCGCCATGTGTCTGAAGAGGGCCTGGAAGCGCGCCTGGCGAAAACCCTGAGCAAGGACGACCCGGAATACGATCAGAAACGGGAAGCCTACTACAAACGCCTGAACTTCGAGCTGGATATCATCACCCAGATGGGGTTCCCGGGTTACTTCCTGATCGTGATGGACTTCATCAAGTGGGCCAAGAACAACGGCGTGCCGGTAGGCCCCGGCCGGGGTTCCGGTGCGGGTTCCCTGGTGGCCTATGCTCTGCTGATCACCGATCTGGACCCGCTGGAATACGACCTGCTGTTCGAGCGGTTCCTGAACCCGGAACGGGTATCCATGCCCGACTTCGACGTCGACTTCTGCATGGAAGGCCGCGACCGGGTGATCGACTATACCGCCGAGAAGTACGGTCGTGAGGCGGTCTCCCAGATCATCACCTTCGGTACCATGGCTGCCAAGGCGGTGGTGCGAGATGTGGCGCGGGTTCAGGGCAAGTCCTACGGTCTGGCGGACAAGCTGTCCAAGCTGATTCCGTTCGAAGTGGGTATGACCCTGGAAAAGGCGATCGAGCAGGAGCCCCAGCTCAAGGAATTCCTGGAGCAGGATGAGGAAGCCCAGGAAATCTGGGAAATGGCCCTCAAACTCGAAGGTGTCTGCCGGAACGCAGGCAAGCACGCCGGTGGTGTGGTTATCGCCCCCACAAAGATTACCGACTTCTCGCCGCTTTACTGTGATGACGAGGGCGGAAGCCTGGTAACCCAGTTTGACAAGGGGGACGTGGAAGACGCCGGCCTGGTGAAGTTCGACTTCCTGGGTTTGCGGACCCTCACCATCATCAAGTGGGCCCTGAACATGATCAACCCGCGCCGGGAAAAGCTTGGCGAGGGTGTCCTGGATATCAGCACCATCCCGCTGGATGACAAGCCCTCCTTCGAGATGCTGAAGCGGGCCGAAACCACGGCGGTGTTCCAGTTGGAATCCCGCGGCATGAAGGATCTCATCCGCCGCCTGCAGCCGGATTCCCTGGAAGACATGATCGCCCTGGTGGCGCTGTTCCGCCCGGGCCCGTTGCAGTCCGGCATGGTGGACGACTTCATCGACCGGAAGCATGGCCGGCAGCCAATGTCCTATCCGCACCCGGATTACCAGTACCAGGGTCTGAAGCCGGTACTGGAGCCCACCTACGGAGTCATCCTGTACCAGGAGCAGGTCATGCAGATTGCCCAGGTCATGGCCGGCTATACCCTGGGTGGCGCGGACATGCTTCGCCGCGCCATGGGTAAGAAGAAACCGGAGGAGATGGCCAAGCAGAAAGCCATTTTCCTGGACGGTTGTGAAAAGAACGCTATCGACAAGACCCTGGCCGAGAACATCTTCGACCTGGTGGAAAAGTTCGCCGGTTACGGCTTCAACAAGTCGCACTCTGCTGCGTATGCCCTGGTGTCCTACCAGACCCTGTGGCTCAAGGCCCATTACCCGGCCGAGTTCATGGCCGCGGTACTCACCGCCGATATGCAGAACACCGACAAGGTGGTGACGCTGGTGGAAGAGTGCCGGAACATGAAGCTGGACCTGCTGGTGCCGGACGTCAGCCGTTCCGCCTACACCTTTACCGTCAACGATGATGGCCAGATCGTCTACGGTCTTGGCGCTATCAAGGGCCTGGGTGAGGGCCCGATTGACAGTATCGTGGCGGCGGCCGAGGACGGTCCTTTCGAGGATATCTTCGATTTCTGCCGGCGGGTGGACCTCAAGAAGGTCAACAAGCGGGCCATGGAGGCTCTGATCCGTGCCGGGGCCATGGACAAACTCGGCCCCGGCCGGGCCCAGCTCATGGCGAGCATCGACAAGGCGGTGCAGCAGGCAGACCAGCAGTCCCGTAACGATGCCGTGGGCATGATGGACATGTTTGGTGAAATGCTCGAGGCCGGTGGCGAGGATGGCGATGCCTACGCCGATGTGGCTCACGTCCGTGAGTGGCCGAAAAAGGAACGTCTCAAGGGTGAGAAGGATACCCTTGGCCTGTACCTGACCGGTCATCCCTTCGATGAGTACGAGAAGGAGGTGCGCCGGTTCGTCCGCTCATCCATAGCCGACCTGAAACCGAACAAGGCACCCCAGCGTGTGGCAGGACTGGTGGTTGCACAGCGCACCATGAAAACCCGGACCGGCTCGACCATGTGTTTCATTACCCTGGACGACCGCAGCGCCCGCATCGAGGCAACCCTGTTCTCCGAGACCTTCTTTGAGAACCGGGAGTTGTTGCAATCGGACCAGGTTATTGTGGTGGAAGGGCAGGTCAGTCACGATGACTACTCCGGGCAGATGAAAATGCGGGTCAACTCCGTGATGGACGTGGCCACCGCCCGGCAACAGTTCAGCCGGGGGCTGAAACTGGAGCTGGCGGCGGATCAACTGCAGAACGGTCTGCTGGACAAGCTGGATGAAACCCTGCGGCCCTTCCGCTGCGAAGGTAGTCCGGTGTGGATCGAGTATCGCAGTCCCGAGGCCCGGACCCGTATCGAGCTGGGAGAGTCCTGGCGGGTGCAGCCGGACGATAACCTGTTGCTGGAACTCCGGTACCTGGTGGGCGACCAATCGGTTGAACTGGTCTATGATTAAGACCAATGTCCGCTTTAGCCGGCCTTTATGCACTGCTATCTTTGTCCCAAATTCTGGTTTTGGCGGCCCGTCGGGTCGTCAGGCAAATCAAAATGATGGAACATCATGAACCCTAATTACCTGGATTTTGAACAGCCGATCGCCGACCTGGAAGCCAAAATTGAAGAGCTTCGCATGGTCGGCAACGACACAGACATCAACATCACCGATGAGATCAGCCGCCTCAAGAAGAAGAGCGTCAGTCTCACGGAGAGCATTTTCTCGAACCTGCAGCCCTGGGATATTGCCCGGCTGGCCCGGCACCCGCGCCGGCCCTACACGTTCGATTACATCGAGATGATTTTCGATGATTTCGACGAGCTGCACGGGGATCGCCGTTACGCGGATGACCAGGCCATTGTTGGCGGTACCGCACGCTTGGGCGACAAGCCGGTCATAGTTATCGGCCATCAGAAGGGCCGTGAAGTCAGGGACAAGGTCAGGCGCAACTTTGGCATGCCCCGCCCCGAGGGGTACCGCAAGGCCCTGCGCCTGATGGAGATGGCCGAACGATTCAAGATGCCCATTCTGACCTTCATCGACACCCCGGGTGCCTATCCCGGTATCGGTGCCGAGGAGCGGGGCCAGAGTGAGGCGATTGCGTTCAACCTCGCCGTGATGTCCCGATTGAAAACCCCTATCATCTCCACGGTGATTGGCGAGGGTGGCTCTGGTGGCGCGCTGGCAATCGGCGTCTGCGACCAACTGAACATGCTTCAGTATTCCACCTATGCGGTAATTTCACCGGAGGGTTGTGCCTCCATCCTCTGGAAGAGCGCGGAATACGCAGCCCAGGCTGCCGAGGCCATGGGTGTGACGGCAGACCGACTCAAGGATCTCGGGCTGGCGGACAACGTTATTCCCGAGCCGCTGGGTGGCGCCCACCGCAATCCGGAAAAGATGGCGGAATCCCTCCGCGAAACCCTGACCAAGGGCGTCACGGAACTTTCCCGGCTGCCCCTGGACGAGCTGGTGTCCCGCCGCTACGAGCGGCTGACCCGCTATGACGACGGGCGGTAAGCCCGTCCCCGGTTTTGCCTGGCCGGAGGCACTCTGCGCTTCGGTCAGGTCACTCCCCGCGCACAACAGACTCTGGATCGCCTTCAGCGGCGGTCTGGATTCCACCCTGCTACTGCACTTGGCAGCCTGCTGTTTTCCCGGCAGTCCCGATCTTCGCGCTGTTCACATCAATCACCAGTTACAGGCCAATTCGGAGCAATCCGAGCAGTTCTGTCGACGGACCTGTGAGGCTCTGAGCATTGCATTGCTCGTGCGCCGGGTGGATGTCAGGACAGAGAAAGCCGAGGGCAGCGCCGGTGGCATTGAGGAGGCCGCCCGCCACGCCCGCTACGCCGTGTTCGAGGAGATCCTGGAAGCCGGTGATTTGCTGCTGATGGCCCATCACTCCGACGACCAGGCCGAGACAGTACTGTTCAGGATGCTCCGTGGCACGGGCGTCCGGGGGTTGGCGGGTATGCCCCGTGAGCGGGCATTGGGGGCAGGGCGACTGGTGCGCCCACTGCTTGAGTTCGACCGTGCGCAGTTGTCCCATTGGGCCAATGAGGCCGGTCTGGAGTGGGTTGAGGATCCGAGTAATGTCGACGAACGTTTCGACCGGAATTTCCTCAGGCATAAAGTCCTGCCTGAACTCAAGGAACGCTGGCCCGGCCTGAATGCCAGGCTCAGGCATACCGCGGCTGCCTGTACCGAACAGGTGGCCCTGACCGACCGGCTGGCGGAGATCCAGTGGCACGACTGTGCGCCTGATGGCCGGCATCCATGCACCGAACGCCTGAACCAGCTGCCGCTCCCGGAACAGAAAAACCTGTTGCGCTGGTGGATCCAGACTTCCGGTTATGAGTTGCCGTCGATACAGGACTGGGGGCAGGTTATCTCGGATCTGATTGATGCCCGGGAAGACGGTGAGCCGGAACTGCTCGGTGCGGGTTTTGCTATCCGTCGTTTCCGGGGCCGACTGTACCTGGTTCCCGACCGGCCCGGACCGGAGGCAGCAAGCGCAGAGCTTGTGCCTGAGGAGCCACTCTGCTGGGGAGGCTGGAGGATCCGGCTGCTTCCTGCCGCTGGCCAGAAACAGGGTCCGCCGGCAATACGGGTATCTACGAGGCAGGGCGGCGAGCGTTTCCATCCGGTGCCGGGGGGGCGGGGCAGGAAGGTCAAAAAATGGCTTCAGGAGCAGGGCGTTCCACCCTGGGAGAGGCCACGTATTCCGCTGGTTTTCAGTCGGGATGGGGAGGGCGAAACCCTGATCGGAATTGGCGATTTGTGGTGTTGTGGACAATACTCGGGAAGCGCCCCTGCCGCCGGCTGGCGGCTGATTGTGGAGCAGGATTGTGATTGAGTCAGGGGGGGCTTTCTGTTAGTCTGGCGTCCCATCTTGAGATGAACAATCTCCCTCCTTCACCGAACCAGATAATCACGGAATCTGCATGACGCGTTATATTTTCGTCACCGGCGGTGTCGTGTCCTCCTTGGGGAAAGGTATTGCGTCTGCCTCCCTGGCAGCCATCCTCGAGGCACGCGGCCTGAAGGTCACCATTCTCAAGCTGGATCCCTACATCAACGTAGACCCCGGCACCATGAGCCCGTTCCAGCACGGTGAGGTTTTTGTCACCGAAGATGGCGCGGAAACCGATCTGGACCTTGGCCACTATGAGCGCTTCATCCGCACCCGGATGGGCCGCCGTAATAACTTCACCACCGGTCGCGTCTACGAAGAAGTGATCCGCAAGGAGCGGCGTGGCGACTACCTGGGCGGTACCGTGCAGGTCATTCCCCACATCACCGATGAAATCAAGCGCCGGGTGGTGGAAGGTGCCGCAGGCGTGGATGTGGCACTGATCGAGATCGGTGGCACCGTGGGTGACATCGAATCCCTGCCGTTCCTGGAAGCCTGCCGTCAGCTGAAGGTTGAAGTCGGTCCTCAGCGGGCCCTGTTCATGCACCTGACCCTGGTTCCGTATATCGCCACTGCCGGCGAGATCAAGACCAAGCCGACCCAGCATTCCGTCAAGGAAATGCGCTCCATCGGTCTGCAGCCGGATATCCTGCTGTGCCGTTCCGAGCACGAGGTGGATGCCAGCTCCCGTCGCAAGATTGCGCTGTTCACCAACGTGGAAGAGCGCGCCGTCATTCCGCTCCAGGACGCCAAATCCATCTATGCGATTCCGCGCATGCTGCACGAGCATGGCCTGGACCAGTTGGTGATCGAGCGGTTCGGTCTGGATGCACGCGCCGCAGATCTGGGCGAGTGGGACAGCGTGGTCGATGCCCTGATGCATCCGGAGCAGGAAGTGACCATCGCCATGGTCGGCAAGTACATGGAGCTGCTGGATGCCTACAAGTCGCTGATTGAGTCCCTGCTGCACGCGGGCATCAAGACCCGCACCAAGGTCAATATCAACTACATCGATTCCGAAGACATCGAGCGTGATGGTACCCGCGTGCTGGAATCCGCCGATGCGATCCTGGTGCCCGGTGGTTTCGGCGAGCGCGGTGTTGAAGGCAAGATCCGGACCGTACAGTATGCCCGCGAAAACAAGGTGCCCTACCTGGGGATCTGCCTGGGTATGCAGGTAGCCGTGATTGAATACGCCCGCAACGTTGCCGGCCTGAAAGACGCTCACAGCACGGAATTCCGCACCCATACCCCGGAGCCGGTGGTGGGTCTTATTACCGAATGGCTGGATGCCACCGGTGAGCGCGAAGAGCGCACCGAGGAATCCGATTTGGGCGGTACCATGCGTCTGGGTGCGCAGGACTGTGTCCTGACTGAGGGATCCACCATTGCCAACTGTTACGGCAAGAAGACCATTCGCGAGCGTCATCGTCATCGCTATGAGGTGAACAACCATTTCCTGCCCGCCCTTGAGGGTGCAGGATTGCAGGTCTCCGGCCGCTCCAGCGACGGCAAGTTGGTGGAAGTAGTGGAAGCTCCGGACCACCCGTGGTTCGTTGCCTGCCAGTTCCACCCGGAATTCACCTCCACGCCCCGGGACGGCCACCCGCTGTTCAAGGGCTTTGTTGGAGCGGCTCTGGCGCATAAGAAGGAGTCCTGAGTATGGCGCAGAGCACGGTAAACGTCTCGGGCATCGAGGTCGCCAACGACAAACCGTTCGTGCTGTTTGGCGGTATGAACGTACTCGAGTCCCGGGAGCTTGCCTTCGAGGTGGCTGAAACCTACGTGGATGTCTGTGGTCGACTCGGCATCCCTTACGTGTTCAAGGCATCTTTCGACAAGGCCAATCGCTCATCCGTGCACTCTTTCCGTGGTCCCGGACTTGAGAAGGGGTTGCAGATCCTGGCGGACATCAAGAGCAAGTTTGGCGTGCCGGTCATCTCTGATGTCCATGAGCCGGCACAGGCGGCCCCGGCTGCCGAGGTCTGCGACATCATCCAGCTGCCGGCTTTCCTGAGCCGCCAGACGGACCTGGTGGTCGCCATGGCTGAAACCGGCGCGGTGATCAACGTCAAGAAGGCCCAATTCCTCGCACCCCAGGAGATGAAACACATCATCACCAAGTGTGAGGAAGCCGGTAATGACAAGGTGATCCTGTGTGAGCGTGGCAGCAGCTTCGGGTACAACAACCTGGTGGTGGACATGCTCGGCTTTGGCATCATGAAGGCCATGAACGTGCCGGTGATGTTTGACGTAACCCATTCCCTGCAGATGCCGGGTGGCCGCGCCGATTCGGCCGGTGGTCGACGTGCCCAGGTTACTGATCTTGCTCTGGCGGGTATGTCCCAGGGACTGGCCGGTCTGTTCCTGGAGGCTCATCCGGACCCAGACCAGGCCAAGTGTGACGGCCCCTGCGCCTTGCGGCTCAGCCAGCTTGAGTCATTCCTGGAGCGGGTCAAAGCCGTGGATGACCTGGTGAAAAGTTTTAAACCTATCGACACCGCCTGATTGGCGGTGTTGGCGTTTCATACGGACTATGGGAGCGAGCGGGAACGGCCCTGCGAAAATGTAGAGGGCCAGGGATGGCCCGAAACAAGCGCACATGGATGTGCTTGTAGCGGTTTTCGCAGGGCCGTTCCCGCTCGCTCTGACTCCCAAAATTGAACACGAACTTGGAGACAGAGAAGAATGACCAAGATTGCCAACATCAAGGGCCGCGAGGTTCTGGATTCCCGTGGTAACCCCACTGTCGAAGCAGACGTTATCCTCGAAGATGGAACAATCGGAAGTGCGTGCGCACCTTCCGGCGCTTCAACCGGTTCCCGGGAGGCTCTGGAGCTGCGTGATGGCGACAAGTCCCGGTACCTTGGCAAAGGTGTTCTGAAAGCGGTTGAAGCCGTGAACGGCAAGATCCGTGACGCGCTCGTTGGCAAAGATGCGGCTGACCAACGAGGTCTGGACAACATCATGCTGGAGCTGGATGGCACCGAGAACAAGGCGAACCTTGGCGCCAACGCCATTCTGGCGGTCTCTCTGGCAGTGGCCAAAGCTGCGGCGATCTCTCTGGGCAGGCCGCTGTATGCGCACATCGCAGACATCAACGGTACCTCCGGCAAGTACTCCATGCCGGTTCCCATGATGAACATCCTCAACGGTGGCGAGCACGCGGATAACAACGTTGATATCCAGGAGTTCATGGTTCAGCCGGTTTCTGCCAAGACGTTTTCCGAAGCCCTTCGTGTTGGCGCGGAGATCTTCCACAGTCTGAAGAAAGTCCTGCAGGCACAGGGCCTGAACACCGCAGTCGGTGATGAAGGTGGTTTTGCCCCGAACCTGCCGTCTAACGAGGCGGCACTGGCTGTGATCAAGGAAGCGGTTGAAAAGGCGGGCTACAAGCTGGGTACCGATGTAACCCTCGCCCTGGACTGTGCCTCTTCCGAGTTCTACAAGGACGGCCAGTATCAGCTCTCCGGCGAAGGCAAGAGCTTCGATTCCGAGGGCTTTGCCGATTACCTGGCGGGCCTGTGCGAGCGTTACCCGATTGTGTCCATCGAAGACGGTATGGACGAGAGCGACTGGGACGGCTGGAAAGTGCTGACCGACAAACTGGGCAGCAAGATTCAACTGGTGGGTGACGATCTGTTCGTGACCAACACCAAGATCCTCCAGCAGGGTATCGACAAGGGCATTGGTAACTCGATCCTGATCAAGTTCAATCAGATCGGCAGCCTGACCGAGACCCTGGATGCCATCAAGATGGCCCAGGATTCGGGTTATACCGCGGTCATCTCCCACCGTTCCGGTGAGACCGAGGACACCACTATCGCGGATCTGGCGGTTGCCACCTGTGCGGGCCAGATCAAGACCGGTTCCCTGTGCCGTTCCGACCGTGTTGCCAAGTACAACCAGTTGCTGCGCATTGAAGAGGTGCTGGATGGCAAGGCGCCTTACCGTGGCCTGAGTGAGATCAAAGGTCAGGGCTGAGGTCCGGCGGTAAAAAATTGCTTGCCGGGGCGGGCCGGTAGGTAAGACAATGTTAAGGCCATCGCGGTCTGGATGAAAATTCAGACACGATGGCCTTTTTGTACAATTAGTTAGAGGAATTTGTTGTTAATCTACTCTAAGGTCTATACTCATTAGCCAGTGTTGAATTTTTGAACGGTTATTTCTCCGACGGAATTGGAATGAAGTCGCTTTGGGCCATCATGGTTGTGTTGATTCTCCTGCTGCAGGTGCGCCTGTGGGTTGGGGAGGGTAGCTTTGCGCAGGTGTGGTCCCTGGAACAGTCGATTGCCGAGCAGCGTGCGGAGAATTCCGAATTGGCGGCCCGTAATGATCGCCTGTATGCGGAGGTGCGGAACCTGCGCAGTGAGCAGGGGGCGTTGGAGGAGCGGGCCAGGATGAACCTTGGGTTGATTCGCGAGGACGAGACTTTTTTCCTGGTTGTTGAGAATTGATCTTCCGCTTGGGAGCACTGAGCGGCGGGGGTATTCTTTCCGGGAAACGCTACGAGCACGTCCATGTGCGCTTGACTGTGGCCATCCTTGGCCACAGACATTCCCGGAAAGAATACCCCCGCCACTCTCCCAGCTGAGTGCGTATACCACATGACTATCCCGAATTTTTGGCTTGTTGTCCCCGCCGCTGGCATCGGCAAGCGCATGAAGTCAGAAGTGCCGAAACAGTACCTGACGCTGTCGAACCGTTTCATTCTCGATATTACTCTTTCCCGCCTACTCGATAATGCCGATTTTTCTGGCTGCATGGTCCCCCTGAGCCCCCAGGACCACTGGTGGCCGGATACCGAGGCGGTCAACGATGACCGTATCCAGAGCTGCACCGGTGGCAAGGAACGTGCCGATTCGGTGCTTTCGGCGCTTCATGCGTTGCAGGAGCAGGCCGATGAGAACGATTGGGTGCTGGTGCACGATGCTGCCCGGCCCTGTGTTCACCCTGATGATCTGGCAAACCTTATCGATACCCTTTCCGGGCACCCCATTGGCGGGCTGCTGGCGGCTCCGGTGGCGGATACGTTGAAGCAAGCCGACGACGGCCAGCCGCCGGAGGTTGAGGCGACGGTGGATCGTAGCAGGTTGTGGCGGGCGTTGACGCCGCAGATGTTCCGGTTCGGGGCGCTGATCCGGGCGCTGGAAGCGTGTCTGGATGCCGGGCATAGGGTGACGGATGAGTCCTCTGCGATGGAATTTTCCGGTAACATGCCGGTTCTGGTGGAAGGGCGGCCGGATAATATCAAGATTACGGTTCCGTCAGATCTGGCACTGGCCGGTTTTATCCTGAGCCGGTTGTGACCGGTTCCGCCCGAAATTCCTTTCAACGTTCCGGAGAACAGCATGCGGATTGGTCAGGGCTTTGATGTCCATGCCTTTTGCGAAGGTGATTCCGTCATTCTTGGTGGTGTCCAGATTCCTCACAGTCAGGGCCTGAAAGCGCATTCTGATGGGGATGTGTTGCTCCATGCCCTGGCGGATGCGCTGCTCGGGGCCGTTGCCTTGGGCGATATCGGCCATCTGTTTCCGGATACCAGTGACGAGTGGGCGGGTGCGGACAGCCGGGATCTGCTGCGCCGGGTTATGGCCCGGGTGCGTGACGAAGGCTACGAGGTGGTGAACGTGGACAGTACGATCATCGCCCAGGCGCCGAGGATGGCACCGCATGTCGAGGCCATGCGTCTGAACATTGCTGAAGATCTCGGGGTTGCCGCGAACCGGGTGAGTGTCAAGGCGACCACCACGGAGAAGCTGGGCTTTACCGGCCGGGGCGAGGGGATTGCCTGTCAGGCGTTCTGTCTGCTTGAGCCGGTGAATACGTGAGTAACGGCGATACTGCACGCGGTCAATGGCGCCTGGACTGGCCCGCCAGTCATGGTCGGGTCGCGAGGGCGCAGCTGAAGAGTGTTCCCGAGGATTTCCGGGTCGAGGAAGTCCTGGCGGTTTCTGATCTGATTCCCGGAGAAGGTGAGCACCTTTGCCTCCTTCTGAAGAAGACGGGTGATAACACCGAGTTTGTGGCCAGGCAGTTGGCGCGCATGGCCGGTTGTCGCGGTTTTGATGTGGGGTTCTGTGGTCTCAAGGATCGCCATGCGGTGACCACCCAGTGGTTTAGTCTCTACCGCCCGGGTATGGAAGCCTCAGACGATGACTTTATCCGGGATGTGGCCATGCACTGGCGCGTGTTGGCGTCGGGTAGGGCACCCCGGAAATTGCGGCGTGGGGAGCATTCGGCTAACCGGTTTACCATCGTGCTGAGGAACATCAAAGGTCAGAAGGCGGAGATTGACGAGGCATTGAATCGCCTCGGTGAGCAGGGCGCGCCCAATTACTTCGGGCCGCAGCGCTTTGGCCGTGATGGTGGCAACCTCGACCGGGCCCTGAAAATTGACCCCTCGCAGCTGAACCGCCGGGCAGGTCGCTCAAAACGTGGTTCCCGAGGTGGCAGGGACGGATCGAAAAACGTATTGTACTTTTCGGCGGCGCGATCCTGGTTGTTCAACGAAGTGCTTGCCGCTCGGGTATCAAATGGTAGCTGGACCACCTGCCTGACGGGAGAGCCAGGAGACAGCGCCTCGGGGCCCACAGGACCGATGTGGGGCGATGGCGGGACCACCGCAACCAACGACCAGGAAACCCTGGAGCGGGAAGTGGTCGGGCAGCGGCCCGGGCTTGAGCGGTTGTTCGCTGCCACGCGGATGCAGCCGGAACGTCGGCCACTGGTCGCTCAGCCGCAGGAGCTGGACTGGCAATGGCAGGGCGAGAATACCCTTGAGATTCGTTTTGTTTTGCCCCCTGGCCAGTATGCCACCACCGTGCTGGGCGATATTTTCGAGCTGGACGACATGAGCCTCGGCCGTCATAACGAATAAAAAGTGCTAGCGGAGAACACTGTGCGAATTCTGTTATCGAATGATGATGGTGTGCATTCGCCGGGGCTTGTTGCCCTCTATGAGGGGCTTCAGGGCCTGGGATATCTTGAAGTCGTGGCCCCGGACCGGGACCACAGCGGTGCGAGTAACGCACTCACCCTGAATCGGCCTCTCACCGTTGAGGAGCATCCCAACGGTTTCCATTCCGTGGATGGCACGCCTACCGATTGCGTGCATTTGGCGGTGAATGGTCTGTTCGAGGAATCCTTCGATCGCGTGGTGTCCGGTATCAATACCCACGCCAACCTGGGTGATGACATCATTTATTCCGGTACGGTGGCTGCCGCTACCGAAGGACGTCACCTGGGTTTGCCGGCAATTGCGGTGTCCCTGGTGAACGATGGCCATTTCCATTACGGGACCGCCGCGCGGATTGTCCGCATACTCCTGGAACAGGACCGTCCGCTTCAGCTCGGCCCCCGCTCGATCCTGAATGTGAATGTTCCCGATTTGCCCTGGGAGCAGTTGGCCGGTATTCGGGTCACCCGCCTCGGCCACCGGGAGCGTGCCGAAGGGGCGGTGCCCATGACCTGTCCCAGGGGCAAGCAGAGGTACTGGATCGGTGCGGCCGGAGAGGGGGGCGACGCCGGCCCCGGTACCGACTTCCATGCCGTCCGTGAAGGTTATGTCTCAATCACCCCGGTGCACATTGATATGACCCGCCATGAGGCGCTGGTGCCGCTGCGGGAGTGGGTCGAGGAACTGGTGTCCGACGGAGGGCTGTCGTCATGAGTGCCCAGCTCCAGGGAATTGGAATGACCTCCCGGCGCACCCGGATGCGCCTGGTGCACCGGCTGCGGGAATCCGGGATCGAATCCGACAGGGTGTTGGAGGTTATCGGTGAGGTACCCCGTCACATCTTCCTGGATGAGGCACTGGCCCATCGGGCCTACGAGGACACCTCGCTTCCCATCGGCTACGGGCAAACCCTGTCCCAGCCCTATATCGTCGCCCGCATGACCGAAATCCTGCATCAACACGGGCCGGCTCGTATCCTGGAACTGGGGACCGGGTCCGGATACCAGACGGCGGTGCTGTCGCAGCTGTTCGAGGAAGTATATAGCGTGGAGCGCATCAAGCCTTTACAAGATCGCGCCCGGGACCGATTGCGGCAGCTGGGCGTGCGCAATGTCCTGCTCAAGCACGCTGATGGTGGCATGGGTTGGCCGGAGCGGGGACCGTTTGACGGTATTATCGTGACCGCCGCACCCGTCGACGTGCCGAAAGAGCTGCTGACGCAGCTGGCGGATAACGGGGTGCTGATTGCCCCGGTCGGAGAGGTGAAACAGGTGTTGGTGGAAGTCGTCCGCCGTGGCGAGCACTTTGAGCGGCGGGTGCTTGAGCCCGTGCACTTCGTGCCCCTGCTTGGGGGAGTGATCCGGTGAAAGAAGCAAGTGGCGGATCGAACGAAATTATTCCTGAAGTCCAGAGAAATCAGCACCCGGCTGCTGTATTCCTCCGTGGCGTGGCCATGGGGGCAGCCGATATTGTTCCGGGTGTTTCCGGCGGTACCATCGCTTTCATCACCGGCATCTATTTCCGCTTGCTGGAAGCCATCAATGCCGTTCCGGTCGCTATTTTCCGTGACTTGCGCAAGGGGCGGCTCCGGGCGTTCTGGTCTGCCTGTGACGGAACGTTTCTGCTGTGCCTGCTGGCGGGTATCCTGTCCAGTATTGTGACCCTTTCCTCAGCCATCAGCTTTGCCCTGGCCAACTATCCGATCCTGATCTGGAGCTTTTTCTTCGGGTTGGTCGTGGCGTCCGTCTGGCATGTGGGCCGGCAGGTTCGCCGCTATCGCGTCTCCCTGTTGGTGCCGTTGATTGCGGGCATTGCCGTAGCCTGGTGGGTTACGACGCTGTCCGGCGGCCAGCTTTCTCCGTCGGCACTGGTATTTTTTGGTTCCGGCGCCCTGGCGATTTGCGCCATGATCCTTCCCGGTATTTCCGGGAGCTTCATCCTGGTGATTATCGGTATGTACGCGCCGGTTCTGGCAGCCATCAAGGCGGCGGACCTCGGGGTTCTGGCGTTGTTCATGGCCGGGTGCCTGGTCGGGCTGCTGTCGATCGCGCGGCTGATCACCTGGGCATTCCATCGTTTTCACGACATGGTGCTGGCGCTGCTGACCGGTTTCATGATCGGGGCACTGAACAAGGTCTGGCCCTGGAAAGAGGTTCTCAGCTGGCGCACCAACAGTGCGGGCGAGCAGGTACCTTTTAACGAGACCAGTATTGGTCCGGCGACCTTTGAGCAGCTGACCGGACAGGATCCGCAGGTGCTCATGGCATTGTTTATGGCACTGGTCGGGTTGTTTCTGGTGCTGGCAATTGAATGGGTCGGGAATCGAAAAGTGTTACCTGACGCACAGAATCAGTGTTCCTCAAGGTAACAAAGGCGACCAGCACGTAACTTGGATTGCCTCTGAAAATATGCAATAAATTAGCGAGTTACTATAAAAACTTTAGAATCTGGATTGATCCTTCGGTCTTTTTAGACGGATTTTTCATAACTGGGGCAGTTTTATTCCTGTGAGATTTTTGCGTGGGCTCGTCAATGCCGCACGGTCGGCCTTCCCGCGGTTCCAGCCAGGTGCCATGCCCCAGCCTCGTTTCCTGAAAATGCTCCTGGTCGCGCTGGGTGTCGTTGCGCTCACGGCCTGCAACACTTCGGCGATCTATCAGGACGATCTCTACAACCCCCCCGTGTACTGGGGACGACACGTCGTTCAGCCCGGTGAAACCCTCTACCGGATTGCCTGGCAATATGGCCGTGACTACCGGGAGCTGGGCAGCGCCAACGGTATGGAGCCTCCCTGGACGATCAAACCCGGCCAGGTGCTGCGCCTGGACCTTCGCGGAACTGTCACATCTTCTGGCCAGAATAGTCAGACGCAGAGGGTTGCCGCGGTTCCGTCCAGGGTTACGCCGCCCGCGCCGACGCCTAAATCGGCGCCCAGACCGAAAGTTACCAGGCCTGCAGCACCCGGTGACTCCCTGGATCAACGCTCGCAAACCGTAGCCAGCGTCAGCTGGCGCTGGCCGAACGCTGGCACCGTAATTGCACGATATTCAACATCCGGAAAAGTCAATAAAGGTATTGATATCGCCGGAAAAGCCGGTGATGCTGTGAAAGCGGCGGCCAGTGGAAACGTGGTCTATGCCGGTAACGGGTTGCTTGGTTACGGCAACCTCATTATCGTGAATCATAATGAGCACTATTTGAGTGCTTACGCCCACAACCGGAAGATTCTGGTGCAGGAAGGGGAGGACGTTAACGCCGGACAGGTGATCGCAGAGCTCGGAAGCAGCGGTGCGGAACGACCCATGTTGCATTTTGAAATCCGGAAGAATGGCAACCCCGTCGATCCACTCCATTACCTGCCACCCCGCTAGCCCTCACGCAAGCAGCCAGGATCGCTGTTGCAACCCTGAACCCCGGCACTGACAGAAACCGCATACGGCAAAATAACAAGAATGATCCGGCCGGATTTGGCCATACAAAAATGTCCTGAATAAAACGAAGACTTATGAAGCAGAGTCCGGGATTAGAAGAAGTATCGGACCTTCCACAGGATTATTGAGAGGCGGGGCAAGAAACATGTCAGCAGAGCAAGAAGATATTATTGTTGATCGTGTCGAGGATCTGGATGATTCCGAGGATCAGGTGCTAGCAGAAGACAAAGTTCAAAAAGAGTCGGCGGATAGCGCCGATGAAGAGGAAATTTCCACTCAGGGACGGTACTTCACCAGCCAGAAGCAGCTGGACGCAACCCAGCTCTATCTCAACGAAATCGGTTTTTCACCCCTCCTGACGCCGGAAGAGGAAGTCTACTTCGCCCGTCTCGCCCGTAAAGGCGAGGAATCAGGGCGTAAACGCATGATTGAAAGCAACCTGCGCCTGGTGGTCAAGATCGCCCGCCGGTACGTCAATCGCGGTCTGACCCTGCTTGATCTGATTGAAGAGGGCAACCTGGGCCTGATTCGTGCGGTCGAGAAGTTTGATCCGGAGCGTGGCTTCCGGTTCTCCACCTATGCGACCTGGTGGATTCGCCAGACCATCGAGCGGGCCATCATGAACCAGACCCGGACTATCCGTCTGCCGATTCATGTGGTCAAGGAACTCAACCTCTATCTGCGTGCGGCCCGTGAGCTGACCCAGAAACTGGATCATGAGCCTTCTGCGGAAGAGATCGCTCAGATGGTCGATAAGCCGGCGTCGGACGTGAAGCGCCTGCTGGGCCTCAATGAACGGGTTGCCTCCATGGACACCCCGATCGGTGCCGGAGGTGAGAAATCCCTGCTCGATACCGTGGCAGACGAAGGTGCTTCGGATCCAGCGGACCTGTTGCAGGATAACAACATGTGTTCCTGCCTCGAGAAGTGGATTGACCAGCTCAGCGATAAGCAGCAGGAAGTGCTTTCCCGCCGTTTTGGTCTCCGGGGCTATCCGGTGAGTACCCTCGAGGAGGTTGGCCAGGAAATCGGGCTGACCCGCGAGCGGGTACGTCAGATCCAGGTGGAAGCGCTTCGCCGCCTGCGGGAAATCCTGGAAAAGGAAGGCCTTTCCGGTAATCTGCTGTTCCAGTAAGTTCCACTGACCCCAGTAATCGAAAAGCCGGCCAATGACCTTGGCCGGCTTTTCTGTTTTCATGCCTCGCAAATGAGAACCAGGTGGCGCTCTGCTGCCCGGGGTCGTTGTTAGAATGCGTTGACCGGGCAGGATAGGGTGTCGAGCCCCGGTGACGAATGAAAACGCATTGAATAATAACGATGGAAAAGGAAAGGACTATGAAGAAGGCTCTCTCATCAGGATTTGCATCCCTGATTCTCACAGCAATGTTATCAGCCACTGCCTCGGCTCTGACCGTTGAAGGCGTTGATGTTCCCGAGACCTATCAGGCCATGGGCACCGAACTGAAGCTCAACGGCGCCGGTACCCGCTCCAAATGGTTCATGGACCTCTATGTGGGTGGTCTGTACGTTCCGGAAAGTATCAGCGACGGCGAGGCGGTGATCAATGCCGACGAGCCCCAGGCCATTACCCTGCACATTATCTCGGGGATGATTACCAGCGAACGTATGACCGAGGCGACTCTTGAGGGCTTCAAGGCCTCTACCGACGGCAACATGGCAGCGGTCCAGGATGACATCGACCAGTTCATGGCTGTATTCCAGGAAGAGATCAAGGAAGGCGATGTGTTTGATCTGGTCTACTTGCCGCGTGAGGGCGTGCGGGTCCTGAAGAACGGCGAAGTGCGGGATACCGTGGGTGATCTGGCGTTCAAGAAGGCGCTGTTCGGAATCTGGCTGTCCGATAAGCCGGCCCAGGAAAACCTGAAAGAGCGGATGCTGGGTCAGCGCTGATCCTCAGCCGCTGCGAACGCATCGGGAAGCCGGCGCACCTGCCAGGGAGCGTCGGCTCTTTTGTTTCCGGAGCGGGGGATCAGAGGTAGTCCCGCTTCTGTTTGAACTCGCACAGATCCTCGATGATGCAGGCGCCACACTTGGGCTTGCGGGCGGTGCAGGTGTAACGGCCGTGGAGGATGAGCCAATGGTGGGCATCCAGAAGGAATTCCTTCGGTACCAGGCGCAACAGGCGCTTTTCCACTTCCAGGACGTTTTTCCCCGGTGCAATGCCGGTGCGGTTCGATACCCGGAAAATATGGGTATCCACGGCCATGGCCATGTGACCGAAAGCGGTGTTGAGCACCACGTTGGCGGTCTTTCGCCCGACACCGGGCAGGGCTTCGAGATCCTCACGCTTTTCCGGGACCCGGCCGCCATGCTTTTCGATCAGGATCCTGCAGGTCTTGATGACGTTTTCGGCCTTGCTGTTGAACAGGCCAATGGTCTTGATGTATTCCTTGAGTCCGTCCACCCCGAGCGCCAGAATCGCTTCCGGTGTGTTTGCCACCGGAAACAGCTTGTCGGTGGCCTTGTTGACTCCCACGTCCGTAGCCTGGGCCGAGAGAATCACGGCAATCAGTAACTCGAACGGCGACGAGTAGTTCAGCTCCGTGGTCGGGTTGGGGTTGGCATCCCGCAGCCGGGTAAAGATTTCGATACGTTTTTGCTTGTTCATCCGTCAGCAATACTGCTCTGGTATGGGTTCAGGAAACATTGCCCGTGACGCGGACACGCTTGCTGCCACTGGTGGCGGGTTCCGGCGCTGCGGCCTTGCGCCTGGCCTCGAGTTGACTATCGATGCCGTTCTTCAGGGCGATCAGCAGACCCAGCCCGACAAAAGCGCCGGGAGGCAGCACCATGAACAGCATGTCCGGATAGTTTTCAAACGGGCGAACCACCCAGTCGGTGGCCATGGGTCCCAACAGCAGATTCATATCGGCAAACAGGGTGCCCTGGCCGATCAGCTCGCGCATTCCCCCCAGAACAATCAGCACCGCCAGAAATCCAAGGCCCATCATGGTGCCATCCAGCACCGCCGGTCCCGGGCTGTTCTTGGAGGCAAAGGCGTCTGCTCGCCCCAGAATCGTGCAATTGGTGACGATCAGGGGAATGAAGATGCCCAGAATCTGGTAAAGCTCGTAAGTGAAGGCCTGCATCAGCAACTCAGCACAGGTGACGAACGAGGCAATGATCATCACAAACGCCGGCAACCGAACGGACTCCCCCACGAAGTTGCGAATCAGCGATACCGCCAGGTTCGAACCCATGAGCACCATCAGCGTGGCCAGGCCGAGGCCAATGGCATTGACCACGGTACTGGTCACCGCCAGCAGCGGGCACAAACCCAAGACCTGAACAAGTGCCGGGTTGTTGTTCCACAGCCCGTCGCGGATGATCTCTGCGGAGGTCTTGCTTGCCATGATCAGGGCGTCTCCTCAAGTCGGTTCAGGATTTCCCGTCGATTCTGGCGGAAGTATACCAGAGACTTCTGGACCGCCTTGACCACCGCACGGGGGGTGATGGTTGCGCCAGTGAACTGGTCGAACACACCGCCGTTTTTCTTGACGTTCCAGTTGCGGGGTTCCGGGTTATCGAGGGATCGGCCCTGGAAACTGTAAATCCAGTCGGATTTCTTGGTCTCGATCCGGTCACCGAGTCCCGGTGTCTCCTTGTGGCTTACCACTCGCACGCCAAGCACCGTGCCCTGGAGGTCGATGCCGACCAATAGCCGAATGTCGCCGGAGTACCCGTCAGGGGCCACTGCGGGCATGATGAAGCCCGTTGGTTCGCCGTTTCTCCGCGCTACCCAGACGGTCACCTGTCCTTTGATGGCAATCCGATCACTGGCCGGTAACTGGACCGTATCGTTCAGCAGGTCGTTGTCATGCTGCG
Source organism: Marinobacter sp. (assembly GCF_046484525.1). Classification (GTDB taxonomy): domain Bacteria; phylum Pseudomonadota; class Gammaproteobacteria; order Pseudomonadales; family Oleiphilaceae; genus Marinobacter. Next base: position 41,545 of record NZ_JAWOIS010000062.1, read on the forward strand.
ATTCCGGAATGATTTCAAACAGAGCTCGGGCCTCTGCCCGTGCCGCCTCTTCCTGGATGCGCTCCTCGGTCAGGGCCTGGGTCACCGCGATGGATCCGCCGGTGATGATGGCAAAGAGGCCCAGGCCGATGGCGCTGCGTCGAATGGATTGTGCCAGTGCAGCCATGTCTTACCCCTGATTTTTGCCAGGCAAACCGCGCCGGGCCTTGTGGTGGCCATAAGCACGCGGTGGCGTGTAGTAATCGATAAAAGGCACGGCAAAATTCATCAGCAAGACGCTGAACGCTACTGCATCCGGGAAGTTACCCCAGGACCGAATGATGTAGACCAGGACGCCAATGCCCACCCCGTAGATCAGCTTGCCCTGGTGGCTGGTTGCTGCTGATACGGGATCGGTTGCGATAAAGAAGGCACCCAGCATGGTACCGCCCGCCAGCAGGTGCAGGGACAGCGGCGCGTACTGGTCGGCATTGGCGCCGAAGGCCACGCTCATGATCACCAGCCCGCCAAGAAAAGCTGCAGGAATATGCCAGGTGATAATGCGCAGGAAAATCAGCACGAGGCCGCCGGCCAGGAAGGCAACATTGACCCATTCCCAGCCTCGGGCGATGCCGTCGCCGAACGTGGGGTGGTTCAGCACTTCGGTGGCCGTATGGGAGGCAATCTTGTGTTTGTACTCACCCAGCGGTGTTGCCATGGTCCAGCCGTCGACGGCTGTCTGGGAAGCCGAGAAAATCCGGGCCAGGGTTTCACCGAATTCGGGCGCGCCCTGGAACAGCATGGCAGCCTCGGCCCAGTTGGTGGTCATGGCGACAGGGAATGAAATCAGCACCAAGGCATAGCCGACCATGGCAGGATTGAAGGGATTGGAACCCAGGCCACCGTAGAGTTGCTTGGCGATAATGATGGCGGTGATCACGGCAATAGCGGACACCCACCAGGGGGCAAACTGAGGCAGAGAGAGACCCAGCAACATGCCAGTAACGGCTGCGGTATTGTCCTTCAGGAAAAACGCCACGGGTTTGCCGCGCAGTTTCAGGAAAGCCGCCTCTGAGGCGAGGGCGACGGCAATACACCAGACCACGTTAATCAGGTTGCCCCAGCCGAAGAAGACAGTCTGGGCAATCATCCCGGGCAATGCCGCGATGATGACCCAGAGCATGACCCGGGACGTCGGTCGGGCGTTGCGGGCGTGGGGCGATGATTGCTGAACAAATGCCATGGAGAATGGGCCTGGGCTCGGTTAATCGGATGTCTGGGATTCGGTGGTGCTGGCCAGGCCCTCGCGGGCGTCCGCCAGGGCCTGCTGGGCACGTTGCACTCGATCATGATTTTTTGCCACCGCGCGCTCTAGCTTGTCGACGTTGTCGGCCTGCTGAGACTTGGCGTCATCCAGCATGCTCTGCATGGTGTCCAGTTTTGATTTGGCCTGACTCAACTGTTTTTTCAGGGCCTCGATGTCCGGCTTAGCGTCGCTGGTGGCTGTCTGCGCACTGGCTTCCGGACTGGCCTTGGCGGCTTTGGCCTTCTTGCGTTCCAGGGCCTGCTGCACAAGCGCCGCCTTGGCGGCACGATCGTCAACCGCCTCACCAGCCTCGGCGGCCTTTTCAGCCTCTGCCTGTTTCTTCGCCTGGGCTTCGGCAGCGGCTTTCGCACGCTCCTTACGACGCAGCTCCTTTTCCTGCTGCTCCCGCTCCAGTCGTACCTGGCGGGCCTCGAAGCGCTCCCGGGCGCGGTCGGCCTTGATCTGCTCCGCCCGCTGGACACGGATTTCGCCCTTGGCGTAACGGTAATACTGCACCAGGGGAATGGCGCTCGGGCACACGTAGGAACAGGCACCGCATTCGATGCAATCGAACAGATTCAGGTGTTCCGCCTTCTCGAATTCGCCGGATTTCGAATACCAGAACAACTGCTGGGGTAACAGTTCCATGGGGCACACTTCCACACACTGGCCGCAGCGGATGCATGGCTGTTCCGGCGGCGGCGCGGGCAATTCGGCCTCGGTGGCGGCGATCACGCAGTTGGTGGTCTTGGTCACCGGAACCGCCGTGGTGGTAAGTGTGTACCCCATCATGGGGCCGCCCAGTACCAGGCGGTTGACCTTCTGCGGCTCCAGCTCTGCCCGTTCAAGCAGGTAGTCGATCGGTGTGCCGATCAGCGCCTCGAACGTGCCCGGCTCCCGGAGCGCGTCTCCGGTAATGGTGACGATCCGGGAGATCAGCGGGCTGTCTTCAAAGACCGCCCGGGAGATCGCAACGGCGGTGCCGATGTTCTGGCACATGACGCCGATATCGGCCGGGATTCCGGCACTGGGGACTTCCAGCCCGGTCAGTACCCGGATCAGCTGTTTTTCACCGCCGGACGGGTACCTGGTCGGGATCACCGCAATTTCGATCTGGGTGCCTTCACAGGCCTTTTGCATGGCTTCGATGGCCTCGGGCTTGTTGTCCTCGATGCCGATCACGCAACGCTCCGGGCGCAGGATCCAGGCCATTACCTTCAGGCCGGCAACCACTTCGGCCGCTTTCTCCCGCATGGTCATGTCATCGGCGGTGATGTAGGGCTCGCACTCGGCACCGTTGAGAATCAGGGTGTCCACCTTGCGGTCCTTGGGTGGACGGAGCTTGATGTCGGTGGGGAAGCCGGCGCCGCCCATGCCGGAAATGCCGGCCTCATGGATGATTCCCAGCACCGTCTCCCTCTCCAGCCTACGGTAATCGGACATCGGATTCCGTTCCCGCCATTGATCCTCACCGTCAGGTTTGAGGGTGATGCACCAGTCATCCAGCCCCGAAGGGTGTGGCACCGGCATTTTGGCAATACTCTCTATCACCCCGGACGTGGGGGCGTGAACCGGAACGCCCATGCCGATGGTGACATCGGCAATCTTCTGTCCCTTCAGCACCCGTTCACCGACTTCCACCAGTGGTTCTGCAGGATCACCGATATGTTGCTGCAGCGGCAGGACCAGGCGTTCGGGCAACCCGGCTGTCCGGATCGGTCGGGAGGTGGACTGTTGCTTGTTCTCGGCCGGATGGATGCCGCCGGAGAAATCCCACAATTGAGTCATCAGGCGTTGGCTCCCTGGCGGTCGGTGGCAATGATTCCGGAACTCGGCGGTGTCCAGGTCCAGGTGCGGATGTCCGGTTCGAGGGTGACCATGTCGATACAGTCAACCGGACACGGCTCGACGCACAGGTCGCAACCGGTGCACTCGCTCTCGATCACCGTGTGCATGTGTTTTGCTGCGCCCAGGATGGCATCCACCGGGCAGGCCTGGATGCACTTGGTACAGCCGATGCATTCATCCTCACGGATGACCGCGACGCGCTTGGCCTGCTCGACGCCGTGTTCGGCATCCAGGGGCTGGGGTTCGACGTCCAGCAGGTCGGCGAGGGCCTTGATGGTACTTTCGCCGCCCGGAGGGCACTTGTTGATGGCTTCGCCCTGGGCGATGGCTTCGGCGTACGGGCGGCAACCCGGGAAGCCGCACTGGCCACACTGGGTCTGTGGCAGCAGGGCGTCGATCTGGTCGACCAGAGGGTTGCCCTCAACCTTGAACCGTTCGGAGGCAAAGCCCAGCAGACCGCCAAAAACCACGGCCAGGGCCAACAGCACAGCAACGGCGATCAGAATGCCCGTCCACATAACAACAAATGCTCCGTCAGACAGTGACCAGGCCAGTGAAGCCCAAAAATGCCAGCGACATCAGCCCTGCGGTTACCATACCAATGGCGGCTCCCCGGAAGGCAACCGGAACATCGGCCACCGCGATACGCTCGCGCATGGCGGCAAACAGCACCAGTACCATGGAGAAACCGGCCGCTGCACCGAACCCGTACAGGACAGACTCAACGAAGTTGTTGTTTTTATTAAGGTTAAGAAGTGCCACGCCGAGAACAGCGCAGTTCGTGGTGATCAGGGGCAGGAAGATGCCCAAAACCCGGTAGAGCAGCGGGCTGGTCTTGCGAACCACCATCTCGGTGAACTGGACCACCACTGCAATCACCAGGATAAAGGTGATGGTCTTCAGGAATGCCAGATCCAGCGGCGCCAGCAGGTAGGTGTAAGCCAGGTAACTGCATACCGATGACAGGGTCAGCACAAAGGTGGTGGCCAGAGACATGCCCATGGCGGTCTCCAGCTTCCCGGACACACCCATGAACGGGCACAGGCCCAGGAACTGAACCAGTACGAAATTATTCACCAGAATGGTGCTGACCAGTATCAGTAAATACTCTGTCATCGGAGCTGCTCTTCCTCGCGCTGCCTTACATTACCCGCATGCCCGGGGTCGCACCGGAGTCCGGCGACAGGATGAAAATATCCTTGCCACCCGGACCGGCGGCCAGAACCATGCCCTCGGACATGCCGAACTTCATTTTCCTCGGCTTCAGGTTGGCCACCATCACGGTCATGCGGCCTTCCAGTTCCTCCGGCTTGTAGGCGGACTTGATACCAGCGAACACGTTGCGTTCGCCATGTCCCACGTCAAGAGTCAGGCGAAGTAGCTTGTCGGCACCCTCAACATGCTCTGCTTTGACAATTTTAACGACCCGAAGGTCCACTGTCGCGAAATCACCGAATTCTATCTCATCGGCGATCGGCTCCAGATTGGCAGCAGGTTCCGGCTGACCAGTCGCTGCAGGCAGTTCCTCTTTGGAGGTATCCAGCATCTTCTCGATCTGGGCCATGTCCACGCGGTTCATCAGGGGCTTGAACTTGTTGATACCGTGGTTTTCCAGCAGTTCCGCACGGTTGTTCCAGTCCAGCCTGGCATTCAGGAACGCCTCGGAGGCCTCGGCTGTCTTCGGCAGCACCGGTGCCAGGTAGGTCATCAGGATCCGGAACATGTTGATGGCATTGGTGCAGATTGCCTGCAGGTTGTCGTCCTGGCCTTCCTGCTTGGCGATGACCCAGGGCTGCTCGTCGTTCACATACTGGTTGGCGATATCCGCCAGCTCCATGATCCGGCGCATGGCGCGGCCGAATTCACGGGCCTCGAAGAACTCCTCGATCTCTTTGCCCGCCTCGATGAAGTCCTTCAGCTTTTCATGCTCGGTCACCTTGCCCAGCTGACCGTCAAAGCGCTTGGTGATAAAACCGGCGCTGCGGCTGGCGATGTTCACCACCTTGCCCACCAGGTCCGAATTCACCCGCGCTGCGAAGTCTTCCAGGTTCAGGTCCATGTCATCGACGCTGCCGGTGAGCTTGGCCGCGAAGTAGTAGCGCAGGTACTCCGGGTCCAGGTGATCCAGGTAGGTACGCGCCATGATGAAGGTGCCGCGGGACTTGGACATCTTCTTGCCGTTGACGGTCACAAAGCCGTGGGCCCAGACTGCGGTCGGCGTCCGGAAACCGGCATCGTGCAGCATGGACGGCCAGAACAGGGCGTGGAAATTGATGATGTCCTTGCCGATGAAGTGATATACCTCGGCCTCGGAATCCGCTTTCCAGAAGTGTTCAAAGTCGATGCCTTCGCGGTTGCACAGGTTCTTGAAGCTGGCCAGGTAGCCGATGGGTGCATCCAGCCAGACATAGAAATACTTGCCCGGCGCATCGGGAATCTCGAAACCGAAGTAGGGCGCATCACGGCTGATGTCCCACTCCTGCAGGCCGGCATCCAGCCACTCAGCCAGCTTGTTGGCCACCTGCGGCTGCAGGGTGCCGCTACGGGTCCACTTGGCCAGGAAGTCATGGAAATCCGGAAGCTTGAAGAAATAGTGTTCGGATTGCTTCTCCACCGGTGTGGCACCGGACACTGCAGAGCGCGGATTGATCAGCTCCGCCGGCGTATAGGTGGCGCCACAGGCCTCACAATTGTCGCCATACTGATCTTCCGCCTTGCATTTCGGGCAGGTGCCCTTGATGAAACGGTCCGCCAGAAACATCTCCTTCTCCGGATCGAAGAACTGGGTGATCTTCCGGGTGGCGATGTGCCCGTTTTCCTGCAGCTGGCGGTAGATGTACTCGGAGAAGTAACGGTTCTCCTCCGAATGGGTGGAGTAGTAGTTGTCAAAGCGGATATGAAAGCCGGCAAAATCTTCCTGGTGCTCCTGGCTGATCCGGTCGATCAGTTGCTTCGGAGTAATGCCTTCACGCTCGGCCCGCAGCATGATCGCGGTGCCATGGGCATCGTCGGCGCAAACGTAGTAGCAGTTGTGGCCACGCATGTTCTGGTAGCGCACCCAGATATCGGTCTGAATATACTCCAGCAGGTGACCCAGGTGGATCGGCCCGTTGGCATAGGGCAGGGCGCTGGTAACCAGAATGTTGCGCTGATGCTTGCTCGCTTGCGTCATGGTGATGTCCGAACCTTCTGTTGGTAAGGGTTGGAAAGACAAAAACAGGGTCCTGGCACAGATCCCGAATTGATTGCTCCAGGTAAAGACCCCATATGGTCAGAAACGGGCACAGATGATACCTTCCAAGCAGTAATTTTTCACCTGAAACGCCCGTTTCCGTGTTCATGAGCTTATTCCGGAGAACCCGATGACCCAGATTTCCCAGCAGGCCCTCGAAGCCGCTGTCCGCGAATACCGGGACCCTTACCTTGAAAAGGACCTGTACGAACTCGGCGCCGTCAAAAAACTGGCCGCCGACGACAGCGGCAAAGTCACCCTCATGGTCGAGTTGCCATACCCGTCCAAAGGCATTGCCGGAGCGCTCAAACAGATCGTCACCAATGCCCTGGAAAACGTCGACGGCGTTGACAGCGCCGACGTCCACGTCGGCCAGAAGATCCACTCCTACAAAGTCCAGAAAGACATCCCGTCCGTCCCCGGCGTCAAGAACATCATCGCCGTGGCCTCCGGCAAAGGCGGCGTGGGAAAATCCACCACCGCCGTCAACCTCGCCCTGGCATTGCAGGCCGAAGGCGCCAGAGTCGGCATCCTCGACGCCGACATCTACGGCCCCAGCATCGGCATGATGCTCGGCGTCCCCGAAGGCAAACGCCCGGATACGAGAGAAAACAAATACTTCGTCCCCATGGAAGCCCACGGCCTGCAAGCCAACTCCATGGCCTTCGTCGTCACCGAGAAAACCCCCATGGTCTGGCGCGGGCCCATGGTCAGCGGCGCCGTCATGCAGCTGTTGCAACAGACCCTCTGGAACGAACTCGACTACCTCATCATCGACATGCCCCCGGGCACGGGCGACATCCAGCTAACCCTGGCCCAGAAAGTCCCGGTCACCGGCGCCGTCATCGTCACCACCCCCCAGGACATCGCCTTGTTGGACGCCAAAAAAGGCATCGAAATGTTCCGCAAAGTCGACATCCCGGTCCTGGGCGTGGTCGAAAACATGAGCGTCCACATCTGCAGCAACTGCGGCCACGAAGAATCCCTGTTCGGCCACGGTGGTGGCGAACGCATCGCCGAGGAGTACGACACCACCCTGTTAGGCCAGTTGCCACTGCACATGACCATCCGGGAACAGACCGACGGCGGCACTCCCTCTGTCGTCGCAGAGCCGGATTCCGAAGTGGCGCGCCGTTATCGTGACATAGCTCGCCGGGTTGGGGCAGAACTGTCCACCCGGGAGCGCAACCTGTCCGGCTCAATCTCAAGTGTTTCCGTAACCGAACACTAAGCCGGCTTTAGTGGGCGAATTCCGAAAGGCTCGATCGCGAGGCCTGGGGCTGCTGTCCAAAACTGTTGAGGGCCAGGGACGGCCCGAAACAAGCGCACAGGGATGTGCTTGTAGCGTGTTTTGGACAGCAGCCCCAGGCCTCGCAGCCCCCAAACAAGCAGTCCTGAGATAAGCCCATGAGCCTTCGACAGACCCCAAGGGAACAGGTAAACTACGCCTCAATTTTTCCAGTGGAAACGAGATTTCACCAATGAGCATCAAATCCGACAAGTGGATCCGCCGGATGTCCGAACAACACGGCATGATCGAACCGTTCGAACATGGACAGGTTCGCGAAACCGAAAAAGGCCGTGTCATCTCCTACGGAACCTCCAGCTACGGTTACGACGTCCGCTGCAGCAACGAATTCAAAATCTTCACCAACGTCCACAGCGCGACAGTGGATCCGAAGAACTTCGACGACAACAGCTTCGTCAACTACACCGGTGACGTCTGCATCATTCCACCGAACTCCTTCGCCCTGGCCCGCACCGTCGAGTACTTCCGCATCCCGCGCAACGTACTCACCATCTGCCTGGGCAAGAGCACCTACGCCCGCTGCGGCATCATCGTCAACGTCACCCCGCTGGAACCCGAGTGGGAAGGTCAGGTGACCCTGGAATTTTCCAACACCACCAACCTCCCGGCCAAGATCTATGCCAACGAAGGCGTCGCCCAGATGCTCTTCTTCGAATCCGACGAAGTCTGTGAAACAAGCTACAAAGACCGGGGCGGCAAATATCTCGGCCAGACCGGCGTGACCCTGCCCAGGACATGAACGCCAACCAGTTTCTCAAAGCCGTCGCACAACTGCAGGGATGGCGTGAATGCGCCTTCCTGCTGGCCCTCGCTGAACGTTCGTTTCCAAATTACGCCCTGTTCGCCGACGCCGTTGGTCTGAAAACGGGCGCCAAGATGCGCCAGCTGCTGGATCTGGGGTGGGACATGCTCCAGAAAGAGGCCAGCGAAGCCGCCATTCCACAGTTACTCAGCAAACTCGAAACCCTGTCGCCCAACGTGGACGACTACGACGCCTATGGCGTCTACCCGGCCTTCGACTTCTGTCAGTTACTGGAGCAGGCGTTGCTCAACCGCCTGAACCCCAACAAGCATCGGGCAACCGAGGCCTCCCAGGTGGCCACCGCAACGGTGATGAACTTCATCGAGATGTCCGAAGGCGAAGATCTGCCGGAAGATGAGCTGGTTCGCCTGCTCGATCATCACCCTCTGATGAAAGAAGACAAGATGTTCCAGCGGGATCTGGTGCTTGCACTGAAACGCCAGCGGGTACCCAAGGAGTCCTTTATCGCCGAGTTGAGGGCGGAAGCCGTCAACGACGGTGTCAGCAATCTCGGAATTGCCCTGGACAGCTAAATAAACCGGCTGTCCGCGCTACACTTGATGTTAAACCTGTTTGTCAGCCCTGATTGGATAGCGCCATGAAACTCTCTGCTTTTGGTCGCAAATTCACCGCCGATGCCGGCATCACTTCCCTGATGGATGATCTGGGAAATGCCATGGCGTCAGGGGATGACATGATCATGATGGGCGGAGGGAATCCCGGGCATATTCCCGAAATCCAGCAACGGGTGCAGGAAATTCTCGGGGATATGAGCCGGAATGAGGACGACGTCCGCCGCTTGGTGGGTGTCTACGATCCGCCCCAGGGCGAGAAGCAATTTATCGCCTCGCTGGCGGACCTGCTGAACCGGGAGTATGGCTGGGGCCTCAAACCCGAAAACATTGCCCTGACCAACGGCAGCCAGGCCGCCTTCTTCATGTTGTTCAACATGTTTGGCGGCGATTACGGTGACGGCCACCGCAAACACATACTGCTGCCCCTGGCGCCGGAGTATATCGGTTACGCCGACGCAGGCATCGAGCCGGAACTATTCCGGGCCGTGCAGCCGGATATCTCTTTCACCGATGCCCATGAATTCAAATACCATGTGGACTTTGATGCGGTGGAGGTCACCGGCGAGACCGGGGCAATTTGCGTCTCCCGTCCGACCAACCCCACCGGCAACGTCATCACCGACGGGGAGCTGGCCCGGTTGGAAGTGATGGCCAGGCAGCACGACATTCCCCTGATTGTCGACGGCGCCTACGGCACACCGTTCCCGAGTTTGCTCTTCGTGGATGCGCATCCCACCTGGAACGAGCAGATGATACTCTGCCTGAGTCTCTCCAAGCTGGGCCTGCCGGCCGCACGTACCGGTATCGTCATCGCCGCCGAGCCGATCATCAAGGCATTGTCCGGGATCAATGCGATCCTGAACCTGGCCACCGGGAGTTTCGGTGCCATGCTGGCAGAGCCGCTGGTGCGATCCGGGGAGATTCTGTCCCTGAGCCGGGATGTGGTCTGCCCCTTCTACAAGGCCAAGATGGAAAAGGCGGTGGCCGTCTTCCGGGACGCCATGGGCGAGGACAGCTGCCGCTGGTACATCCACAAACCCGAAGGCGCCATGTTCTTGTGGTTTTGGTTCCCGGACCTGCCCATCTCCAGTCTGGAGCTATACCAGCGACTGAAGGGCAGGGGAGTGTTGGTGGTATCCGGGCACTACTTCTTCCCGGGATTGCCGGAGGATGGCTGGCGCCACCGCCACGAGTGCCTGCGGGTGACCTATTCCCAGGACGATGAGCGTGTGGCTGAAGGCCTCCGAATCATCGCGGACGAAGTGAAAGCCGTGTGGGCAGAGGTCGAAAAGAAAGCTTAATTACCCAATTCTGCATCCTTCAGGCGCAATTCATAACGGCTGCCGTCGGGTTCAATCTGCAGCAGGCGTGACAGCAGAAAATCCTGTTGTGGATCGAACCACATCAGAGTCTGGCGGCGGGCATTCTCACCTCGAACCTTTTCTGCTTTCAGAAGGGTGATGGTGTCGCCGTTGGTCGAGACCTGCTCTTCGTCGATGACGGCAAACTTCTCCTCGTCATAGTTGTTGCCGTCGATGACCTGGTAGCTCATTTCCCGCTCGCCCGCCTTGATGTCCTGGCGAAGCTGAAGCTGGTAGCCGAGCGGGTCCAGTGCACCTTCCTTCAATGGCAGTTGAAAACCCCTATCCCGGTAGCTGCCGGTTGCGATTCCCTGGGTCCAGTCAAAGTCGATGGACTGTTCCCGGTCCCTGATAAAAACGCCGGAGAGGCGGTAGCGGTAACGCAGGGGGATCACCCGGCCGTTTTCCCATTTCAGGATCAGTGATTCGTCGATGTCCCCGATGAACGAGTCGACATCCGTGCGGTACAGCCAGATTCCATTGCCTTGGGAGGTTAGGCTACGTATAGCGGTGCCGTTGATCTCTAGGCCCTTGTCCATCGTGGCGGTGTAGCTTACCCGGGAGGGGATCAGCTCGGGCGCCGGTTCCCGTGCCGCAGCGGTAATGGGCAATAACAGGAACGCCAGCATGGCCAGCCGCCGGAATGCAGGGGATCTGCCGTGTCTTCTGAATAATCCTGACATGCGCATGAGCCAAGCCTTCAAACTGTCAAAGTCAGCGACAGTGTAGCTGCTCCCGGACGGCGTGAGGATGACAATCTGTTCAGTTGTCGGGCAGCCGCATCGGGGCTTTCAGGATTTCGCCGTCGAACAGGATGTAGTCGCTGCCCAGTTGGATGCGACCCTCGCAGAACCAGCGAACCACGATCGGATACAGTATGTGTTCCTTCTCCTGTACTTTCTCTGCCAGGGATTTCGGGGCGTCGTCCGGGGCCACCTGAACTTCCGCCTGGGCAATCACCGGGCCGCCATCCAGTTCTTCCGTCACGAAATGAATCGAAACCCCATGCAGGGTGTCGCCCGCTTCAATGGCACGCTGATGGGTGTTGAGGCCAGTGTATTTGGGCAGCAGGGATGGATGGATATTGAGCATCTTGCCCCGGAAGGCCCGCACAAAGTCCGTGGTCAGGATCCGCATGAAGCCTGCCAGGACAATGAGGTCGGGGTTGTGGCGGCGAATCTCAGCCATCAGCGCGGCATCAAACTCCTCCCGGCTTTCGAATCTCTTGTGATCGATCACAAAGGTTTCGATGTTGGCCTGGGCCGCCCGCTCCAGGGCAAAGACCCCGGGGCGGTTGGAGCCAACGGCGGTGATCTGGCCGGGAAAGTCGCGTTCCCGACTGGCATCAATCAGCGCCTGCAGGTTGGTGCCGCTGCCGGAAACAAGGACGAGGATTCTGGGCAGTGGGGCCTGTTCTGCCTTCATGCTGACAGCAGCCCCGGTGCGTAACGAACCACCGCATCGGCTTCCACATCATCGCCGCTTTCGATTACGCCGACCTGCCAGGCCTTCTCACCCATGGCATTGAGAGTATCCAGCGCCAGGTCTTTCTGGTTGGCTGGCACGCAGACAATCATGCCGATGCCACAATTGAAGGTGCGATACATTTCCTCGATCGCAACGCCGCCGGCATCTTTCAGCCACTGGAATACCGCAGGCAGTTTCCAACTCTCGGTATCAATGGCAGCGATGCTGCCGTTTGGCAGTACCCTGGGGATGTTCTCGGGCAGGCCACCCCCGGTAATGTGGGACAGGGCGCGGACATCCACTTCTCGGATCAGCTGCAGCAGGTTCTTGACGTAGATCCGCGTCGGGGCCATCAGAGCGTTGGCCAGGGTGGTGTCGCCCATGGGCTGGTCAAGATCGGCCCTGCTCACCTCCAGGATCTTGCGGATCAGGGAGTAACCGTTGGAATGGGGGCCGGAGGAGCCCAGGGCCAGCAGCACATCGCCGGCCTGCACACGGCTGCCGTCAATGATTTCGCTGCGCTCTGCCACGCCGACACAGAATCCTGCCAAATCGTAATCTTCGCCCTCGTACATGCCCGGCATCTCGGCGGTCTCGCCTCCCACCAAGGCGCAACCGGCCTGTTCGCAACCTTCGCCGATGCCGGATACCACCTGGGCGGCCACATCAACGTTCAGTTTGCCGGTGGCGAAATAATCCAGGAAAAACAGCGGCTCGGCGCCGCCGACGACCAGATCGTTGACGCACATGGCAACCAGGTCGATACCGATGGTGTCGTGCTTTTCGAGCTGCATGGCCAGGCGTAGCTTGGTGCCAACACCGTCAGTGCCGGAGACCAACACCGGTTCGTTGTAGCCAGGGGGGATGGCCACCATGGCTCCGAAGCCGCCGAGGCCGCCAAGCACTTCCGGCCGGCGGGTGCGGGCGGCGGTGTCCTTGATCCGGTTGACGAGGTCGTTGCCCGCGTCGATGTCAACGCCGGCGTCGCGGTAAGTCAGGGAGGGCTTCTGTTCGCTCATGGTGTTTATAGGGCCGTTGGCAAAAGTGGGACAGGCCGCGGATTTTAACAGCTACTCACTGTATAGGCCATGGTGTATCCTATGCGCCATCCATGCGAACACCAGGGTGATTCATGTCAGTAAAAGGACAATACTTGGCGCGGGTATCCAGGGCTGCCGTGCGGGCGGCCGTTTTGTTATTGGGCTTTGCCTTTCTGGGTGCGCCGGCTCAGGCCGTAACAGTCTCCGGGCTCTATTCCGTCGAGGTGCCGGTGGACGACTCCTCCGCTGCGCAGCTGCAGCAGGGTTATGCAGAGGGATTGCGCCGGGTGCTGGTGCGTGTCTCCGGAAGCCGGGACGTGCTGGCCCGGGATGGCGTTCAGTCAGTACTTGCCGAAGCAGAATCCCTGCTGCTTTCTTACCAGTTCCTCCGGGGAGAGGATGGTGGTAACCGGTTGCAGATGTCGTTCGGGGCGGTTGGTGTCAACCTGGCCCTGGCTTCCATCGATGCCCCGGTCTGGGGCGCTAACCGGCCCCTGACCCTGGCCTGGATCGCGGTCGAGGAAAGGGGCTCCCGTCGCCTGATCACAGAAGGTGCCGAGGCGGACCAATGGCAGTCGGCTTTTGCGCAGGCGGCCAGCGAGCGGGGGCTTCCGCTGACACTTCCCCCCGAGACCTTCCGGGGAGACCGGGAGTTGTTGTCCGAGATCTGGGGCCAGTTTGTCGGCCGCGTTCGCTCCTCCGCGCCGGACACCAGTCATGATGTGATGGCGTTGGTCCGGGTCAGTCAGAGTGGCGGCCAGTGGCGTGCCGGTTGGGTCTTTGACGGCATGTCCATGGACGGTGGCGAGGAAGTGGTCACCGAGGCAAATCCCCAGGCCCTTGCCCGGGCGGTGATTGACCGCTGGGCAGACCGGTATGCCGGTCGTTATGCGGTAGCCGCCGGCGAAGTAGGCGATCTTCCCCAGGTTGATATCGTGGTACAGGGTATCCAGTCGGTGGAGGATTACGGCAAGGCAACCCGGATTATTGAGGGGTTCACGCCGGTTCAGGCAGTGGGCGCCTCGCGGGTCAAAGGTGATCAGCTGACCCTGCGAGTCACCTTCAACGGCGAACTGGACCAGCTCAAGGAGTATGTTGCACTGGACCCCCGCTTTATCCCCCTGGACGCTGGTTCCTATGTGCCCGATCCGGAACCGGAGAGCCCGGAACCAGAGCCGGAGACGAATCCCGCTTCAGAAGCTGAAGCCATGCCGGAAGTCGGGGTTGAGAGTGGTGCCGGGGCCCTGGACAATGCAGCCAGCGAAACGGCGGCAAAAGCCGAGCCTCAGTCCGGAGAGCTGCCACTGGATTCCGAGGGTACGGAACAGGCCTTCGAGTCGCTTTACCAGTTGCTGTACTACCGCTGGCAACCAGCACCAGCCATTGGAAATGCCGGAGAAGAGTAAGGCATTACCGGAGGGAGCCTTGTGAATTCGCAACGCTGGCGATGGATACCCAATGCGCTGACGTTCCTGCGCATTGTGCTGATAGCTCCCTTTGCCGGCGCCCTCTGGATGGAAAACTATCGGCTTGCCCTGCTGATCTTTTTCGTGGCGGCGGTTTCTGATGGTTTTGACGGCTTCCTGGCACGGCATTACAACTGGCGTTCCCGGGTTGGCGCAATCGCGGATCCGCTGGCAGACAAGGCGCTGCTGATCGCGGCGTATCTGATGCTGACGCTGACTTCGGTGTTGCCGGTCTGGCTGTTTCTGGTTGTGCTGGGGCGTGATCTTCTGATTGTCATCGGGGCGCTAGCCTATCATTACAGCATCGGGCAGTATGAAATGGAGCCGAGCGTGCTCGGTAAGATCAATACGCTGATCCAGATCCTGGTAGTGCTGGCCATCATCATCCTGCTTGCAGATTTGCCCATGCAGCCATGGGTCCTGGATGCGGGTATCCCGCTGGTGGCGGTTTCGGCCGTGATCAGCGGGGGGCATTACATGCTGGTCTGGGGTGTACGGGCCTGGAGGGCCAAGCAGTCATGAGCGCTTCCCAGCTGGTTCTCGGGGTCAAGTTACGGGACGACGCCCGGTTCGATAATTTCCATGGTGATCGCAACATTGAAGCCGCGCGGCGCCTGAAAGCAATCTGCGATCAGCCCGCCGGGGTGCCTGTGGTGGTCATTTGTGGCGATTCCGACACCGGAAGAAGCCACTTGCTCCAGGCCGCCTGTCACCATGCCGAGGCCCGCGGCTGGTCAGCCGTCTGTGTCAGTATCGCAGAGCTTGAGGCGTTCGGCCCCGAGGCGCTGGCCGGTCTTGATACGCAGGATCTTGTCAGCCTCGATGACCTGGACCGGATCGCCGGTGATGCCGCCTGGGAAGAAGCTGTTTTCCACCTTTACAACCGTATCCACGATCGCGGTGGCCTGTTGATGGTCAGCATCTCTGAAGTGCCGACTTCCCTGGGCTTCCAACTGCCGGACCTGGTTTCACGACTCACTCACGGACTGACCCTGCAGCTCGGTATCTACCGGGACGAAGATCGTCAGACCATTCTTCAGGCCAGGGCCGAGCAGCGTGGCCTGGTCATGAGCGACGATGTCGCCAGCTTCATCATGCGTCGGGCGCCACGTCGCCTGGGCGACCTGCTCGCCATGCTTGATGTCCTGGACGAGAATTCATTACAGGCCCAGAGGCGGCTGACCATTCCTTTCGTCAAAACGGTCATGGGATGGTGAAGGTGGCAGTGGTAAAAAAGGATGGCAAATCGATCACGGGTTAACGGAGGGACGACATGAGACGGGTTATATTCAATCAGAAGGGCGGAGTGGGCAAGTCCAGCATCACCTGCAATCTGGCGGCTATCAGCGCTGCCCGGGGCAAGCGCACCCTGGTGGTCGATCTGGATCCCCAGGGCAATTCGACCCACTACCTGTTGGGCAAGCCGGCCGCGGAGCTTCGTGACACGGTGGCAGACCTGCTGGAGCAAACGGTTGCCTTTACCGTGTTCAACCGTCGCCCGGACGAGTTCGTACACGCGACGCCGTTCGACAACCTGTTTGTGATGCCGTCGAGTCCCGAACTGGACTTCCTGGAGCGCAAACTCGAAGCCAAGCACAAAATCTACAAGCTCCGGGAAGCCCTGAAGAAACTGGGGGAGAGTTTCGATGCGATTTACGTCGATACGGCTCCGGCGCTGAATTTCTATACCCGCTCCGCGCTGATTGCAGCCCAGCGTTGCCTGATTCCGTTCGATTGCGACGACTTCTCCCGCCAGGCGCTTTACAACATCCTCAATGAAATCAGGGAGTTGCAGGAAGATCATAATCAGGAGCTGGTGGTGGAAGGCATCATTGCCAACCAGTTCCAGCCCCGGGCCAGCCTGCCGCGGAAGCTGGTACTGGAGCTCATCGAGGAAGGCCTGCCGGTATTGCCGGTCCGGCTGTCCAGCTCGGTCAAGATGAAGGAATCCCATCAGAGCCGGCAGCCACTCATTCACATGGCTCCGAAGCATCCGCTGACTCGCCAGTATGAAGACTTGTTCCGCGTCCTGCATGGTGAGGCAGTGGAGTTGGAGCCGCTGACCGACTAGGTATTTGCATGACGGACGAACAGAAAAAAGTTGCCCGGGTAGCGGACAGCCTGCTGCAGATCGAGATCGAACTTCGGCAGCTGGAGGTCTGGGAGAGCGAGTCGCCGCCCGAGGAAGCGTTCCAGAGCGAGAAGCCTTTTTGCCTGGATACCATGGAATTCACCCAGTGGCTCCAGTTTGTGTTCGTGGAACGGATGAAAATGCTGATCGAGAACGATCACCCTCTGCCAGCGGTGTCAGGTATTGCGCCCATGGCAGAAGAACACTTCCGTGGCCGGCCGGAATCCGGCCATGGGCTGGTCAGGGAACTGGAGAAAATGGACAAGCTGTTGTCCGGTAAGTGAGTCGGGTCAGTCCAGTCGCATGGACAGATCCACGGCCTTCAGATCCTTCGTCAGCGCACCGATGGAAATATAATCCACGCCGGTCTCTGCAATGGGCACGAGGGTCCGGTCATTGATGCCTCCGGAGGCCTCGAGCCTGGCCCGGCCGGCAGCGACCTTCACGGCGGTGCGCATGTCGTCCAGCGAGAACTCATCGAGCATGATGATGTCAGCACCCGCCGCCAGTGCCTGATCGAGTTCGTCCAGGCTCTCTGTTTCAATCTCGACCGGGCGGCCCGGGGCAATGCGGCGAGCCTCCTCGATGGTTTTGGCAATCGAGCCGCAGGCGGCAATGTGGTTTTCCTTGATCAGGAACGCATCCCACAGCCCGATGCGGTGGTTGTGGCAGCCGCCACAGGTGACCGCGTATTTCTCCGCAAGCCGGAGGCCCGGCAGGGTTTTGCGGGTATCCAGGAGTTTCACCCCGGTATGGGCGACTTTTTCCGCATAGGCCGCACAGGTGGTCGCGACCCCGGACAGGGTCTGAAGCCAGTTCAGGGCCGTGCGCTCTGCGGTGAGCAGGCTGCGGGCGGTGCCTTCCATGGTGAACAGGACCTGGTCCGGGCTGACCCGGTCACTGTCATTGGCCTGCCACAACAGTGTCACCTGAGGATCCACCTGGCGGAAGACCTCGTCGACCCATTCCCGGCCGGCCAGGGTAGCAGCTTGCCGGGTGATCACCCGGCCGGTAGCCAGTTTGTCGGCCGGAATCAGCCTGGCGGTGATGTCACCATCACCGATGTCCTCCCGCAGGCTTTGGGCAACGGATTCGATTCTGGACTGGCGCAGGAGTTCGGCAGGGAGCATGGTGTCGGGTCCGGTCTGGTCATGTGGCATGGGAAAAGAAAGCTGGTGCACGATTCTAATGCCATGCCCGGCAATCACCAAATGTGAGCAGAGTCACGTTTGATCCGCCGATTGCTCATCTGTGACACAAATGGTGACAAAATCTGACAGAACCTGACGCTAAGAGCTTCTATTATAGTAACTTATACACACGGACACTCGACAATTCATGACCCCGGAGTTAGGCAATGGCGCAGGATAACAAGGTAGTCAGCTTTCAGGACAGGAAGCAGGCGGGCCAGTTCTCGTTACCACCTGCGCTGATCCGTTTGCGCGATGCGTCGGGACGGGAACTGAAATCCGTCCTCAACGAATTCTTTGACCGCTCTGACGATACCCTGTTCGAGCTGGCCGACCGGGCCAGTAACGAACACGGCCAGCTTGCCTATTTTGACGCCATGCGGGAGCTCCGTCTGCGTCGCAAGTCCATCTCCGTCTCTATCCTGCAGTATGTCTCCCGGGCCTTTAACGAGATCGGTAGGTTCCGCCCCCACGTTGCCCGGAGGGACCTGGAGGAAATCGATCAGGACAACCTGAGCCTGATGGACCACGGTGAGCTTGAACAACAGGTTGCCATCGAGAATCTGGTCAACAAGCTGCGCAATCGTTACGCCGATGCCATCCGGCTGCTGACGGAGAGAGTCAATCACCTGGTTCCTGCAATTGAGCTCTCCGACAGTCAGATGCCCCTGAGCCCCGAAGTGATTTGTGGCGGTGTCAGCGAGGCCTGTGCCGACCTGGATATCGATATCCGGGCCAAGCTGGTGGTGTTCAAGCTTTTTGACAAGCTGCTGGCGGATATCCTTGCCAATTTCTATCAACAGGCCAACAAAACGCTGATTGACGAAGGCGTGCTTCCCGATATGAAGCGTCCCCCGGTTCCCGGGCCGAAGTCCGGCACGGCTGGCAAGTCTTCCGGTGACAAGGCTGGTCAGGAGATTCCGGCAGCTGTCGATGCGGCCACTACTGAAAACGCGGGCGGCGCGACGTTCTCGGAGTTGAGTGCATTATTGCGTCAGGGCAGTGACTCTTCCGGTGGTGGTGCGGGCCAGTCCGGGGTCGCGTTTCTGGACACCGAGGGGTTGGTGTCAAAGCTCAGCCAGGTTCAGGTCCAGGCGGTAAGCTGGGATGCGGAGCAGGTGGTGCCGCTCAGGGAGCAAATCCTGCTGGTGTTGAAGACTGATGAAGGCAAGCCGATGCAGGTCGGCCAGATGGACGACGATGTGATCAACCTCGTGTCCATGCTGTTTGATTTCATTCTCGAGGACCGTCAGCTCCATGCGGCAATGAAAGCCCTTATTTCCCGGTTGCAGATTCCCGTTCTAAAGGTCGCCCTCAGTGATCCGAATTTTTTCAATCGGGGTGGCCATCCGGTACGCAAGCTGCTTAATGACATGGCGTTATCGGCCATTGGCTGGACAGAGAAGAAACCGGGCCAGCGGGACCCCTTGAGGGAGAAGATTGAATATATCGTCGACAGGATCCTGAACGAGTTTACGACCAATGTGTCGTTGTTTGAGGAGTTGCTCCAGGACTTCAGCCATTTCATGGACCTGGATCGCCGCCGCCGGGAACTGGTGGAGCAGCGTCTAAGAGATGCTGAGGAGGGCCGGGCACGGCAGGAACGGGCCAGTGGGATGGTCGAGGCAATGGTGTCCCGGGTGACCAATAACCGGAATATCCCGGAGCCGGTGATGGCGCTGCTGGAGCAACCATGGACCCGTTATTTGCAATGGGTCTTCCTGCGCCAGGGCGAGGCCAGTGACGCATGGAAGAACGCTCGGGGGTTCACTGAGCGCCTGGCCTGGAGTGTCGATCCGAGACCGATTACAGATACAACGCGGAGCGAGCTCTTACGGGCCATTCCCACAATCGTGGATGAGTTTCGCAAGGCCATGCAGGAGATCTCGTGGGATCCATTTGCCACGGATTCCGCGATCAGGGATCTGGAGCTGGCCCATGTCGACGTTTTCCAGCATCTGGTAACCGCCGTGCCCCAGCCGGAAGCGCCGGTCGACCGCCAGGAGACTTTACCGGAGGAGACACTGCCAGACACCGGTATGCCCGGCCAGGATGATGTCTCTGTTGGCGAACCGGATGTCGAAGCAGAATGGCTTGCCCGGGCAGATAGTCTTCGGGTCGGTTCCTGGATAGAACTGATCCGCCACGACAACAGGACCCGCTGCAAGCTGGCGGCATTCATCAAGGCCACCGGCAAATACATTTTTGTAAACCGCAGTGGTGCAAAAGTGGCGGAATACCAGCGGGAAGAACTGGCCCGGGCCATGGCCGCCGGCGAGATTGGAATGCTGGATGACGGACTTATCTTTGACCGGGCGCTGGAATCCATCATCGATAACCTGCGCAGCAGCCGAAAAGACTGATGATTTCAGAACACAGGATTGCCAGTCTTAGGGAAACAGGGCGCCTGTCAGGAGTCGTCTGGTGTCCATCACCCAATTATGGGCCCAGGCCGGAAGGGGCTGATATCAGCCTGCTGGTCGTTCACAACATCAGCTTGCCGCCAGGGCAATTCGGTGGCCCGGAGATACAGGACTTCTTCTGTAACCGACTGGATCCGGCGGCGCACCCTTACTTTGAAACCATCACGGATATCCAGGTGTCCGCCCATGTGCTGATTCGCCGGGACGGCGAGGTGATCCAGTTTGTCAGTCTGCTGGACCGGGCCTGGCACGCCGGGCAATCCTGTTTTGATGGCCGCGAGGAGTGTAATGACTTTTCTATCGGTATCGAGCTTGAAGGGGCTGATGATATTCCCTACACCGAGGCCCAATACCGTGAGCTCGCGGCAATTGCCCGCCAGGTGATGGCAGCATGGCCGGAGATCGATGTCAGTCGCATCACCGGTCACAGTGATATCGCTCCCGGCCGCAAAACCGATCCCGGGCCCGCCTTTGACTGGCAGTATTTCATGGCCTGCCTGAATACCCGTTCCGGATCTGGAGAGCTCGCCTGATGGTGCTGATTGTTTTCCTGCTGGCGTACCTGGTACGCCGGAAACTGGACAGTTCGGGGCATTTCTCCGGAGATGCCCTGTGGCGGGCCTGGTTTCATCGGGGCAGTCGGGTCCATGCGGGCGCGGAAACCAGTATTGCCGGCGGATTGGCTCTGGTGCTGCTGCCAGCGCTCCTCAGTGGTTTGCTGGAATATTTGCTGACCGACTACGGGCTGCGCTGGCTGGTTTATCCGGTGGAGTTTATCGTGCTGGTTGCGATGATGGGCGCTCCCGGTTGGAAGCGGGTCCTGCGGGACTATTCCGATGCCTGGGGTCGCGATGACATGCAGGCCGCCTGGCACCATGTCCGGGACCGATTGCCTGTGGAGGATCGCCAGGAAAACAGCTCCGCTGAAACCATGCACCTGTCATTGTCCCGGGCCTTCATGGTATCGATCTTCGAACGGTATTTCCTGGTGGCGTTCTGGTTCGTGGTAGGCGGGATGCCTGCTGCTATCCTGGCCCGGGGCATGGTTGCCCTGGCGGAACAGTGGCCCCAGGCTGCGGCGCGGCCCCGGTTTGTCCGGTGGGCCGAATGGCTGGCCTGGATTCCTGCCCGTCTTGTCTCGGTAACCTTCGGGGTGGCCGGCGACCTGGCCGGCTGGCTCGGTGAGGCGAAAGGCTTGCTGTTGGCCGTCCGCAAGCCGGCTGGGGAGCTGCTGGCCGAGTCAGCGAACAGCGCATTGACCGGTTACGCGCTTGATCCGGAGCGGTTCCTGAAGGTGCATCCGGATGAGTGGTCCCGGTTCGGCTCGACCAGCGTGGCCGCGGTCCGGGACCTGCTCAACCGCACCATGCTCGCGTGGCTGTGTGGCCTGGCGTTGTTGGTAATTGCCGGTGTCGTCTGACCTGATCCGATCGAAGAAATCCGGCCCTCAGAGGCCGGATTTTTTTTGCTCCCAGAGAATCTCCTCACCGCCACCCCGGCGGGCGAGTACCCGTGCGATAACGAACAGGAGGTCCGACAGCCGGTTGAGGTAATGGCGTGATGCGGTATTGATGGAATCCTCGTGGCCGAGCGCCACAACTACCCGCTCGGTCCGGCGGCAAACGGCCCGGGCGAGATGGCACTGGGCCGCGGCAGCCGTCCCGCCGGGAAGCACGAAATTCTTGAGCGGCGGCAAATGTTCATTGTGCCGGTCCAGGGTTTCCTCGAGCCATTGGATGTGATCATCGCCGATGACCCGGCTTCCGGGAATGGCAAACTCACCGCCGAGATCGAACAGGTGGTGCTGGATGCGCCGCAGGGATTCGATCAACTCGTCGTCCTGGTCCAGGGTCTCGATCAGCAAGCCGATGTGGCAGTTGAGTTCGTCGGCCGTACCCATGGCTTCGACCCGTTGGGCGTTCTTGGCGATGCGATTGCCGTCCGCGAGGCCGGTGGAACCGTCATCTCCGGTACGGGTGTAGATCTTTGAAAGGCGGTTGCCCATCAGGAAACTCCTCTGACTCTTAATGTGGCGACAGTTGTTTTACCTTGTCCGTCAGCAATTGGTTCACTGGTGTCGGGATATCAAGGCGCCGGCCGAGCTGCACCAGGTACCCGTTGATGAAGTCGATTTCTGTTGTCCGGGCGTTCAGGATATCTCCGCGCATGGAAGAGGTGTTCCGGGCGGTGTTGCGGGCGACGGTCTCGATTCTCCGGCGCAGCTCTTCGGGAGAGGGGTTGCCGATGCCCTCGGCAGACATCAGCCCGGCTATTTCGTTGCACAGTGGGTCAATATGGCCCAGGAAAAAATCGTTGGCCAGGATGTCGCCGTTGGGGCAGGCAAGGATGGCGGTAAAGGGATTGATGCCGGCGTTGACCACCAGTTTCTGCCAGAGCCGGGGGAGAATCTGGTCTTCCGCATGTACCACCAGGCCGGTGGTCGCGAGCTGTGTGACCACGCCGGGAAGCTCCGGCCGGGCGGCGGGGGTCAGTGGGCCAATCCAGGTTTCACCGGTACCGGCATGGACTACCCGGTCCGCATCTGGGCGGTTGGCGCCTTCGGTGGTGGAGGCGGCCAGGATGGGGCGTTCGGGCCAGGCGTCCGCGACTGCCTGCTGGCTGCCGAGTCCGTTCTGGAACAGCACGATGGGGGCCGATTCCGGTATCCGGGGCAGCCAGTGTTGGAGGGCGTCGAGGGTGTCGCCGGCCTTGGTGGTGACCAGCAGCAAGCTCAGGTCATCCGGAGATTGGAGCCAGGGCAGGGCAATGGTGCGTTGGCCGCCCTGAATCGATTCGAAGGTATAGCTGAGGGTGGCCGCAGCCGGATCGGTGTCCGGTCGCGGCAGAAAGGCAACCTGGTCCTGCGGGAGCAGGGCGGCCCAGAGCCGCCCGAGTGAGCCTGCGCCCAGGATGCCGATCATGGCCTTACATGGCCTCGATGTCGGCCCGCTGGTCACTCAGCCGCTTCAGGCTGCCCTTGGCGTCCCGGAGTTTTTCCTTCTCCTTTTCCACCACGTCGGCCGGTGCCCTGGCGGTGAACTTCTCGTTGCCCAGCTTGCCTTCGAGGCGGCCGATTTCCTTCTGCAGGCGATCCAGTTCCTTGTCGAGGCGCTTGAGCTCGGCGTCCTTGTCGATCAGGCCTGCCATGGGCACCAGCACTTCCATCTCACCCACCAGCTGGGTGGCGGACATGGGGGCCTTGTCACCCTCGAACCACTCCAGCTTCTCCAGCTTGGCCAGGGAGGTCAGGAACTGGCGGTTGTCGTTCATGCGGCGCTCGTCCTCGGCGCTGCCTCCCTTGAGCAGAACTGGAACCTGCTTGCCGGGAGAGATGTTCATTTCGCCACGAATGTTCCGTACTGCCACAATCACGCCTTTGAGCCACTCGATATCAGCGGCGACGGCGGCGTCCTGCTTGCTTTCGTCGGGCTGCGGGAACGGCTGCAGCATGATGCTGTCACCTGTCTTGCCGGCCAGCGGCGCGATGCGCTGCCAGATTTCCTCGGTGATGAACGGCATCATCGGGTGGGCCAGGCGCAGGACCGCTTCCAGCACCCGCACCAGAGTGCGGCGGGTGCCGCGCTTGGCTTCGGCGCTGGCATTGTCATCGTTCAGTACCGGTTTGGACAGCTCCAGGTACCAGTCGCAGTATTCGTTCCAGATGAACTCGTACAGGGCGTAGGCGGCGAGATCAAAGCGGTACTGGTCCAGGTGCCGGATCACTTCCTGCTCGCAGTGCTGCAGTTCGCTGATGATCCAGCGGTCGGCCAGGGACAGTTGCACCGGCTCGTCGTTCACGCCGCAGTCTTCGCTCTCGGTGTTCATCAGCACGTAGCGGGCGGCGTTCCACAGCTTGTTGCAGAAGTTGCGGTAGCCTTCCAGACGCTTCATGTCCCAGTTGATGTCACGGCCGGTGGTGGCCATGGCCGCCAGGGTGAAGCGCAGCGCGTCGGTACCGTGGGCAGCGATGCCCTCCGGGAATTCCTTCGTAGTGCGCTTGCCGATCTTCTCGGCCAGCTTCGGTTGCATCAGGTTGCCGGTACGCTTTTCCAGCAGGTCGTCCAGGCTGATGCCATCGATCATGTCCAGCGGGTCGATCACGTTACCCTTGGACTTGGACATCTTGTCGCCGTGTTCGTCCCGGATCAGGCCGGTAACGTAGACGGTCTTGAACGGCACCTGCGGGGTGCCATCCTCGTTCTTCATGAAGTGCATGGTCATCATGATCATCCGGGCGACCCAGAAGAAGATGATGTCGAAACCGGTGACCAGCACGTCGGTGGGGTGGAAGGTCTTCAGGCGTTCCGTGATTTCCGGCCAGCCCAGGGTGCCGAAGGTCCACAGGGCGGAGCTGAACCAGGTGTCCAGTACGTCTTCGTCCTGTTCCAGAGCAACGTCGGTGGCCAGGTTGTGCTTCTGGCGCACTTCCTCTTCGCTGCCACCAACGTAGATGTTGCCTTCGGCGTCATACCAGGCCGGGATCCGGTGACCCCACCACAGCTGACGGGAGATACACCAGTCCTGGATGTCGCGCATCCAGGCGAAATACATGTTCTCGTACTGTTTGGGCACGAACTGGATGCGGCCGTCCTCGACCGCTTCGATGGCGGGCTTGGCCAGGGTCTTGGCGTCGGCAAACCACTGGTCGGTCAGCATCGGTTCGATAATCAGGCCGGAGCGGTCGCCGCGGGGCACGCTCAGCACGTGGTCTTCGACCCGCTCGAGCAGGCCGTTGACCTTCATGTCGGTGACCACCTGGTCCCGGGCCTTTTCCCGGGTCAGGCCGGCGTAGGCCGCCGGGATCTTGCCGTCAATCTCGGTATTCTCGGTGCCGTCGGCGTTGAATACTTCGGCCACGTCCCGGATGTTGGCGTCCTGGGTCATGACGTTGATCATGGGCAGGTTGTTGCGTTTGCCCACGGCGTAGTCGTTGAAGTCGTGGGCCGGGGTGATCTTCACGCAGCCGGAGCCTTTTTCCGGGTCGGCGTGGTGGTCGGCCACGATCGGAATGCGGCGGTTGGCCAGTGGCAGGGTCACGAATTTGCCGATCAGGTGCTGGTAGCGCTCGTCGTCCGGGTGTACGGCGACGGCGGTATCACCGAGCAGGGTTTCCGGTCGGGTAGTGGCAACCACCAGGTGGTTTTTGCCGTCCTGGGTCTGTTCGCCGTCGGCCAGCGGGTAACGCAGGTGCCAGAAGAAACCCTTTTCTTCCTTGTTCTCCACCTCGAGATCGGAGATGGCGGTGTGCAGTTTTGGATCCCAGTTCACCAGCCGTTTGCCACGGTAGACCAGGCCGTCCTCGTACAGGCGGATGAACACTTCCTGGACGGCCTTGTAGAAGCCATCATCCATGGTAAAGCGTTCGTTGCTCCAGTCCACGGAGTTGCCGAGGCGGCGCATCTGGCGAGTGATGGTGCCGCCGGAATGTTCTTTCCAGTCCCAGATGCGTTTGATGAATTCTTCCCGGCCGAGGTCATGGCGGGTTTTACCTTCTTCGGCGGTGAGTTTGCGCTCGACGACCATCTGGGTGGCGATGCCGGCGTGGTCGGTGCCGACGGTCCACAGTGCGTTACGGCCCTGCATGCGCTTGTAGCGGGTGAGGGTGTCCATAATGGTGTGCTGGAAGGCGTGGCCCATGTGGAGGCTGCCGGTCACGTTGGGGGGCGGGATGGCGATGCTGAAGGACTGGCCTTCACCGCTGGGGCGGAAGTACCCTTTGGATTCCCAGTTTTCGTACCACTGGCGCTCGATGTTTTCTGGCTGGTAGGTTTTTTCCATGGGTTTCTGCAGTGACCGTTGGTTGATTCACAAGGGAAAAATTAGACGCCCGATTATACATGGTCGGGTTGTTTGCGGCGAACCTCTCTAAATGCCAGGCATGCTGGTTTGGTGCCTTGCGCAGTTGGGGCAGGCTTTCCAAAAACCGCTACGAGCACGTCCCTGTGCGCTTCTCTCAGGCCATCCCTGGCCTTCGAGATTTTTGGAAAGCCTGCCCCAACTGCGCAGATCTGACTCTGTGCTATTCGCTTCTTCGTTTCCGCTGGTCGTGCACCTTGGGTTCGATCCCGAGAGCCCTGAGTTGCTTGAAATGGGATCTTGCCTGATTCAGCACGCTCGGATCGTTGTGGGCCACCAGTGCCAGTCGTTTGAAGCGGTCCGCATCCGCCGGCAGAGTGGCGGAGAGGATGATCACCGTATCCCAGTCTTCGGCGACCGGTGGGCAGAGCAGGATGCCGACGGGGTCGGTGCAGGTTGTTGTCGAGTCGGGGACGATCGAGTGGGGAATGAACGCATCCGGGCTGAAGTTCCAGATGAGGTCGTCCAGTTCCTGGGCCTGTTGCATGGTGTCGCAGACGATACAGACGCGGTCGCCCTGGTGCCAGGCTTTGTCCACGAGTTTGACTGCGTGGAGGTTGCGGGCAGTGGGGGTGTTTTTGGCGAGGATGTGGAACCAGTAACGCTGGTTCCGGCCTTCCTGCCCGGAGGGGCCGGCAGCGGGGCTGCCGGGGTCCGGGGTGTTTTGGGGCTGATCGTCCTGCATTATTTGCCGGCGTGGGACATGAGGTAGTCAACCAGTAGCGGTACCGGGCGGCCGGTACCGCCTTTGGCTTTGCCGGAGAGCCAGGCGGTGCCGGCGATGTCCAGGTGGGCCCAGCGGTACTCCTTGGCGAACCGGGACAGGAAGCAGGCGGCGGTGATGGTGCCGGCCGGGCGGCCGCCGATGTTGGCCATGTCGGCGAAGTTGCTATCGAGCTGGCTCTGGTACTCGTCCCAGAGGGGCAGGCGCCAGGCTCGGTCTCCGGTGCGTTCGCCAGCGGCCAGCAGTTCATTGGCCAGTTCGTCGTTGTTGGACAGCAGGCCAGTGGCCTGGTTACCGAGGGCGATGATGCAGGCGCCGGTGAGGGTAGCCATGTCGATCACCACTTCCGGGTCGAATTTCTTCACGTAGGTGAGGGCGTCACAAAGCACGAGCCGGCCTTCGGCATCGGTGTTGAGGATTTCGACGGTCTGGCCGGACAGGGTGGTGACGATGTCGCCCGGACGGGAGGCGCCGCCATCCGGCATGTTTTCGGCAGCCGCCACAACCGCGACGACGTTGATTTTGGGTTTGGTTTCGGCGAGTACTTTCATGGTGCCGAATACGCCGGCGGAGCCGCCCATATCGTACTTCATTTCGTCCATGCCTTCGCCGGGCTTGAGGCTGATGCCGCCGGTGTCAAAGGTGATGCCTTTACCCACCAGGACGTATGGCTTGTCCTTGGCCTTGCCGCCACGGTATTCCATGACGATCAGGCGCGGGGGCTGGGTGCTGCCTTTGCCGACGGCCAGGATGGTGTTCATGCCCATCTTTTCCATCTGCTTTTCATCCAGCACTTCGGTCTTGATGCTGTCGTAGTCTTTGGCCAGCTGTTTGGCCTGGTCGGCGAGCCAGCTGGGGTGACAGATGTTGGGCGGGGTGTTGCCCAGGTCGCGGGTGAAGTTCATGCCGCGGCCGGTGGCCAGACCCAGGTTGAAGGCTTCCTTGAGGGCTTTTCCGCCGCCGGAGGCGACCACGGTGACCTTGTTCAGTTTCCGGGAAGCAGGCTTGTCGCTCTTGAACTGGTTGAAGGTGTACAGCTGTTCTTCCAGGATGCGGCCGATGACGTTCAGTAGTGCTTCTTCGGAGGTGACGGCCTGGTCGCCTTTGATCGGGGTGTCTGCCATGGCGATCAGGGCACTTTTCGAGGGGCCGTCCTTGAGGGCGCCGATGACGGCGGTAACCGCCTTGCGGAAATTGACCGGTGAGCGGTCATCATTTTTGCCGGTGCCAACGACCAGAAGTCGGCTCCAGGCGCGGCCGTCGAGGGGGAATACAGCGGTGCTGCCGTTCTTGCCGGTGATGTCTCCTGCCGTTTGCAGCTTCTTAATCAGTCCGTCGAGTACTTCGTCGGCGTGGGTGGTCGACTCGGGCCAGTCGCCTTTCTCGGGCACGCCGACGACAAGGCAATCCGCCTTGGTGGTTGCAATAGCTTTGCTGCTCAGGCTGAAGTTCATGGCAACTCCTGTTGGTGATTCTGAAGAAACGTCCGCGGGGATGCGGATTGAATGTTTGTTCTAGTCTAGCATTGGGGTCGGCAGGGGGTTAATCAACCGGCCGGGGCAGGTTTCGCTATGGCCCGGATGTAATCCCCCGGCTCTGTCATTCAGACCAAAGGTTACATAGAATACGCGCTGTTTCCGGAATCCTCCATTCGTTTCCGCAGGTGCGGCCAGAGAGACCGTTTTGAGCATTATTTTCCGTTATCTCATTCGCCAGGTCATGATCAGCATGGTTGCTGTCTCCGGCATCCTGCTGCTGGTTTTCATGAGTGGCCGCTTCCTCAAGTACCTGGCCAGCGCCGCCGAGGGCAAGCTGTCGGCGGATGTGCTGGCGCTGATCATGATGTACCGGTTTCCGGGCTTCCTCGAGCTGATCCTGCCCCTTGGCCTTTTTATCGGCATTCTGCTCGCCTACGGGCGGATGTATCTCGAAAGCGAGATGACGGTGCTGTCAGCCTGCGGTATCAGTAACCGGCAGCTTTTGACCAAGACCCTGCTTGGCAGTCTCCCGGTGATGCTGACCGTCGGGGCCATGAGTCTGTATGTGTCCCCTTGGGGGATGAAGCAGGTGGAGTACATCTTTGCCGAGCAGGCCAAGGCCACCGAGTTCGAAATGCTGGCGCCGGGCCGCTTCCAGACCCTGCTTTCCGGTGGCCGCGTGACCTACACGGCAGACCTCAGCGATGACAAGCGCCGCCTGCAGGGCGTGTTCATTGCCGAATACGGCCGCAATGGCGAGGGCTTGAGTATCATTACGGCGGAGGCCGGTTCCCAGTTGATTGATGAAGAAACCGGAAGCCGGTTTCTGATTCTGGAACAGGGCGCCAGATTCGACGGCTCACCCGGGGCGCTGGATTACAAGGTGACGGAGTTCGGGGCATACGGGCTCAAGATCCAGAGTGGCACAGCACGGGATGTGGAACTCGAGGATGGCATGAGTACCGCCCGACTGTGGGCTTCGGACGACCCCGAGGATCGCGCCATGCTGCACTGGCGGTTGTCGCTGCCGCTGATCGTTCCCATTATTACGCTTTTGGCCGTACGCCTGAGCCGGGTCAACCCGAGGCAGGGGCGGTTCTTCCATTTATTGCCGGCCATGCTGGTCTATATCACTTACCTCGGCTTGCTCATCGTGGCCCGGGATGCCCTGGCTGACGGCAAAGTGCCTGAGTGGATCGGCATGCTCTGGGTCCACGCCCTGTTCCTGCTCTTCGGTTTGTGGCTGCAGTTTGGCCCCCCGTGGTTGCATCGGCGCCGCCTGATGAGGGAGGGTGCTGCTCATGCGTAAGATCGATGGCTACACCATGCGCACCGTGGGTGGAGCGATGTTCCTCGTCATGGTGGTGGTGCTGTCGCTGGATCTGATTTTTGCCTTTATCGGTGAACTTGAGGATACCCGCAACGATTACGACACCCTTCAGGCGTTGTGGTACGTGCTGCTCACGCTGCCCCGCCGCATCTACGACTACCTGCCACTGGGTGCCTTCATGGGCTGTCTCATCGGTTTGGGCTCCATGGCCAGTTCCTCGGAGCTCACGGTCATCCGGGCCGCCGGTGTTTCTTTGAAGCGGATTGTGTGGTCGGCCATGAAGCCGGCCCTGGTGGTGGTTCTGCTGGGTGTGCTGATAGGGGAATATGTGGCACCGCCTGCCGAACGCTATGCCCAGAGCCAGAAGGCGATGGCCCTGGGGGCCGGAAAGAACGTCGCTTCGGCCCATGGGGTGTGGCACCGGGAAGGGAATGTGTTCATGCACCTCAATGCCGTCCAGCCCAATGGCGTGTTGCACGGGGTTTCCCTGTTCCGGTTCAGTGACGACATGCAACTGGAATCTTCCAGCTTCGCGAAACGGGGAATCTACCAGGGGGATCACTGGTCACTGGAGAAGGTCAGGACAACCCATATCGAAGCAGAGGGTACGCGCCTGGAAAGGAGACAGGTGCTGCGCTGGGAAACCGGGCTGACTCCCCAGGTTCTCAGTGTGCTTATCGTCAAACCTGAGAACCTGTCGATGACCGGTCTCTATACCTACGCATCCTATTTGGATGAACAGGACCTGAACGCGGCCAATTACTGGCTGGCGTTCTGGAAAAAGACCCTGATGCCTCTGGGAACGGCGGTAATGGTACTGGTTGCCATCTCGTTCATCTTCGGTCCGCTGCGATCCGTCACCATGGGGTTCCGGGTGTTCACCGGTCTTTTGGTAGGGCTGCTGTTCAAGTACATGCAGGACCTGCTCGGTCCCATGAGTGTGGTTTACGGTTTCAATCCGATGCTGGCGGTGCTGATTCCGATCATCGTCAATGCGGCGGTGGGTGCCGTGCTGATGCGGCGGGCCGGGTAACTTCCCGGCCTGACTCAGAGTGTCTTTTTCTTCGCTTCTCTGGGTATCTGGACGACCACACTGTTGGACGTGCGGTCGGTAACTGACAGCCCGTTGATCGGCAGGAACAGGGCGATGATGGCGGGGACGGTCAGGAGCAGGGTGACAGGGCCCACGTAATAGCCGGCCAGCATGGCGGCGAAGATCATCGCCGCGGCAGTGCCGTAGCGCAGCAGGGCCTGGGTCCAGCTCACGGAAGTGCCGTCCAGGTTCTCGATGCGGATGCGCCATACCTGCATGCCCAGGGTCTGTCCGATCCGGGTCCAGAAGTAGGCGAAGAAGAGGTAAAGCACCAGGAAGAGCACGAAGGTCAGTCCCGGGTCACCGGATAGCTGGCCGGCTTCGGCCATCTGTTCGTAGTGTTCCCAGCCGATAATCCAGCCGGCAATCATGGTGTACACCCAGGTGACCACCAGCAACACGGCGATGCTGATCAGGCCATCGTAAATGATGGCAAGGGCGCGCTTGGTAAGCGTTGCTGGCGGGAACAGTTCCTCGGCGTCATGAAAGCGTCGGGGCATGGGGTTTCCTCTGAGGTTTCACGTTTTTCATGTTCTCGGCGTGTGCTAGAGTAGCGGATTTGCACACGCATGTAAGTATTCGTATTCAATCGCGGACCCGAGGGGCTCCCCGCCGGGTTTCTGGAAAGGTATCAAAGGTCTATGAAAACCGCAGAGTTGCGACAGGCGTTTCTCGAGTATTTCAGGCAGCAGGGGCACACCATTGTCGAGAGCAGTTCGCTCGTACCCCACGACGATCCCACATTGCTGTTCACCAACGCGGGCATGAACCAGTTCAAGGACGTTTTCCTTGGCCGCGAAGAGCGCGACTATACCCGAGCCACCACCTCCCAGAAATGCGTGCGTGCCGGTGGCAAGCACAACGACCTCGAGAACGTCGGTTACACTGCGCGTCACCACACCTTTTTCGAGATGCTGGGTAACTTCAGCTTCGGTGACTATTTCAAGCGCGAGGCCATCAACTACGCCTGGACCTTCCTGACCGGTGAGCAGTGGCTGAACCTGCCCAAGGATAAGCTCTGGGTGACCGTCTACGCCGAGGACGATGAGGCCTACGATATCTGGAACAAAGAAATCGGCGTGCCCGCGGACCGCATCGTCCGCATTGGTGACAACAAGGGCGCCCGTTACGCTTCCGACAACTTCTGGCAAATGGGCGATACCGGCCCGTGTGGGCCCTGTACCGAGATTTTCTATGACCACGGCCCGGAAGTGGCCGGTGGCCCTCCTGGCAGCCCGGAAGAGGATGGCGACCGCTACATCGAGATCTGGAACGTGGTGTTCATGCAGTACAACCGTACTGCCGATGGCGAAATGTTAAATCTGCCCAAGCCGTCTGTAGACACAGGCATGGGCCTGGAGCGCATTACCGCGGTGCTGCAGGGCGTTCACAGCAACTATGAAATCGATCTGTTCCAGAATCTACTGAAGGCCGCTTCTGAAATCCTGGGCGGTGTAGCTACCACCGAAGCATCACTGCGAGTGGTTGCGGACCACATTCGTTCCTGCGCCTTTCTGATCGCCGACGGCGTCATGCCTTCCAATGAAGGCCGTGGTTTCGTGCTGCGTCGGATCATCCGCCGGGCCGCGCGCCACGGCAACAAGCTGGGTGCCAGCGAGCCGTTCTTCTACAAGCTCACCGATGCCTTGGTGAAGCTGATGGGCGAGGCTTACCCGCAGCTGGTCAGCAGCCAGAAGCAGATCGAGAAGGTGCTGCTGCAGGAAGAAGAGCAGTTTGCCAAAACACTGGACAAGGGGCTGCGCCTGCTCGAGCAGGATATCGCCGAGCTGAAAGGGTCCGAAATTCCGGGTGAGACCATCTTCACCCTGTACGACACCTACGGATTCCCGGTGGACCTGACCAACGATATCGCCCGGGAGCGAGGCCTGACGCTGGATTACGAAGGCTATGAAAAGGCGATGGAGGCCCAGCGTGATCGTGCCCGTGCCGCCAGCAAGTTCGGCATCGACTACAACGCCACCGGCCTGAAACTTGAGGGCCAGACCGAATTCACCGGTTACGACCATATTGACGGCCACGAGCGGATTCGTACCGTGCTGGTGGGCACCGATGAGAAAAACGCCGAGGCCGGCGACGAGGCAGTAGTGGTGCTTGAGCGTACCCCCTTCTATGCCGAATCCGGTGGTCAGGTAGGCGACACCGGCCTGCTGACCTGGAGCGGCGGCCGTTTTAAGGTGAACGATACCCGCAAGGAAGGTGACAACCACCTGCACATCGGTACCGTGATCGAGGGTGAGCTGTTCCCGGGCCTGGAAGTGGACGCCCGCATCGACCATGCCCGGCGTGAGCGCACCAAGCGCAACCATTCGGCCACCCACCTGCTGCATGCTGCCCTGCGTAAGGTGCTGGGTGAACACGTCACCCAGAAGGGTTCCCTGGTGGATCCGGACAAACTGCGTTTCGACTTCTCCCACTTCGAGGCGGTCACGCTGGAGCAGCTCAGGGAAATCGAGCGCCAGGTGAACGAGCAGGTGCTGGAAAATACGCCGGTCCTGACCGAAATCACCGATATGGATAGCGCCAAGGAGAAAGGTGCGATGGCCCTGTTCGATGAGAAGTACGGTAATAGTGTCCGTGTCCTGAGCATGGGTACCGACAATTATTCCGTCGAGCTGTGTGGTGGTACTCACGTGGCCCGCACCGGTGATATTGGCCTGTTCCGCATTACCTCTGAAAGTGGCATTTCCTCAGGCGTTCGTCGCATCGAGGCGGTAACCGGTTTCGGTGCGCTGGAATGGGTCGAGGAAACCGAAAGAACGCTCCGCGATGCCGCGAAGCTGGTCCGCGCGACCCGGGAAACCGTGGTCGAAAAGGTCCAGCAGACTCTGGATCGTAATCGGCAGCTCGAGAAAGAGGTGGACGCGCTCAAGGCCAAGTTGGCCAGCTCCGCCGGTAGTGATCTCGCCGGCTCTGCGGTGGAAGTCGCCGGTCTCAAGGTCGTCGCCGCCGAACTGGAAGGCGCGGACCGAAAGGCCCTGATGGAAACCGCTGACCAGTTGAAGAACAAGCTGGGTGAGGGCGTGGTCGTGCTGGCAACGGTCGAGGATGGCAAAGTGATCCTTGTGGCTGGCGTGACCAAGTCCGCCACGAATCGCATCAAGGCCGGCGACCTGATGAAGCACCTGGCGGCCGAGGTGGACGGCAAGGGTGGCGGCCGTCCGGATATGGCCCAGGGCGGTGGCAACGATCCGTCCAGGCTGGCCGGTGCCCTGGAAGGCGTGTCTGCCTGGGTGGAAAAAAATATCGCTTAAGCAACTGTTTTCGGAAGCGGGCTGGGGTTTATAATCCCGCCCGTTTTCTTTTAATTGGCGGGGCATGGCCCCGCTGCGATTCCCCGTATCGGAGTTTGGGAAAGACATGGCTCTGTTGGTTCAGAAATTTGGTGGTACCTCGGTGGGAACCACCGAGCGCATAGAAGCGGTTGCCGAGAAGGTCTGCCGGTTCCGTAAGGAAGGTCACGATGTGGTGGTCGTGGTGTCCGCCATGAGCGGCGAAACCAACCGCCTGATTGCTCTTGCCAATGACATCATGGAAGAGCCCACGCCTCGGGAAATGGATGTACTGGTCTCTACCGGCGAGCAGGTTACTATTGCCCTGCTGTCCATGGCCCTGCAGAAACGGGGCTGTGATGCCCGTT
Organism: Marinobacter sp.; assembly: GCF_046484525.1. Taxonomy (GTDB): domain Bacteria; phylum Pseudomonadota; class Gammaproteobacteria; order Pseudomonadales; family Oleiphilaceae; genus Marinobacter. Next base: position 75,813 of record NZ_JAWOIS010000062.1, read on the forward strand.
CCTACACCGGTTCCCAGGTGCGGATCCTCACCGACAGCAGCCACACCAAAGCGCGCATCCAACATATTGACGAGCACAACATGCGTTCAGATCTCGATGCTGGCCGGGTGGTTGTCGTTGCCGGATTCCAGGGTATCGACGAGAACGGCAATATCACGACCCTCGGCCGTGGCGGTTCCGATACCACCGCGGTGGCGCTGGCAGCGGCGTTGAAGGCGGATGAGTGCCAGATCTACACTGATGTGGATGGTGTTTACACCACCGATCCACGGGTCGTTGACAGTGCACGCCGCCTGGAGCGGATCACGTTCGAGGAAATGCTCGAGATGGCGAGCCTGGGGTCGAAGGTGCTCCAGATTCGTTCCGTCGAGTTTGCAGGTAAATACAACGTTCCATTACGGGTGCTGTCCAGCTTTCAGGAAGGCGAGGGCACCCTGATTACTTTTGAGGATGAAAACGCCATGGAACAACCGGTTGTTTCCGGCATTGCTTTTAACCGCGATGAAGCCAAACTGACTATTTCCGGTGTGCCTGATACCCCGGGCAGTGCCTCGCGTATACTGAAACCGGTCAGCGACGCCAATATCGAAGTGGACATGATCGTCCAGAACGTTGGCGAGGATAACAAGACCGCCTTTACGTTTACCGTGCACCGGAACGACTTCAAGCGGGCGAAGGAAGTGCTTCAGGGCGTTGCCGATGAACTGACCGCCGGTGAAGTGGTTGGCGACAGCAAGATTGCCAAGGTCAGCATCGTGGGTGTGGGCATGCGTTCTCACGCGGGTGTTGCCTCCCGGATGTTCGAAGCGCTGTCGAATGAAGGTATCAATATTCAGATGATCTCCACATCGGAAATCAAAATTTCCGTGGTGATCGATGAGAAATATCTCGAACTTGCCGTTCGGGCACTGCATAGTGCTTTCGAGCTCGACAAGAACGGGGTGCAAGAAGGGGCCTGAACCAACGGATGCCAGACTTATCCGAGGGTCTCATAACAAGGGAGTCATTGATTGAATCTATCAGGAAGCGCATTCGCATAAGTGAATGTGCGTCTGTTGATCGATTAGTGATCCCATTATAAAAGCAAGAAGTACAAAAAGTACGTTAAACCATTTTTTCGGAACAGGCAGAAGCTCTGGATAGGGAGTAAGGGATATGTTGATTTTGACTCGCCGCGTTGGCGAAACTCTGATGATCGGTGATGAAATCACTGTCACCGTTCTGGGAGTCAAGGGGAACCAGGTTCGCATTGGTGTAAACGCCCCGAAGGATGTTGCGGTACACCGCGAAGAAATCTATCAGCGGATTCAGTCCGAAAAAGGCTCCGAGGAGCCGGAACCGGGCAATCGTTGATCAGAAAAAAGCCGTTCAGGATTAACCCGAACGGCTTTTTTTATATCCGGGTGAATCGAGGCTGAAAAATCTCGTGTCAACCCTATGAAAACAGAAAAATTATGGTAGTATACGCCCCGTTCTCAAGGAGAGGTGGGTGAGTGGCTGAAACCAGTTCCCTGCTAAGGAACCGTACGAGCAATCGTACCGAGGGTTCGAATCCCTCCCTCTCCGCCATTTCCATTTTGCGGAAGGCAGAGGACCGTTGAGGTTGCACTTGACTATTCAGAATGAAGTCTGAAATAAGAGTGTTGATGCGCGGCTGTAGCTCAGCTGGATAGAGTACCTGGCTACGAACCAGGCGGTCGGAGGTTCGAATCCTCCCAGCCGCGCCACTTATTCAAAACCCTCTTGATTTCAGTGAAAAAAGTTGGTTAGCCAACAATGTGAAGTTTTAAGCGGCTGTAGCTCAGCTGGATAGAGTACCTGGCTACGAACCAGGCGGTCGGAGGTTCGAATCCTCCCAGCCGCGCCATATTAAAGTCGAAGCGCCTCAGTTTGTGTACCCCACAGGCTGAGGCGTTTTGCTATGTATTGCTGGGAGGATTTGAACCGATAAGAGGTTCGACCGAAGCACACGAAGTGTGCTGAGGAACGCCGGAGCGAAGCGACGGCGGCCCCGAAGGGGAAGGGCCGAAGGCCTGCCTAATCCTCCCAGCCGCGCCATATTAAATAAAGAACCCCGCCATGAGCGGGGTTTTTTATTTCCTCCCCATGGCTGTCACGTGGACAGCCGACACCCGCCTTACTATTTTTATCAGGCGGGAGTCCCCACTCCCCCTCAATGCTCGCATGACCGATCCCCGCCGGTGCAACGCTCAGGGAAACGACAGCATCATGGAAAGAAAAACGGACGAATACGCCGATCAGCCCCTCGAAGAGACCCTGAAAGCATTGGGCACCGACGCCTCACACGGTTTAGCACAGGTGATCGTGCCGAAGCTGCATGAGGAATTTACCTTGTGAACCAATCATCCCAGAGGAGCAATCCGATGTCAGGAAACGGGAAGCTAAATACTTCGGAACCGGCGCCTTTGGAGCCGGATGAGCTGGAGCGAATCGACGCCTACTGGCGGGCTGCGAATTACCTGTCCATCGGCCAGATCTATCTGCTGGACAACCCGCTGCTGCGGCAGCCTCTGAAACTGGAGCATATAAAACCGAGGCTACTGGGACACTGGGGAACGGTGCCCGGCCTTAACCTGGTGTACGTGCACCTGAATCGGGTGATACGGACCAGGGGCCTGAACATGATTTACGTGACCGGGCCTGGCCATGGAGCGCCGGGGATCGTTGCCAACACCTATCTGGAGGGCACCTATTCCGAGGTCTATCCCAGTGTGAGCCGGGACGAAGAAGGGATGAAAAAGCTTTTCCGCCAATTCTCCTTTCCCGGAGGCATTCCCAGTCACACCGCACCGGAAACGCCGGGTTCCATTCATGAGGGTGGCGAGCTCGGGTATTCCCTGAGTCACGCGTTCGGGGCTGCTTTCGATAACCCCAATATGATCGTGGCCTGCGTGGTGGGGGATGGTGAGGCAGAGACCGGACCAGCCGCCACAGCATGGCATTCCAATAAGTTCCTGAATCCGGTTACTGATGGTGCGGTGTTGCCAATTCTCCACCTGAACGGCTACAAAATCGCCAATCCGACCATACTGGCGAGGATCAGCCCGGAAGAACTGGAGGAGCTGTTTTCCGGTTACGGCTACAAGCCCTACCTGGTCGAGGGTGATGACCCGATGGTGGTCCATCAGAGGATGGCTGCGGTATTGGATGAGGTTCTGGACGAGATCTGGTCGATCCAGTCCCATGGCAGGGAGGGCGGGAGTGAGGAGCGGCCCCGCTGGCCAATGATCATTCTGCGAACCCCCAAGGGCTGGACCTGCCCCGAGGAGGTTGATGGCCTCAGGGTCGAGGGCTACTGGCGTGCGCATCAGGTTCCTTTTGCCGAGCTTGCCAGCAAACCCGAGCACATTCGGGTGCTTGAACACTGGATGAAAAGTTACCGGCCCGAGGAGTTGTTTGACGACAACGGCACTCTCCGGCCCGAGCTGGCGGCATTGGCTCCCCGGGGGACTCAGCGGATGGGAGCCAATCCCCATGCCAACGGAGGTCTCCTGCTCAGGGATTTACGGCTTCCGGAGTTTGCCAGCTATGCCCTTGAGGTTCCGCAGCCTGGCGCCGTTCCGGGGGAAGCTACCCGGCGCCTGGGTGACTACCTCAGGGATGTCATGGCGCAGAACCTCGAAAATCGGAATTTCCGGGTGATGGGGCCGGACGAAACGGTGTCCAACAGACTCGGAGCCATTCTTGAGGTGACGGATCGAACCTGGCAGGCAATGCGGATGGATTACGATGACCATTTATCACCGGATGGCCGGGTTATGGAAATCCTCTCCGAGCATACCTGCCAGGGATGGCTGGAAGGTTATCTGCTGACCGGACGCCATGGGTTCTTTTCCTGCTACGAAGCGTTCATCCACATCATCGATTCCATGTTCAATCAGCATGCGAAATGGCTGAAGGTGAGTCAGGGTATATCCTGGCGCAGACCGGTAGCTTCGCTCAACATTCTGTTGACTTCCCATGTCTGGCGCCAGGATCACAATGGTTTCTCCCATCAGGATCCCGGGTTTATCGATCACGTGGTTAACAAAAAAGCCAGCATCGTGCGGGTGTATCTGCCGCCGGATGCCAACACGCTTTTATACGTTGCCGACAAGTGCCTGCGCAGCCGGGACAAGGTCAATGTCATTGTTGCGGGTAAACAGCCCAGCCCCCAGTGGTTGGACATGGACTCGGCAATCAAGCATTGCCGCGCCGGTATCGGGATCTGGGAGTGGGCCAGTAACGACCAGGACGGTGAGCCGGACGTGGTGATGGCCTGTGCGGGCGATGTGCCTGCCGTCGAGACCCTGGCGGCGGTCAAACTCCTGCGTGAGCATGTGCCGGAGCTGAAGGTTCGGGTAATCAACGTGGTTGACCTGATGACGCTCCAACCGAAAGAGGAGCATCCCGTGGGGCTTTCGGAACGGGACTTTGATTCGCTGTTTACGACCGACAAGCCGATTATCTTTGCATTCCATGGCTACCCCTGGCTGATTCATCGCCTGGCCTATCGGAGAACGAATCACCGGAACCTGCATGTGCGCGGTTACAAGGAAGAGGGCACGACGACAACACCTTTCGATATGGCAGTGCTGAATGACATTGATCGATTCCATCTGGTGATGGATGTGGTAGATCGTGTACCGCATCTCATGCAGAGAGGGGCCTACCTCAAGCAGCATATGCAGGACCGGCTGACCGAACACAAGCAGTATATTGACAGGGAAGGGCAGGATATGCCGGAAATCCGGGATTGGCGTTGGACGGGAAAAGGGGGCTGAGTGGAGGCAGAAAGGACTTGCCACGAATCAATTTCTGACCGATCACTATTTGCACAATCCTCACCCTCCTGCCTATTCTTCAAGTTGCAAGCAAATAATATGGCACGGAGGTCCGACAATGAATAAAACCCTGAATGGCTCCTACGACGATCACGACCAGGCCAAGAACACCTGGGATGACCTGATTGCGACTGGCATCCCGAGGGATAACATCTACATCGACGAAGACGCCAAGGTCGTTAAGGTCATCGTGCCGGAAGAAACCGAGCGGGAGGTCCGGGAAATCTTCGAGCGACACAGGCTGCACTGACACCGACATTCCGGATTAACAGGGAAAGGAGCAAATGTATGAGCGGAAAAGATGGTGATGTAGCCGAACGCGGTCGTGGCGACAGGCTAATCAAGGAGGAGATTCACGACCCATATATGGCCAGGAGCAAGCCTAAGGAACCCACCGTGTGCCCCGAGTGCCGTGCTGTTTTTCACAAGGGGCGCTGGCAGTGGTCGGCGGAGCCGGTCGGGGAGGCCCACGAGATGATGTGCCCCGCCTGTGAACGAATCCGGGATGACATGCCGGCAGGCATTCTCACTCTCTCTGGTGTGTTCCTCGGAAAGCATCGGGATGAAATTCTTAAACTTATCTATAACAAGGTCGAGGAAGAAAAGGCCGATCATCCCATGAAGCGACTGATGGGCGTCGAGGATGGTCCGGAAGGGGAGTTGGTGGTGAAATTTACCGATCTACACCTGCCCCGGGGCACGGGTGAAGCCATTGAGCGGGCCTACGACGGTGAGCTGGAAATCCAGTACACCAAGGAATCCAACCTGGTCCGGGTTTACTGGAACCGCGATGAGTAACGGCTAACGCGGCCGCCCGGCATCGGTTTCAATGGCCTCGAATCCGGCCACAAGGTCCAGGAGTTCCGAGGTGATGACCGTCTGCCTGGCGCGTCTGTAGTCCATCGTAACGTCACCGAGCCTTTCCTCCAGATTACGTTCGGCCGCCTGCATGGCGGCCAGACGCCCTCCATGTTCACTGGCCTGAGATTCTGCGCAGGCGCGGAACAGAAGTACGAAAAGGTACTGGTCCAGCAGGCGGCGAAACAGCGCCCGCCGGTCCATGGTGTAGGTCGGCAGGCTTCGGGAGGGCCAGGGCTCTTCTTCCAGTCGGTGAAACCGCCGCAGGTTTACCGGTAACAACTCAACGCCGGTGGGGTGGTAGCCCTGCATGCTGGAGTGGCGGTTGTAGAACAGGTAGACATAATGCACACCACCCTGTTCCCGCCATTCGTCAATTTTCAGAAGGATCTGGCCGACCGTCTTGGTAATCTGGCTTGCTGACCCCGGCACCGGAAACTCCTCCTCGATGGTCTGTCCGGCATGTTCCAGGCTGGCGGCTGCCCGTGCACCCACGGCCAGTATTCGCCGACTATCTCTGTCCGCCGGAATGCTCTCCATGCGTTCCAGAGAATATTCAACAATATCCTCGTTAAAACGGCCGCACAGCCCATGGTCAGAGCCGAAAATGACAGCGCCCAGACGGTGGTCGCCGGAGGGTGAACCCCCGGCAAAGCTTGAGGGATCAAAGCCCTTGAGAACCACATGCAGCCCCATCTCGACCGTGCGGTAGTAGCCGGAAAGTGCCCGGGCTGCCTGCTCGTACTGGTGAATATTGGCTGCAGAGAGTGCCTTCATGGTTTTGACGATGCCGCGGAGATCTTCCAGGCTGTCCAGCCGTTTCCGCAGGTGTTCGAGGGATTCCATGTCAGGTCCGGTCCTTGTCTGAAGGCGCTAACTCTGTTGCCAGCGCCTCCTTAATGGCTTCGGTGGTCTGCTGCCACTGCTCGTCGCCCAGTTTCTTGCCGGCGTCGATCTGCGCGCAGATTTCGGGCAAGGTCGCCGACAGGTGCTGCTGAATATTCTGCTCCCTTTCTGAAACCGATTCCGCGGGCAGATCATCCAGAAGCCCGGCGTTCACGGCAAAAAGAATGACGGCCTGCTCGCTGGCTCGCAGGGGGTGGTGCTCGCCCTGTTTCAACACTTCCCGGACGCGCCGGCCACGCTCGATGGTGGCGCGGGTATCCTTGTCCAGGCGAGTGGAAAAACGGGCAAACGTTTCCAGCTCCTCGAACTGAGAGTAGGCGAGGCGTAGGTCGCTGGCCACACTGCGAAGGGAGGGATGCTGGGTTTTTCCGCCAACCCGTGAGACGGATTTGCCCACGTCGATGGCGGGTAAGAGGCCTTTCTGGAACAGCGTCGGTGACAGGTAGACCTGACCGTCGGTAATGGAAATAAGGTTGGTGGGAATGTAGGCGGAAATATCCTGGGCCTGGGTTTCAATCACCGGCAAAGCGGTCAGCGAGCCGCCCCCGAACTCGCTGCGCAAGTGCGTGCTGCGCTCCAGCAACCGGGAATGGATGTAGAAGATATCGCCAGGGTAGGCTTCCCGGCCAGGTGGCCTGCGCAGCAGCAGTGATAGTTCCCGGTAGGCCCGGGCGTGGCGAGTCAGATCATCGTAGACGATCAGCGCATCCTGGCCCTGTTCCATGAAATATTCGGCCATGGTGGTCGCTGCGTAGGGGGTAATGAAACGAAGGCCCGGCGGATTGTCATCCGAGGCCACCACCACTACCGTGTGCTCCATGGCCCGGTGCTGACGGAGGGTTTCCACCACCTTGGCAACCGAGGTCGCCCTCTGGCCAACGGCACAGTAAATGCACACCACGCCCTTGCCACGCTGGTTTATGATGGTGTCGATGGCAATGGAGGTCTTGCCGGTCTGGCGGTCTCCCAGGATCAGTTCCCGTTGCCCCCGGCCAATGGGAATGAGAGCATCTATGGATTTGATGCCGGTCTCCAGCGGGGTGGTCACCGGTGCCCGTTCGATGATTTCCGGCGCCGGCCGTTCAATGGGGCGGCGTTCGTGGACCTCCAGTGGCTTGCCGCCATCCAGCACCCGGCCCGTGGCATCAATCACCCGGCCCAGCAGCCCCTCGCCCACCGGGGTGTCGGTTTCCCGGCCGGTTGCCGTCACCCGTATTCCTGCATTGAGGTTGTCGCTATCGCCGAGCAGCATGATGCCCACTTCATTCGGCTCCAGGTTGACGGCCACCCCGAGAACGCCATCGGGAAACTGCACCAGCTCTTCCGAAGTAACACTGGCCAGACCCCGCACCCGGGCAATGCCGCCACCGACCTGCATTACGGTCCCGGTTTCCTGGCTGTGCAGGGTGAATCTGTTGTCCCGGGTGACGGTCTTCATCGTCGCCATGGTGTCATCGAGCATTTGTATCAGCATGGCATCAGGCTCCCGGCCCGCCTGTTTGAAGAGGCTCAAACGCTTTCTCGATACTTGCGGTCATCTCTTCCAGGTAGTCCGACAGGTTCCAGCTGATCCGCTGACTTTCACAGGTCAGTTCGATGCCGCAGATCAGCTCTGGCGCCCGCGTATAGTTCACCGCCAGGTCAGCACCAATCAGATCGTGAATCGCTCGGGTCAAGGTGCTTCGCTGGGCCGGTTCAAGCTCGAAGGAACTGGCAATGGTGGCAGGTTCCCCGGAATGCCCCATGGCCTCCCGGGTTTCTTCATCCAGCGAGTTTAGTTGCCGGACAAAGGTATGGGCAATCCGCTCCTCCAGGCGTTCGTCCGCAAGGTCCTGCAGGGCCTTCCGGATAACGGACTCAACCACGTCCAGGGACTGATGCCGCATTCCGTCGATAAAAGCCGTCTTTTCTTCGCTCACCTCACGCATCCAGTGGTTGCGAGCGCGGGCGGTTTCCTCTCGCGCCTGATCCAGCATCTGGCTTCGTGTCTGTCGGGCTTCCTGGCGCGCTTCTTCCAGCAGTTCCTCACGCTCTTTCTCAAAGCTCGCAAGTTTCTGTTGGTAGCTTTCCTTCTCCTTCATCGCCTGCTGTTCGCGGCTGTCCGCCTCGTCCATGCGGTTGCGGATTTTCTGCTCACGCCGGTCCATGGCCCGGGTAACCGGCTGATAGAGAAAGTGCTTGAGCAGCCAGACCAGGATCAGGAAATTGACAACCTGGGCCGATACCGTGATCCAGTTGATTTCCATGGATCAGCCTCCGGCAACGGCCGTCACATGATCCCAGAATGGGTTGGCGAAGATCAGGATCATGGCCACCACAAAGCAGTAGATTGCGGTCGACTCGATCATGGCCAGGCCCACGAACAGGGTACGGGTAATCGTGGCAGATTCATCCGGCTGCTGGGCGATGGCACTCAGGGCCTGGGCGACGGCCCGGGCTTCTCCGAACGCGGGCCCGATGGAGCCGATGGCGATGGTCAGGCCTGCGGTGATGACTGAAACCATGCCGATCAGAGAAATGCTGTCCATAGGCAACTCCTTTACTGTTTGGACGGTGGTGTTTTCTGCTGAGGTTCGTCTGGCTCGCCATGCTCATGGACCGTGGTCGCCGAAGCGATATAGACCATGGCGAGAATGGCAAAGATATAGGCCTGGATCATGCCGGTAAGCAGCCCCAATAATTGCATGACCACAGGAAAGAAGTAGGGTGTCAGGCTCAGCAGGATGGCGACGATCACTGTCCCGCTCATGATGTTGCCATAGAGGCGGACAGCCAGGGCAACCGTGCGGGAAATCTCCCCGATCACATTGAACGGTAGCATCAGCGGGGTCGGCTTGATGTAATGCTGCAGGTAGGCCCCGGCGCCTTTGCTGGCAATGCCGAAAACCGGCACGGCAACAAACACGCATATGGCGAGGGCGGTTGTGGTGGACAGCGATCCCGTGGGGGCCATGTAACCGGGAATTACATTGAGCAGGTTGGCCATCGCAATAAACAGGAACAGGGTGCCCACGAAAGGCAGGTAAGGCCCTGGCTGCTGATGGCTTACCTGGGCGATCTGGTCCCGGATACCGATCACCACCACTTCCAGAAGGTTTTGCCAGCGTGACAGGTCGTGGCCTTCCGACAGTTTCCGGTTCACCAGCCAGGACACCAGGGTCAGCAGGGCCATCACCAGCCAGGTAAACACGATGGTTGCATTCAGGGCGAAATCGCCCCATTGCCAATAAATAACGCTGTCTGGCGTAATGGTCATGCCTGTGGATCCTCCCTGCCCAGTGTGGACTTAAGCCGGCGGCCGATCATCAAGCGGGGCAGGGTAAAGCCGGCGGCCGCCACCAGGAGATGCTCCCAGCTGCCGATCCGGGCTATCACCAGGAATCCGGCCAGGGTCACACCAAAACGTAACAGGAGGCTGGCCAGCATCATTATGGCCGGATGGGCAGCCGTTGGCAGCCGTTGGACGGTCAGCCATAGCCCCCAGAGAAAGACGGTTCCGAGCAGGACACCCAGCCCGAAACTGGCTATGTGGCCCGTCACAAATCCGGCAAGGGATACCCCTTCACTCATCCTCACTCTCCTGTTTGATCCAGTACCACGCGTTCAGGCAGCCCAGTGCCACCCCGATAATCAGCAGTGTCAGGGTCCAGGACACCTCACCGGGCCAGCGCCGGTCGGCCCAGACGCCAATTGCGATGCCAATCAGGGTAGGGACCGCTACGGACCAGCCTACCAGTCCGAACATGCCCAGTCCGAACCAGGCAGTGCGGCGGCCCTCTGCCCGGGCCTTCTGCTTGCGCCTTGCCCGGCGCCCAACGGTGCTGCCGAGGTCCCCGGGGTCGTTGTCAGAGCCTGGCGGGTTGGGTTTGTCAGTCATGGAACTGCTCCCTGAGATCAAGGAATCGCCGCAGGGCACCGGCCTCGAGTCGGGCAAGTGCGCCGCGGGCCCTTCGCTCGTGCTCATCAAGCTCCAGGAAGCGTTCCTCGATCAGTTCCTGTAGCTCCGCGATATCGGTTCCGGTGACGCCCTGGGGCGTGGAGATAAACACATCGCGCCCACACTTCACCAGGATGCCCCGGTCCACTGCGGCAAAGTGTTCCTCTCCCTCACTGGTATAGAAGGAAAGAACGCCCGGCACCAGTGCTGCCACAAAATCGATGTGCCTGGGCAGCAGACAGAACTCGCCGTTTTCCGCTTCGGCAATGATTTTCGAAACGGACTGCTCCAGAAGCACTTCCGTCGGCAGCAACAGGCGAAGGTGCATGGAGTCCGGAGTCGATAGTTGATCAGGACTCACGACTGGCCTCCGGGATGTCCACTTCGTCGATGTCACCAATCATGTAAAGGGCCTTTTCGCTGACCTTTTCGAACTCGCCGGCCAGTATCCGCTCACAGCCTGCGATGGTTTTTTCCAGGGGCACCAGGCGACCGCCCTTGCCGGTGAACTGCCCGGTGGTGAAAAACGGTTGGGTCAGGAAACGTTCCAGCCTTCGGGCCTTGCTCACTGTGGCCCGGTCCTCTCGGGAGAGTTCCTCCATCCCGAGCATGGAGATGATGTCCTTGAGATCGTCATATTCCGCCAGGGTGCTTCGCACCGCTTGCGCGACCCGGTAATGGCGATGGCCGACTATCGTTGGAGTCAGCATCTTCGAGTCTGTTTTCAGAGGATCCACGGCGGGGTACAAACCCTGGCTGGCCCGCTTCCGGGACAGGACGATGGAGGCGGTCAGGTGGGAGAAAATATGGGTGGCGGAAGGGTCGGTCAGGTCATCCGCTGGTACATAGACCGCCTGAACCGAGGTAATGCTGCCATTGCGCGAGCTGCAGATCCGTTCTTCCAGTGCCGCCAGTTCGGTGGCCAGGGTGGGCTGGTAGCCGACCCGGGACGGAATCCGCCCCATCAGGCCGGAAACTTCGGTACCAGACTGCACGAACCGGAACACATTGTCGATCAGCAGCAGAACATCCCGCTTCTGCACATCCCGGAAATGCTCCGCGATGGTCAGCGCGGCATGGCCAACCCGGAACCTCGCGCCGGGTGGTTCGTTCATCTGGCCATAGACGAGCACCGATTTCTCCAGCACACCGGATTCCTGCATTGAACTGTACATGTCCTCGGCCTCGCGCATGCGCTCGCCAATGCCGCAGAACAGGCTGATGCCCTCATATTGCTCGGCCATGTTGTTGATCATCTCGTTGATCAGCACTGTCTTGCCAACGCCCGCGCCCCCGAACATGCCGGATTTGCCACCGCGCTCCATGGGTGCGAGCAGATCGATGGCCTTGATCCCGGTTTCAAAGATCTCAGTACTGGTGGTGCGCTCTGCAAGTGGCAGCATCGGGCGGTGGATGGGCCAGTACTCGGTGGTCTCGATGGCCGGGCCACCATCTACTGGTTTGCCGAACACATTCATCATGCGGCCCAGCAGAGAGGGGCCAACCGGCACCTTCAGTCCCGCTCCGGTCTGTCTGACCGGCACGCCCCGGGCGAGTCGCCGGGTGGAGTTCATGGCGATGCAGCGTACGGTAGTGGTATTGAGGTGAGTCTGCACCTCCAGAATTACCTGCCAGTCCTTGCCGGTCCGCAGTTCGGCGTTGCGGGAGGGCAGGGCGGAGCTGAACTGCACGTCCACCACGTTTCCCCGGACTGCAGTAATGCTGCCCTGGCTCTCCGAAGGTCTCGCGCTGCTGCTCATGACGGGTCTCCCGCGGATTCGGCTCGTGCAACCTGTTCTTTCACCCGCAGGAAACTGTCCGGACTCACCGAGAGAAAGTCGATACCGCAGTTGACCAGAAACGCCGCAAACTCCGGGTGGTCACTGGCAGCCTGGCCGCACAGGTCCACTTCACGGCCTCGACCGTCGATGCCATAACGCTTCAGGCAGCTGTGGGGAGGGGTGGGTGACCGGCGACTTTTGGTTGCGGGCGTGTCAGATGCAAGGTCGGTCATTGTCGTACCTGCTGATAAGGTTTCCTGTCCCGAATTATACTTGTCCCACACAGGCTACCAGTCTCAGAGCGGGGCACATTGGGTTCACCCCAAAGATTAGCAGGCCCGCTGCGGTTATGTGTTCGGTTCTGGGTGTATCGCCCGCGGTATTCGCGGCAACCATGGATAGCGTCAAAACCGATAACCTCTCGGCCCCACCTGTAGACGGCAAGACACTGATTTACATAGATACTGTCGGTACCTGCCAACTGATTTGCCGATGAAGGCGAGGATGGTTTAGACCAGTTGGCTTCGGATTCATCCTGGGTTACCGGCCTCTGGGCGCGCGAGCGTCGCGGAACCGCTTGATACCATCTCTGGTAGTCCACGCCGTAAACGAAAACGGGGCTGAATTTTCAGCCCCGTTTTTTTGTGCCCGATAAAGCGGTGGACTGTCGTTTATCCGCCGCCACCCTGGCCGCCGGAGCCTTTACCACCACGGTTACCTTGTCCACCATTCATCATACCCTGACCCTGACCCTGACCTTGGCCTTGACCTTGGCCTTGACCTTGGTCATTCATCATACCTTGGCCCTGACCCTGGCCTTGACCATTCATCATGCCCTGTCCTTGGCCGCGGCCCTGGCCGTTCTGAAGCTCTACGCCGCGCTCGCGGGCGCGCTCAAGCATGCGCTCTTGGTGCCGCTGCAGGTATTGTTGCCGTTCCGCCTGGGTGTTCAGGTTCTGCATGGTCTGGCGGTGTTCCTGCATCTCCTGCTGGGTCATCAGTTCCCGGCCGAAGACGGCTTCTTCTTCCTGGGCTGCGAGGGGAAAGCTGACCATGGTGACCAGCATGGCAACGCCGGCGGTGCGAATCAGTGAGGTTTTCAGTTTCATGGTGTTATTCTCCCGAATGAGACTGTTCCTGCAGTCTAGTTCAGCGCCGCCGGGCGCGAAGTTATTACTAATACCTACCACATCAGGTCGTCAGGGATCTCGTAACCGGCATAGGGATCGTCCTCGCCCTGGTCGTCCTGCTTGCGGTCGTGCAGGACCACAACGGCGCCTTCGTCCCGCTCAATGATCTTGCGGGCGACCTTTTCAGGCACCACATCATAGTTCTCGCCCAGACGAACCACCGCCAGACGGCCACGGGAGAGCTGATCCACCATGGTGTCGTCCACCAGGATTTTCTTGATCTTCTTGTCATCCACGAACTGGTAGGAGGTTTCGCCCCGGCTGCGATCCAGACGGTTGGTTTCCACCAGCTGACGGATCTGGGCCTGGATGGCTTTTTTCTCTACCTCTTTCTGGCGCTGGAGGTTCAGCTGCCGGTCCCGTTCGGCCTTCTCTTCCCGGGCCTGGCGGGCGCGGATTTCCGCTTCGTTGACCTGTACCGCCCCCTTGGGCTGCTGTTTGCGTTGTTTGCGTTTCTCACTGCGGATGGCCTTGGCTTTCTTCTCGTCGGCCAGACCGGCTTTCAGTAACTGATCCTGTAGGGATGCCATCGGTAGCTCCGTTCTTTATTTACCAAATCGGGTATCCTGATGGTGTAGTATACGCGCTCGTTTTTGCCTCCATAACCAGCATCGGCTGTCCCCGGGATTTTCTTGTATGTCTTCCTTTAAAGAATTTGGTCTTTCACCTGCCATGGTTGCCAATCTTGAGCAGCTTGGTTTCGAACAACCTACCGAGATCCAGGCCCGGGCGTTGCCCCATTGCCTGGCGGGTAAGGATGTTATTGCCATGGCCCAGACCGGCAGCGGGAAAACAGCGGCCTTCGGCATTGGATTGATCGAGGGCCTTCGGCCGCGACTGTTTGCCGTGCAGGCGGTGGTGCTTTGCCCCACACGTGAGCTGGCGGACCAGGTGGCGAAATCCTTGCGGGAGCTGGCCCGGGCCCGGAAGAACATCAAGGTGCTTACCCTGTGTGGCGGGGTTGCCATCGGCCCCCAGATCGGCTCCCTGAGCCACGGAGCGCATATCGTTGTGGGTACGCCGGGGCGGATTCAGGATCACCTGCGCAAGGGTACTCTGAAGCTGGACAAGGCCAGTACGGTTGTCCTGGATGAAGCGGATCGGATGCTGGACATGGGGTTTCAGGAAGCGATGGAGGACATCCTTTCCCACACGCCGGACGCGCGCCAGACCCTGATGTTTTCTGCTACCTGGCCGGAAGCCATCCGTAAGCTCAGCAGTCGTTACCAGCGCGAACCTGTAGATGTGAGGGCGGAGTCGGCTGGGGACAACCCGGATATCCGTGAGCTCTTCTATGAAATTCCTTCCGGTGTCACCGCCGGGGCGGTCATGGCGGTACTGTCTGAGCGCCAGCCCGCATCCTGCATCGTGTTCTGTACCACCAAACAGCAGTGTGATGAGCTTGCTGACAGCCTGCGGGACAGTGGTTTTTCCGCTTTAGCGCTCCACGGGGATCTGGAACAGCGGGAGCGGGATAGCGTGCTGGTGCGTTTCGGCAACCAGAGCTGCTCGGTACTGGTAGCTACTGACGTGGCTGCCCGGGGGCTGGATATCAAATCCCTGCCCCTGGTGATCAACGCCGAGCCGGCAAGGGATCCCGAAGTTCATACCCATCGTGTGGGCCGCACTGGCCGCGCGGGTGAACAGGGCCTGGCGGTAACTCTTTGCACACCTGCCAAAGGCCACAAGATCAGCCAGCTCGAGGCTGCCCGTAAGCGGCCGGCGGCATGGGGCGATACCGAAGCCCTGCTGGCGGTGCCGCGCCGGCCCGTGGCACCGGCCATGCGGACACTGTGTATTGCCGGCGGCCGAAAGGACAAGGTGCGCCCCGGTGATGTCCTTGGTGCGCTGACCGGTGAAGCGGGCATTCCCGGAGCGGCCGTGGGCAAGATCGATCTGTTTGATTTTCAGTGCTTTGTTGCGATCGATCGGGAGCTCGCAGCCAAGGCTCTGAAGCGCCTCGAACAGGGGCGGATCAAGGGGCGGAAAATACGTGTCCGATATGCCTGAATTCGGAACGGCTCCGGGGTGCGGAAATTTGTCAATTCGGGCCACGAGCCTCGGAAAGCGCGTATGGCAAATCCCATTCAGGTTGCTCGGGGCACGCGAAAACGGTAAATTACGCAGGATTTTGCCTCCCGATTTGTCCCGATAAGGCTGTAAGACCTTAGTCTAAGTGGTCGGACCGGGCAAGGCGGGGAAATCACACAAACCAATACAGGTAGCTGTTCGATATGAATGAGCTGATGTCACAAGCCGTTGATCTGATGATCGCAGGTATGGGCTTCGTGTTCGTGTTCCTGATTGTTCTGGTATTCGCGACACTCCTCATGTCCAAACTCATTGGACGGTTTGCGCCACCAGAGCCGGCAACCCCGGCCAGAACGCCACGTGCCAAGCCGAAGGCGCCCGCGTCGGTTGATCCTGACACTGCCGAGGCCATCAAGAAGGCGATTGCACAATACCGGTCACGCCACAAGAAGTGACCCGGTAACAGATTAGAACCTTTTAACAGAAGGCTGACACGATGACTGACACAAAGAAACCGCTGGGGATTACGGACGTAATTCTGCGTGACGCGCACCAGTCCCTGCTTGCCACCCGTATGCGGCTGGATGACATGCTGCCCATTGCCGAGAAACTCGACAAAGTCGGTTTCTGGTCTCTGGAATCCTGGGGTGGAGCTACCTTCGACTCCTGTATCCGTTACCTGGGCGAAGATCCCTGGGATCGCATCCGCGAGCTGAAAAAAGCCATGCCCAACACGCCGCAGCAGATGTTGCTGCGTGGTCAGAATCTGTTGGGGTACCGCCATTACGCGGATGACGTGGTGGACCGTTTCTGTGAGCGTGCCGCCGAGAATGGCGTCGATGTATTCCGTATTTTTGATGCGATGAACGACCCTCGCAACCTGGATCGTGCCATCAAGGCCGTTCGTAAGACCGGCAAGCACGCCCAGGGCACCATTGCCTACACCACCAGCCCGGTCCACACCATCGAGATGTGGGTCGAGCTGGCGAAGGAAGTGGCCGACATGGGCGCGGACTCCATCGCTATCAAGGACATGGCGGGTATTCTCAAGCCGTACGTGGCCTACGATCTGGTCAGCCGTCTGAAGAAAGAACTGGATATTCCGATCCACATGCAGTGCCACGCAACGACTGGCATGTCGACCGCCACTGCCATCAAGGCGGCGGAAGCCGGTATCGATAACGTGGACACCGCCATCTCCTCAATGAGTATGACCTACGGTCACTCGCCCACCGAAGCTGTGGTGGCGATTCTGGAAGGCACCGACCGTGACACCGGCCTGGATCTGAACCTGCTGGAAGAAATCGCTTCATACTTCCGCGGAGTGCGCAAGAAGTACGCGAAGTTCGAGGGCAGCCTCCGGGGTACCGATTCCCGCATCCTGATTGCCCAGGTGCCCGGTGGCATGCTGACCAACATGGAAAACCAGCTGCGTGAGCAGAACGCGAGCGACAAGTTCGACCAGGTTCTGGACGAGATTCCCAAGGTCCGCGAAGACCTGGGCTTCATTCCGCTGGTAACGCCGACGTCCCAGATCGTGGGTACCCAGGCGGTACTGAACGTTCTGACCGGCGAGCGCTACAAGTCCATCTCCAAAGAAACCTCTGCAATCCTCAAGGGCGAGTACGGTGCGGCACCGGCGCCCATGAACAAGGAATTGCAGGAGCGTGTTCTGGACGGAAAAGAGCCCGTTACCTGTCGTCCGGCCGACCTGCTTGAGCCGGAAATGGACAAGCTGACCGACGAACTGAAGAAGCTCGCCGAAGAGAAAGGCATCAAGCTGGCGGATAACACCGTAGACGACGTGCTGACCTACGCGCTGTTCCCGCAGATCGGCCTGAAGTTCCTGGAAAACCGTGGCAACCCGGATGCATTCGAGCCGGTTCCGACCGCCGAAAGCGCCGCTCCGGCCAAGAAGTCCGAAGGCCCCGAGACCTACACCGTGGAAGTGAACGGCAAGAAGTTTGTGGTTGCTGTTTCCGAAGGCGGTGAGATCAGCCAGATCCAGGGTGAGGGTGGTGCTGCTTCCGCACCGGCCGCATCCTCGGCACCGGCACCTGCTGCCGGCGAAGGTGAGCCTCTGGTAGCACCGCTGGGCGGTAACATCTTCAAGGTTCTGGTTTCTCCGGGTGACACCGTGGAAGAGGGCGATGTCCTGATCATCCTCGAAGCCATGAAGATGGAAACCGAAGTTCGCGCACCCAAAGCCGGTACCATCGGTGAGGTCTTCATCAAGGTCGGTGATGCCGTATCCCCTGATGATGAAATGCTGACAATCGCATAAGGGCCAGCATTCCATGGAAAAATTAATCACACTCTGGACAGGTAGTGGCCTGTTCAACATCGAGCTCGGCCAGGTGATCATGATCGCCATCGGCCTGCTTCTGCTGTTCCTTGCAGTTCGCAAGGGCTTTGAGCCACTGCTGCTGATACCAATCGGTTTCGGCGGCATCCTGGCGAACATCCCGGAGGCAGGGCTTGCCCTGACTGCGGCGGAAAATGCCATCCACTTCGCTCTCAAGAGCGACGCGAGCCAGATTCTGGCCGCGCTGGCCGCGCCGCTAGATGTGGCTTATCAGGCCGGCCAGGCGGTGACGCCCGAGCTGAAGGAAGCCTTCAAGGTTGCCGTCAAGGAGGCCAGTTACTCCGAGATGGCGATGGCCAACTCCATTGCCCAGGACTTCGGTTATGGCCATGGCATGCTGTACAACTTCTACTCCGTGGTTATCGGCAGCACCATCGGGCCGCTGGTGATTTTCATGGGCGTGGGTGCCATGACAGACTTTGGTCCTTTGTTGGCCAACCCGAAGACCATGCTGCTGGGTGCGGCAGCGCAGTTCGGTATTTTTGGAACCGTGTTGGGTGCTGCATTGCTGGACTGGACCGGTGTTCTGGATTTCAACATCCTGGAAGCCGCCGCCATCGGTATTATCGGTGGTGCGGATGGTCCTACCTCCATCTACGTGTCCAGTGTTCTGGCTCCGCATCTGCTGGGTGCCATTGCGGTCTCGGCCTATGCCTACATGGCGATGGTGCCGATGATCCAGCCGCCGATCATGAAGGCGCTGACCAGCGAAAAAGAGCGCGCCATCAAGATGTCCCAGCTGCGCCCGGTGAGCAAGCAGGAGAAGATTATCTTCCCGCTGGTGGTACTGATTGCGGTGGTTCTGTTCCTGCCGGATGCGGCACCGCTGCTGGGTATGTTCTGCTTCGGTAACCTGATGCGGGAGTGTGGCGTGGTGGAGCGTCTGAGCGATACGGCCCAGAATGCCCTGATCAATATCACCACGATCTTCCTTGGGCTGTCTGTTGGCTCCAAGCTGATGGCGGACAAGTTCCTGGACGCCCAGACTCTGGGTATTCTGGCGCTGGGTATTGTCGCATTCGGTATCGGTACGGCTTGTGGTGTGCTGATGGCGAAGTTGATGAATAAGCTGACCAAGGAGCAGATCAACCCGCTGATCGGTTCTGCCGGGGTATCTGCGGTGCCGATGGCGGCGCGGGTGTCCAACAAGGTTGGTCTGGAGGCCAATCCGCAGAACTTCCTGCTGATGCACGCGATGGGGCCGAACGTGGCTGGTGTTATCGGCTCCGCGGTGGCTGCGGGTGTGATGATCAAGTTGTTGAGCTGATCTCTCGCCGCTGTTTTGAGAAGACCTCGCCTTTGGGCGGGGTTTTCTTGTTTCTGGCCGTTAACTTAAGGTGCAAGCACCTGTCAGGGTCTCCCTCCCGGGAACCGCTACGAGCACCCCTTCGGGGTCCAGCCAGCAATCACAGATTGCTGTCGTTCGGCTGTCGCATGAAGCTTCGCTTCATAAACGCTCGGCCTCACCCATGTGCGCTTGTTTCAGGCCATCCATGGCCTTCAACATTCCCGGGAGGGAGACCCTGACAGGCGCCCATACCATTCAGTGGGATTCCGGAAACGAGACCCTGAAGGTATGTGTAGATTCGAGATCAGTGAAAATCTCTCGAACTGACCGGTAACGAGTTAATCAGATGGCTCAGGTCCGACAGTTTCCCCGCCATCACATGGACGATATCGCCCTCTCTCTCCAGCACGCCTTTCACATGTAATAGCCGGGCAGTCAGTAATGGCTTCCGCTGCCGTCGTGCGGTTTCCAGCCAGACTACGACGTTTACGTTGCCGGTTTCGTCTTCGAGGGTGACGAAGGTGACGCCAGAGGCGGAGCCGGGGCGTTGGCGGCCGGTGACGAGGCCGGCGACCTGGACGGGGATGCCGGCTTTGGTGGTTTTGAGTTGTTCGGAGGTGAGGCAGAAGCGGAGGTGGCCTTGCTGCCGTAATAGAGCCAGGGGGTGGCGTTGGAGGGTCAGGCCCTGGCTGGCGTAGTCGGCCAGGACGTTCTGGCCTTCGGTGGGTTCGGGGAGTTGGTCGCAGTGGTCCGGTTGGTAGTCGTCCGGGTCTTCTGCGGCGAACAGTTCGGTGGGCTGTTCGTGATCGAGCAGTTGCCAGTAGGCCTGGTGGCGGTTAGCGGTGAAGCCGGGCATGGCGTTGGCGCCGGCGAGGAGTTCCATGTCCCGCTGGTTGAGGGCGGCCTGGCGGCGGAGTTCTGTGGCGGAGCGGTAGCCGTTGGCCGGGCGGTTTTGGTGGATGCGTTCGGCGCCGCCGGTGGAAAGGCCCTGGATGATTCTGAGGCCCAGGCGCAGGTGGCGGTCCGGGCCTTCGAGGGTGTGGTCCCAATGGCTGTAATTGACGTCTGGTGGCAACACGGTGACGTTGTGGCGGCGAGCGTCCTGGACCAGTTGGGATGGGGAGTAGAAGCCCATGGGCTGGCTGTTGAGCAGGGCGCAGTAGAAGGCTGCGGGGTAGTGGCGTTTGATCCAGGCAGAGACGTAAACCAGCAGGGCGAAGCTGGCGGCGTGGGATTCGGGGAAGCCGTAACCACCGAAGCCGCAGATCTGTTGGTATAACCGTTCGGCAAAGTCGGCATCATGGCCCCGTTCGAGCATGCCGGTGATGAGTTTTTCCCGGAACGGGGTGAGGTCGCCGTGGGATTTCCAGGCGGCCATGGCGCGGCGGAGTTGGTCTGCTTCGCCGGCGGAGAAGCCGGCGGCGACCATGGCGAGTTTGATGACCTGTTCCTGAAAAATGGGCACGCCCAGGGTGCGTTCCAGGACACGGCGGACGGCGTCGTTTGGGTAGTCCACCGGTTCCAGGCCGTGTTTGCGGCGCAGGTAGGGGTGGACCATGTCGCCCTGGATGGGACCGGGGCGGACGATGGCGACTTCGATGACCAGATCATAGTAAGTCTCCGGCTTCAGCCGCGGCAGCATGTTGATCTGGGCGCGGGATTCCACCTGGAATACGCCGATGCTGTCGCCCTTCTGGAGCATGGCGTAGGTGGCCGGGTCTTCCTGGGGGATGTCCTGGATAGTAAATGGGCCGCCTTTTTGTTCGCTGATCAGCTCCAGCGCCTTGCGGATGGCAGAGAGCATGCCGAGCGCCAGGACGTCCACTTTCATCAGCCCGAGGCTTTCCAGGTCGTCCTTGTCCCACTGGATCACGGTACGGTCTTCCATGGCGGCGTTCTCGACCGGTACCAGTTCGGCCAGCGGGCCGGAACTGATCACAAAGCCGCCGACGTGCTGGGACAGGTGCCGGGGAAAGCCGAGCAGGGTGTTCACCAGGGTAAAGAACTGGTCCGCCACCTGCGGGTTGCGGGTGAGATTCTTGTCCAGGATCTGCTGGCGCCAGTTGGTGGCCTCGTCCCGCCAGTCGATGCCATCCAGCAGTTGTTCCACCAGGGCCGGATCAAAACCCAGGGCCTTGCCCACATCGCGGATGGCGCTGCGGGGGCGGTAGCGGATGACGGTGGCGGCCAGAGCGGCCCGTTCCCGGGTATAGCGCCGATAGATGTACTGGATGACTTCCTCCCGCCGTTCGTGCTCGAAATCCACATCGATATCCGGCGGTTCGTTGCGATCCCTGGAGATGAATCGTTCGAACAGCAGCTCTACATTGGCCGGGTTCACTTCGGTGATACCCAGGCAATAACAAACCGCCGAATTGGCCGCCGAGCCCCGTCCCTGGCACAGGATGCCCTGGCTGCGGGCAAAGGCGACGATGTCCTGGATGGTGAGGAAGTAGTGTTCGTACTTCATCTCCGTGATCAGCTCCAGCTCCTTGCGGATCAGGCCCTGGATCTGGAGCGGGGTGCCATCCGGGTAGCGCCGGCGCTCGCCTTCGCGGGTCAGGCGTTTGAGGTAGCCGGCGGGCGTTTCATCCTCCGGAACCAGATCCGGTGGGTATTCGTAGCGCAGGCTGCCGGGCTCGAAGGTGCAGTCCTCGGCAATGCGCAGGGCCTGTTGCAGCCAGGTTTCCGGGAACAGCCGTTGCAGGACTGGCAGGGGACGCAGGTAACGCTCACCGTTCTGGAACAGGCAATGGCCGGCACTTTCCAGGGTGGTGTGATGGCGCAGGGTGGTGAGTACGTCCTGCAGGGGCTGGCGCTCCCGGCTGTGCATGTGGACCTCGCCACAGGCGGTGATGGGGCAGCGAAGCTGATCGGCCAGCCAGCGGGTGCGGGCCAGTTGCTGCTCTTCTCCGGATTCCAGGGTACGGGCGGCGGCAATCCAGAACCGGTGGTCAAACAGCCGGTACAGCCATTCGCCGCAGGCCAGGGCCTGGTCAGCATCCACCTCGACAATGGCTGGCGGCAGCCAGAGGCACAGGCAGTCGTCCAGCTCGTGGGTTTCCACATCCCTGTAAAACAGCCGGTACTGGCCTTTTTCCGCGCGGCGGCGGCCAGTAGTGATCAGCTGGCATAGCTGGCCGTACCCCATGCGGGTGCGGGCGAGCAAGATGAATCGGGGAATCGCGGCGCCTGTCGGGGCATCCTCCAGCTCAAACCAGCTGCCGGTAATCAGCTTGACCTGACTTTCTTTCAGGGCTGCCCAGGCCCGGGGAATGCCGGCCACGGAGCAGGCATCGGTGATGGCCAGGGCGGTGTAACCCAACTCTGCCGCCCGTTCCGACAATTCGTGAGGGTGGGAGGCGCCGGTCAGGAAAGTGAAGTTGCTGAAGCAGAAGAGCTCGGCGTAGCCGGACATTGCGTCACCCGAACCAGCCATGGATGAACCAACCCTCATGCACATCCCGGAAGACCCAGGCCAGCTGGCCGCTTTGCAGCTGGGCGATGTAATAATCCCGATGTACCCGTTGGCCGTCCCACCAGCCGCCACTGATGCGTTCCGGCCCGGCAAACCAGGCCGCCGGCGGTTCGGTCAGCGGTTGCGGGCCCTGCAGCAGCCAGAGTGGCCTGCGGGGCAGGTGTTCCGGCGCTGCAAGACGGGATTTGTGTTTTTGTTGCACCTCTGTGGCCGACCAGGCCCGCTCCGGGCGATGGTCCGCCTGGGGGGATAACCGTTTCAGGGATTGCTCGCCCAGTCGTGCCTGCAACCGGCTGATCAGGGTATGCCAGGCCTCGTTCAGGTCCTGGCCTTCGCCCAACAGATCCTGGCCGGTGGGAGCTTCTCGCCCCAGAAAGCGTTTCACCGACAGCACCAGGGCAACCGCCGGTGCCCGCAATGGCTGCTGTTCCAGCCGCAGCCGGATCAGGTTCAGGAAGGCCTCGGCCCGGTGTTCCGGCCCGGCGGTCCGTATCCGCAGGCGGGTGTCTTCCTCGTGCCGGTGCTGCAGGATCAGGTGCAGGCTGTCGGTGTCCTGCTGGCGCCAGCACAGGTCGTCTTCCAGCTCCGAGAGTATGCGTTGCAGCGGAAACAGCAGCCCCTGAGTGTGTTCGATCTCCTGAATGAAATCCGCCTGCTGACGAAACGAATGGGGCGGCTGCCAAGGTGTTTGCGGATCGGGCCTTGTGCCCTGGATTTTCTGGATGCGGGCCAGGGTTTCCGGAGACAGCCGGCGGGCCAGCTCCGGTGCGGGCAGCGCGAATACCTCGCCCAGGGTATTCAGACCCAGCCGCTGCAGGCGGGTGCAGGTTTTCCCATCAAACTCTGCAGCCACCAGTGGCATGGTCTCCAGGGCCCGGAGAATATGACCCTTGTCCGCTGTGCATTCCCCCTTGCCGGCCCGGGCAATCAGTCGGGCTGACAGCGGAGTATGGCCAATGGCAACCCAGGCGGTGAGCCGGTGTTCGTTCAGGGCCTGTTCCACCGTTTGCCAGACCGCCGGCAGGCCGCCGTATAGCCTCTGCAGACTGCCGATTTCCGCCAGGAGGCCATCCGGGGATACCAATACGATGTGGGCAGCGTAGCGGTATAGCCACCGAGCCTGGTCTTCCAGTATCCGGGCTTCCTGCTCGGGCTGTGCCCGCACCATGCCCAGTTCCGGTACCAGGTTGATGGCGGTTTTCAGGCGCATGCCGGCACGTACACCATGGTCCCGGGCATCCGGGCAGGCCTGGATAACGCGCTGGCCGGAGCCTTCCACAATAACCAGAGGGCGTTGGTCCTCCCGGTCACGGCGGATATGGTCCAGCAGCAGGTGCGGAAAATGCAGGTACAACCAGAGCATGTGAACCCTATCGTTGTGTGTGTTGCCAGGGGCCTTGCACCACCCGAGGGGCTTCCCGGAACGCCAGGTCGGCCCGGTGCGCCATGGCCAGGCTGCACCGCTGCCCGGGCCAGCTGCCCCGGCGCTTGATCACATTGACCTTGAGATCCTGATTGTCGTCCGGCGTCAGTTCCAGGCGCAGGGCGGCCGGAGAGTTCTGCTCTGCATATTTGCGCTCCCGGAACAGCACACACACGTTGCTGCCCGCTTCCGCCGCCAGTTGCAGCCGGCGGACCTCACGGGTGGCCAGCTTGCCCGGCCAGGCCAGCACCAGACCGGTGACCGGGGAGCGAAGGCAGTTTTCCAGGGTCCATAGGAAATCGCCGGCATCTTCGGTATGAATCATTACCACCTGATCCAGATCTACGCCTTCCCGTGCCAGGGCCGGTGCATAGGGCGTGTGTGGCGGATTCAGCCAGAATGCGGTCTTGCCCGCTTCCGTCAGCCGCTGCATCAACGGTAATAACAAGTGCAGCTCGCCAATACCGGGGGCATCCAGCAGGCATTCGCTCAACGCGCCCCGGGGCCAGCCGATGCCCCCCAGCTGGTTATCCAGTACCTGGTAGCCGGTGGATTCGGAGGGTTGTGTGGTTTGACGGTGCCGGTGCCCCTGCCAGACACGGGCATCCCGCATCAGTGTGTTCAGCAGTTCGCTCATGGGGAAATCTCCGAATACTGTTTAAATATACAGTATTATGAACAGGGCCGGATTTCAAGCACCGGGTTGATAAAACGAAGGCTGAAACCCATGGTTAGGGAAGAGGCAAAAGGAGGTGAAAATGAGCGATCTGAAACAGCAAGCCTGTGAAGCCTGCAGTGCTGACGCACCACAAGTCACCGCAGACGAAAAAGCCGAACTGCTCAAATCTGTTCCCGACTGGGAAATCGTCGAGCTGGATGGCGAAGAACAGCTCCGGTGCGTGTTCAAATTCCGCAACTTCGTCCAGGCCCAGGCATTCACCAACAAAGTGGCCGATCTGGCCGAAGAGGAAAATCATCACCCGGCTATCCTGCTGGAGTGGGGCAAAGCCACCGTGCGCTGGTGGACCCACAAGATTGGCGGCCTGCACAAAAACGACTTCGTGATGGCCGCTCGCACAGACGACGCTTACCAGAACATGCAGTGAGGCCCTCAGGGCCCCCGCTGCCCGGCTATATCCATATCAAACGGATACCGGCCAGTAACCGGGAGTTTAAAAGGCACTGTCAACCGGGCTGCGGACGCCAAATCCTCCCTTGCGAACAACGTGGGTGTAGATCTCAGTGGTTCGCAGGTCCGAATGCCCCAGCAGCTTCTGGATGGTGCGCAGGTCGTACCCCGCCTCAAGCAGACGCGTAGCAAAACTGTGTCGGAAGGTGTGGCTGCCCGCATGCTTGCGAATACCAGCATCCAAAATAGCGCGCCGGAAGTGTTTCTGAACCGTCCGATCGAGCAGATGATGGCGCCTCCGGACGTTAGCACGCGGATCCCGGGAAAGCTCCGCTGCGGGGAAAACATACTGCCAGCCAGGCTCCTCGCTGGCATTCGGATACTTTCGTGCCAGCCCTGCGGGTAAATAGACTGAACCGACCCCTTTGAGGAGATCGGCCTGATGCTGGTGCAGGGCAGAATCGATCTGTTTCCGTAGCGGCTTAATCAAGCGATCCGGCAGCAAAGTAATCCGGTCCTTGTCCCCCTTGCCACTTCGAACGATCAGCTGCTGCATATCAAAGTCCACGTCTTTAACCCGCAAACGCAACGCTTCATTAATACGCAGGCCTGAGCCATAGAGAAGCATGGCGACAAGCCTGTATTCGCCTTCCAGGTTGCCGATCACTGCCTTTACTTCCTCCGGACTGAACACGGTGGGTAAACGCTTGGGCCTCCTCGCGCGTTCAAAACTGAGTTCCTCCAAGGGCTGCCCCAGGAACTCACGGTACAGAAACACAAGCGCATTGAGCGCGACCCTCTGGGTAGCGGTGCTGACATTTGCCTGCAAAACAAGGTGAGACAGAAACGCTTCCACTTCGACAGTTCCCATAGACTCAGGGTGTCTCCGATCATGAAACCGGATGAACCGTTTGATCCAGAACAGGTAGGTTGTTTCGGTTTTGTACGCCATGCCGCGCAGACGGATAAAGCTCCGGACCTTGTCCAGGAAGCGGGTTGGCTGTGCCGGAAGGGGGGAGGGGATATCCATATCCAGTCATCCTCGAAATACTGTTTTTATATACAGTAACCCGGTATATGGAGATGTCAAGATGCGACTGTAGGGCGGAGTTATAAGAACGCGTTCGCAAAACTGCAAAAGTCGCATGAGAAATCCGTGTAACTATCTGATAGGGTTGAAAAGATGGAAAACAATGGGCGGAGTTATACGCCCACAATGGTGCGCAGGGGTGGCTCGAAGGTGGGCGTATAACTCCGGCGGTAGCCGTGGTGAAATGCTCTCAAGCAACTGTTTTTGAAGTGATTTTTGAAAAAAATATTGAGAGTTTTAAGATGGGGTTTTACGAACGGGTGTTATACGAACGCGTTCGTATAATTAGCTGTTATATGCACGGGGCAATCAGGCTCCGGCAAAAGTAGGTGAGAGTTTTTGGGAGAACTACTGTTTGACGGGTTGTTTAGGGGAGGGGTTCGCTTCCTCGCAAGGCTTCTCGGTTGTGAGCAAACCTGTGAAGGCGGCGCAGGACTCCTCTTGTTGGTTCTTTTGCTGATCTTGTTCATTTGTGTGGTGGTTCTTGTGGTTGGCCATATTCGGAATCCGACCAAGAAGAAAGGTCGCTGAAACCGTGCCAGTTATAACAAGGCAATTAAATTCGTTCCGGCCTTCGGCCTCCACCGGACGCCCTTTTCAGGGCGCCGTTTATTGCTGGCGTTAAATTTTTGGTGCACTAGATGAGCATTTATAATTGGTTATTTGAAAAGCTCACAGGCGTCAAACCGGCAGACCCGGAGCTAAACGCCCGGATACCTGAGAACGATGCAGAAAAATATCTTGAAACTGTAGAAAGTTGGCCACACAGGATCACTGGGGAATTTTTCCTCCTAGACTCCGGCTCAGAGCAGGGTAAATACGCCCATTGGGCCATAGGTACGTTCGAATTAGCTGGGTTTAACGAACCTATCTTGGTTGAGTTTAAGGGCCCGGTTCTCGAAAACGCTGGCGTAACAACCGAATTTGATCTACCAAGAAATATAGCCCTATGGGTTAGTGCTCCTGAGCAGGAGTATTACCAAGTAGCCAAACTTGAAATAATTTAACAAGTCGATCAAGTTCGTTCCGGCCTACGGCCTCCACCGGACGCCCTGTACAGGGCGCCGCTTATCTTTGCGTTAAAGGCCTTGCTCCGGTGCTCATTGGGTTTTGTGTTTGGCACTGGCTTCAGTGGTTGTCCGCAGGCTGAAAACAGGCCTCAGTCTGGCAACGGTTTGGCGGCTAATCTGGTGTTCAGGTCTCGGGGCAATCCGGCGTATTCATTGGGCAATTTCTGCCTATTCGGTGTTCTGGTTCCTGGCGCAATTGGTCAAGTTATTGCAAGGTATCGGGAGTCGGCATTCAGCGTTGGGTGCCAAATCAAAAACCAAGGGTAAACAGGCCCTTAACAAGTCGCAGCAGTACGCGGCCTACGGCCGCCGGACGCCCTTTCCATGGCTCCTTCGTCGCCATTCCAAGGGCGCCGCTGTGCTTCGGCGTTA